>SVDY01000001.1 GCA_015057665.1 Lachnospiraceae bacterium | reverse complement strand
GAGAAGGATAAGTCTATTTCTCATATTATGAATCAAATCAGAGATATGGTGGATAATCCGAATATAAAGATGATTGGGTATAGGTGTGTTACGGATTGGCTGAAAGTATCTGGATGTTTAAAAGAAGATATTGATATTTATACTGGAAAGAAAGTCACCAAAGTTACGGAAAAAGGTAAGAAATTAGGAATTTATGAAGAAGAGCGTACCTCTCAAAGAGGAGATGTATATCTTGTTATTATGTACAATAGACAGTCGCAGGAATTTCTTGCTGAGAACATAGAAAAAATTATAAATGGAGAAATTGTTGATTTGGAAATGTAATGTAGATTTGTAGAGTGGGGATATCATGTTGAAGATGTAGACATATTGAGATATAATATGACTATGTTATATTGTGTTGGAGGTATGCCATGGAATCAATCAGACCATCATCAGATTTACGAAATCATTATAATGAGATATCAAAACAATGCAGAGAAGAACGTAAACCAGTTATTATAACAGTAAATGGAAGGGGTGATACTGTGGTAATGGGCTTACAGGATTATTATCAAATGAAAGAAGAATTGGAATTATTAAGGATATTGGCAGATGCGGAAAATGACGTTGAACATGGACGTGTTGCACCGATGCAGGGTACATTTGACGATATTAGAAAGAAACTGATGGAGAAAAATAAATGCAGTACAGTATTATAAGAACTGATAAAGCAGATGAGCAGTTAAGGGATATTATTTTTTATATTGCAGAAGATTCCGGAAGTGTTGATATAGCGTTGAATTATTTAAATTAGTGATGCATACGGAAGAGGGCGCAAAGAGAGCGTGGGAAGGACTTTAAGATACGGAATGGTAAGCGTGCTGTTTCTTTCTGCGATAATATATGCCGGACTGGTAATTTTCTCAGATCCGGTAGCACTTTTGTTTAACAGAGACAGAGATCCGGTTCTTCAGGAGATTGCAGTAAAAGGAATCAAACTTTACTTTATGGCGGTTCCATTTACAGGATGCAATATTGTGTTGTCTTCTTATTTTGCTTCTATGGAAAAATCAGGACCGGCTCAGATGATTTCGCTTCTCCGAGGGATGGTTCTGATTATACCGGTTGTGTATACGATGGCTTCTCTGTGGAAACTGTCTGGTGTATGGCTTTCTTTTTTGGTGACGGAAATGCTGACTTTGGCTGCCGGTTTTGTACTACTTAAAAAGAATGTGATATGATGCTCTTGGGAAAAGGAACGAAGTGTAATCATGTCTACTTGACATCAACTATTTAATGTGCTAAAGTGCCTGGTGAATAGATGTTGTTCTTTTGTAAAAAGAGAAATGCAGCAATCATAGACAGGAGGCACACAGATGTTTTTTGATGATATAAAATTGGGAATGAGCATAGAATTAGAGTCGGTCATGATAACAAAGGAACAGATACTTTCTTTTGGCACACAATATGACCCTTTACTGCTCCATACAGATGAGGAATATGCGAAAACTACCCGGTTTGGAGACCTTATCGCACCTGGCGTGATGAGTTTTATGCTTGTCTGGTCAAAGTATTTAAAAGTCTGTCCTTTTGTGGGAAATTTTCTGGCAGGAAAATCCACTTCCATGGAGTGGCATAAGCCAGTCTATGCAGGTGATGTTCTTACAGGGACATGTGAAGTGACAAAACTTACGAAGCGGGGAAGAAAAAACGGTATTGTGGAAGTGACAGTTTCCGTGCATAATCAGGACGGCGTTCTTGTTCTTACAGATGTTACGGAAGTGATCGTTCACTGCAATCCGGAGGGATACGCAGACAGGTGATTCTTTTATCTGAAAAATGTATCTGAAAAACCGACATTTCACAGAATATTTATATAAAAAACTAAAATAAATAATATCTATTATGAAAAAATATGGTATACTAAAAGTTGTGAGATACTAACCAAGATAGGACAGAGGGGGGTATCTGTCTATCGCATTTCATTCAGGAGGGTATAAAATGTATCGAGTTTTGGAATTAAATCCACAGTTACAGCCATTCGCAGGCGACATCGATATGAGAATGAATCTTTATAAGGCAACAAAAGAACGTCTCGTACCGGGCGGCAAATCCTTAGTTGACTTTGCCAATGCACATCAGTATTTTGGTTTTCATCATGTAGATGGCGGTTGGTATTATAGAGACTGGGCTCCTTCTGCTCACCAGCTTTACTTAGAAGGAGAATTTAATAACTGGAATCAGACTTCCCATCCGCTTACAAACTTAGGTGATGGAGTATGGGAACTTTATCTTGAAGGCGACGATGCTTTATGGGATGGCTGTAAAGTGAAGACGGTTGTAGATGCTAATATGACACGTACAGAACATATTCCTTTATATGCACGCCGTGTTGTTCAGGATCCGGTTACAATCACATTTACAGCGGAAGTTGTAGACGACTGGAACACATATGAATGGACAGACAAAGACTTCAAAGCAGAAGATTCTTTATTCATTTATGAAGCGCATGTAGGTATGTCTCAGGAAGAGGGCAAGGTTGGAAGTTATATTGAATTTGCGGATAACGTACTTCCTCATGTAAAAGAGACAGGTTATAATACCATTCAGCTTATGGCTATTATGGAACATCCGTATTACGGAAGCTTTGGATATCAGGTATCCAACTTCTTTGCAGCATCCAGCTGGTTTGGCAAACCAAATGATTTAAAATATTTAATAGACAAAGCACACAGCATGGGAATCCGCGTGTTACTCGACGTTGTTCACTCCCATGCAGTAAAGAATACAGCAGAAGGAATTAATATGTTCGATGGTACCACATGGCAGTTCTTCCATGACGGAGATAAGGGCGAACATCCTGCATGGGGAACCAAGTGTTTTGATTACGGTAAGACAGGCGTTCTTCATTTCCTTCTTTCCAACTTAAAATTCTGGATGGAAGAATATCATTTCGACGGATTCCGCTTTGATGGTGTTACATCCATGTTATACCATGACCACGGTCTTGGAACTGATTTTAATGACAACAGCAAATACTTCTCTTATAATACTCATGTAGAAGCCATTACATATCTTCAGCTTGCCAACGAACTGATTCATGCGATAAATCCAAATGCCATTACAGTAGCAGAAGATATGTCCGGTATGCCGGGTATGTGTCTTCCTATCGAAGATGGCGGATGCGGCTTTGATTACCGTCTTGCTATGGGGCTTCCTGACATGTGGATCCGCACAGTAAAAGAACAGAGTGACGAAAGCTGGGATATTGGAAAGATGTGGGGCGATATGTGTCTCAGACGTCCTGGTGAAGGAACTGTAGCATACCTTGAAAGCCATGATCAGGCACTGGTAGGCGATAAGACAATGATTTTCCGTCTTGCTGATGCAGGCATGTATACAGACATGAATAAAGACTGTCACAATCCTATGATTGACCGTGCTATCGCTCTTCACAAGATGATGCGTTTATTTACAATGGCAGGCGGCGGTGAAGCATATCTTAACTTCATGGGCAATGAATTCGGACATCCGGAATGGATCGACTTTCCACGTGAAGGGAATGGATGGAGCTTCCACTATTGCAGACGTCAGTGGAGCTTATATAAAAACGGTTTCTTAAAATATGAATGGTTAGGAAACTTTGACAGAGATATCGTTCATCTTTTAAAGGGACACAACGTTTTCAAACAGAGAATGGCAGATCAGCTTCTCTACAAAGGACCGGAGAAGATCCTCGTGTTCAAACGTAAAGATTTAGTATTTGCATTTAACTTTGATCCAAGCAGATCTATTGAACATATGCTGGTTCCTGTTCCTGAGAACAGAAATTACAAGCTTGTTCTTAGCAGTGATGATGCAGTTTATGGCGGTTTTGAACAGGTAGAACATATGGAATATCCGGTAAAAGAGTTCAACGGACAGTATTTCATCGAACTCTATCTTCCTGCACGTACTGCGGTAGTGTTTGAGGAGATTGATCCATTAAGATTCCAAAAAAAAATCCTGTGAAAAAAGCAGTATCAGAAAAGACTGAGAAAAAAGAGGCAAAGAAAACAACAAAGAAAGCTGCGAAAGCAACTGATACAGAAGAAAAAGCGGCTAAGAAAACAGTCAAAAAGACAACAAAGAAAGCTGCAAAAGCAGAAGAATAAAGCTGATAAAGAGGAGACTTGTTCTCCTCTTTTTGCTTGCTTTCTTGCTTTATTTCTGTAAAGGGACAAATTTTTTGAAATTTTCAGATGAAAAACTGCATAAAATAGTTAGAAAATGAGGAAAATATTAAAAAAGAGAATAAAAAATGAATTTTACACTTGCAATTTATGCCATTTTTAAATACAATAGCAAATAGTACGTGCAAGATATTAAGAACAACGCATTTTTGCAGATAAGATGAATAAATTCCATATGAATCTATAAAATGATCCATATGAAGAATGAAGGAATAGAAATAGCAGGAGGAAGTACACAATGAAACCATATGCTCAGATGACAAAAGAAGAATTGCTTGCATTAAAAGAACAGTTAGAACTGCAGTTTGAAGAAGTGAAGGCCAAAGGATTATCCCTTGACATGTCCCGCGGGAAACCATCCAAAGCTCAGCTTGACTTAAGTCTTGGAATGATGGATATTCTTTCTTCAGAAGCAGATTTAATGAGCCGTGATGGTGTGACAGACTGTAGAAACTACGGAATCTTAGATGGTATTCCGGAAGCGAGAAAACTTCTTGCAGATATGTCTGAAGTACCGGAGAGAAATATCTTAATCTACGGTAACTCCAGTCTTAACGTAATGTTTGATACGGTAGCCAGAGCTATGGTAAGCGGTATTATGGGAAGTACTCCATGGGGACGCTTGGATAAAGTAAAATTCTTATGTCCTGTTCCGGGATATGACCGTCATTTTGCTATTACAGAATTATTCGGTATTGAGATGATTAATATTCCTTTACTTTCCGATGGTCCGGATATGGATATGGTAGAAGAACTGGTATCTACAGATGAGTCTGTCAAAGGTATCTGGTGTGTACCGAAGTATTCCAATCCAACTGGTGTATCCTATTCTGATAAGACGGTAAAACGTTTCGCAAATCTTAAGCCGGCGGCAAAAGACTTCCGTATTTTCTGGGACAATGCTTACTCCATTCATCATTTATATGAAGATAAGAGAGATATTATCCTTGAAATTCTGAATGAGTGTATTAAAGCAGGCAATCCGGATATGGTATTTAAATTCATTTCCACATCCAAGGTTTCCTTCCCTGGTTCCGGTATCGCTGCATTAGCAGCATCCGAGGCTAACTTAGAAGATGCGAAGAAATATATGTCTTATCAGACCATCGGACATGACAAATTAAACCAGCTCCGTCACGTAAGATATTTTGGCGATATGCATGGTATGTATAATCATATGAGAAAGCATGCAGATATTTTAAGACCGAAGTTTGAAATTGTGGAAGAAGTATTGGCAAAAGAAATCGGTGGACTTGGCATTGGTTCCTGGACCAAACCTCTTGGCGGATACTTCATTTCCTTTGATGCCATGGAAGGCTGTGCCAAAGCAGTTGTTGCCAAGGCAAAAGAAGCCGGTGTTGTTATGACGAAAGCCGGTGCAACTTATCCATACGGCAAAGATCCAAAAGACAGTAACATTCGTATTGCGCCTTCTTTCCCAACCGTGGAAGAACTGAAGGCAGCAACTGAGATTTTTGTTCTCAGTGTGAAGCTTGTTTCTATCGAGAAACTTTTACAGGCTTAAAAGCACTGTATGATATGAAGATTTTTAGAGACAGAATCCGACAAAATGTAAGCCGGGTCTGTCTCTTTTTTTGTTTTTGTGGTAAAATCAACATATCTTAGGTAATTTTTATGGGTGAGGATGTCACAGACAGAGAGCGGAATGCAGAAAGCGGAATACAGAAAGAAAGAGAAATATAGAAAGAGAGAGGAATATGGAAGAGAAAAAAACGATAAAAGGTTATGTGAATGACAGTAAAAGAAGAATTAAAAGGGATATGGGCAGTTTCTTTAAATGGCTTATCCTGGCCGTCCTGATTGGTGTAATCGTAGGAGGAGCAAGTATTATGTTTGCCCATGTGCTTACTTTTGTGACTCACTATCGTACGGACCATACCTGGACATTGCTTGGGCTCCCGCTGGCCGGTCTTATCATCGTATTCTTGTATGATAAATTTGGAAAAGACGACGGAGGCGTAAATCAGGTATTTTCCACTATTAAGGCAAAAGATCATGTACCTGCAATGGCTGCACCATTGATTTTTGTGGCAACTGCTCTTACCCATCTGACCGGCGGCTCTGCCGGCCGAGAAGGTGCAGCAGTACAGCTTGGAGGAAGTATTGCCGGCTTCATTGGAAGATTTATTCCTCTCGATGAAGAAGACCGTCATGTAATGGTCATGTGTGGCATGAGTGCAGCATTTGCGGCGCTTTTTGGAACTCCTATGGCTGCAGCTCTGTTTGCGCTTGAAGTAGTCAGTGTAGGAGTTATGTATTACGGTGCTTTAATGCCTTGTATGATTGCTTCTTTAGTGGCAAGTGGGTTTTCCGCTAACATGGGTGTCCATGCGGAAGCATTTCATGTGCATAACATTCCGGAATTCACTGTGATAAATGCAGTGAAGATGGGAATTATCGCTCTTTTGTGTGCGGCGGTCAGCATCGCTTTTTGTGTTCTTCTAAAAAAAACGGGAGAATTCTATAAAAAGTATTTAAAGAACAAATATATCCGTGTGGTTGTGGCAGCCCTTGTTGTAATTGCGATTACCTGTATTTTGCAGACTGCGGATTATATGGGCGCAGGTGCCAACCTGATTATAGAAGCCATTGAACATGAGCAGGCAAAACCGACAGCATTTTTTATTAAAATGCTTCTTACGGCCATTACCATGAAAGCCGGATTTAAGGGAGGCGAGATTGTACCATCTTTCAGTATTGGAGCAACTTTTGGATGTGTTCTTGGCGGTCTTTTAGGAATTGGACCATCTGTTGCAGCGGCTTGTGGCATGGTGGCAGTATTCTGCGGTGTAACCAACTGTCCTCTGACAGCCACAATCATCGCTTTCGAGATGTTTGGTTTTGAAGGAGCGTCTTTCTATGTCCTTGCCGTGGCTGTCTGCTATGCCACATCCGGATATTATAGTTTATATAAAGAACAGACCATAGTTTATTCCAAATACAAAGCCAAATTTGTGAATCATCCTACGAGATAATCTTCAGAGCACCGGTAACGCAGGATGGGGAAGACCCGGTGCGGGAAAGGGAGGCATCATGAAATATTTAATGACTTATCAGGGAAAAACAGAACCTTATGTGCCGGATTTTGAAGGTGCAGTTTTACTGGGGATTTTAAGTTCCTGGCATGAAACAGAAGTAACCATTCCTTCTTATATCTATGAACATCGAAAAGAATATGTGGAAGATATTCTGTTTGAGTTAAAAGAGGGGGAGCGGCGCATGCTCAACTATTATTATGTTGAGGGACAAACATCCGAAGACACGGATGGGGATATCATTACGCGGTTTCATTTGGATCAGGACGCTTTCCTGGAAAATGTCTATGATATCTTGTATCAAATTCAAACAGCGGGGAATGTGTCTTATCTGGAAACCGGATTTCCTTACAAAAGAAGACTCTCCATGGGAGACAGCTGGCTGACGAATTGGGTTCATAAAGCAGCTTTGAAAAGGGAACTGGTTGAGGAAATCTGCAGCTATATCAGAGGAGATGAAGCCGGTCTTTCCTATCTTCCGGGAATTCTTAAGAAAAGGCCTGTTGACAGGACAGTCTGGCTGCAATGCAGCCGCGCGGCAGCGCAGGGTCTTGCGAGCGAGACACTTTCTTGTTCTACGGGGATAGAAGTGCTGGACTGGTCTGTAAGAGCCTATAACTGTCTGAGAAGAGCAGGCATTGCTAATGTTGGAGAGCTGCTTGGACTTACCGGTGAGGATCTGTTCATGATGTCCGGTGTAAGCAAAAAGGTTTTAAAAGAAATTGAAGATATGCAGGATGAGATTCGGGCAGGCTGGTTCTTAAATCAGGATAAGAATCTCTTTGAGCTGGATTTTCCATTCGAAGGCATGGAGATTCTTCTGGAACAGGGGTATTTCTTTTTGGAAGACATGAAAAAAGATTCCGGGAAAATAGAGAGTATTCTGGAAAAAGAAGGACTGAAAGAAATCAGCCATAGATTTCATCGATTTATCAAAGCAGCAAAAAGAGTGGAATGGATGGAAGGGGAGAAGATAACCTTTACTTTCCCTTACCGGGATTTATATGAGAGGGAAAAAAAAGAATATCATATTAAGCTGGATGGGGATCTGGATGATTGTTTCCTGGAAGATATGATTTTATATCCTTATAAGGACAGATGTCTGGCAGCGGCAAAATCTAAGGCTTTTGAAAAGATGATAGAGGATATGTCAAAGAATCAGAGTGAACAGGTAAAAAGAGCTATGAGATTTCTTGTGAGCTTCTCGGATCTGGTGAGTGCAGGTCATGGGTTCCTTACCATTCGAGCACATCAGATGAAATATATATGGCCATATCCGGACAAAGAGCCGGAACATTTTGTCATAAAGGCAGTGGAGGGAAAGCCTCCCGTCGATTATATCATTCAGCCATGCAGCGGAGAAGAAGAATTTCCAATATGGGAAGAAGAGGAATGCCGTTCTATGAATGAAACGGTCAGATGGAGCAGGGAGTGCGCATACAAAGTCAGTATTTATCCGGAATTTTCCTACATGGAAGAAGAGTGGGAAGAAACAGATGAAGAAGAGCAGGCCGCATCACAGGAAAAGAAGGAATGATCCGGTAAATATTGAGTAAATATACATAATAATATGAAAAATATGATAAAGAAACAGGGATATGTAAACTATGTATCTCTGTTTTTTTTAGGTCAGAAGGAAAGAGAAAAAATGAAACCTAAGAAATTCGTGTAAAAACAGGAAGAAAATTTGAAAAAAGCAAAATTTTCATAATGAACGACAAAAAAATACACTAACGTATTGCCATGGTAAAGCACTGAATCCTTGACACGAATGCATAAAAAATGTATAATTTATTGACTAATGTGAAAAAAATCAAAAGAGGAGTGGAAGTATGTTAAAGTACATTGCAAAACGACTTGTTATGGCTGCAGTCACAATCTTTACGGTTGCAACCCTGACATTCCTTCTGATGAACATGATCCCTGGCGGTCCGTTCAATGCAGAAAAAGCACTGACTCCGCAGGCAAAAGCGGCTCTCGAAGCCAAATATGGTCTTGATAAGCCGTTAAGCGAGCGGTATGTAACTTATATGAAGGGTGCCCTTCGTCTTGACTTTGGTGACAGCTTAAAACAGCGCGGACGTACTGTTATGAGCATCATCACAACCAAATTCCCGGTATCTGCAAAAGTAGCGCTGATTGGTGTTGCGGTGGCGATCTGTATTGGCGTGCCTCTTGGCTGTATATCGGCTCTGAACCGAGGAAAGATTATCGATAACGTGATTATTGTCGGGGCGACCTGCGGTATCGCGATTCCAGGTTTCGTAGTTTGTACTGTTATGTTGTATGTGTTTGGTGTTTATTTGAAGATCCTTCCTACCATGGGTCTTAGTACAGCTGCAAACTATGTAATGCCTGTTATCGGTATCGCTTTCTATCCGACAGCCTATATTACCCGTCTCATGCGTTCTTCCATGTTAGACGTACTTGGACAGGACTATATCCGTACAGCTAAGGCAAAAGGTCTCTCTCAGGTTGTTCAGTTATTTAAACATGCCATGAGAAATGCTATTTTACCGGTTGTTACATACGTTGGACCTATGCTTGCATACGTTCTTACCGGTAGTTTCATTGTAGAGAAGATTTTTACAGTACCTGGTCTTGGCGGCGAGTTCATCAAATGTATTCAGGGACAGGATTACCCTGTTATTATGGGAACTACCATTTTCCTTGCAACTATCATGGTATTAATGAACGTACTTGTTGACGTTGTTTATACTATCATTGACCCTCGTATCAAACTGAAATAGAAAGGAGAAGATTACTTATGAAGAAAAATCCATTGAGTGCTCAATTAGATTTCAATCCGGAAGATTTTCTCCCTGCAACAGACGAGGAGAAACAGAGTCTTGTCGTAATGAGAGAAAGTGTAAGCTTCTGGAAAGACGGCGTGAGAAGATTATTAAAGAACAAGATTGCCATGGCAAGTGCATTTGTCCTTGTATTAATTATGATTTTTTCATTTGTACTGCCTAACTTCTGGCCATATACATATGAACAGCAGATTAAAGGATCCGAATCTTTAAAACCATTTACATATTCTGAAGAAGAACAGGCAAGAATCGATGCGGGTGAAGATGTATTCCCACATATTATGGGAACAGACAGTTTAGGCCGTGATTATGCCGTTCGTGTTATGATCGGAAGCCGTGTATCTCTTACAGTAGGTATGGTAGCTGCGGTTATCATTCTCGTAATCGGTGCATCATTTGGGTCCATTGCAGCTTTCTTTGGCGGCTGGGTCGATATTATTATGATGCGTATCGTTGATATTATTTATACGATTCCGGAACTTCTTCTGATTATCCTGTTATCTGTAACATTAGAAGAACCTCTCGATATGCTTGCCTTAAAGCCTGGATTTGGCTGGATGCAGACAATCGGAACAAATATGATCAGTATCTTTATCGTATTTGCCCTTCTTTACTGGGTAGGTATGGCACGTATGGTACGAAGCCAGATTCTTGTATTAAAAGAAAGTGAGTACGTAACAGCGGCAAGAGCTCTTGGTGCAAAGACAGGACGTATCATTAAAAACCACTTATTAACAAACTGTATCGGAACTCTGATCGTTATGACAACACTTCAGATTCCATCTTCTATCTTTACAGAGAGTTACTTATCCTTCTTAGGTATGGGTGTACAGGCTCCAATGCCATCCCTTGGCTCTCTTGCAGGTTTTGCCATTAACGGTCTGAATTCTTATCCATACCTGTTATTCATTCCTGCGGTATTGATCAGTTTAATTATCTTAAGCTTTAACTTATTCGGTGACGGTCTCCGTGACGCCTTCGACCCTAAGTTAAAGAGCTAATAAGAAAGGAAGCGTACATAATGAGTGATAAATCATTAGAAACTAATTATTTATTAAATATTAAAGATGAACGTCTCTCTTTCTTTACTCCAGCCGGTGAAGTAAAAGCCTTAAACGGCGTTTCTATCCATCTGGCAGAAGGGGATGTTCTTGGTATCGTAGGTGAATCCGGATCCGGTAAGTCCGTTACAGCATACAGCTTAATGGGACTTACAGCCCATCCAGGTAAGTTAATTGGCGGTACACTTGATTTTAACGGCCACCGCATCAACGACATGACAGAAAAAGATATGTGTAAGATGCGCGGTAACGAAGTGTCCATCATTTTCCAGGACCCTATGACAAGTTTAAATCCGGTTTATACAATCGGTAATCAGATTGAGGAGGTTATCCGTCTTCATACTAATAAAACAAAAAAAGAAGCGAAAGAACGTGCAAGAGAACTTCTTACATTAGTAGGTATTAATGAACCAGATAAACGTTTAAAACAATATCCACACGAATTATCCGGTGGTATGCGCCAGCGTATTATGATTGCCATTGCCCTTGCATGTGAACCAAAGCTTCTCATCGCCGATGAGCCTACAACTGCTCTCGACGTAACTATCCAGGCTCAGATTCTTGAGCTTATGATGGAATTAAAAGAAAAATTAGGTATGGCAATCATTATGATTACTCATGACCTTGGTATTGTAGCAAGTACATGTGAAAAGATTGCAGTAATGTATGCGGGTAACATCGTAGAGTATGGTACAACGGATGATATTTTCTATAATCCAAAACATGAATATACAAAAGGTCTGATCCGCTCTATTCCAAGAATGGATGCCAAAGATCACGAAAGACTCATTCCAATCGAAGGTACACCGGTAGATATGCTCAATCCTCCAAAAGGATGTCCATTTGCATCTCGTTGTGACAAGTGTATGAAGATCTGCTTAAGAGCAATGCCTCCTAAGACTATGTTCGACGATACACATTATGCACACTGCTGGCTGAACCAGAAAGCAGAATATGAAGGAGGTGCTGCAAATGAGTAAAGACTTAATCAAAGTGGAGCACCTGAAACAGTGGTTCCCTGCAGGCGGCTTCGGTAAAAATAAAAGATATGTAAAAGCAGTAGACGATGTATCCTTCACAATCAAAAAAGGAGAAACATTAGGTCTCGTAGGTGAGTCCGGATGTGGAAAGACAACAACAGGAAGAACTCTTCTTCGTCTTTATGAACCAACAGCCGGCCGCATTACATATGATGACACTGTTATTTTTGACAGCGGTCTTCCTACTATGGATGCCAACGGTAAGGAAGTGAAAGGAAAGAAAGTTTCCTTAGACATGCTTCCATATAGAAGAAAAATGCAGATCGTATTCCAGGATCCATATGCAAGTCTGGACCCTCGTATGACCGTAGGCGATATCGTTGGGGAAGCCATTGATATTCATAACCTTGCAAAAGACAAAACAGACAGATATAACCAGATTACTGAGTTATTAAGATGTGTAGGTCTTAATACAGAACATGCCAACCGTTATCCTCATGAATTCTCCGGCGGACAGAGACAGCGTGTCGGAATTGCACGTGCCCTGGCAGTTAATCCTGAATTCATTGTATGTGACGAACCAATCTCTGCCCTGGACGTATCCATTCAGGCCCAGGTTGTTAACATGTTTGAAGATTTACAGGCTGAGCGTGGTCTTACTTACCTTTTCATCGCTCATGATTTATCTGTAGTAAAACATATCTCCGACAGAATCGGTGTTATGTATCTTGGTAAGCTTGTAGAGATTGCAGACAGCTATGAACTCTGCTTCCACAGTGCCCACCCATACACAAGAAGCCTTATCTCTGCAATTCCAATTGCAGACCCAAAGGTGGCAAGAGCAAGCAAACGTATCGTTCTCGAAGGAGACGTACCAAGTCCTTTAAATCCTCCATCCGGATGCCGCTTCCGTACACGTTGTCCATATGCAGACGAAAGATGTGCTTGTGAAGAACCACAGATGCAGGAAGTTTCAAAAGGTCATTATGCTGCATGCCACCATCTTGACAAAGTTTACTAAAAGGAGTAAAATCATTCGCATAACACGAGTTTTACTCGACTAAAGTTTAAAGTGGAAAATTGGTAAAACACCAGCTTTCCCCAACCCAATTTCGGAACAATGCCGCGATGAGGCGGATTGTATCATAAAAATTTTAAGGAGGTTTTTCTTATGAAAAAGAAAATGCTCGCACTCTTATTAGTAGTTGCTATGCTTGCAACATGCTTAATGGCATGTGGTGGCAACGATGCTCCTGCTGGTGATGACGCAGCTGCAAAATCTCAGCTCGTTGTACAGATCGGTGGCGATCCTGAAACTATTGACCCAGCACTCAACTCTGCATCCGATGGTGGTAACATGATCCTTCATCTTTTCGAAGGTCTCTTAACAGTTAGCCAGGATGAAAAACTTCAGCCAGGTTGTGCTGACCTTCCAGAAATTTCTGACGACGGTCTCACATGGACATTCAAATTAAAAGAAGGTCTTAAATGGTCTGACGGTTCTGATTTAACAGCAGAAGACTTCGTATACAGCTGGAAACGTGTATGTGATCCTGCAGTAGCAGCTCCATACGGCGAAACAGTTCTTGGTATGGTAAAAGGCTTCAAAGAAGGTCCTGATGCCCTCGCTGTAACAGCAGTTGATGCTACAACATTAGTTGTTGAACTTGCTAACCCATGTACATACTTCGGCGACCTTGCTGCATTCGCAACATTAAGCCCTGTACAGAAAGCTACAATCGAAGCTAACGGCGATGCTTGGGCAACAGATGCTGCAACATACGTTTCTAACGGACCTTTCAGATTAAAAGAATTCGTTATGGGTTCCCATATCCTTATGGAAAAGAACGAACATTACTGGAACGCAGACGCTATTAAGATCGATGAATTAAAATGGCTCTTAACAGCAGATGCAAACGCAGCTTATGCAGCTTACAAATCCGGCGAAGCAAAAGTGATCAAAGACGTTCCTACAGAAGAAGTTCCTAGCTTACTTGGCCAGGCTGATTTCCATGTAGAAGAAATCATTGGTACATACTACATTTCTCTTAACCTTAACGAAGAATGCTTAAAAGACGTTAGAGTTCGTAAAGCATTATCTCTCTCTATCGACAGAGAACACGTTGCTAACACTGTAATGCAGGGAACATACTCCCCAGCTTACAACTTCATGGGTCCTGGCTGGACAGATGCAAACGGCGAAGAATTCATGAACAAAGAATACATCAGCAAAGATTTCGAAGCAAACTTAGCTGAAGCAAAACAGTTATTAGCAGACGCTGGTTACCCAGGCGGCGAAGGCTTCCCAGTGATTGAATACATGTTCAACCCTGACGGATACCATCAGCCAGTAGGTGAATACTTACAGCAGGCTTGGAAAGAACTTGGTCTTACAGTTGAACTTAAAACTGTTGACTGGTCTCAGTTTACACCAACAAGACGTTCCGGTGACTACATGATCGCTCGTAACGGTTGGGTAGGTGACTACACAGACGCTTCTAACCAGATTGAATTATTATACTCCTCCAACGGTAACAACGATGGTAAGTATAACAACCCTGAATTCGACAAAGCTATGGATGAATCCAGAGCAACAGCAGATGGCGACATCCGTACAGCAGCTCTTCACAAAGCAGAAGACATCATCATGGAAGACGTAGCTTGTATCCCATTAGCATACTACAACGACTTCTGGTTACAGGATGAAGATTTACAGGGAACATGGCATTCTCCAAGAGGTTACTGGTACTTCATGTTCGCAGAACCAATGGCAGAATAATCGCCTAGTTTGATATCAAATTAAAATTTAACACTCTTAATAGAATCCCCGGTGCGTATGCATCGGGGATTTTTCTGCGCTGGTGACCGCTTACAATCCCGGAATGCACCTTTTGGTGTTTCCGGTGATTCGCAAGCAAGACATTTTTTTGCGGAGTCATGTATAATTCAAATGTATTAAAAAATGTGAAATGATATTCAAATATAGAAAAAGGTGGAAATGTTGACAAAAATAACTTGAACAAAAAGATGCATTGAAATATAATAAATACAATTAATTCTATTGTATTTATTTCTAAAAAGTATATACTTAGTATATACAATTTCGGTGAGAAATGTTTATAGAAGAGAAGCAGTTTTGGTAATAAGGAGATAGAATTATGCAAGTAAAAATAAAACCATGGGGCAATAGCCAGGGAATCCGTATTCCCAAAGAAGTGTTACAGGAGGCTGGTATTATGTTAAATGAAACATTGAATATAATTGTTTCTGAAGGTGTAATCAGATTGGAAAAGATACAGAGGCATAGAACTTTAGAAGAAAGAGCAGCAGAATTTGGCGGAGAGTTGAATTTGGATGGTGAAGGTGATTGGAGAGAACCTATAGGGAGAGAGGTTTGGTAGATATGATGGGATATCAGCAAGGGGATATTCTTAAAATCGAAAAAATCAAATATCCTGTATTAGTGGTCAGTAAAAATTTTTTTAATGCATCAGGAGAAATAATAGGGTGTCCGATTTATAGTGTTTCTTCGAAAAGTCCATTACATATTCCTGTTTTGACGGAGGAAGTGATTGGAGAAGTACAATGTGAGAAGATGGCGCTGCTGGATTTGACAGTTCGAGGTTATAAGAAGATTGATCATATAGAATTGACAGATATCATTAATATTACGGATGCAATACAATCGATTTTTGATTATATATAAATTATAGTTATGCGTAAACATTAAGTATAACTAAATCGTTGCCATAGAACAGGACTGTTGCAGTTAAGCGCAGATAGGAACAAAAAGAAAGAGAAAAAGTGTATTCAGAAAACCGCATTGTCACAATGCTTTGTGACCTAAGGTTTGCGAATGCACTTTTTCTCTTTCTTATAATGTTCTAATGCTGCAATAGTCTGTCTCGTACTTACTGTGCATTACTAGCTACAATCTTAATCTTGCTCCAAAGATTACTGATAATCTTTCGTGTTGCCTCGTTGTATACGAAGACTTCATCTTTTTCATATCCGATTCTAGGAAGATAAGCATTGATTCCCTCGTAATCAGAAGCTGCCAGATCGTTCATTACTTCCACGTTAGGAGAAGTATATCCAACATAACTGGAGTTGTCATAAGCAAAGTCATAGGAACTGATAAAATTCATAAATTCGTGGGCCAGATCAGGATTTTTGGCGTTTTTCGGAATGACCATAGCATCGCACCACTGGTTTGTTCCGCTTTCCGGTAAGTAGTAGCCCATGTTTTCATTTTCAGACATGATGTAGGCTGCGTCACCGGAGTAGGTAATGCCTAAAGCTTTTCTTGCCTGAGCCATGTTATCGATAATCTCATCCATAACAATTTCAGGTTCCATAGTAGTTACACACTGTTCTAACCAGGTGTAAGCTTCATTTAACTCTTCTTCATTTTCTGTATTCATAGAATATCCAAGGGCTTTTAATGCCATCATGAAAGAGTCCCGTTCAGAATCGTAAAGGTAAATGTCACCTTTGTATTTCGTATCTAAGAAGATATCGAAACCTTCTCTTTCAAGATCTGCATAATCAACGACGGTCTTGTCATATACAATACCAACCATGCCCCAGAAATAGGAGATAGAGTATTTGTTGCCCGGGTCAAATGGCATGTCTTTTACTGCATCATTTAACAGATCCATACAGGTTAATTTGCTGTGATCCAGTTCCTGAAGGAAGTCTTCTTCGATAAGACGCTGAATCATGTAATCACTAGGAATTAAGATGTCATAACTTTCCCCGTTTGCCACTTTAATATACATCTGCTCGTTGGAGTCAAAGTTTTCCATGATGACAGAGGCACCGGTCTGTTCTTCAAAGTCAGAGATGATATTTTCTCCGATATATTCACCAGGCATGTAGATGTAAAGTGATTCCCCTGCGTAAGGAAGAGAGGAGTTGCTGCCACCCATTCTGCCAAAGATGGCAACTGCAACAATCACAACGGCAAGAACAGAGGCCGGCAGAAGAATGTGATGACCTTTGATTTCGGATTTCTGCTGGCGTTTGGCAAGGAAAGCCGGTACTACGTTGATGATGATCAGCATAATGGTGATGATTACAACAACGAGAGTAGAGATTGCATTAATACTTGGATTAATGCGTTTGCTCATGGTGTAAACCATGATGCTTAAGTTTTTTACTCCGCCTCCGGTTACAAAGTAGGAGATGATAAAATCATCGATTGACATGGTAAATGCAATCAGGGCACCGGAGATAATACCCGGTGTAATCTGAGGTACAATTACCTTAGTGAGAGCCTGCCATGGAGTTGCACCAAGGTCCATGGCTGCGTCTGCCAGGTTCGGATCCAGGGAACGGATCTTAGGTGTGACAGAGAGCATAACGTATGGAATACAGAATGCAATGTGGGCAAGCAACATGGTGATATAGCCTTTTTCCACACGGAAAGTAATGAAAAGAAGCATGAAACCAATCGCGGTTACAATCTCCGGATTCATAAGAGGCAGGTTGTTGACCTGATCCATTAAATCGCGGACGATTTTTTTTGATTTACTAAGACCGATGGCTGCAATCGTGCCTACAACAGTGGAAACAGCTGTTGCAATGAATGCTACGCCAAAGGTGGTATACAGGGATTCCATCATGTCATGGGATGCCAGCATATGCTGGTACCAGCGAAGAGAGAATCCTGTAAAGCTAGTCAGTGATTTCCCTTCATTGAAGGAGAAAAAGATCATATACAAAATAGGAAGATAGAAGAATATGATCATTAAGGTCATTAGAATTTTGCCAAAGGTCCGGTTATTCTTTTTTTTCATGATCAATCCTCCTTTCCGCCCTGGTTACGTTCTTCAATCTTGCGTACAGCCATCATCATTAACATCATAATGATTGCCATAATCATAGAGATGGCACTTCCGAAGTTCCATTCCCCTACGGTAATGAACTGATTTTCAATGACGTTACCGATTAAGAAGAACTGTCCGCCGCCTAAAAGCTTTGGAATGAAGAAGGAACTTACTGCAGGAAGGAATACAAGGGTGATTCCGTTAATAACTCCCGGAAGGGAGAGTGGAAATGTGACTTTCCAGAAAGTTTGTCTTGGGTTGGCGCCAAGATCTGCTGCAGCATTTAAAAGGGAGTGATCCATCTTACACAGGGATGTGTTGATCTGGAGGATCATAAATGGAATAAAGTTGTATACCATGCCGAGAAGTACGGCAGCTTCCGTATACAGCATTTCCACACCTTCAAAGCCTAAAAAAGCTAAAATCTGGGATACGATACCGCCTTCGCTTAAAAGACCAATCCACGCATAGGTTCTTACTAAAGCGTTAATCCAGGTAGGGAGAGTAATGGCAAGAATTAATGTATTCTGGATATTCTCTGCACATCTGGAGATAAAGTATGCCGCCGGATAACCAAGAAGAAGGCAGATAGCAGTTGTCTTTAATGCAATAAGGAGCGAACGCCAGAGGATTAATAAGAAATCCGGGTCGGTGAAAAATCTGACGTAATGCTCAAAGGTAAGGGAAAATGCAACAATGGTGTTCCCCTGGTTACTGAAAGAGTAAAGTGCAATCAGTGCCATTGGGAGAATCAGCATTAATGCGGCCCATATAATGTATGGAAGAGCTAACTGTGAGAATCTCTTCATTTAGAATTCCATCCTTGACATAACGTGAATATCTTCAGGGAAGAATGTCAGGCCGACCTCCTGACCTACTTCGGAATAATCTGTTGTATGAATCTTGAATTCACGACCGGAGGTCCAGAAGGTAATCTTATAAACGCCTTCTTTGATATCTTCCGGTTCAAAATCGTAATCAACACTGATGTCGATACTCTGGCTTTCATCACTTAATTTCCAGCCCTGAGCGTTTGCCCATGTCTTTAAGTCAGTATCCAAAGCCTGAGATTCAATCAATTCATCTACTGTTTTGATAAAGTTAAAGGCCATAATACCTTCATTTGCTTTTTCATTTTTAACGAAAGGCTGGTTGACAACAAAGATGGTTCTTTGAATGCTGGTGCCTTTTGCGGTGGAGAAAGTAACCGGATACTGACCGATTTCTTCTTTTAAGTCATACTCTACATTGGTAATAGAGATAAGTTCGTCTGTCTCAGGATCCCATGCCTGAGCATTGGAACGGGCGATGATCTCGATATCATCTAAGTCCTTTACATCTTCTAAGTCAACATAGAAAGTGGAGGCGCTGATCTTCTCTTTGCCGTTTTCGGAGGTAACATCCTGGTTGCGGATGACACTCATGTTAACGGAAACGCTGGTTCCAGGCACTGTCTCAACAATGATTTCGTAATGCACCCCTTTAAAGAGCACACTTAATACCTCGCCGTGCATCTTGCCTTGTTCTAAAGGAACGATATCAATATCTTCCGGACGGATAACTACATCGACAGGTTCATTTTCCTTGAAACCGTAGTCTACACAGTCAAAGGTAATATCATCAAATCTTACTTTGTAATCGTCTGCCATAACTCCCGGTAAAATATTGCTTTCACCAATGAAGTTGGCAACATAGCGGTTGGAAGGTTCATTGTAGATTTCTTCCGGGGTACCAATCTGCTGAATCTCTCCGCCTTTCATAACGACAATCTTATCAGACATGGTGAGGGCTTCTTCCTGATCGTGAGTAACGAAGATGAAGGTGATGCCGACTTCCTGCTGGATGCGCTTTAATTCGTACTGCATTTCCTTACGAAGTTTTAAGTCAAGAGCGGCAAGCGGTTCATCCAGGAGCAGAACTTTCGGTTCATTTACAAGAGCACGGGCAATGGCAACACGCTGCTGCTGACCGCCGGAGAGTAAGGTTGTATTTTTGTTCTCATAGCCTTCCAGACCAATAAGCTTTAACATCTTCATTACTTTCTGGTCAATGATGTCCTGACTGATTTTCTTTAAACGTAAGCCAAAAGCGATGTTTTCATATACGCTCAAATGTGGGAAAAGGGCGTATTTCTGGAATACGGTATTTAATTCCCTTTCATAAGCCGGTTTGTCGCTGATCTCTTCTCCGTCAAACATAACAGATCCTTCATCCGCATCTAAGAATCCACCAAGGATTCGAAGAAGTGTGGTTTTACCGCAGCCGCTAGGCCCAAGTAAAGTCACAAATTCATTCTCATAGATATCTAAGTTTACGCCTTTTAAGACAATCTGTCCGTCAAAGCTTTTTACAATATTTCGAAATTCAATTAATTTTTTCTGTTCCATATCACTACTCCTTCCTAAAACATTGGCGGGGTTGTTACCCACAATATTTTGGCATCGGCTGTGCCGTGATTGTATAAATAATGGCTCTTGGTACCATCAATATAGAAGGTGTCTTTGGCCTTTAATTTATAGCGTTTGTTCTCCCTGACAAGGGTGACTGTACCTTTTAATACGTAGCCGAATTCTTCTCCGTGGTGGGCAGATAAAATCTGGCTTTTACCCTTTGGGTGGAGCGTTAAGAGAATAGGTTCCATCTCATTTTTTTGGGCGTTTGGAATGATCCACTCGATGGTATAATCATCTTGTTCGTCTACAAAAAAGTCCGGCTCGGAAAAAACAATCTGGCTTTCCTTCTCTTCATGGAAAAATTCCGACAGGTTTGTGCCCAGTGCTTCTAAAATGTCTTCCAGTGTGGGTATGCTGGGAGTGGTTAGGTTTCGTTCGACCTGGGATAAAAATCCTTTGGTGACTTCGCTTCGGGAAGCTAAGTCTTCTAAGGTCAGGTCATTTTGCAGACGCAGGTCTTTTAGTTTTTTACCTATATCCAATGTTACACCTCCTGTTAGTTTATTGTAACTATACAAAAAGTATAGAATTGTCGACATGTGTTGTCATACTATACTTTTTGTTTAAAATTATCGAACAATTTATATTATACATAGAATGGGGTAGAATGCAATAACTTTGTCGAAGTATTTTATTAAAGTGTAGATTTGGAAGGACTGCTGTTGGAAAATAAAGTGGGATGCTGCAAAACACAACCATGAATTAGAAAAGTGCAGCAATTTGCACGAAAACCGCATCGTCACTTGTGACCTAAGGTTTTTGGCAAACTTGCTGCACTTTTCTTGTAGGGATTTCATTTTACAACGTTCTAAATGTAGAATGCCGTTTAATCAATGCGTGATTTTCGGCTTTGATATAAAGTTCTAGCCAGATAGATAAATGGTGTATCTGCAAGGCTTGTCACGATAAAGATGACATAGCTGGAGATGCAGATATGAATCAGTGTTTTTAAATTGTAAAGGCCGCCAAAAGCACCGAATGTATAAAAGACTGCATTAAAAAGCTGGGAGATAAGGGTGGCTCCATTGTTGCGGATCCAGAGGAACCGGTCGGAGTTTCCGGCTTTGTCTGTTGTCAGTTCCCAGAGCTTATGATAAAGCCAGACATCAAAACGCTGACAGATGGCATAGACGAGAAAGCTTGCCAGAATCAGTCTTGGTGTGTTTTGGAAGATAATATGGATGCTCTCAGATGCCCAGTCTCCAGGGGAAGGGGTATAAAGAAGCCAGGACTGGGTGATCAGAATAAGGAAAAAAGAGGTTGCAATACCCAGGTTTACAGCCTTATCGGCTTCCTTTTTTCCATAGAGTTCACTTAAAATATCCGTCACAAGAAAGTTGGAAGCAAATAAAATGTTGCCAAGGGTCATCTCCATGCCAAAAGCATCTACTAAGATCAATACTTCAATGTTGGCGGTAATGGTTGCAATGATAGTCCAGGCATAAAGACCGGTTTTTCCAAATATCCGGTGAAAAAGGATGACGGAACCGAAGGTGAAAAATAAGTTTAAAATAAGTAATAATTCGTTTGGCATACTGTTTCTCCTTTTGGAAAGGGAGAGCACGACATTTATGTCCTTTGGTAAAATCGTTAAGTCAGGCAGAGAAATCCAGGTCAGACAGAGATGTCTAAAAAGAAGATCTGATTGAAAATAAAAAGGGTGCCCGCAAGGCACCCGAAATTACAATTAAAAAAGTACATAGTATTATCGTGTTAGGTCCCTAGTTTTGTTTATAGACAGGATGGTTTCGAACTGTCTTTGTCAAGGTATGATTATAACAATCTTTTTGATGTTGTGCAAGCATAAATTGGTGGTCACATGAAGCGGTTATCAATCAATGAGCACATGAATTGGTCATAATTGGTGGTCTCAAGAGTCAGTTATTTTCCAGCATTGCTCTTACGATTATCTTTTCCGCCTTTGTTGCTTCTGCTTTCGTCAGTTCCGGAGTATTTGCAAGAGCGTATTTGTAACCGAGCCGTTCGTATTTTTCTTTACCCATGGAATGATACGGAAGGATCTCGATTTTTTCGATATTTTTAAGCGTTCTAAGAAAAAGTCCTAATTTGGTCAGATCCTTTTCATTATAGGTGATGCCAGGCACTACAACATGGCGGATCCAGACAGGCTTCTTTATATCGTTTAAATATCTGGCAAAAGCAAGAATCAGACGGTTGGATCTTCCGGTCAGTGCCTGATGGTCTTTCTCGTCTATATGCTTGATATCTAATAAAATCAGATCTGTAACATCCATGAGTTTTTCAATTTTATCATAGACTGGGCTGTTCGGATCAGCAGGGAAGGCAATACCGGAGGTGTCCAGACAGGTATGGATGTTCCGCTCTTTCGCTTTCTCAAAAAGCTCCAGAAGGAAGTCGATCTGAACCATGGGTTCGCCGCCTGTGGCTGTGATTCCTCCATTTTTATAAAAGTCCCGATTTCGTTCATATTTTGCAAGAATCTGCTCTGCGGTCATCTTCATGCCCTCTGTCATATTCCAGGAATCCGGATTATGGCAGTAAAGACAGCGAAGAGGACAGCCCTGAAAGAAGATGACAAACCGGATGCCGGGGCCGTCTACCGTGCCAAAAGTCTCAATCGAATGGATACGTCCTGTTTTTCCATTTTTTGCGTTGCGTTTTTCTTCTGCCATAGGACCGCCTTTCTTTTTGTTTACATACTTCCGTGGAAAGTTCTTGCAATGACTTCATCCTGATGCTGTTTGGATAGTTTGATAAAATTCACTGCATAACCGGACACACGGATGGTAAGCTGCGGGTACAGTTCCGGATGTTTCTGGGCATCCAGTAAAGTATCTCTGTTTAATACGTTTACATTTAAATGATGACCTCCCTGGCTTACATAACCGTCTAACATGGCAACCAGATTATCTTTGGCAGATTCCGTTGTTTTCCCTAAGGATTCCGGGATAATTGTAAAGGTATTGGAAATACCGTCGGCAGAATCTTTAAAAGGAAGTTTGGCAACGGAAGCAAGGGAAGCAACGGCACCGTTTTCATCACGGCCGTGCATTGGGTTTGCACCGGGAGCGAAAGCGACGCCGGCTTTTCTTCCGTCAGGAGTTGCACCTGTATTCTTACCGTAAGTTACATTGGACGTGATAGTAAGAATAGAAGTGGTAGGAATGCCGCCTCGGTAGGTGTGATTGGACTGAATGTATTCCATAAATGTATGGAGAACTTCCTGCGCCAGAGCATCCACACGGTCATCATCATTTCCGAATTTCGGGAAATCGCCTTCGATTTCAAAGTCGATGGCAATACCCTGTTCGTTGCGGATCGGTTTTACTTTTGCATATTTGATAGCAGACAAAGAGTCCGCTACAACAGACATGCCGGCGATACCTGTTGCAAACCAGCGTTTTACGTTTTTGTCATGAAGAGCCATCTGAAGTTTTTCATAGCTGTATTTGTCATGCATGTAATGAATAATGTTCAGAGCGTTTACATATACGCCGGCAAGCCACTGCATCATGTCCTTATAGGCAGCCCAAACCTGTTCGTAGTCAAGATATTCGGAAGTGATCGGGCAGAACTTTGGACCTACCTGCTTGCCTGACAGTTCATCCACGCCGCCGTTAATAGCATAGAGAAGACACTTAGCAAGGTTGGCACGGGCTCCGAACATCTGCATTTCTTTGCCCACAACCATGGAAGATACACAGCATGCAATTGCATAGTCATCCCCATGTTCCACTCTCATAATATCATCGTTTTCGTACTGAATGGCAGAGTGTTTAATGGATGTTTCGGCGCAGAATTTTTTGAAGTTTTCCGGAAGATGAATAGACCAGAGAACGGTCAGGTTCGGTTCCGGTGAGGCTCCGATGTTATTTAAGGTGTTCAGATAACGGTAGGACATCTTTGTGACCATGTGGCGGCCGTCTGCACCTACGCCGGCAAGGGATTCTGTTACCCAGGTAGGGTCTCCGGCAAATAAGTTGTTATATTCCGGTGTTCTTGCAAATTTTACTAACCGCAGCTTCATGATGAACTGGTCCACAATCTCCTGAATCTGTTCTTCTGTAAAGGTTCCCTCTTCCAGATCGCGGTGGGCATAAATATCAAGGAAGGTAGAGGTACGGCCAAGACTCATGGCAGCACCGTTTTGTTCTTTTACCGCAGCAAGATAAGCAAAATATAAAGATTGGGTCGCTTCTAAAATGTTGGAAGCAGGCTTGCTGATATCGTGACCGTAAAGCTCCGCCATTTTTTTCAGCATTTCAAGGGCACGGATCTGTTCAGACAATTCCTCTCTTTCCCGGATGAGTTCAGATGTCATAGTACCTGTTGAATTACTTAACTGCTCCTTTTTGTCTTCAATGAGACGGTCCACACCGTAAAGTGCAGCACGTCTATAGTCTCCGATAATGCGTCCCCGTCCGTATGCATCGGGAAGACCGGTAATAATGTGGGAGGAGCGGCAGGCCCGCATCTCCGGTGTATAAGCATCAAATACGCCTGCA
This sequence comes from Lachnospiraceae bacterium, assembly GCA_015057665.1. Lineage (GTDB taxonomy): Bacteria > Bacillota > Clostridia > Lachnospirales > Lachnospiraceae > SIG292. Next base: position 346,040 of record SVDY01000001.1, on the reverse strand, counting down.
TTGTGGGTCTTTCTATGTGTAGTGAAGAATTCTGTAATCTCAGGATCCACTTTGTAGCCATTATCTTCGCAGGCTTTCACAGCCATACGGATACCGCCGTTTGGCATAAGAGAGCGCTTGAAGGGTTCGTCTGTCTGAAAACCTACAATTCGTTCTTTTTCTTTATTTAAATACCCTGGTCCGTGAGAGAGGATTGTGGATACAATCTTTGTATCCATGTCGAGAACACCGCCGGCGTCTCTTTCTTTTTTGGAAAGCTCCAGCACTTGATTCCAAAGGTCGGTTGTGTCCTGTGTGGGTCCCGCTAAAAAGCTGTCATCTCCGTCATAAGGGGTATAATTTTTCTGTATAAAATCTCGTACATTCACTTCACTTTCCCAGGCACCGCCTGAAAAAGATCTCCATGCATTTACCATAATGAAATCCTCCTGTTCAAGTTGTTAAGTTCTCTATGGCAAGAACTTATATAAATCTAGTCTGTACATCTCCGCCAAAAAAATTACGGAGACAGGTTTCTGGATAAAAATGGTTAGTTGCAACTAATCTTGTATACATGTATACAGTATACTAAATACATGTTTGCGTCAATGTTTTAAGCAGATGTTTTTTATAAAATACAAAGGATGGAAAATGTTTCATAAAGGAAAATATTATGGAACAAAGCGGAGTAAAAAGGCACGAAATGCACATTAAATTTTGGAGAAACCATATAGAGGAGAGATTTGAGATTTCAAACAATCTGCAGGAGGTATAGATATTCTTGACGAAGAAAAAGAACGGTCTAGTAAAATCACACTGTTTGAGCTTCGCAAATACAAACCGGCTAAAAATAGAAGCGAGTTTGTGATTTTGCGGAAACATTCAAGCACAATAACATTCAACCGTTCTTTTGATGAGTCTTAGAATATCTTGCCAACGGAGGCTGTTTGGAAGTTCAAATCACTCCTCCTTATGGTTTTCAAGACACAATATTATTTTATATCTTCCTCTCCAAATGGATCCCCGCATTCCGGACAGAACTTAGGAGGTTTTGTTGGATCGGCTGGTTCCCAGCCGCATTTATCGCATTGATACTGTGGAACTCCGGCAGGTTTTTTGCTGCCGCATTCCATACAGAACTTGCCTTTGTTCTGTGTGCCGCAGGAGCATGTCCAGAAACCGGCTTCCGGCTTTTTGCTGCCGCATTCTACGCAGAACTTCCCTGTGTTGACTGCGCCGCAGGAGCATGTCCAGATGTCTTTTGAAGAAGCTGGGACAGGCTGTCCTGCAGGAGCTGTATTCACAGCAGACTGATTCTGATGGTTCATCTCAAAGAGAGCCTGTGTGTTGATTCCGCCAGTCTGTGCAGCCATATTCATGCCTGCGAAAGCCATTATTGGTCCGGTGGAGGTGTTGGAAGCAGCAGCTTTCATTGCTTCTGCCTGTGCGGCTGTCATGTGTGCTGCAGCCATGCCCGGATTCTTAAGAACAGCATTTCTCTGCAGTTCTTTGATCATGGCTTCATCTTCTTCCGGAGCTTTGACAGAGTTGATGCCGAAAGCACTGATGGCGATACCGTAGTTGCCGCCCCATTTGCCGGAAAGGACTTCGTTTAATGCATCAGCCATCTCCTGAGTATGACCTGGGAGAGCGCTGTAACGGATGCCCATAGCGGAAAGCTTGCCAAAAGCAGGCTGAAGTGCGGTTAAAAGTTCACTCTTTAACTGAGAGTCGATGTCCGCTTTTGTAAATTCGTCTTCCACGTTGCCACAGATATTTTTGTAAAAAAGAATCGGATCGATAATGTTATAAGAGTATTCACCGTGGCAGCGGATAGAAATGTCAATATCAAGGCCGATGTTGGTATCTACTACACGGAATGGAACCGGATTGGCAGTTCCGTATTTGTTGCCCATGATGTCTTTTGTGTTAAAGAAATAAACACGCTGATCTTTGCCTGTATCACCGCCAAAGCTTACACGGCGGCCGAACTGCTTAAAGCTTGCCAGAATACTTTCTCCCAGATTTCCATAGAAAATACTTGGTTCTGTAGAACTGTCATAAACGAATTCTCCTGCTTCCGCACAGAATTCCACGATGGCACCCTGGTCAACGATAATCATTGCCTGTCCTTCGTTGACTGCAATAATGGAACCGTTGGAGATTAAATTATCGCTTCCTTTTGTATTGAAGCTGCGTTTTGACTTGCGGTTCTGTCCTTTCTTGGCCAGTACATCAGCGTCCATGGATGGACAGTAAAAATATTCGCGCCATGTGTCTTCTAAAACACTTTTGGCTGCTCCAATACCGACTTTTAAAATTCCCATAATGATAGTCTCCTTTATTGTAAAAAATGAATTGATTAAATCAGATAAATGATGGTTAAATCAGAGTGAATAAGATCCGGCTCAGTTCCTGTGCATGTGCAGTCACTGCTGCATCTGCATTCATCATAGTATGAATAAGAAGGAAGAATGCAATCAGTGCTGCCGCAGTCAGAAGCACCTTTAACCAGGAGATTGGAGCCTGGCCGCTTACTTTCCCTGTCTGTCCGTTTATCATAAAATGATAGACTTTTCCGTTGTATTTAAAAGAGGAAATCCAGACAGGAAGAAGAATATATTTGTATGTAACATTGCGGTGGGTTGTATTGACCTGGACAAAACGGGTCTGGCTTGTACCGTGTTCCCGCTCGATTTTTGATTCTATGTTCCTTTTTAAAATAGATGCAATCTTGTCTTTGGCTGTCTCCCAGGCTGCCTTCACCTTGATGGTGTAGCGTTCTGCCGTAAAGCCGGCAAGATACTCCGGTTTGTATTCCACAACTTTGCCTGTGTCGAAAGGTTCAATCTGGCGGAGCATCTGTTCGTTCTGCCTTGTAGAGCCGCAGACAAGAACATCGTCTAAAAACAGGGAATAATGACCGCTTGTATGGTGCCACTGAGTCTCAGCCACGGTTTTGCCGTCTCTGGTCCTTCGATGTCTGGTAATGCCGTACTGGCCTGTATAAGAACTGGAGGTTTGGCTGTCAAAGGTCCAAAATGGCAGATACATGCCGGTGAAGGATTTGGGTTTGGCACTTTCCTTGGCCTGCTTTGGACAGAAGAACTGTCCTTTGATCCATGATTTGAATCGGCCTGCAGCAGCCTTTGCATCCAGCTGGAATGGAACAACGCCGCCAGGGGCCATAACATTAACCTGGGTTTCCTGTTCCATAATCTGATTGGAACCGCAGTAAGGGCATTCGCTGGCAATATGATTAAAATCATACACGGTCTCTGCACCGCATGCTTTACAGATTACGGTTCTGGTAGCAGTGCCCCAGTCACAGGCTTCGTCGTTCTCCGCCTGATTAAAGTCAAGTTCTTCGGCAACAAAAGATTCGTTAGTGACCTGGATTGCTTCCTCATAGCCGCAGTAAGGGCAGGTCATGTTATTCATAGCCGGATTATAATCCATGGTGCCGCCGCAGGAAGGACATTTTTTGTCTGTGTCTATCTCTGTGTTTGCGGTTGCGGGAGGGATTTCGTCTTTGTAGATTTCGTCGAAATCGGATGGATTTGTATTCATTTGTCAGTCACCTCTTTTCGGGGATTCTATAAATGGTCGTATGAATAGCGTACATAGTATTCTTGATTTACAGGTATTATACTATAAAGAGGAAAAATAAGCAAAACAAAGCTCTCTGCTTGCATGGTATTTTGTTTTTTGTTATACTATTTACTAAGTATATCATCCTTGGGGGAGTCTGCCCTAAGAACAGTATGGCGGACAGTCTTGCACAAGTGTTGATAAAAGAATCTGAGAATGAGAAGAAGGTGACCGATATGATAGATCAGGACAAGTTAAAGACCATGACGCAGCTTGCGCTGTACGAAAAGAAAAAAGGAAAAAAGGATTTCATCACGTATTCTTATGACCGTGGAGATTATATCCGGTTTCAAGGGTTGAAAACAGCTGTTTTTGTAACACTTGCAGTGATTGCAGTGATAGGGATCATCCTGGTGTGGAACCTGAACACCCTGATCCAGAACTTTGACGTGCTTGATTATGGAAGATTGTTTGCTATAGCAGGCGGCAGTTTTGCACTGATTCTTTTTCTTTATATGTATCTTTCTTACAGGCAGTGCAGGGAAGAATATAATCACATGGTTCCACGTATAAGAAGATATCAGAGAGGAATCAAAAAGTTGAAGAAGCACTATATGATAGAGGATAAACAGCAGAGAGATTTCGAGAAAGGTGAATGGCGTAATGGACAATAAAATGATTTTATCAATTTTAAAATTGAGAAAAGATCTTCATGAGGTATATAAAAAACATAACCGGATTATCACGTTGATGGTGAAAGGCTTTGGTACTTTATTGCTGCTTCTTTCTCTGAATTCTTTATACAACAGCACAGACAAAATGATGGTGGCTGTTGCTGTTGGACTGGCAGCTGTCTGTACCGTATCTCCGGTCAAATACATCTATGCAGCAGCCAGCTTTGTTACAGCGGTGCATTTATGGCATATTTCCTGGGATATTGCAGTCTTTTTTGTGGTTATCGTATTTATATCCTGGGTGTTTGTATGCAGAGTTCTTCCGAATGCGGGACTGATTATTGCTTTTACCCCGTTTTTGTTTGTCATTAAGATTCCGTTTTTAATGCCTCTTCTTGTGGGAATGTTTTCTAATATATTCGGCATTGGTGCAATGATGTTTGGTATTGTTTTTTATTTCCTTGGGTCATACAGCAGTAATCTTTCAGCCCTTTTGTCCGCACCGGCTGCTGATGAATATATTCTTGCGGTTCAGTCCGTCATGGCAGCATTTGCGGCAGATAAGGAACTTCTGTTAATTTTGACAGCATGTGTTATTGCGGCTGTTGTTACATATATTCTCTGTCATCAGTCTTTTGAATATTCCTGGTATATCGGATGTGCCTCAGGCGGCATTGCAGGACTTGTTGCCTATTTTGCCGGCAGTATTATGTTTGAAGTGGAAATCGCCCATATGGAATTTATCTGGACCATTCCTCTTGCCATGTGTATGACCTGTTTGTTCCAGTTTCTTCGCTGCATTATAGATTACAGCGGTGTGGAATATTTGGAGTTTGAGGACGATGATTATTATTATTACGTAAAGGCTGTTCCAAAGGTGAATGTGATCGTGGAAGACTTTGCCCTGCTTGACGAGGCAAAGAAGAAACTGTCTGAGAAAGGGAAAGAAGAACCGGAACAGGACAATAAAGATGACAGCAAAGATGATAATAAAGATGATAATAAAGAAAAAAAGATATGAGCGAAGTAAGTAAGCTGTAATCAGGAAGGTGTTTGTGTGGAAGGTATTTTAGCAATTTTAAAAGAATATAGTACCAGATTTGCGTTCCCAAGCTTTGGAATATCCGACATTATCGAGATTTTTCTGATTGCTTTTCTGATTTACAAGATTATCGGCTGGTTCCGGGGATCAAAGGCAGGAACGATCATTAAAGGGATTGTAGTGCTGGTCGGCTTTACCGTACTCGCATCGATCCTTCATTTTGATGCCATTCTCTGGTTGTTACAAAACTCTCTGACCTTTGGTATTACGGCTGCACTGATTATATTTCAGCCAGAACTTCGAAGGGCTTTGGAAGAACTGGGAAAAGGTAATTTTATTGCCAGCCTCTTTACTTTTGATACCACAGAGGGAACGGAGCTTTTTGACGAACAGGTTATCACAGAGATAGGAAGAGCGGCCACAGAGATGAGCAGAACAAAGACAGGAGCACTTATTGTGATTGAGAGAGGAATCTCTCTTCAGGATTATGAGAAAACAGGGATTCTTATTGATGGCAAAGTGAGTTCCCAGCTTCTTGTCAATATTTTTGAACACAATACTCCTCTTCATGATGGTGCGGTTATTATCAGAGGCAACAGAATTGTAGCAGCAACCTGTTATCTGCCCCTGACTGCCAGCCAGGATCTAAGCAAAGAACTTGGTACACGTCACAGAGCAGCAGTGGGGATTAGTGAAGTGACAGATTCCTATACTATAGTAGTGTCTGAGGAGACAGGAGCAATTTCTCTGGCTTATGACAGAAGGCTGATCCGTAACCTGACAATAGATGACATAAAGGGAATTCTGTTGAGAGCGTTCTCACCAAAAGATACAGAAAAGGCAAGGATAAAACTCTGGAAAGGATTAAGGGCAAATGAAGATAAATCTGAAGAATAATACGGGGCTTAAGATTCTCTCCTTAGTTCTTGCTATTGCTCTCTGGTATGTGATTGGGAATATTGATGATCCGGTGACCATCGATACTTACACTATTCCGGTACAGATTGTCAATGGAGATGTATTAAAGAGCAATGATAAAGCCTATGAGATTACGGAAGGTGAGAATGTAACCTTTACGGTAAGAGGAAAAACCAGTGTATTAAATAAGTTAAAAGAGAGTGATTTCAGAGCGGAAGCGGATTTGGAGAAATTGTCTCTTGTTAATTCTGTTCCCATCGATGTCACGGTTTCCCGATACTCAAGCGATGTGGATATTACTCTTGGAATTGTGAATACACTGAAAGTGAATATCGAGAACCGTGTGGAAGCCATGCTTCCGGTGGTAGTCGAAACAGAAGGTGTCGTAGGCGAGGGATATGACATCGGAACGAAAACTTCCTCTCCAAATATGGTTGAGGTTGCCGGATCTGAGAGCATGATTCACCGCCTGAAAGAGATCCGTGTGGTTGTGAATGTGAATAATGCGATGGAAGATATTAACGCAAGACAGTCTGTCAAGTTTTATGACCGTAACGGAGACGAGGTAGAATCTAGCAGAATCGATTGTGATACCAAGCTTGTCAATGTCTTAATCGATCTATGGAAGACAAAGGAAATCCCGGTAATATGGAAGACGGAAGGAACACCGGCTGCCGGATATGGAATTTCCGCTTTTGATTATGAACCAAAGACAGTAGTAATTGCAGCTACAGATGAAATGATTAACAGAATCACAGAGCTGAATATGGAAGCTCTTCCGGTGGCAAATGCCAGCTCCAACGTAGAGAAGACGATTTCTTTGGATTCTTCTGTTCTTCCTCAGGGTGTTATGCTCCAGGAGGATACGATTGATGTTGTGGCTAAGGCGGTGATAGAACCCCGTGTGGCCGATCAGGTGAAATTGAACAAAGAGGATATTGAGATCAAAAATCTTCCGGAAGGGAAAAAAGTCACCTTTGACAAGGAAATCTACGAAGTGGAGATCAGTACATTCAGAAGTAAACTGGGTAATGTGAGCGGTGCATCTTTGCAGCCTTACATTGATATTAAGGAATTGGGTAATGCTGCCGCCGGTAATGTACCGATTCATCTGATTAATCCGGACGGCGTAACCGTATCCACAACGATCTCGGCAGAAATTAAAGTCCAGTAGTTAACATCCTTTTCCGATACAGATGGAGAAGATGTAGACTTCTGAGACACCGGCCTGCTTCAGAAGCCGTGTAACTGCTTCCATGGTGGCACCGGTAGTGTAGATATCATCTATGAGAAGAACTCTCTGAAAAGGTAGAAAACTGTCCTTTAATTCCGGATGTAAAGAGAAGGCTCTTTGAAGATTCTCAAGACGTTTTTCGGGAGAAAGGGCTTTCTGAGGAAGCGTGTTGATGGTGCGGATAATAACAGAATCATAAAAGGGAACGTTTAGATGTTTTCCCATTGCAGATGCAAAGAGAGAGGCTTGATTAAAGCCTCTTTTTTTCATGCGTTTCGGGTGGATGGGAATGGAAAGAACCGCATCCAGATGAAGAGAATGAAAGAGCGGTCCATATACAGTTATCGTCTCCTGGATATAAAAATTCAGATGCTGGCGGCGGTTTTTGTATTTGATTGCGGAAAGAGAAGGTTTCGTAATTTCGTTGTACACTGCCAGTGAGAATCCCCGGGTGAAACTTTTGGGAGTCCGGCAGCAGTCAAAGCAGAGTTCCTGTTCCTTCGTTTCTAAAGGTTTTCCGCAGGAATAGCAAAAAGGTTGTTGAACGAAGGAGATAGAAGCATAACAGGAAGAGCAGATGAAAAAGCCTTTTGGCGGTATTTTTTCGCAGATGGGGCAACGGGGCGGATAGAGGGCGGAGGAGAGGTGTTTTAATAAGGAGAACACAAAATGATGGGAACGTTCGCGTTTCATAAATGAATATCAATTCCTTTCTATATATAATTACAATTATAAAATTATAATTCACAAAAATAACAATCCACAATAATATTTTCCTATATTTTCCAACTGAATGCAAGAAAAAGTGTCCCCGAAAGGAGACACAGTGATATCTTTATTATCTTTTTCCGGTGGAACCGAATCCTCCATCTCCACGTTCTGTAGAATCCAATTCTTCAACTTCTTCAAAATCCATGTCATAGCGCTTTTGTAAAATAATCTGAGCGATACGGTCTCCGTGTTTGACCGTGCGCGGGGTTTCAGAATCGTTGTGCAGGGCGACAATATATTCTCCGCGGTAATCCTCGTCGCAGACACCGACGCAGTTGGCCGGACGAAGACCTTCTTTTGTGGAGAGTCCGCTTCTTGCATAGACTCCTACAAAGAAACCTTTCGGAGGAGCCATGGAAAGCCCGGTACCGATTTTGGCGGTTTTGTGTGGTTCGATGGTCACAGAGCCTGTTTCATCCGTAATACAGGCATATACATCATAGGCTGCAGCTTTTTCACTGCCTTTGGAAGGAAGGGAGGCTTCCTTATATAATCTTTTAATCTTTACATTCATAGTGATTATTCCTTTGCATTGTTTTCTATCATTATGTCTTATCATTCTCCTGATTGCAAGACTTTGATGTCCGGAAAAGAATGGATTGGTTCTTTACATCAATAATCCGCTGGTTGCTGCTTCCCCGCCAGTGGAGTTTACTGTCTCTTAGACTTTCCACAAATCTGCCGTCTATCAGCACATCTATATACTGAAGAAGGGGAAGATCTTTGATGGTTTCCCAATCATATCCTGTATAAAGCCAGATGGTTTTGTCCGGGAAACGATCCTTTACTTCACGGACAAGATTTTCAATACAGCTGCGGTTTCCGGGAAACAGAGGATCCCCTCCGCTCAGAGTGAGCCCGGAAATATAGTCTTTTTCCAGTTCTGTAAAAATTTCTTCTTTGGCATCATTGTCAAAAGGGAGACCGCTGTCCGGATCCCATGTAATCCTGTTATGGCATCCTTTGCATCCATGGGCACAGCCGGAGACCCAGAGGACGACCCTTAAACCGTCACCGTTTAGCATATCATCTTTTGTAATGTTGTGATAGTTCATCCTAGTTCCTTTCTGTATGGTTTCTACATACTTTTTCTTTCTGCGATTTCAGCCATTTTGGCATCATTTAAACGAGTATCTCCTTTGACACGAGAGTAGGAGAGGTATCCGTTCATGCGGTCAATTTTTGTCAGATTTTTGCTGCCGCATTTTGGACAGACATCCATCTCCAGTTCCTGATGCCCGCAGTCGTCGCAGTAAGAAAGGGAAAGGTTGACACCCTCATAAAATCCCATCTCCATAGCCCGGCGGACCAGGGTGCGGAGGGCCTCCATGTTATAGTCAATGGGGTATTTTACGTATTGAATTTTGCCGCCGTTGGAAAGGTTCCAGAAACGGTATTCCAAATCCTGTTTTTGGATCGGTGTAATATCTTCACAGACATGGCAGTGGAATCCGTTGCTTACATATTCACGGTCAGAGACATTTTCAATGATGCCGTATTTTTTGCGGAACTGTTTTACCTGAAGACCGCAGAGATTCTCTGCCGGTGTGGAGTAAATGGCGTAGAGGTTACCGTCTTCTTTTTTAAATTCATTGACTCTGTCATTAATATACTGTAAAACTTCCAGAGCAAACTGACCGTCTTCCGCCAAAGATTTCTTATTATATAATTGCTGCAATTCATTAAGAGCCGTAATACCAAAAGAAGCGGTTGCAGTTTTTAATAAAGGCTTGATTTTATCATGAAGTCCCAGGTTTCCTCCAAGGAAGCCGCCTTCACAGTATGCCAGAGGATTGGTGGAAGCTTTCATCTCGCCAAGATATGCATAGGTGCGGATATGAAGCTTACGAATCAGGTTTAAATAATAATCCAATACTTCGTAGAAATCTCTGCTCTCCTGCTGGGCTTTTGCATAAATCATAGGAAGATGGAGGCTGACAACGCCGATATTGAACCGGCCCACAAATACAGGGTAATCCTGTTCATCTGCAGCTTCCATTCCGCCTCTTACGTACCAAGGGGAAAGAAAAGCCCGGCATCCCATAGGACTGACGATCTGGCCGTATTTTTTGTACATATCGGATACATACCCTTCTCCGGTCAAACTGAGCCAGTCCGGATACATGGTTTTGGAAGAACAGAGAATACCTTCTTCAAACACATCTTCCAGTTCACAGCCGGGACCATGAAGATTCTTATCATAAAGGAAAACAATCTTAGGGAAGAGGACCGGTTTTTTCTGGTCCTTCTTTCCCTGGCCGGTCCGTCTTACCTGCAGCATGGAAATGGTGGCCATTTTGGCAAAACGACCGGTTCCGGTACCGGCAGTTACTGTAATGAAAGGATAATCGCCGCGACTGGAAGATACACTGTTGAATTTGTATTCCAATCCCTGAAATCCCTGCATGAATTCGTATTTCACGTCTTTCAGGGCTTCTTCCTTGGCTTTTTCAAGGGAAATGCCAAGACCCATGTATTTTTCTATCTGTTTCCGATAAGATTTTTCGGCGTAAGGCTCTAAAATTTTCTCAATGTTTGGCACGGTAAAACCGCCGTACTGCTGGCTTGCGGCACTTAATACAATATCGCCGATGACATCAAAGGCAACTTCCAAAGTCTTTGGTTCGTTATACCAGAGATTGCCCATCTCGAAACCGCCCTGCATCACATTTTGGACGTCAAAGAGGCAGCAGTTCATGGTATCCCGTCTGGCAGACATATCATGAACATAGAGGTAGCCGTCCCGGCACGCCTGTTTTTCTTCCGTAGTCATGAAAAACTTCTGATATAGTTCCTTATTTAATTCATTAAAAATAAGACTCCGTTTTGTAGAGACAAGGGCACTGTCTGTATTGCTGTTCTCTTTGTCGCCGATATACATGATAGACTGGCTTTTCTTATAAACATCATCAAGCATCCGGACAAAGTCCTGTTTGTAATTGCGGTAGTCGCGGTAGCTTTTGGCAACATGAGGATTGGTGCGCTCCAGCGCACTCTCTACAATGTTGTGCATCTTTGCAATGGGAATCTCAGTCATGCCCATGGCAAGAACGGTTTCTTCTACATAACGGCAGATGAAATCCAGCTCTTCCTGGGTAAAAGTAATGAGGGCGCGTTCTGCGGATTTGCCTACTGCAACTATGACTTTCTGAATATGAAAGTCTTCCTTTGTTAAATCTTTTTTTATTATTTTAATATGGCTCATGTTGGTCATGTCGGTTATTCCTTTCTTATGATTTGATTCAAGTTTAGCTTGCAAGACTAGGCGCGGGATCCGCGTCAGTTTAGTTGATATATGGTTAATTCAAATGCTGTTCAAAAATACAATATATTGTATGTTGAAAAAATGAAAATACAAGATAATGTGAATGTTAGTAATATAGTATCACTAGAGAAGTGGTGAGTCAATAGAGAGTTAGTATTGACAAACCTTCCAAATTCCACCATTGTGGATAAGTGGATAATTTTATACACAGGTTTAAAGTTAAAATAATTGAATAAATTGTCGATTTCACAGGGCTTTTCAAATATAATGAGGAAAGGTGCCGAATGGTTATCCACAGTAATCCACAAAATGTTTGTAGATTGTGGATAAATCGTGGAGAAAAATTTAAGAATTCAATTAAAATAAAAGATACTCTTTACATTTTTTTTGAAAAAAACATTGACGAGGCTTCTGCCTTTGTGTTATAGTATTGTGGCGATGGAAGAGGTCTTTTTTTTATGCCTTAAATTAATTTTACAAGAAAAATGGAGGTGGCAGTTGTGCGCGTAAAGATCACATTAGCATGTACAGAATGCAAACAGCGTAACTATAACATGACTAAAGAAAAGAAAAATCACCCTGACAGAATGGAAACAAAGAAATATTGTAGATTCTGTAAGAGACACACAAATCACAAAGAAACAAAATAATAAGATTTTTTAAGGAGGAGAACCATGGGAGAAACAAAGAAGGGCACATCCTTTTTCCGGTCCGTGAAATCCGAATTCAAAAAAATCATTTGGCCAAACAAAGAACGTTTAACCAAAGAGGCATCCTTAGTAGTTGTTGTCTCTATTATTTTGGGAATTCTGATTGCTATTTTAGACATGGTGCTGCAGTACGGCATCCAGTTTATCATTTAATAAGGGCAAAGGTGAGTGTATGTCAGAAGCAAGATGGTACGTAGTTCACACGTATTCAGGCTATGAAAACAAAGTCAAAGCCAATATTGAGAAAACAATCGAAAACAGAAAATTGCAAGATCAGATTTTAGAAGTTATTGTACCGACACAGGAAGTTGTGGAAGTACGTAACGGAGTAAAAAAAGCAGTATCCAGAAAAATGTTCCCTGGTTATGTACTGATCCATATGATTCAGAATGAAGACACATGGTATGTGGTACGTAACACACGAGGTGTAACAGGATTCGTAGGACCTGGATCTGAGCCAATTCCACTGACAGAAGCAGAGATGAGAAGTCTTGGTATTGCTGATATCATCAGCGAGAAAGAAGCTCCTGTTGTAATTGATGTGGAGGTAGGCGATTCCATCGAAGTGATTTCAGGGGCCTGGGAAGGAACACAGAGCACTGTATTGGCAATTAATCCTGCCAAACAGACAGTGACCATCGAAGTGGAGATGTTTGCTGGTCAGGCAACATCCGTTGAGATTGGATTTACCGAGATTAAAAAGATGTAGTTTAGTTTTGGTCTGTCGGAAGACAGACGTGGGAGGGTTCGTCCCGCCATTACCACAATATTCAGGAGGTATGCTATTATGGCAAAGAAAGTAACAGGTTATATCAAATTACAGATTCCAGCTGGAAAGGCAACTCCAGCTCCACCGGTTGGTCCTGCACTTGGACAGCACGGTGTAAATATCGTACAGTTTACAAAAGAATTTAATGCTAGAACCGCTGACAAAGAAGGAATGATCATTCCTGTAGTAATCACAGTTTACCAGGATAGAAGTTTCAGCTTCATCACAAAAACTCCTCCAGCAGCCGTTCTTTTAAAGAAAGCATGTAATCTTCAGTCCGGTTCCGGCGTTCCTAACAAGAACAAAGTTGCTAAAATCTCTAAAGCAAAAGTTCAGGAAATCGCAGAAATCAAGATGCCAGACCTTAATGCTGCAAGCTTAGAAGCTGCTATGAGCATGATTGCTGGTACAGCAAGAAGTATGGGAATCGTAGTTGAAGAGTAATCGTCTGAAATAGAAAATAAGTTCAATAAACATAGACGAACAGACTCATTAAAGTGGGAGGGTTGCTCCCGTTATACCACAGGAGGTCATTAAAATGAAAAAAGGTAAAAGATATTTAGAAGCTGCAAAACAGGTTGACAGAATGACAACTTATGAAACAGCAGAAGCAGTAAGCTTAGTAAAAAAATGCGCTAGCGCAAAATTTGACGAAACAATCGAAGCTCACATCCGTCTTGGTGTAGATGGACGTCACGCTGACCAGCAGGTACGTGGTGCTGTAGTACTTCCTCACGGAACAGGTAAAACAGTACGTGTATTAGTATTCGCTAAAGGACCTAAAGCTGATGAAGCATTAGCAGCAGGCGCTGATTACGTAGGTGCAGAAGAATTAGTTCCACGTATTCAGAAAGAAGGCTGGTTAGATTTCGACGTAGTTGTTGCAACACCAGACATGATGGGTGTAGTTGGTCGTCTTGGTCGTATCCTCGGACCTAAAGGCTTAATGCCAAACCCTAAAGCCGGTACAGTAACAATGGACGTAACAAAAGCTGTTAAAGACATTAAAGCCGGTAAGATTGAATATAGATTAGACAAAACAAACATCATCCACTGCCCAATCGGTAAAGTTTCTTTCACAGAAGAAATGATCGCGGACAACTTCCAGACTTTAATCGAAGCAATTATCAAAGCTAAACCAGCTGCAGCAAAAGGCCAGTACTTAAGAAGCGTAGTAATCTCTTCTACAATGGGACCTGGTGTAAAACTTAACACAGCAAAATTAGGCTAATAGTCATTTGATTATTGCGGATATATGAGCTATCTCGAAAGAGGTAGCTCTTTTTTTGTTGATATGTTAAAATAGACAAAGATGAAAAGAGAAACCTTAGCAGACCTGGATGTTAAAGATGGGAACGAAGGTCTTGCATTTAAATTCAAGTCTTGCCCGCGGGACTTGGTTATAAAGGAGAAAAACATGAAATACGATTTTACAACGATAATTGACCGGAAAGGAAAAGATGCATTGGCAGTGGAAAAATGTCCCATTGAAGATGCACAATTAAAAGAAGGGTTTGACAAAATTCCAATGTGGGTAGCCGATATGAACTTTGCAACGGTTCCTACTGTTATGGAAGCTATGAGAGAACGTATCGAACACCCTTGTTTTGGGTATTTCATTCCGAGAGAAGAGTATTTTTCTTCCATTATAAAGTGGCAGGAAATACGTCATAATGTAACTGGTCTGGAAGCGGAACATATTGGATATGAGAACGGTGTTCTTGGCGGCGTGATGAGTGCGGTGAATGTGCTAGGTTCTCGAGGAGAGAAGATTTTGGTTCATGCTCCTACTTATATCGGGTTTACCAATGTTCTGACCAACAACGGCTATCATATTGTTCACAGTAATCTGAAGCTGGATGAAAATAATATCTGGCGTATGGATTTCGAAGATATGGAACGGAAATTAAAAGAAGAAAAAATCCACATGGCGATCCTTTGTTCTCCACACAACCCTTGCGGCCGTGTATGGGAGCGCTGGGAGCTTGAAAAAGCTATGGAACTTTATAAAAAATATGATGTATATGTAATCTCTGATGAAATCTGGGCGGATATTTTGTTAAACGGCAATGAACATATTCCGACACAGATGGTGTCTGAGGATGCAAGGAGCAGAACCATTGCCCTTTATGCGCCGTCTAAAACATTCAGTCTGGCAGGTCTTGTGGGAAGTTATCATATTATATATAACTCCTACTTAAGGGATAGAGTAAGGAAAGAATCTTCCCTGTCCCATTACAACAACATGAATGTTCTTTCCATGTACGCCTTAATAGGGGCCTACAAACAGGAAGGATATGAATGGGTAGATGAACTCTGTCAGGTCCTTTCTGATAATGTAAACTATGCCTGTGATTATATTGAGAAACATTTTGAAGGTGTTAAGGTGTCCAAGCCGGAGGGAACGTATATGCTTTTTGTCGATTGTACGCAGTGGTGCGATAACAATGGCAAGACCATCGAGGATGTGTTAAAAGCTGGTGCAGAAGTGGGTGTAATGTGGCAGGACGGAAGACCATTTCACGGTTCATGCAGCATTCGAATGAATCTTGCCCTGCCGAAATCCAGAGTGGAAGAGGCGTTTAGAAGACTTTCTGAGTATGTATTTGTGTAAAAAAGAATTTTATGCGATGAATGATGAGTTGTTTTTAAAGCCGGATGCAGTCGGAGGAAAGTATGATGAAAAATATAGCATTTTACATATCCGGAAGAAGAGAGTCAATGATGCGCTGTCATGCAATCATAGATACGCTTCTTCGTCTGGAAGAGGAACTGAATATTTTTGTTGTGTCAGATGAATGGGCTGTGAGCAAACTGAAGAAATATAATAAGGAAAAGGAAAGAATTCATTATTATATAGAAGAAACAGATATTAGAATCTGTTTGCAGGAGGAAACAGGAAAGCCTGATTGGATGGCAACGGAAAAACGGGTAGAAGAGTTTATTGCCGATTGGGATGAGTTGACAGAAAAAACAGAGGAATTCCTGTTAGAGAACAAAATCGGCTTGGTTATCTCAGACATATGTCCATGGATTTTTTCCGCAGCCGATAATCTGAGAATAAAAATTCTCTTAATTAGTGATTTTACCTGGGATCAGGTATATAAAGGCAGGATGAGCGAAGCAGTATGGGCAACTTATGAGTCCTGTTATGAAGATGCGGTTAAAGTGATTGCCTATGACCTGCATCAGCCGGAGCTTGACCGGATTGCAGAGGATTTTGAACCGGTTTCTCTTGTATCAGGTCCATACGACATGGAGATGATTGAGCAGATCCGCTGGGGAGCGGGACTTCCCATTGTATATCTCGGACCGGATATACCTGTGCTTAAGAATTTGAAAGATCTTCCGTATTATTTTATCCTTGGAGGAGAGCAGGAGCTTGCAGGGGTAAAGATGCTTCCGGATGAAAAAGAAGAAGCAGGGGCCGGTAATGTGTTTATCCCGGATCTGCCAATACTTCATATGCACAATTATATTGCAGCAAGTGATTATGTTATTGGACGCGGGGATTGGGATGTGGCGGCATTTGCTCTTCTTGCCAATAAAAAAGCGGCTTATTGTAAGGATGAAGATGCAAGAGCAGAGGCAAAGCGTATTGACATTTTAAAGGAAAGAGGCCAGTGTATCGAGATTTTGGAGGAAGAACTTGCGGATATTCCAGCGGTACTTAAAAAACTGGATGCTCTTGACTATAATTATGACATGGGATATCATAACGATGATTATGAGATTGCCAAGATGATTCTTAGTGCTTATCCGAAGAAGCGTAAACGCAGAATGGAAGAATAGCGCTTCACTCTGTATAAGCCTAAGTTTTCCTGTCAAATTAATAATAGAAAAAATATTTGAAAAAGATGAAATCAACCCTTGACAACTCTTCCGGGCGTATGCTACACTATGCAAGTATTGACGTCCGAAGACAGCAGGTGCGCAAGCATAAACAGTCAAATGCCTGCCGAGGTAGTGATATTCGATTAATGAATAACCACGCTCTCTGTCGGAAGGCAGGGAGCTTTTTTTAGTGAGACGGCGGTACACTTATTAAAATCTAAATAGGAGGTACAGCAAAATGGCAAAAGTTGAATTAAAACAGCCTATCGTTGAAGCAATCAAAGAACATCTTGATGGCGCGAAAGGCATGGTTTTAGTTGATTATCGTGGACTTACTGTAGAACAGGATACAGAACTTCGTAAAACATTAAGAAAAGAAAATGTTATTTACAAAGTATACAAGAACACAATGATCAAACGTGCGGTAGAAGGTACAGAGTTCGAACCATTAGTTGCAGACTTAGAAGGACCTACAGCTATCGCAATCTCCAAAGAAGACGCTACAGCTCCTGGCCGTACTTTAGCAAAGATGGCTAAGACTATGAAAGCTTTAGAATTAAAAGCAGGCGTTATCGAAGGAACATACTACGATGCTAAGGGAATGCAGGTTGTTGCAACAATCCCATCCAGAGAGGAACTTCTTTCCAAACTTCTTGGAAGCTTACAGTCCCCAATGGCAAACTTCGCTCGCGTAATCGATCAGATCGCTCAGAGCAAAGAAGCTTAATCAATTACTTGGTTTTAAGCACAATTCAAATGGCAGCTTAATCTGCCGACCGTTATATTAATAAAATTTTTAAATGGAGGAAATTTAAAATGACAATTCAGGAAATTATTGAAGTAATCAAAGGTTTATCCGTATTAGAATTAAACGATTTAGTAAAAGCATGTGAAGAAGAATTCGGCGTATCCGCAGCAGCTGGTGTTGTAGTTGCAGCAGGCCCTGCAGAAGAAGTTGAAGAAAAAACAGAATTCGACGTTGAATTAACAGAAGTTGGCGGCAACAAAGTTAAAGTTATCAAAGTTGTTCGTGAATTAACAGGTCTTGGTCTTAAAGAAGCTAAAGCTGTAGTTGATGAAGCTCCAAAGAACATCAAAGAAGCAGTTTCTAAAGAAGAAGCTAACATGATCAAAGAAAAACTTGAAGCTGAAGGCGCTAAAGTTACAATTAAATAATTGTGCTTCCCCTTTGATAAGCGAATTTTGCCCCGTGGATTTTATCTGCGGGGTTTTTTATTTGCTGGGAAATTCGGCTACAAAGCAGCCGTGTGGCAGCGCAGTGTCTCGAAAGTGGGACGATGCACTCTTTTTTTCAAAAACTTCCAAAAAAGTGCTTGACACATCTTGCCTCCTATGATAAACTAGGAAACTGTACTATTGTGGGTTGCCACGCCCTAGTGTTTCGTGGCAATTAGAAGCCTACATTTATATATAGAAGCAACACGATAATAAAGCAACAAAATTCAAGGGGTGAAAACGTCGATGGAAAAGAATAAAATGCGTCCGGTGAATCTGGGCAAAAGCATGAGAATGAGCTATGCGCAGCAGAGTGATGTACTTGAGATGCCAAACTTAATTGAAGTACAGAAAAATTCTTATCAGTGGTTCTTAGACGAAGGATTAAGAGAAGTATTTGCTGACATTTCTCCGATTGCAGATTACAGCGGACAGTTAAAATTGGAGTTTGTTGATTTTGTCCTTTGCGAGGATGATGTCAAATATTCTATTGAAGAATGTAAAGAACGTGATGCAACATACGCAGCACCACTCAAAGTGAAAGTTCGTCTGATCAATACAACAACAGGCGAAATTAACCAGCACGACATCTTCATGGGTGATCTTCCGCTTATGACAGCGACTGGTACTTTCGTAATCAACGGTGCAGAACGTGTTATCGTATCTCAGTTAGTTCGTTCTCCAGGCATCTACTACGGAATCGGACATGATAAAATTGGTAAAAAATTATATTCAAGTACAGTAATTCCTAACAGAGGAGCATGGTTAGAGTACGAAACAGATTCTAACGATGTATTTTACGTACGTGTAGATAGAACGAGAAAAGTACCTATTACAGTACTGATTCGTACACTTGGTTTCGGCACAAATGCTGAGATCATTGAATTATTTGGTGAAGAACCAAAGCTTTCTGCAAGTTTCTTAAAAGACGGTTCCACATGTTACCAGGAAGGTCTTGCAGAACTTTACAAAAAGATCAGACCAGGCGAGCCATTCTCCGTTGACAGCGCAGAGAACTTAATTAACAGTATGTTCTTTGACGCGAGAAGATATGATCTTGCCAAAGTGGGCCGTTATAAATTTAATAAAAAACTGGCTCTGAAGAACAGAATTACAGGTTTTGTACTTGCAGAAGATGTTGTTGATGAAACAACAGGCGAAATCATCGCAGAAGCAGGAACAAAGGTAACTGCAGAGATTGCTGATGCAATCCAGAATGCAGCCATTCCATCTGTAATGGTTCAGACAGAAACAAAGAACGTTAAGGTTCTTTCCAATATGATGGTAAACCTTACAAGCTACGTAGACGTAGACCCAGCTGAAGTTGGCGTTACTGAATTAGTATACTACCCTTTATTAGCAAGTATCCTGGAAGAAAATGAGGAGCTTGAAGACGTAAAAGCGGCTATTAAGAAAAATATCTCTGAGCTGATTCCAAAACATATTACGAAGGAAGATATCTTAGCTTCCATCAACTATAATATTCATTTGGAATATGGCATCGGCAGCTCCGATGATATCGACCATTTAGGAAACAGACGTATCAGAGCCGTTGGCGAATTGTTGCAGAATCAATATAGAATTGGTCTTTCCCGTATGGAAAGAGTGGTAAGAGAAAGAATGACAACACAGGATGCTGAAACGATCTCTCCACAGTCACTCATCAACATTAAACCGGTTACAGCAGCAGTGAAGGAATTCTTTGGAAGTTCCCAGCTCTCTCAGTTCATGGATCAGAACAATCCGCTTTCTGAACTTACACATAAGAGACGTCTTTCTGCATTAGGACCTGGTGGTCTTTCAAGAGACCGTGCAGGTTTCGAGGTTCGAGACGTTCACTATACACACTACGGAAGAATGTGTCCTATCGAGACACCTGAAGGTCCAAACATCGGTCTTATCAACTCCCTTGCAACATATGCAAGAATTAACGAATACGGCTTCATCGAAGCTCCATACCGTGTAGTTGACAAGACAGATCCTAAGAACCCTGTTGTAACAGATAAAGTTGTTTATTTAACTGCAGATGAAGAGGATAACTATAGAGTAGCACAGGCTAACGAACCGCTTGACGAGAACGGATGCTTCGTTCACAAGAGTGTATCCGGTCGTTACCGTGAAGAAACAACAGAATTCGACCGCAGCAAGATCGATTTAATGGACGTTTCTCCTAAGATGGTATTCTCTGTAGCTACAAGTATGATTCCATTCCTTGAAAACGACGACGCGAACCGTGCCCTTATGGGATCCAACATGCAGCGTCAGGCGGTACCTCTGTTAAAAACAGAAGCACCTGTTGTTGGTACAGGTATGGAAGCAAAAGCAGCCCGTGACTCAGGTGTATGTATTCTTGCAACACACGATGGTGTAGTAGAACGTTCTACAAGTAAAGAAATCATCGTAAGAAGACCAGACGGCATTAAAGATGTATACCATGTCATCAAATTCTCCAGAAGTAACCAAGGTAACTGCATGAACCAGCGTCCAATCGTAAACGTTGGTGAAGTAGTAAAAGCAGGCGATGTACTTGCGGATGGTGCTTCAACAGCAAACGGAGAGATGGCTCTTGGTAAAAACCCATTAATCGGATTTATGACCTGGGAAGGTTATAACTACGAAGATGCGGTATTATTAAGTGAAAGACTGGTACAGGAAGACGTTTATACTTCCGTACACATTGAAGAATATGAAGCGGAAGCCCGTGATACAAAACTTGGTCAGGAAGAAATCACAAGAGACCTTGCAGGTTTAAGTGAAGACGTATTAAAAGACCTTGATGAAAACGGTATCATCCGCATCGGTGCAGAAGTTCATGCCGGCGACATCCTCGTTGGTAAAGTAACTCCTAAGGGAGAAACAGAACTTACTGCAGAAGAAAGACTCCTTCGTGCAATCTTTGGTGAGAAAGCAAGAGAAGTAAGAGATACTTCCCTCCGCGTTCCACATGGTGCATATGGTGTCATCATGGATACAAAAGTATTCACAAGAGAAAATGGCGATGAACTTCCACCTGGAGTAAACAAGAGCGTACGTGTATACATCGCTCAGAAGAGAAAAATCTCTGTAGGTGACAAGATGGCTGGCCGTCATGGTAACAAGGGTGTTATCTCCCGTGTTATGCCGGTAGAAGACATGCCATTCCTTCCTAACGGAAGACCTCTTGATATCGTATTAAACCCACTGGGCGTACCTTCCCGTATGAACATCGGTCAGGTTCTGGAAATCCACTTATCTCTTGCATCCAAAGTACTTGGATTCAACGTTGCAACACCAGTCTTCAACGGTGCAAACGAAATTGATATTATGGAAACATTAGAGATGGCCAACGACTATGCGAACAAAACATGGGAAGAGTTTGAAGCAGCATGGGGCGATAAAGTAAACGACGAGGTTATGCAGTATCTCTGGGATAACCGTGACCATAGAGAAGAATGGAAGGGCGTTCCTATCGACCGTACCGGTAAAGTACAGCTTCGTGACGGACGTACCGGACAGGAATTTGACAACCCTGTAACAATCGGATTCATGCATTATCTGAAACTTCATCATTTAGTAGATGATAAGATTCATGCACGTTCCACAGGTCCTTACTCTCTCGTTACACAGCAGCCACTGGGTGGTAAAGCTCAGTTCGGCGGACAGCGTTTCGGTGAGATGGAAGTTTGGGCTCTTGAAGCTTACGGCGCATCCTACACATTACAGGAAATCCTTACTGTGAAGTCTGACGACGTAGTAGGCCGTGTGAAGACATACGAAGCTATTATCAAGGGCGACAACATCCCTGAACCAGGTATTCCTGAATCCTTCAAGGTTCTCTTAAAAGAGTTCCAGTCTCTTGCACTTGACGTAAGAGTATTAAAGGATGACAATACAGAGGTTGAAATCCGTGAAAGTATTGATTACGGTAATGAAGATTTGACTCCAATGATCGAAGGCGATCCAATGATGGGACGTTATGATGAAGATATGGAAAGTCATGGCTACAAGATGGGTAACTTTGAAGATGGAGAAGACGATGTAAATGCTCTTTATGGGGCAGATTCAGAAGTGGAAGGAGAATAATCCGAATGCCAGAATTTATCAACGAACAAGAAATTGATCAGCCAATGAACTTTGACGCTATTAAGATTGGTCTGGCTTCCCCTGAAAAGATCAGAGAATGGTCCAGAGGTGAGGTTAAAAAGCCAGAGACAATTAACTATAGAACATTAAAACCGGAAAAGGATGGTCTGTTCTGTGAAAGAATCTTCGGACCAAACAAAGACTGGGAATGTCACTGCGGTAAATACAAAAAAATCCGTCATAAAGGCGTGATTTGTGACCGTTGTGGTGTAGAAGTAACAAAAGCAAACGTAAGAAGAGAAAGAATGGGACACATTGAACTGGCTGCGCCAGTGTCCCATATCTGGTACTTCAAAGGCATTCCAAGCCGTATGGGCCTTATCCTTGAGAAATCCCCTAGAGAGCTTGAAAAAGTCCTTTACTTTGCTTCCTACATTGTATTAGAATCCGATCTTCCTGATCTTCCGGAAGGAACTCTTTTAACAGAGACAGAATACATTCAGAAATTAAATGACCATGGCAACACATTCCGTGTAGGAATGGGTGCTGAGGCCATCAAAGAGATGTTACAGAACCTTGACTTAGAAGAATTATCCGAAACTCTTACAGCTGAGTTAAAAACTGCAACAGGACAGAGACTTGCAAAAGTAATCAAACGTCTTGAAGTAGTAGAGGCATTCCGTACATCCGGCAACAAACCGGAATGGATGATTCTTGATGCGGTTCCTGTTATTCCACCGGATATCCGTCCAATGGTACAGTTAGATGGCGGACGTTTCGCAACATCTGACTTAAATGATTTATATAGAAGAATCATTAACCGTAACAACCGTTTAAAACGACTCCTTGACCTTGGAGCACCTGACATCATCGTTCGTAATGAAAAACGTATGCTTCAGGAAGCGGTTGACGCATTAATCGATAACGGCCGTAGAGGAAGACCTGTAACAGGTCCTGGAAACAGAGCTTTAAAATCCCTTTCCGATATGTTAAAGGGTAAACAGGGACGTTTCCGTCAGAACCTCTTAGGTAAGCGTGTTGACTACTCCGGACGTTCCGTAATCGTAGTAGGACCGGAACTTAAAATTTATCAGTGTGGTCTTCCAAAAGAAATGGCAATCGAGCTCTTCAAACCTTTCGTTATGAAAGAATTAGTTGCAAGAGGTCTTGCCCACAACATCAAATCTGCTAAGAAGATGGTTGAAAAACTTCAGTCTGAAGTTTGGGATGTATTAGAAGAAGTAATCAGAGAGCATCCGGTAATGCTTAACCGTGCTCCTACACTTCACAGACTTGGTATCCAGGCCTTCGAACCAATCTTAGTAGAAGGTAAAGCGATCAAACTTCATCCGCTTGTATGTACAGCCTTCAACGCCGACTTTGACGGTGACCAGATGGCGGTGCATTTACCACTCTCTGTGGAAGCACAGGCAGAATGTCGTTTCTTACTCTTATCTCCAAACAACCTGTTAAAACCATCCGATGGTGCTCCTGTAGCGGTTCCATCTCAGGATATGGTTCTTGGTATTTACTACTTAACACTTGAAAAACCAGGCGATAAGGGCGAAGGCAAATTCTTCAAATCCGAAAATGAAGCTTATCTTGCATATGAAAACAAGGTAATCACACTTCATGCAAGAATTAAAGTCAGAAGACAGGGCTTTAAAGCAGACGGAACACCTGTAACACAGGTTGTTGATTGTACAATGGGACGTCTTCTCTTTAACGAAATCATTTTACAGGACTTAGGATTTGTTGACAGAAGCGTAGAAGAAAACCTCTTAAAATTAGAAGTAGACTTCCACGTAGGCAAAAAACAGTTAAAGAAAATCCTTGATAAATGTATCAACATCCACGGTGCAACAAAGACTGCGGAAGTACTTGATGACATTAAATCTTTAGGATATAAATTCTCCACAATCGGTGCGCTTACTGTATCCGTATCCGATATGACAGTACCTGCTGAAAAGAAAGATATTCTTGAAAAAGCACAGGAAACTGTAGAATTAATTACAAAGAAATACCGTCGTGGTATGATGACAGAAGAAGAACGTTATAAAGCAGTAGTAAGCACATGGTTCGATGCCGATGCTCTTCTTACTGAAAAACTTCTTAGTGGTCTTGATAAATACAACAGTATTTATATGATGGCTGACTCCGGTGCCCGTGGTTCTAACCAGCAGATCAAACAGCTTGCAGGTATGCGTGGTCTGATGGCCGATACATCCGGCCGTACCATCGAGCTCCCAATCAAGTCCAACTTCCGTGAAGGTCTTGACGTACTGGAATACTTCATCTCCGCTCACGGTGCTCGTAAAGGTCTTTCCGATACAGCTCTTCGTACAGCTGACTCCGGTTACTTAACACGTCGTCTCGTAGACGTTTCTCAGGATCTTATTATCCGTGAAAAAGACTGCTGCGAAGGCAAAGAAATTCCGGGAATGTATGTAGAAGCATTCTTAGATGGTCGCGAAGTAATCGAAAGTCTGGAAGAACGTATCACAGGCCGTGTGGCTGCAGAAGAAATCGTTCATCCTGAGACAGGAGAACTTATCGTTCGTAAGAACGCAATGATTACTCCAAAACGTGCGGCAGCAGTAGTTGCAGCAGGTCACACAAAAGTAAAAATCCGTACAATGCTTACATGTAGATCTAATGTAGGCGCTTGTGCTAAATGTTACGGTGCAAACATGGCAACAGGTCAGAGCGTACAGGTTGGTGAAGCCGTAGGTATCATCGCAGCTCAGTCTATCGGTGAACCTGGTACACAGCTTACAATGCGTACTTTCCATGCCGGTGGTGTAGCCGGTGATGACATCACACAGGGTCTTCCTCGTGTCGAAGAACTTTTTGAAGCAAGAAAACCTAAGGGACTTGCAATTATCGCTAAGTTCGGTGGAACAGTTTCCATCGAGGAAAACGCAACAAAACGTGAAGTATATATCACAAATAACGAAACTGGCGAATCCAAAGATTATCTCATCCCTTACGGATCCAGAATTAAAGTTATGCCTGGTCAGGTTGTAGAAGCCGGCGATGAATTAACAGAAGGTTCTGTAAACCCACATGACATCCTTGAAATCAAAGGTGTTCGTGCGGTTCAGGATTACATGCTCCGTGAAGTACAGCGTGTATACCGTCTTCAGGGTGTAGATATCAACGATAAACATATCGAAGTTATCGTACGTCAGATGCTTAAGAAGATCCGCATTAAGACAAGCGGAGATACAGGATATCTTCCAGGAACACTGATTGATATTTTAGACTTTGAAGAAACAAACGAACGTCTCATCGAAGAAGGTAAAGA
Source organism: Lachnospiraceae bacterium (assembly GCA_015057665.1). GTDB lineage: Bacteria > Bacillota > Clostridia > Lachnospirales > Lachnospiraceae > SIG292. The sequence continues at coordinate 320,648 of SVDY01000001.1, read as the reverse complement.
ACCGGCAGAAGGAACACAGGTAATGCTTGGTATTACAAAAGCTTCCCTTGCTACAAACTCCTTCTTATCTGCAGCTTCCTTCCAGGAAACAACAAAAGTTCTTACAGACGCAGCAATCAAAGGAAAGATTGACCCACTGATCGGTCTTAAGGAAAACGTTCTTCTTGGTAAGCTTATCCCTGCAGGTACAGGTATGAAGAAATACCGTGACGTTAAGCTTGATTCTCAGGTAGGCACTCTTACAATGGAAGGTGCTGAGTATGTAGAAGACGAAATCGATGAAGAGGCATTTTTCGAAGAAGATGAAAATGCTGATTTATTTGACGAAGAAGCTTTCGATGACGAAGAAGGCTTCGAAGAAGAATAATTAGATGAATGCAGGAACCACGCAAGTGGTTCCTGTTTTTTTGTTTGTTGACGTCGCAAGAGCCTGCTGGAACCGGTTTTGACACATAAACAACATCCGTCGGTAAGATATTCTGGGATTTACATAAAAGAAAGATTTAAAAATGTTGTTCATGGATGTTTCCGTAAAAATGCAAACTCGCAGGGGAACGGATTGGGAGAATATGGTTTTGAGCTCAAACAGTGCATTTTTACTAGACCTTTCTTTTATGTTCATCAAGAATATCTAAACCTTCTTCTGATTGTTTATTGTGTTCAAAACCGGTTCCAGCAGGCTCTTGTGACGTTCGAGATACGTGAAAATAAGGAATTCACTGGATAGTTCTGTATTCATTTGGTATACTGTAGTGAGTTGATTCATAATTAAGAATTATTATTTTGATTAGTTGAGTTATCATATAGAATAGTTTGACTTAGAGATAAAATATAGTTGATAGAAGAATTTGTTAGGATGGAAAATTTATATGAATAAGGAACGAATGACTGGTCATTTTACAGCGTTGTTTACTGTTATGATTTGGGGAACGACGTTTATCTCATCGAAGATTTTATTGCAGGAGTTTTCGCCGGTAGAGGTTCTGTTTTATCGATTTGTGCTGGGATTGGCAGCGTTGATGGTTGTATATCCGAAGCCAATGAAGGGAACGACCTGGAAGCAGGAAGTTCTTATGGCAGTAGGTGGTTTATCCGGAATTACACTTTATTATCTGCTTGAGAATATTGCTCTTACCTATACTATGGCAGCTAATGTAAGTGTGATCGTGTCGACAGCACCGATTTTTACAGTACTATTCTGCAATATGTTGTATAAAGACGAAAAGAGAACCGGGGTTAAATTTTGGATTGGATTTGTAATTACTATGGCAGGTATCTGGCTGATTAGTACTAATGGAGCAGCCCTTAAGCTGAATCCTCTTGGAGATTTTCTGTCTCTCTTGGCTGCTGTTATGTGGGGAATTTATTCCGCAGCCTATAAGAAGATTACCAGTTTTGGTTATCCGGTAATTCAGACAACGAGAAGGATGTTCTTTTATGGGGTTATTTTTATGATTCCGTTCCTCTTCTTTATGGATTTTGAGTTTGATTTGTCTGGATTTGTCAATCCGGTTTTACTTCTTAATATTCTATACTTAGGCTTCGGTGCCTGCGCTCTTTGTTTCCTGACATGGAATTATGCGGTTACAAAACTGGGAGCAGTGAAATCGAGTTTCTACATATATTTAGTGCCGGTGATTACGGTAGTGATGTCTTCTATTATATTAAAGGAAGAGATGACGATAATTGCAATTATTGGAACGATACTGACGATTGTAGGACTGTTTGTTTCGGAAGGATAAAGTCTTTGAATCGTCATATCCCAGTTTCGGATTGTCATACTGGCTATGTCGGTAAGAAATACTAAAACTCGACATCAGCACAATTGGTTTGGATAATAATATTGAATGTTTCCGTAAAATCGAAAACTCACTTTGTACATATGAACATGGATATTATCTATGAGTTCAGACATTCGATTTTACTAGTTGACGATGGCAGATACCACAACTTTCCATAGTATAATAGGATAGAATTTGTTATAATCAGAAATATTCATAAAAGTATAAGGAGATAAAAACATGGCAAAGATATATACAAGCACCTGGGATCTGATTGGCAATACTCCTTTAATGGAAGTAACTCAGATTGAGAAGAAATACAACTTAGAAGCAAGACTTTTAGTGAAACTTGAATATTTAAATCCTGCAGGAAGCGTGAAAGATCGTCTTGCGAAAGCGATGATTGAAGAAGCGGAAGAAAGAGGCATTTTAAAAGAAGGCTCTGTGATTATTGAACCTACATCCGGTAACACAGGGATTGGACTTGCTTCCCTGGCAGCAGCAAGAGGATATAAAGTAATCCTTACCATGCCGGATACCATGAGTGTGGAAAGAAGAAACATTTTAAAAGCATATGGTGCAGAAATCGTGCTTACTCCTGGAGCGGAAGGAATGGCAGGTTCGATCAAAAAAGCAGAAGAACTTTTAAAAGAAATTCCAGGCAGTATGATTGCAGGTCAGTTTGACAATCCAGCCAATTGGAAGATGCACTACAAAACAACTGGTCCTGAAATCTGGAATGATACAGATGGTAAAGTGGATGCCTATGTAGCAACTGTTGGAACCGGAGGCACATTGACCGGAACAGCCAAATATTTAAAAGAACAAAAGGCAGACATTCATGTTGTGGCTGTAGAACCTGCAGCCTCCCCATTATTATCCGGAGGCCAGGCTGCTCCGCATGCTATTCAGGGAATCGGGGCTAACTTTATCCCTTCTGTATTAGATACAACCATCTATGATGAAGTCATTACAGTAGAAAATGAAGAAGCTTTCTTCTATTCCAAAGAACTTACCAAATTGGAAGGGATTTTAACAGGAATCTCCTCCGGTGCTGCTTTAAAAGCAGGGATCGAATTAGCCAAACGTCCGGAGATGAAAGAAAAAACAATCGTAGTGTTGTTACCGGACAGTGGAGATAGATACTATTCTACTGCTCTTTTTAAAGAATAGAAGATAGGCAGTTAAGATTTCAAAGGGTGTTCCAATGAAATTTGTTTGGAAATTTTCTGTATTGGCTTGACTTTAGTATATAGCAGAATGATCCGAAAGGAGCAATCAGTGATGAAATTAAAATATTTTAATCTGAAAGTAATATTGCCTTTCTTCTTTTTGATATTGATGATATTGCTAGGATACAGTTTTTGCAGAGAAGAAAATGTGAGATCAGAATTTAAGAATGAACAATTAGTTGAAGATTTTGACTATTTGTGGGGCGTTTTGGAAAATGAATACATTTTTCTTCCTGTTTTAGAAGAGCGGTCTATAGATATTGATAATATTAGGAGAAGCACACGTGAACAGATTATAAAACAAAAGCCTGATATTGAATTATATTATAATTTGTTAGATGAGATGTTTGCAAAAATGGATTATTTTGCTCATTTGAGTTTAGTTGACTGGCATAATTATAAAATATATAAAGAACACTATAATAGCGAAGAAAGTCCGGAAACAGAATGGAAAAATGTTTTGCAGAATCCTCAGACTAAATTTATATATGAACAGGTGTTGAGTAAACGAAATTTGAACTATTCGAACGTTGATTTTTCTGATATAGAAGGTACATATTATGAAAATCAAAAAGTACTGGTTTTTCGAATAAAATCATTTGATCCATCATTTCTAAACCGAAATGCTAACTTTATTTCAAATCATGTAGAATCTCTTGGAACGGTACAGATAGATCATATAGTGTTCGATATTAGTGGTAATATTGGTGGCAGCGATTTGGTTTGGCGAGAAAATATAGTTAAGGTGTTTGGTGGGGATTATGAATGGAAATATTATCTATATCTTCGCAATACAGAATTAATGAAAAAGTATTATAAGAATTTTGATGTACAATTAATCAGAAATCAATTGGAGCAAGACAAGATTCCACTGTTTTGTAATCAATTGGGGTTGACAGATTATTACATTGTGGAAGATGAAATTTCTGGTATTTTACAAGTGAATGAAGAAGCTGCAAATGCAAAAAGATGGGTTCTAATTGATAATAAAGTATATTCAGCTGCCGATTCTTTTGCAAGTTTCTGTAAAATGACCGGATGGGCAACCTTAGTTGGAACAACAACAAAAGGTGATGGAATGGGAATAACTCCATTATTAATAACGCTGCCCAATACTGGATTGCTAATGAGATTTTCAGGAACAGCTAGCGCTAATGAAGAAGGCGATCTAAATGCAATATACGGAACGACACCAGAGTATTATTCTACAAAATGGGAGAATCCATTTAGTACATTTCTGAGAATAATCGAGTAAGTTTTATTGTATAAGATATTAGTTAAATGTAAAAGTAAAAGAGGTGTCATAGATTTTTCATGACCATATTTATAGATCATGACATAAATGTTGATGTTTATACGCAGCAAACAGGCATTGAAATAATGGTTTTTGCAACATTTTTTCGCTAACATGAAATAGTTGGTGGTTTGGATTTTATATTCATGACATCTGAAGGCAGTTTAGATATTCTTGACGAAGACAAAAGAATGGACCAGCAAATGTCCACTGTTTGAGCTCGTAGATGCAATCCTTATATACAGTTGTGAAGCGAGTTTGGTACATTTGCGGAAACAATTGAAGACAAAATCGAATAGACCATTCTTTTGGCTGAGTCATAGAATTTCTTACTGGCATCAGCTGAGAATGAATATAAAAACCAAACCACCAACTATACATTAAGCAAAAGTTGCAAAAACCCATTTATTCTGTCGAAAAAATTGTCAATTTTAAGGCTTGACAACTGAATACTAACTCTTTATAATCTTTAGGTGTGTGCGTGAACTACAAGCGTACACACCTATTAGATTTTTTACCGGAAAGAAAATTCTTTCCAAGATAAGGTATGAATCAGGCAACCGCAGTAGAAAATATGCATGGAGGTGAAATCGATGCCAACTTTTAACCAGTTAGTAAGAAAAGGAAGACAGTCTCTCGAAAAGAAAAGTACTGCACCAGCACTTCAGAAAGGATTTAACTCCCTTCACAAAAAACAGACAAACGCAAGTGCTCCTCAGAAAAGAGGCGTTTGTACAGCAGTAAAAACAGCTACTCCTAAGAAACCAAACTCTGCTCTTCGTAAAATTGCCAGAGTTCGTCTTTCTAACGGAATCGAAGTAACAAGCTACATCCCAGGTGAAGGCCACAACCTTCAGGAACACAGTGTTGTTCTTATCCGTGGTGGTAGAGTAAAAGACTTACCAGGTACACGTTACCATATCGTTCGTGGTACACTTGATACAGCAGGTGTTGCTAACAGACGTCAGGCTCGTTCCAAATACGGCGCTAAGAGACCTAAAAAATAAGGTAAGTCGTCTTCTGAAAGAAAAACAAGAAAAAGCAGCCGCGTGAAAGCCGCAGCAGACAAATGAAAAATGCCGGAATAGCAATATTTTCCCTGTTGGTTGCAGGTTAAAATAGAGATTCGCAGTCCGAGCATGAACGAGCAGATAGTTTTCTGCTAGGCAGAGAATGAATCTGCATGAGTACCGATGATTTAAGAAATTTGATTAAGGAGGGAAGAACCGTGCCACGTAAAGGACATATTGCAAAAAGAGATGTATTAGCAGATCCAATTTACAATAACAAGGTTGTTACTAAACTTATCAACAACATCATGTTAGATGGTAAGAAAGGAACAGCTCAGAAAATTGTTTACGGAGCTTTCGAAAGAGTAGCATCTACTACAGGAAGAGATGCATTAGAAGTATTTACAGATGCAATGAACAACATCATGCCAGTTCTTGAAGTAAAAGCTAGACGTATTGGTGGTGCAACATACCAGGTACCTATCGATGTACGTCCAGAAAGAAGACAGGCATTAGCTCTTCGTTGGATGACAACATTTTCTCGTAAAAGAGGCGAGAGAACAATGGAAGAAAGACTCGCTAACGAAATTATGGATGCAGCAAACAATGCAGGCGCATCTGTAAAGAGAAAAGAAGAAATGCACAGAATGGCAGAAGCAAACAAAGCTTTCGCACATTACAGATTCTAATTTATTTGACATCAACCAAGCATGGCGGCTTTTATGCCGCCTGCTCATTACCATAAGGAGGAAGAACCTTGGCTGGAAGAGAATATCCATTAGATAGAACCAGAAATATTGGTATTATGGCTCATATCGATGCTGGTAAAACAACAACAACAGAGCGTATCTTATATTATACTGGTGTAAACTATAAAATTGGTGATACTCATGAAGGTACTGCTACCATGGACTGGATGGAACAGGAGCAGGAAAGAGGTATCACAATTACTTCAGCGGCTACAACATGCCACTGGACTCTTCAGGAACAGTGTAAAGCAAAACCTGGCGCTTTAGAGCACCGTATTAACATCATTGATACTCCAGGACACGTTGACTTTACAGTAGAGGTAGAACGTTCCCTTCGTGTATTAGACGGCGCTGTAGGCGTTTTCTGTGCAAAGGGTGGTGTAGAACCTCAGTCCGAAAATGTATGGCGTCAGGCTGACACATACAACGTACCAAGAATGGCATTCATCAATAAGATGGATATCCTTGGTGCAAACTTCTACGGAACTGTTGATCAGATCCGTGACCGTTTAGGTAAAAACGCTATTTGTCTCCAGATTCCAATTGGAGCAGAAGATACATTCAGAGGTATCGTAGACTTATTTGAAATGCAGGCGTACATCTACAACGATGATAAGGGCGATGACATTTCTATCATTGATATCCCTGAAGAAGTTGCTGACGAAGCAGAAATCTATCGTTCTGAATTAGTAGAAAAAATCTGCGAATTAGATGACGATTTAATGATGATGTATTTAGAAGGCGAAGAACCATCTGTAGAAGAAATGAAAGCAGTATTAAGAAAAGCTACATGCGAATGTAAAGCAATTCCAGTATGCTGCGGTACAGCTTACAGAAACAAAGGTGTACAGAAACTTCTCGATGCTGTTATCGAATTCATGCCATCTCCACTTGACATCCCTGCTATCGAAGGTACAGATATGGATGGTAACCCAATCGTAAGACATTCTTCCGATGAAGAACCATTCTCCGCTTTAGCATTCAAGATTATGACAGACCCATTCGTAGGTAAGTTAGCTTACTTCCGTGTGTACTCCGGTACAATGAACTCCGGTTCCTACATCTTAAATGCAACAAAAGGCAAAAAAGAACGTGTTGGCCGTATCCTTCAGATGCACGCTAACAAGAGAGAAGAACTTGACAAAGTTTACTCTGGTGATATTGCAGCTGCTATCGGCTTCAAATTCACATCTACAGGTGACACAATCTGTGATGACCAGCATCCGGTAATCCTCGAATCCATGGAATTCCCAGAACCAGTTATCGAGCTCGCTATCGAGCCTAAGACAAAAGCTGGTCAGGGCAAACTTGGTGAAGCTTTAGCAAAACTTGCTGAAGAAGACCCAACATTCCGTGCTCATACAGATCAGGAAACAGGTCAGACAATCATCGCTGGTATGGGTGAACTTCACCTTGAAATCATCGTTGACCGTCTCCTTCGTGAATTCAAAGTAGAAGCTAACGTAGGTGCTCCACAGGTAGCATACAAAGAATCCTTCACTAAGGCTGTTGACGTTGAATCCAAATACGCAAAACAGTCCGGTGGTCGTGGTCAGTATGGTCACTGTAAAGTTCGTTTCGAACCTATGGATGCCAACGGAGAAGAATTATTCAAATTCGAATCCGAAGTTGTTGGTGGTGCTATTCCTAAAGAATACATCCCAGCTGTTGGTGCAGGTATCGAAGAAGCTGCTAAGTCCGGTATCCTTGCTGGATTCCCTGTACTTGGTGTTAAAGCTGTTGTTTACGACGGATCTTACCATGAAGTTGACTCTTCTGAAATGGCGTTCAAGATCGCTGGTTCCATGGCATTCAAAGATGCTATGCACAAAGCAGGCGCTGTATTACTTGAGCCAATCATGAAAGTAGAAGTTTCTGTACCAGAAGATTACATGGGCGACGTTATCGGTGATATCAACTCCCGTCGTGGCCGTATCGAAGGTATGGATGACATCGGTGGCGGAAAGATGATCAGATCTTTCGTTCCACTTTCTGAAATGTTCGGATACTCCACAGACTTACGTTCCAGAACACAGGGACGTGGTAACTACTCTATGTTCTTCGAAAAATATGAGCCAGTTCCAAAGTCTGTTCAGGAAAAAATCCTTGCAGCTAAAAAATAATCACATTTTCTAAAAGTTTATCTTGAAAATGTAAAAGAAATAAAATATAATAACACTTAGTTACGGCTTAAAGCCGTGCTTAGTGTTATCTAAGCATTACCATTGTATAAAAAGATTCGACTGCAAAGAAGAAGCAGTCCATTTAAGGAGGAAATCAAAATGGCAAAAGCTACGTTCAACAGAACTAAACCACATTGTAACATTGGTACAATCGGACACGTTGACCACGGTAAAACAACTACAACAGCTGCTATCACAAAAGTATTAGCTGAAAGAGTAGCAGGTAACGTAAAAGTAGATTTCGAAAACATCGATAAAGCTCCAGAAGAAAGAGAACGTGGTATCACAATCTCTACAGCTCACGTTGAATACGAAACAGAAAAAAGACACTATGCACACGTTGACTGTCCAGGACATGCTGACTACGTTAAGAACATGATCACTGGTGCTGCTCAGATGGACGGCGCTATCCTTATCGTAGCTGCTACAGACGGTGTTATGGCTCAGACAAGAGAACATATCCTTCTTTCCCGTCAGGTAGGTGTTCCTTACATCGTAGTATTCATGAACAAATGTGACATGGTAGACGACGAAGAATTATTAGAATTAGTAGAAATGGAAATCCGTGAACTCCTTTCCGAATATGACTTCCCAGGCGATGACACACCAGTTATCCAGGGTTCTGGTCTTATGGCTCTTGAAGATCCAAACGGCGAATGGGGCGACAAAATCATGGAACTTATGGACGCTGTTGACGAATGGATTCCTAACCCAGAACGTGACACAGACAAACCATTCCTTATGCCAGTAGAAGACGTATTCTCTATCACAGGTCGTGGTACAGTAGCTACAGGTAGAGTAGAACGTGGTGTTCTTCATGTATCTGACCAGGTAGAAATCGTTGGTATCAAAGAAGAAACACGTACAGTAGTAGTAACAGGTGTTGAAATGTTCCGTAAACTTCTTGACGAAGCTCAGGCTGGTGACAACATCGGTGCTCTTCTTCGTGGTGTTGCAAGAACAGAAATCGAAAGAGGACAGGTTCTTTCCAAACCAGGCAGCGTAAAATGCCACAAAAAATTCACAGCTCAGGTTTACGTATTAACAAAAGATGAAGGTGGACGTCATACTCCTTTCTTCAACAACTACAGACCACAGTTCTACTTCAGAACATCTGACGTAACAGGCGTTTGCCAGTTACCAGAAGGCACAGAAATGTGTATGCCTGGCGACAACATCGAAATGACAATCGAACTTATCCATCCAATGGCTATGGAACAGGGTCTTACATTCGCTATCCGTGAAGGTGGACGTACTGTAGGTTCAGGTAGAGTTGCTACAATCATCGAGTAATCTACGCGATAGCAACGAGATGATTGAATAAGTGTATAAAATTCCCGGAGAGCATTTATGTTCTCCGGGATATTTTTATGCCTTATTCAAGCGGCGACTGCCGCGACCGAGCCGTCAGGCGAGGTTAGGCATCTCGTTGCGGGGATAATACAGGGGAAGAGTGCTTGCATTCTTCCCCTTATTTTTTTGCTTAATTATAGGGCGCAGCCCGCGACTGAGACGAAGCGTAAGCGGAGTCGAAGTGGCACGGCTTATTGCGAACAACGAAGTTAGAGCATTTGTGTTCTCCGGGGATTTTTTTAGTATTACTGCATGAATATGATTTTTGATGTTCTGTTCCGTAGTCTAAAAATGACGTTACTGCATAGACTGGCTATTATAAATTTCACACCGTAGTCTGTTTTTATGAATTACTGTAGGAATAAGAAAATGACAGAATCGCGCAGTAGTATGTTTTCATGAATTACGGAGTGATAATATAAAAACTAGAATTGTGCAGTAGCAGTTGAAAATCTAGTTACTGTATGATTACAATTTTCTGGGTATTGCGCTGTAATTGAAAATTGTATTTGTTAAAATTACTGTGTAAGAAACAGAAAATCCATTTTTTGCAGTAAAGTGCGATACATAGGATTGATTTGTGATAATTGTATTTACAAATAGAGTTAACCGTGATATATTGACAAGAAATAATTTAAGGAGGAACTGCAAAATGACTTTAAGACAATGGAAAAAAGACGATATTAAAGAACTGGCCAATCTTATGAATCATGCTGATCGAAGCTATCTTTCCAATGGACTTCCATATCCATACACAGATGAGAATGCAAACTGGTGGCTTAATATGGTCGCTGACAAAGACGGAAAAGACGGTTTATATAGAGCGGTTGTCGTGGATGGAAACATTGTTGGCATGGTCTCCTTAGAAAAGAAATCAGATGTATACGAGAAGGACGCAGATATTTCTTACTTACTCATGACAAAATACTGGGGTAAAGGAATTACCACAGAAGCGGTACAGGAATTTTGTGAAGAAGCTTTTGAAAAACTGGATATAATTCGAATTACCGGCAGTGTATTCGGAGAAAACGAAGCTTCCAAAAAGGTTTTAATCAAAGCAGGTTTTGGACTGGAAGGTGTTATGAGAAATGCGGTCTATAAAAATGACAGAGTCATGGATCTTTGTCATTATGGATTATATAAATAAGAAGTTTGGGAGTCCTGATTGATTCAGGGCTCTTTTTAATGGATAAACGAATTAATCGTATATCAGATATTGTTTCAAATACGTAAAGCATAAAGCAGCGATTGAGACATGAATACGTAAAGCATAAAGCAACGATTGAGACATGAATACGAGGAGCATTAAACAGCGAGCGAGGCTTGAATACGAGGAATATATTATGGAAATTAAAATCAGATTTGCAAAAGAGAAGGACTATAATCAAGTCGAAAAAATCATGAAACAGGTTCAGGAGATGCATACTGAATGGAGACCGGATGTTTATAAAAATGTAGAAGTCGTGTTGCCATTTGATATGTATATGGATTATGTAGACAACCAGGAATTTATAGTTGCAACACTGGATAATAAAGAAGTGGTTGGTACACTCAAATATTCAACAAGGAACATTTCCGGAGGTCCAATGGTTGACAGAAAAGTAATGTTTATCGACAGCATGGGCGTAGATGAACATTATCGTGGACAAGGGATTGGACGTAAGTTGTTTGCATTTGCCAGAAATATTTGTGAAGAACAAGATTGTGATGGTCTGGAGTTGCAGGTAAATGCTAAAAATGCAGCAGCGAAAAAGATGTATGAAAAATACGGTTTTACTGAGAAAAGTGTTAATATGGAGCTTTTGAATTGGAGAGATAAATGAAAAAAATAGGTTTGGTTATAGCGGTTGAAATACAGGCGTTTAACGATAGATATGGAGAACCAGATGAAATAATAAGGATTAGAAAACAGAAAGTTCGAAAGTATATCAAAGATACATATGAGCTATATGTTATGCAGTCTGGAGCTGGGGAAATAGCAACTGCATCCACAACACAATTTTTAATTATTGAATTTGATGTGGAAATTATATTGAATTATGGTGTGGGCGGTGGATTAACTGAGGATATATCAAAGAGCAGAATATGTGTTGTAAAAGATGTCGTACATTATGATTTTGATACTTCCGCTGCGGATCAATGCGAAGTAGGAAGAATATCACAAAGAGGCATTGAATTCTGCTAAGAAATGTTTGGAAGTTTTTGAAAAAGTAATCGAGAATTTATAGAATGTGTTTTTGAAAGGGGACGGTGGATTATGAAAGCAAATAAACCAGGTAAAAGACCAACTATCGGTATCTTCTCTTCATCTTCGCCAATATCAGCAACGGTACCAGTGAGATACGAGAGGGGAAAACAATATTTAGAAAATAAAGGGTTCAAAGTCATTGATGGAAGCTTGTATGGAAAACAGGATTTTTACCGTTCTGGAACGATTAGAGAACGAGCAGATGAATTCAATCAACTCTTATATAATGATGAAGTGGATATTCTTATGGCTGCCATTGGCGGCAGTAACAGTAATTCCATATTGCCGTACATCGATTATGAATATTTAAAGAAACATCCTAAAATCATCATTGGCTTTTCAGATACGACAGCATTGTTATTGGGCATATATGCAAAAACAGGCTTAGTAACATTCTATGGGCCATCCCTTGCAGCGTCATTTGGTGAATTATCACCGTTTTCAGATATGACATTTGAAGAGTTTGAGAATATTATTTGCAAAGATGTTGCAATACCATATGAATATAAGATGCCAGCTGTGTGGACAGACGAATTTATCAATTGGACAACACAGGATAGATCAAAAGAAGAACGAAAGAATGAATGGTTGTGTATTAATCCGGGAGTGTGCAGAGGCAGATTGATTGGTGGTAACCTACATACGATGTGGGGATTCTTTGGAACGGAATATATGCCAGAAATTAAAGACGGAGATATTCTATTAATTGAAGATACTTGTAAAGATGCATTTACAATGGAGAAGCTTTTTTCTATGTTGAAATTGGCAGGTTTGTTTGAAAAGGTGGGAGGAATTATTCTTGGAAAGCATGAGAGATTTCAGGATGGTGGAACAGGTAGAAGACCGTATGAGATTCTTTTGGAAGTATTAGGTGAGACGAAGGTACCGTTATTAGCGGAGTTCGACTGTTGTCATACACTTCCTATGTTTACGATGCCGATAGGGTGTCAGTTGGAGCTGAATGCGATGGAGAAGAGGGTTGTGTTGTTGGAAAAACCATTGAAGTTACAGTCTGTCTCTGAAATTTAAGTTTCCTGGTTTTGTCTCCTATGCTGAAAAGCCTGCACACATCTTTGGGAAATCAGAACAAATATGTGCTTTGGCATGGGAGAATGCTATTAATGGTAAATGAACATGCTTGGAAACAACAAGATACTGATTCGTAAGCAAGTTTTTGAATGTAATTTGTAGTATTACCATGCCTCAAATTCGTAACTATTTTACAACAAACATGGTGAAATGATATAATTTGGAGTGTAACATGCTTAATATGATGTAATGAAGCATGTTGCTATTACAAAAAGATACTTCTAACATGCTAAATAGAAAATCGAGTCAAAATCGAGCATGTTAAACGAGTGTTTTCAAAGGATAAACATGCTAGAAAGTCAATTAAATCCCAAAATGTAATCAAGAATTTGTAAAAGAAAGGAAGTATGATAGTGAAACATACCCTGGTTTTCGACAATAAACCTCGTTGCCGCTGGTGCAACCTAAAAAATCCTTTATATATTGACTATCATGATAATGAATGGTGCCGGATTAATTTTGACGAACATTATTTATATGAGATGCTGATCCTGGAATCTTTTCAGGCAGGCTTATCCTGGGAGTGCGTGCTCAATAAAAGAGAAAGTTTCAGAGAAGCATTTGACGGCTTTGACATGGATAAAATCTGTGCCTATGATAGTGAGAAGATAGAAGAGTTGTTACAAAATAAAAATATTATCAGGAACAAGTTAAAGATCAATGCGGCCATTCAAAACAGCAAGATATTTAAAGAGATTGTAAAAGAGAAAGGGTCCTTTTATCAATATTTAAGAAGCTTTTTTGATGGAAATATCGTTTATGAAACAGGAAAAACGACCAACGAGTTATCCGATGCCATTTCCAAGGATTTAAGAAAAAGAGGAATGAAATTCGTTGGTTCTGTGATTATTTATTCTTATTTGCAGGCAATTGGTATTATTTATTCCCACGATGAGGAATGCTATTTATACCAATAAAAGAACGATAGAAAGTGAACAGACCGTGACATATCAGTCATGGAGTCGGGGCAATCAAATGACAGTGGAAAGTGCACTCACGGGACAGTAGTAATTACTGAACCCTGAGTGTTTTTCTTTTTAGATACTGTATCGTATACATCCATATATACATATTATAGTTGTAAGAGCCGTTATGAAAAAAGACAAAGAGGGGATGAATATGGAGAAAAACAGACAAGACCATGGAGAAGGATACCGGAAGGATGACCAATTTCAAAAAATTGCAAGGAAAGTATCCTTCGAGACTATGCTTGGAAATATACTGCTGTCCATATTTAAATTTGCAGCGGGCTGCCTTGCTCATTCCAGTGCCATGATCAGTGATGGAGTCCATTCAGCATCGGATGTGTTCAGCACAGTGATTGTGCTGATAGGAATTAAAGTGTCATCGAAAGAGGCGGATAAAGAACATCCATATGGACATGAACGGCTGGAATGTGTGGCGGCAATCCTGCTTTCTATGATTTTATTTATGACAGGGCTGGGGATTGGTGCGAATGCCCTTCGTAGAATCTGGAGCGGAGATTATAGCGGGATAAAGGTGCCGGGGATGCCGGCTCTTGTGGTTGCAATCATCTCCATAGCTGTGAAAGAAGGCATGTATTGGTACACAAGGCATTATGCGTTGCAGATTGACTCCGGTGCCATGATGGCAGATGCCTGGCATCACCGTTCCGATGCTCTGTCATCCATAGGAGCCCTTGTTGGAATCGGCGGGGCAATGCTTGGTTTTCCGGTTATGGATTCTATTGCCAGTCTTGTGATTTTTATCTTTATTGCAAAGACTGCTATTGATATTTTTGGGGATGCCATGAATAAGATGATAGATCATGCATGCGATGAAGAGACAGAACAGGCACTTTACCGATGCGTATTAAAAGGACGGGAAGTACAGGGAATTGACAAGCTCAAGACTCGTGTTTTTGGCAATAAAATCTATGTGGATGTAGAAATCAGAGTGGATAAGACCCATTCCCTGCAGGAAGCTCACGACATTGCACATGGGATTCATGATGAAATTGAGAGGGATTTTCCAAAGGTGAAACACATTATGGTTCATGTGAATCCGGATTAAGAAAAAGATTCAATAAAAAGTTTCAACATTTCCTTTCGCTGATTCGTCTTATTAGTGCAAGGCATTCACTTAGAAGAAAATGACAGAAAGGGAGGCAGCCTATGATAGAAAAATTATATAAAAAATATCATAAGGAGCTGACCGGCTGGTGCCAGGCCATGACAGGAAATCTGCATACTGCGGAAGAACTGGTACAGGAAGCATTTGTGCGTGCTATGCTGCACGAAGAGATTTTTCTTCAGTTAGAAGAAAAACAATGCAGATCCTGGCTGTACCGTACAATCCGTAATCTGTATGTAGATCGTGTAAGACATGGAAGCAGGGAAAGGATTGTGGAGGAATTCCCTATAAATCAGGCTGATTCGGAGGAAATCGCCTGGTTGGAATGGGAGACACTGCTTTCTCAGCTGCCGGATATGGAAGGAGTCATTTTTACCCTTCGGTATTTGGAAGGGTACAATTCGAAGCAGATTGGAGAAATCTTATCCATACCGCCTGGAACAGTCCGGTTTAAACTTTCTTTGGCGCGGAAACATTTGAAAGAATTTTTAGGAGGGAAAGGAAATGTTTGGCAAGAAAAATTATTTGTTAAATTGTGAGGTATGTGATACCAGAAAAATGAAAGAAGAAGATTATAGTTCTTATGAGAAAATGATAATCAACGCAGATGTGGTTGTGGTGAGTGAGAAAAGTAAAAGTATTCTAAACCGGCTTCCCCTTACATTAAATCATGACTGCATCATTGAAGTCGGGGAGGAGGTGGATGTTCCGATCAAAACGATAAATGGCTCTTACGAGATTACCGGAGCAACCATGGTGCAGGATCATACTTTAATTATTGTAAATGGAACATTGAAGATTCATCCAAACACAGAAGAGGTTCTAAAAAAATATGAAAGAATCCATGTGAATGGTTCGGTACAGTGTCCGAAAAGCCTGGAAGGGTATTTGAATGGCCTGACCGTAAATGGTGCGGTTTCCATGTACCCGGATGACTGTGTGATCCTGGATGACAGCTTCCTTTTAGGAAAATATTTCCCTCTTAGAGCTAAAGCTGGTAAGAAGTATTATGCGCAAAACGAAGTAATCATTCAGGACAGAACCGTTGATTTGGAAAAATTGATTGAAAAAAAGGCAGCATTTGTCACCAAAAAACTGATTCTTCCGGAAGAAAAGGTGGAAACATGCTGTGAGCTCTTTGATGAGGATGTGGAATTTGTGGTAGTACCGGAGGGCATGAATCTTCATTACGGAGATGTGGTTTTGAATGAAACTTTATTGGAAAAAGAGGGAGGAAGTCTGTTCCTATACGGTGACATGGAACTGGAAGACGGATGTGACATGGTGAAACTAAAAGCTGCTGTTCAAAAAATCATTGTAAAAGGAAATCTTAAACTATACAAAAGCCAGGAAAAAGAATTAAAAACCATGAATCTGGAATACGATAAGCTTTCCTATAAGTGGGAAGGAAGAATGATAGAAAATAAGCCAGCTGTAAGAATAGATAACGTCTTACTGGAAAGTTCGCCAAATAAAGTGCTTGTAAAAAATGCAGCTATGATTAAGATTGCAGAAGACGTTACAGCGGAGCTGATTCTTGACAGACTTGTGATTGAAAATGCGGCAAAGGTATCCTGTAAAGAAGAACAGGAGAGCGCAGTGGCTGCAGTGGCCAAAAATGTTGCGAAGATTGGAAATACAGATGGCACAGACCAGCCGGATTTCATGGAACAGATGAAAAATATGCTTTCAACGAAAATGATCAATGCAGATAGATATGTGATGTAATTTTCTAATATCCGCTCCTTAAAAATTGGAAAGGGTTCCGTATATTTTGCGGAACCCTTTCTTTTATCCCAGCAGCTCCTGCTCAAAACGGAACAGAATCTGGTTTACATCAAACAAATCATACATATGCTCTGAAATGCAGTATTTGATGATAAGGTCGAATTTGCTGTCGTTTGTCAATTCATAGCCTGCCATATGAAGAAAATCTGTAAATTCTTCGGCTGAAAGTTCAAGAGCCATAGCCAATGCAATGACGGTTTGTTTTGTCATACCGGCATCGGAACTCTGTAAAATATCTTCAAGCTTTGCAGGTGTGATGTTTGCCTTAAAACATAAATCAGACTTGGAAATGCCGGAAGATTCCATGTAACCGGACAGTTTCCCGGCAAAAGTTTTCATTTCCTCAGAAGAAAGGAACGTCTTAGATTCAGAAGAATCTGACTGACCAACGCCGGAGGAATCTTTTTCGGTTTCATTTGATTTTTCATCTGGTTTTACGTAATTCTTATTCAGATACAGATTCACGTTTGTGAACCGGTTTCCTGGGAGCATAATGCCTGTTTTGCCGGGGAGGACAAGGGTAATCTCAATATCATTATGAATCTGAAGAAAATCTTTGATGCATTCAAAGGCAGTTTTCTGAGACAGGGGCTTTGGATAGCCTAATTTATCCGAAGCAATAATTGGCATTCCAATGGTTTTACAATCATTTTCCAAGGCAAGGGCGAAGACTTTTTCATAACAAGTTCTAAGCTGTGCAAGTTCGTGATAGCTGCCTCCGTGCCAGGCCGGGGCAGATGTATGGATAATGTATTTACAGTCAAGTAAAGAAGCCTGGGCAATCTTGGCCTGACCAATAATGATTGGTTTTAAGGCATCTCTTGTATTTAAAATCTCCTTACCCGTTTTATGAATCATAAGGGGATTAAAGTTAAACAGGGAAAATGGCTGGGGTGTTTCGGCATAGACGATAGCATCTGTTGCCATGGACACAAGATCTCCTTTTATTATCTGTAATGGCATGGGATAGACCTCCATATTGTAATCGAATGAAATAACTATTGCCAAGTTTTATGATGTTAGTATAACATAGATTTTGAGTGAAAAACAGTGAGAATAATGGAGAGATAGAATGAAGATACTTTACGGAACAACAAATAAAGCAAAAGTTTCCATTATGGAGAATGCTACAAAACCTTTAGGGATTGAATTGATTAGTCTGCTTGACTTAAAAAGGGAACTGCCTGTAGTGGATGAGTGTGGAAAAACTCCTCTTGAGAATTCCAAAATGAAAGCAGAAACTTATTATAAAGCTTTTGGCATGCCGGTCTTTTCCTGTGACAGCGGGCTCTATTTTGAGGAACTTTTAGAGGGAGAACAGCCAGGGCTTCATGTAAGAAGAGTTGGAGGAAAAGAGCTGACAGACGATGAGATGATTGAACATTACGCATCCCTTGCAGCAAAACATGGGGGAAAGCTGACCGGAAGATATAAAAATGCAGTATATTTTATTGTGAGTGATACAGAAGCATATTCCAGCATGGACGAAGCTTTGTCTACAGAGCCGTTTATGCTGGTAACAGAGCCTCATCCGAAAAGGGTGAAAGGATTTCCGCTTGACTCTTTGTCAAAAGATCTGGTAAGCGGTGAATATTATTATGATCTGGCAGAGAAAGATGTGAGTACATCTGCCATTGAAGAAGGTTATAGAACGTTTTTTGAACAGGTTTTACAGGCACATCAGCAAAGGATGAATTTAGGGAAAGGACTGAAAAATGATGTTTAAATTATTCATTGTAATCATCGCAGCGGCAATTTTCTTTACACTGCTGGTTTCTTACATCTGTTTCCGCATGGTCTTTTATGTGCCACGAAAAAATGAAAAGATGACCGATGAGGTTCCTCTTCCGGAAGGAGAAGTCTATGAACCATATCATGAGTTGATGAGGAACTGGACCTTGGAAGCCAGAGCTATGCCTCATGAACATTTTTATATTGCATCTCTTGACGGGCTGAAACTTCATGGCAGATATTATGAATATGCTAAGGGCGCGGTTATGGAGATAATGTTTCACGGTTACAGAGGAAGTGCAGAGCGCGACCTAAGCGGCGGCATTCAGCGATGTTTTGCCCTTGGAAGAAATGTTTTAATCGTCGACCAGAGGACAAGCTGTGGAAGCGAAGGAAAGGTAATATCCTTTGGAATCAATGAACATAGAGACTGCCTTGCCTGGGTGGATTTTTCCTTAAAGCAGTTTGGACCGGATGTAAAAATTGTACTTACCGGTCTGTCCATGGGAGCATCTACGGTTCTTATGGCAGCAGGAAAGAAACTGCCTCCAAATGTAGTTGGTGTCTTGGCTGACTGTGGATTTTCTTCTCCCAAAGAGATTATAAAAAAATGTGCAAAAGACATGGGTTATCCGGCAGAACTGATTTATCCTTTTATAAAATTAGGGGCTAAAGTCTATGGGCATTTTGACCTTGAGGAATATTCGCCGAAAGAAGCTATGAAGACCTGTAAAATTCCGGTTATTTTCTTTCATGGGGAAGAGGATGGTTATGTGCCATGTGAGATGAGCAGAGATAACTATGAAGTATGTCAGAGTCCAAAGCGTCTGGTGACAGTAAAAGGTGCAGACCATGGAATGGTGTACGTAGTGGATAATGACGGGTATTTTAAAGCGGTGGCGGAATTTTTCAGCGCGAATGGAGTGCCGACTAAGAGGGTTTCAAGAGTGATGTAAAATCCTTTGAAATTTATATGATTTTCCAGTGTAAATTGTGAAAATAATGGTTGACTAGGCTGTATCACCGTGATAGAATACAAATCAAATTGAATCGCTTGATAGAGGCGCGGGACTCATCAGTAAGAAGCAGCGTAAGGCAGGCAGCCGCTGTTTCAGAAAGGGAAGACCGCCGAAGCTGTAAAGTATGCCGTATCTTTCCAGCTGGGCCGTCAGAGAACATCTGCCGGACTGTCACAAATGTATTTGTGAAGCGCTATCGATGGCCATTAAATCGCATTTTTTGTGTGCATTTGATAAGGAACGATCATGGACCGCTTGACAAAGCGGTTCTTTTTTCATTCTATCTGGAAACATTCAGATAGATTCAAAGGTATGTGGATACGCCTCGCAAAACCAAAATCTATCCCCAAAAGGCGTAAAATGAACAAAAAGGAGAACAAAACAATGAAAAAAAGAGTATTAGCACTTATGCTCGCAGCAGCTATGGTTTTTGGTCTTTGTGCATGCGGCGGCAATGACGCAGACAACAATGCAGATGCAGGGAACGACACAAAGGTAGAAAACAAATTAGCAATCCAGGGAACAGAAGACGGCGTATTAACAGTAGGTATGGAATGCCAGTACGCTCCATATAACTGGACACAGTTAACAGAAGACAACGGTGCGGTTCCAATCGCCAACAACCCAGGTTCCTATGCTAATGGTTACGATGTTATGATCGCAAAGAAGATCTGTGAAGAATACGGATGGGAATTAGAAATCATGGCATTAGAATGGGGCGGCTTAACACCGGCTCTTAACGCAGGCACAATCGACGTTGCCATCGCAGGCCAGTCCATGACAGCAGAACGTATGGCAGAAGTAGATATGGCAGGCCCTTATTACTACGCTCAGATCGTTTGTATGACAACAAAGAACAGCCCTAATGCCAATGCAAAATCTATCCATGAATTAACAGGTAACTGTACAGCTCAGACAGGTACAATCTGGTACAACTCCTGTTTACCACAGATTGAAGGCGCAAGCATTCAGGCAGCAGCGGAAACAGCTCCTAACATGACAATGCAGTTAGAGTCCGGCACTGTAGATTTTGTATGTACAGACCTTCCTACAGCAACAGCAGCAGTAGCAAAGAATCCTGACCTTGTAGTTCTTGATTTCTCCGGAACAGAGGGCGATTTCCAGTTCGCAGATGAAGCAGAACGTGCGGAAAACGTTAACATCGGTGTATCCGTAATCAAAGGAAACGAAGAATTACAGAAAGCCATGAACGATGTATTATCTGCTATGGGCGTTGATACATTTAACAAGATGATGGATGAAGCGATTAAAGTTCAGCCTGAAATCTAAGAATAATAAAGAAGTAACAATGCATACTTGGGGTGGACCATTTTGATCCATCCCAAGATTTCCGTTAGAAAGGAATTATTCAGCAATGGATAAAGTAGTAAAATTAATTGATGATGTGGGGAGATTGTTAGCAAACTATTATCCTGCTTATCTGACCGGTATCCGTAATACCCTGATTCTTGCCATTGTGGCAACTTTGATCGGCTGTATCATCGGTCTTATCTGTGGTATTTTAAATACTATTCCATATAGTAAAAATGATAACATTTTCAAGAAATTCATTTTGAAGTTTATTCGTATTATCGTAAGAGCTTACGTTGAGATCTTCCGTGGAACACCAATGGTTCTTCAGGCTGTATTCATTTATTTCGGTCTGCCTTATTTTACGGATGCTCAGGTAGCTTTCCGAGGCAACAGCGGTATGTGGATGGCTTCTATTATCGTAGTATCCATTAATACAGGTGCCTACATGGCGGAATCTGTACGAGGTGGTATTATGTCCGTTGATCCGGGACAGACGGAAGGTGCGAAAGCCATTGGTATGAATCATGTGCAGACTATGTTATATGTAGTGCTTCCTCAGGCAATCCGCAATATTATTCCGCAGATTGGAAATAACTTTATTATCAATATCAAAGATACTTCCGTTATGTTCGTTATCGGATTCATTGATTTCTTTGCACAGCACAGAAATATTATCGGTGTCAATAACATGAACTTCCCGTCTGCTACCATTGAGATGGTTGGTTATCTGACGCTGACTCTGATTGCATCCTTCCTTCTCCGCGCTCTGGAAAGAAAGTTAGATGGTGCAGACAATTATGAACTGGTAAATGTTGATCCTCTCGTTATGGCAGCAGGAACATACAACCATCCGGACAAGAGAGACATTTTCGAGGAAAGAAGTAAAGAATATAAAGGAAAGGAGGACAACTAAGATGAGTGAAGCTATTTTACAGGTAAATCACCTTTCAAAAGCATTTGGAAACAACGTAGTATTAAGAGACATCGATTTTACTGTAAACAAAGGAGATGTAATCTCTATCATCGGTGCCTCCGGTTCCGGAAAATCTACCCTTCTTCGTTGCATCAATCTTTTAGAGACACCGACTTCCGGAGAAGTTATGTATCATGACAGGGACGTTGCCGGCAGAGGCGTAAATGTGGCAGAATACCGCTCCCACGTAGGCATGGTGTTCCAGTCCTTTAACCTTTTTAATAACATGACAGTCCTTGAAAACTGTATGGTAGGACAAATCCGGGTTCTTAAGAAGGATAAAGAAGAAGCGAGAAAAACTGCCATGTATTATTTACAGAAGGTAGGAATGGCTCCTTATATCAATGCCAAACCAAGACAAATCTCCGGCGGACAGAAGCAGCGTGTGGCCATCGCAAGAGCTCTTGCTATGAATCCGGAAGTGCTTTTATTTGACGAACCGACTTCCGCCCTTGACCCTGAGATGGTAGGAGAAGTACTTCAGGTTATGAAGGCTCTCGCCAAAGAAGGCATGACTATGCTTGTAGTTACTCACGAGATGGCATTTGCAAGAGATGTAAGCAACAGAGTCGTATATATGAAAGAAGGCGTAATCTGCGAGCAGGGAACGCCGGAAGAAGTGTTTGGTAATCCACAGCGTCAGGAAACAAAGGACTTCCTGGCAAGATTTACAAACGCATAAATAGTTGAAAATTCCAGCTATATTAATAGTTGCTGATATTTTCTGTATATTCGCATCTCGTTGATGCCAGTAAGAAATTCTAAGTCTCAGAAAAAAGACCGGCTGCAAAGCTTTTAATCATGAATGTTTTCGTAAAATTCCAAACTCACAAATTGGTTTTCGCAATAGATAATGTCTATGAGTTCAGACAGTGGAATTTTACTATTCCGTTCTTTTTTCTTCGCCAAGAATATCTGTACTGCCATCAAATGCCGCGAATCTATAGAAAATATCAGCAACTATTTTATATAGATAGATGGAATTTTCAAGAAAAAGTTCTTGCAAATAATGACTAGGTGTGTTAGGATGGCTTTGTTAATACGAATTCGGTTTACTGACGGATAATGTGGAGTACCACAAGGGAACCGGATTTTTGAAGGCCGACCGTCTGGGCAGTATATGTATTTTTACGTATACTGCTTTTTTTATTTCCGAAAACACATTTTCGATAATTTCCTTGGAGAAAAGGATTCCCTTTTTTGTAAATGTTATGATAGACTAAAAAGTGGAATACAGCGAAATCCGGATATAAAAAAAGCTACGAGTTTATTATCAGTTTCACCAATGGTCAGAAGGACCAACGAAAGGAGAAAGTATTACTATGGGATTCAAATCAGACATTGAAATCGCACAGGAATGCCAGATGGCACCAATCACAGAAATCGCTGCAAAAGCAGGAATTGAAGACAAGTATTTAGAACAGTATGGAAAGACAAAAGCAAAAATCGACTATAACTTATTAAAAGAAACAGACAAAAAAGATGGTAAGTTAGTTTTAGTTACAGCGATCAACCCAACACCAGCAGGTGAAGGTAAAACTACTACAACAATCGGTCTTGCAGATGCTATGCAGAGACTTGGCAAGAACGTTATGGTAGCTCTTCGTGAACCATCCTTAGGACCAGTATTCGGTGTTAAAGGTGGTGCAGCAGGTGGCGGATATGCTCAGGTAGTTCCAATGGAAGATATCAACCTTCACTTTACAGGTGACTTCCACGCAATCGGCGCGGCAAATAACTTACTTGCAGCTATGATCGACAACCATATCTACCAGGGAAACGAATTAAACATCGACCCTAGAAAAATCACATGGAAACGCTGCGTAGACATGAACGACCGTCAGCTTCGTTTTGTAGTAGACGGCCTTGGCGGAAAACCAAACGGAACACCACGTGAAGACGGATATGATATTACAGTGGCTTCCGAAATCATGGCAGTTCTCTGTCTTGCAAATGATATCACAGACTTAAAAGAACGTTTATCCAGAATCATCATCGGTTATACATATGGCAAGATCGCAGATCAGAAACCTGTTACAGCAGGTGACCTTCACGCAGAAGGCGCTATGGCAGCTCTCTTAAAAGACGCTTTAAAACCAAACTTAGTTCAGACATTAGAACATGTACCAGCCATCGTACACGGCGGACCATTCGCAAACATTGCTCACGGATGTAACTCCGTAACAGCAACAAAGATGGCAATGAAACTTGCTGATTACACAATCACAGAAGCTGGTTTCGGTGCTGACCTTGGTGCAGAAAAATTCTTAGACATCAAATGCCGTATGGCAGGAATTAAACCAAACGCTGTTGTTATCGTTGCAACAGTACGTGCCCTTAAATACAACGGCGGCGTAGCAAAAGCTGACTTAAACAACGAAAACTTAGAAGCTCTTGAAAAAGGTCTTCCAAACCTCTTAAAACATGTAAGCAACATCAAGAACGTATACAAACTTCCTTGTGTAGTTGCAATCAATGCGTTCCCAACAGATACAAAGGCAGAACTTGACCTTGTAGAAGCAAAATGTAAAGAACTCGGTGTTAATGTTGCTCTTTCCGAAGTATGGGCAAAAGGCGGCGAAGGCGGCGAAAAACTTGCTCAGGAAGTTATCCGTCTTACAGAAGAATCCAACGAAGAGTTCTCCTTCTCCTATGAATTAGAAGGTTCCATCGAAGATAAATTAAACCAGATCGTTCAGAAAATCTACGGCGGAAAACGTGTTGTTCTTACAGCAGAAGCGAAGAAACAGGCAAAAGAATTAGAAGCTCTTGGATTTGGCAACTGCCCAATCTGTGTAGCTAAAACACAGTACAGCTTAACAGATGACCAGACAAAACTTGGTGCTCCAACAGACTTCGAAGTAACAGTACGTAACTTAAAGATTTCTGCAGGTGCAGGCTTTATCGTAGCTCTTACAGGCGCAATCATGACAATGCCAGGCCTTCCAAAAGTTCCTGCTGCAGTTAAGATTGACGTTGATGAAACAGGTAAAATCACTGGCTTATTCTAAATAGAAACAGGCTGTTTCAAGTAATAATATAAAGAAAAGACCGAAATGTGTTCGAAAACCTAGCTTTGCATACTTGGTTACTAAGCTCATGCATACGCATTTGCTAAGTCATCCAATGCATAGCTCACAAAGCATGTGACGATGCGGTTTTCCAAACACATTTCGGTTCTTTTCTTTTTGGAGCTTTTTGACAGCCTGTTTTACTAAATTAATGTAAAAGAGGATGAAGAAATGAATATGAATTCACCGGCAGAAATTGCAAAAAATTATGTAACCATAGGAAAAAATAAAGTAAACACACCCATTGATAAGATGTTCCTGTTAGCTGTACTGGCTGGCGCCTTCATCGCCTTTGGCGGAATCGGTTCTTCCACGGCTGCAGTAGCGGTAACACCTTCCGCTCTTGGTAAATTGATCAGCGGTTGCATCTTCCCTGGAGGGCTTACTTTAGTACTTCTTGCAGGAAGCGAGCTTTTTACAGGGAACTGTTTACTCACAATTCCTTTATTGGAAAAAGAAATTACCATTGGCGCCATGTTAAAGAACTGGGTTGTTGTATATTTTGGAAACATGGCCGGCGGCATGTTTGTAGCAGCAGGACTTGTATTTTCCGGTCAGTACAATATGTATGACGGCGCAATGGCAGTGTCCATGTTATCAACAGCGGCAGCAAAATGTTCCCTTACTTTCAGCGATGCCTTAATCAAAGGTATCTTCTGTAATATTTTAGTGTGTCTTGCAGTTTGGGTATCTTTTTCTGCAAAGGATTCCGCAGGAAAAGTTATCAGTTTGTTCTTCCCGATCTTAATCTTCGTAGTATGCGGGTTTGAACACTGTGTGGCCAATATGTACTACATTAGTGCCGGACTTTTTGCCAAAGGTAACGGAGCATATATAGAGGCGGCACAGGCAGCAGGTGTCAATGTGGATGCTATTACATGGGGGAATTTCTTTGGAACCAATCTTGTACCGGTTACCATTGGTAATATTATCGGCGGTGCCGTATGTGTAGGGATGGTTTACTGGTATCTCTATTTAAGAAAAAGCAATAGATAAATGAAAATAGAAAAGTGCAGTATGTTGCAAGAAACATCAAATCGAGATACAGGGTATAACGATATGGTTTCTGTGCAACATACTGCACTTTTTTTATGGATGGGCGAGACTTAAACACCACAGACTCTTAGTTTAATTGTTTGGCCTGAACTGGAACACCGGTGAACTTGGCGTCATAGCTTTAAAAGTATAACCGTTCTCCAGACCCCAGCTTACAATCTGATCAATGGCATCTACTGTATAGCCTTTGATGTCGTGCATCAGTACGTTGGATACGGATTTCTTTTTAATACCGGCGATTACATTGGATGCAACCTGGCT
Source organism: Lachnospiraceae bacterium (assembly GCA_015057665.1). Lineage (GTDB taxonomy): Bacteria > Bacillota > Clostridia > Lachnospirales > Lachnospiraceae > SIG292. The sequence continues at coordinate 294,402 of SVDY01000001.1, read as the reverse complement.
TGCGGATGTGGCACCGCCTGCGTCGTTACTGTCTACGTTCCAGTCTGTATAAGTATAACCTTTAGAGATTAAGGAACTGGAAAGGGCAGTCATGATGCCGCTGCAGTATTTTTTACTGATGGTATTGTTGGTGCCGCCAGGGAAACGGACAATCTTTGGTGCCGTTCCGGTCTGGGCAATGATAGCATCCTTCATTTTGTTCAGGTCATTAAAATAAGCTGTTTCACTGCTGTAGATGGTTTTGTAATCGTGGCTGTATGTATGTATGGCAATGGTATGGCCGCGACGGTGGGCTTCTCCAATCAGGTGCTGATAGGAAGGGAACTGGTTTGTTACGAAAAAAGTAACCTTTACACCGTATTTGTCTAAAGTATTTAAAAGTTTCTGAGTGTATTTGCCCGGGCCATCATCAAAGGTCAGGTATACTATCTTCTCTCCGGTGCCGCCGGAACCTGTATTGGCAGATACAGTCGCTTTATTTGCAACCTGTACAGTACGGGTTACCGTTGCTTCGTTGTTATAACTGTCTTTTACCTTATATGTAAGCTTGTAGGTTCCGGTCTTAGCTGTATCTACGGAACCTTCTACGGTTACGGAAGCGGTAATATCCCCGTCACAGTCATCAGAAGCGGTAAATCCCGGTTCTTCAAACTTTTCATTTACAACAACATACATGTTGGCGGTTCCTTTTAATTTGATAACCGGAGGAACCACATCTTTGTAGACGATTTCTCGTTCCACAGTTGTCTCGTTGCCGGAAGAGTCAGCAACTGTATAAAATACAAAGCCGTCCTTTTCTTTGCGGGATACGCTGGCGGTAATGTCACCGTCGTAGTTATCTGTGGCAGTGAAGCCTTCTTCCTCATATTGGGCAATCGGGCTTGTGAAATGTTCCGGATCGCAAACCAGTTCAATGACAGGCGGTGTGGTATCCTCCACAATGAAAACCTGATCAATTGTATATGGCCAGTCTTTATAGATGGCTTCATAGGTTACAGTGTAGGTTCCCAGTGTTGTAACATCCACTTCACTCTGCGGAGTGATATCAATCGGTTTTCCTTTTTGATTGATAATAGTTCCTCTCAGGATACCGGTAATCTCCGGCAGAGTATCGGAACCATATTCGATGGTGATTGGTTCCTGTGGAACATTCAGTTCCAGATAATATTCATTGGCATTTACAATGAAGGCAAATGCGGCAGCTGCGACGAGAAGAATCCCAGCAATTGCAAGTAATAATATCTTTTTCTTATTCATATGTAATCTCCTCTCGTAAATTCATATTTATTATAAGCCGAAAAAGGAAAAAGAACAATGAATTTTGACAGATTCCGTCAAAGCAGCGGAAGATACTTTTTAAAATGTAAAAAGCAACAGTGAACCAGGTTACAGGCCACTGTTGCTTTTTGTTGTTTATCATACTAAGAAGGGAGAAAAATGAAAACTAAACTTTATTACATTGATTCTGTAGGATTATGCCTCGCTGAACTGGTCTTTTCCAACCATGCAGAGCGGACATTCGAAATCATCCGGAAGGTCTTCAAACTTTGTTCCAGGTGCGATTCCAAGATCCGGTGCTCCTAAAGCTTCATCATATTCCCAGCCACAAACGTCACATACATGTTTCTTCATAATAGATACCTCCAATTTTAAATTTATTTTTTATCTTTATTATCGAAAGAGTTTGTTTTCTTTTGATGAGTTGATTATAACACACAAAATCTGGTTTGTCTACAAAAATGGTAAAAGTTATCAATATTATTTTGTGGAAATTATTTCAATGTATTTGTTTCCAGAAGTTCAATTAATTTCTTTAAAGCCGGATTATCATTTCCTTCTTTCCAGAAAGCGACTACATCCAGATATTCTCCTTCTCCTTCCATAGGAAGAAAGACAAGAGCATCCGATTGGCGTACATATTTGACAGCATGTTCCGGCATGATGGATATGCCGATGCCCGTGGATACAAGAAGCTGAAGGGTTTCCGGATCACTGGAGGTGGCAATGGTATTTGGCAGATAACCGGATTCTACGAATAGCTTCGGCGTGTGATAACTTTCGGCCATCTTGTTGTCATAAAACTGTGTCAGGACAAAGTGTTCATTGGACAGGTCAGACCGCTTTATGGATTTCTGGTTTGCGAAAGGATGGGAAGGATACAGTACAGCATAGAGACGCTGTATATCGATTCGTTTGGTTACATATCCCGGAATTTCTGCGCCGGGAAAAATGATACTGAATGCAATATCAATCTCGTCCTTGTCCAGCTGCATGAGCAGGTCAAGATGGGCGCTTCGATAAAGGTAGAATTCGATGTTTGGGTAAGTATCGTGGAATTTTTTCAGACAGGCTCCAAGGCCGGAGTTTTCAAATCCTTTCACATAGCCGATATTAAGCATACCGGAGTCGCCGCTTGCGGCTTTTTCTGTTTTTTCCACAGCGATTCTGGTTCGTTCCAGGATAGCACGGGCTTCTTCTAAAAAAACTTTTCCCGCAGGCGTGAGAAAAACTTTGCGTTTTTCCCTTGTGAAGAGTTTAACACCGAGCTGTTCTTCCAGAGATTGAATATGCTGTGTAATGGCAGTCTGGGAAATGTAATGAATCTTACCTGCTTCTGTAAAATTCAGACAATTGGCGGCTGTAACGAAGTATTTTAACTGATTAATGGTCATAACAGGACTCCTTTTTCTGGCGGTATGAATGGGCAATGGACTAAAATATAAGCATTTACTTTTTAAGTGTGATAATTTTATGTCATGGTGTCAATAAAATCAAGTATGTGTTAGAACTGTTATTAGTATATCATAAGTAAATTCTTATGGAAACCTTGTAAAAACTTATTTGCATATTTTTTTAAAAGGACATATACTGAATTTGGCGAAGAAAAGTTTCTAACATCCGCCAAATGTTAGAAAACGGTTGCTATATTCGCTCTCCAAGTTATGATTGAAAAATAAGACCTGCCAGCTGAAAAGTCAGAGGCAGGTCTTATTTTTTGTTGCGGAGGAAATTGATCCGAATTTCCTCCGCAACAAAAAAGCACTACCGTGCAGGATCGCAGCTCGCAGAGTGGAAAGTTTTGCTTACGCAAACTGCTCGCGCGGCAAAGTGTGCTCTGCATGAAGAAACGGACAGCCGCGAGAGTGTGCATCGCACACTTTGATCCTTGTTTATTTGTTTAGAATTTCGTTTCGGTATTCTGTCGGCGTCTTTCCAATGATCTTTTTAAATATTTTTGTAAAATAACATACATCCGGAACACCGCAGTAAGAGGCAATGGTCTGCACCTGCATTTGGGTTGCATTGAGCAGAAATACGGCCTGTTCCATTCTTTTACGGGATACATACTCAGTCAGTGTGTATCCTGTTTCTTTTTTAAAAAGGGAAGACAAATAACTTGCGTTGTATCCAACTACAGAAGCAAGGGCACCAAGACTTAAGTCGGCAGCCAGGTCATTATCAATATGAGTCATGACAGTTCGGATTAAAGGGGAATATCCCTTGAGAGACCGGTTTTTTATGAGGAGAGTGTATTTGCGGACCATTTCCTTTAATAGTTGACTGACCTGAACTTCGGAAGCCTGAAGTTCGATTTTTTTTGCCAGGGAAGAGGAGAGCTTATCTATGTGAATGGGATGCACGGCATTTTGCTCCGCAGTCTTCCTGAGTAAAGTGTTTAAAATGATGGCATAATTTTTGGCATTGCGTACCTTATCAACGTGCCGCTGTTCCGTTCCTGCAAAATCGATTAGATTCAGATACATATCGACTTTGTGGATCTGTCCTTGAGATACCATACGGAGCAGTTCAGTTTCCGCAGCATAGCGTGATTCTATGTTTTTCATGGAAAGGAGGAGATCTTCTGCTCCTGTGGAAGAAAAATCAGTATTGAAATCTGTATAATCGGATTTTTCTGGTAATGTGGTCAGGTCTTTTAAGGTGAAAGCTTCCATGGAACCCCAGATCGTGGAGGCAAAAGAATTAACAAGGGTAAGCAGAGTGGAACTATCCCGGATAACAGGAATTTTTTCATAACAGGTAAGGAAAGCTGGATAAGATTCCGGCGGAATGCTGTATTTGGCTGCAGTATTTAAAATGTCTGTTTCATGGAAGGGTTCAAGGCTGTAAGGGCCGATTACCAGAAAAGACGGGGAACTGGGTAAGATGCCTTCATCCATTGTCTCAGGGGACGTTTCAGGTTCTGTGCCGGAAAGCATGAGAATGAAATAGGAAAAAGATAAATCGTCCACTGCCCGGTATATGGTCCGGGGCAGACAGGTAGCAAAAAAGCGGGAAGCGTATTTCGTATAATCTAATGTTGGAAGTGCAATTTTGTGGGCACCAAAATCAAAAAGATGGGCATTCCCATAAGGCGGTTTCATGATGGCAGCCGGAATGCGCATATTTTCCAATATATGTAAAAAGAAGGACAGGGTTTCATTCATAAAAGAACTCCTTTTGGCAGCGGTGTTAAATGAATAATAAAAAATATATCATGCTCTGTTAGATGGTGTGTGTTCTGTTATATGGTATAGCATTATATGGTACAGCGTTATATGGTACCTTTTCTCTTATTATTGTATAAAATTTGCGAAAAATCAAGAATATCCAAAAATATTACAAATACAATAAATATTATACTCACGATTTTTTCTTTGTTTCTTTATGATTAGGAATAGAAAATTACGTTCAGGCGTAGTATGGCTATTTTTACAGAAAGAAAAGGAGAGAAAAAGATGAATCATCAAAAAACAGTCCGTCCATTTGGATGGAGAGATAAAGTGGGCTATATGATCGGTAACGTGGCAAATGACTTTACCTTTATTTTCGCAAGTCTGTTCCTCACTGTATTCTATACAGACGTATTGGGTATCAATGCAGGTCTTGTTGGTACCATGTTCTTGCTTTCTCGTATCGTGGATGCATTTACAGACACTGCTATGGGACGTATCGCAGATAAGACAAAGGCAACAAAGAATGGTAAGTTCAGACCATGGCTTCTTCGTGCATGCGGACCGGTTGCCCTTGCTTCCTTCCTTATGTATCAGACATTTACAGTAAATTCTTCTATGACAGTGAGAGTAATTTACATGTTTGTAACATACTTATTATGGGGAAGTATCTGTTATACAGCAATTAATATTCCATACGGTTCCATGGCTTCTCTTATGAGTACGGAAGCAGATGACCGTGCCTCCCTTTCCACATTCCGCGGGGTTGGCTCTTTAATTCCACAGGTGTTTGTAGGCGTTGTCATGCCAATGTTTCTCTATACTACTTTAGAAGATGGCACAAAGATCGCCAATGCTCAGATGTTTCCTGTTATCGCATTAGTATTATCTATTCTTGCAGCTGTTTGCTACATTATCTGTTATTTCATGTGTACAGAACGTGTGAAACCTACGGCAGGTTCTGAGGCGGTTTCTTTTAAAGATACAGTAAAAGCAATGATGGGAAATCGCGCCTTGATTGGTCTTGCCATCGTATATATCTGTTTCCTTGGGGCTCAGATGCTTAATCAGACAATCAACAACTACATTTTCAAAGACTACTTTGCAAATACAATGGGGCTTACAATTATGAATGCTGTTGGTATTGCTCCTGCTTTGATTCTGGCACCCCTTGCAGTTCCTTTAACACGTAAGTTCGGTAAAAAAGAAATCGGTATTTTTGCTTCTATTACAGGTGCATCAGCATTTGGATTTCTCTTTGTGGCAAGAACATCCAATATGTGGCTTTATGTTGCAGTGAGTATTATTGGACTTTTAGGATTTGGTCTTTTCAACCTGATTATCTGGGCTTTTGTAAGTGATGTTATTGACGAGCAGGAAGTAAAGACACATGTCCGTGAAGATGGCACCATCTACGCCGTATGTTCCTTTGCACGTAAGCTTGGACAGGCAATTGCCAGTGCTCTCGGCGGATGGTCCCTTGCCTTAATCGGATATGTGGAAGGTTCTACTGTCGGCCAGACAACAGAAGTTATGAACGGCATCTACAATATTGCGACAGCAGTGCCAACTGTTCTTTACTTAATCGTCGGTCTTACATTATTATTTGTATATCCGCTTGGCAAAAAGAAAGTACTGGAAAATGCAGCAATCTTAAAAGTAAGAAAAGGCGAATAATTTATGAGAAATATAAAAAATATCAATAAGGACTGGCTGTTTTATAAAAACACGGCAGCCGTTCCTTCTGAAGCAGACAATCAGATAGAGAATATTGCTGAGACTGTAAATGTTCCTCATACCTGGAACGGCATTGACGGCCAGGATGGCGGCAATGATTATTTCCGCGGTACCTGTCTCTATCTGAAAAAGATGGCAAAAAATGAAATGCCGGCCGGAGATAAAATTTATCTTGAAATCACAGGTGCAAATTCTTCTGCCTGGGTAGAGGTTAACGGAATGAAGTGTGCAAGCCACGATGGAGGTTACTCTACATGGCGTGTTGATGTGACTTCTTTGTTGAAAGAAGAAAATGAAATCGCTGTCTTTGTGGACAACACAGCCAATGAAACGGTTTATCCTCAGACAGCAGACTTTACTTTCTACGGAGGTCTTTACCGTGATGTCAATCTGATCGGTGTGAAAGAGAGTCATTTTGATTTAGACTTTTACGGAACACCAGGTGTGAAAGTAACACCGGTAGTGACACTTAGTTCTACAGGAAACAGAGCCAGTGTAGAAGTTGAAACGTTTGTAACCGGCGGAAAAGCCGGACAGAAGGTAAAATATACCCTTTTTGATCAGGAAAAAAATCCGATAGCAGAAACAGTGACTGCAGTTGAGGCATCTCTACAGGCAGATACCGTATATGGTCTTTCTGAAAAGTTAGAAACAGCGTCTGTAAAAGCTGTATTTACCTTAGAAAATGTCCATCTGTGGCACGGTGTGAAAGATCCATATCTTTATTCTATTGTCGCAGTACTTTTAGAAAATGAAACAGTTGTTGATCAGGTGTCTGCTCCTTTCGGATGTAGAACATTTGAGATTCATCCGGAGAACGGATTTATCTTAAACGGAGAAGAATACCCTCTTCGCGGCGTATCTCGTCATCAGGATCGCTGGGAAGTTGGGAACGCCCTGTTAGCGGAACATCATGTGGAAGATATGGATTATATCTGTGAGATGGGTGCCAATACCATCCGTCTTGCCCACTATCAGCATGATCAGTTCTTCTATGATCTCTGTGATGAGAGAGGTATGGTGGTATGGGCAGAAATTCCTTATATCTCCAGACATATGCCGGAAGCCAATGAAAACACCATCTCTCAGATGAAAGAACTCATTGTTCAAAATTACAATCACCCTTCTATCGTTGTGTGGGGGCTTTCCAATGAGATTACCATGGATGGGGCAAAAGATCCGGATATGATTCACAATCATAAAGTATTAAATGACCTTGTGCATAAGATGGACGCAACACGTCAGACAGTAATCGCCTGCATTACAATGTGTGGTATCGATGAAGAATATGTGCACATCCCGGACGTAGTTTCCTATAATCATTATTTTGGATGGTACGGCGGCAACGTGGCGGACAATGGTCCATGGTTTGACAAATTCCATGCCAAATATCCAAATACACCAATCGGTGTAAGTGAATATGGCTGTGAAGCTTTGAACTGGCATACTTCCAACCCAAGACAGGGTGACTATACAGAAGAGTATCAGGCATATTATCATGAGGAACTGATCAAACAGCTCTTTACCCGCAAATACATCTGGGCTACTCATGTATGGAATATGTTTGATTTCGGTGCCGATGCGAGAGCGGAAGGCGGTGAGAACGGACAGAACCATAAGGGTCTTATGACCATCGACAGAAAGTATAAAAAAGATGCTTTCTATGCTTATAAAGCATGGCTTTCTGATGAACCTTTCGTTCATCTGTGTGGAAAACGCTATATTGACCGTGTGGAAGATGTGACAAAGGTGACCGTATACTCAAATCAGCCGGAAGTAGAACTTTTCTTAAATGGAGAAAGCTTTGGAAAGAAGACAGCGAACGATCATTTCTTCTATTTTGAGGTGCCAAATGCAGGAGAATCCATCCTTGTTGCTGCGGCAGGAGAATGCCGTGATGAGAGCAGAATCCACAAAGTGGATCAGATGAATGAAGACTACATCCTCCGCGAGAAAGGTGCAGTTCTTAACTGGTTCGATATCACAGAGATGGAAGGAAGATGCTCCTTAAATGATAACATCGGTGACGTTATGAAAACACTCCGCGGAAAAATCTGGTTCTTAGGTCTCTTCCTTACTCTTGCCAAGAAGATGAGTGTAGGAAATGGTACAAAAGACAGTCAGGGCAAAGATATTTCCAAAAAGCAGGGAGAAGGTACAAAGAAAAAGGCGAAGAAGAAAAACGCCGCAGCGGGTATGAACGGTGATACCATGAATCTGATCAGTGGTCTTAGCGTGCTGAGATTTACAAGTATGCTTGGAATGAGAAATGTATACTTCACAAAAGAAGAACTTCTTAAGATGAATGGGCAGTTAAATAAGATTAAAAAAGTGAATAAATAACTTGACGAAACTCCTTATAAATGGAAAAATCATAGTATACGGAAAGAAAAGTATGCATGGAACAGAATTCATTTATAAGGAGTTTTTTATGAAAGTCGTTATCGCTATAGATTCATTAAAGGGAAGTTTATCCTCCTTGGAAGCCGGAGAAGCAATTAAAGAAGGAATTCATAAAGCAATTCCAGAGGCGCAGGTGATTGTCCGTCCATTAGCTGACGGAGGGGAAGGTACGGTAGAGGCGCTGGCCATCGGTATGGGAGGCCGTCTTGAGACGGTGGAAGTAACCGGACCCCTTGGAGATAAAGTGGATTGTACCTATGGCATTTTAGAAGAGAGTAAGACAGCTATTGTGGAGATGTCCGGGGCAGCCGGTATTACCTTAATTCCTGCCAAGAAGAGAAATCCCCTCTATACCACAACCTACGGCGTGGGCGAGACCATCAGAGATGCCATTGCAAAGGGATGCCGCCATTTTATTGTCGGAATCGGCGGAAGCGCCACAAACGACGGCGGAGTGGGCATGCTGCAGGCATTGGGATTCGGAATGCTTAATGAGAATGGAGAACAGGTTGCCTTTGGAGCATCCGGTGTGAAGGATATTGTGAAGATTACAGATGACAATGTGATTCCGGAATTAAAAGAATGTACCTTCCGTATTGCCTGCGACGTGACCAATCCTCTCTGCGGGGAGACAGGATGCAGCGCTGTATATGGGCCTCAAAAAGGTGCGTCACTGGCTATGATTACGAGTATGGATGGATGGCTTTCCGATTACGCCAAGTTAACCATGGAAAAGTATGAGAAGGCAGACGCAGAGTACCCGGGAACGGGAGCGGCTGGAGGACTTGGATTTGCTTTCCTTTCTTATACTAATGCAGTACTGGAATCCGGTATTAAGATTGTTCTGGAAGAGACAAAACTTGCTGATTACGTGAAAGATGCAGATATAGTTGTAACAGGAGAGGGCAGACTTGACGGACAGACGGTCTATGGCAAAGCTCCCATCGGTGTGGCAAAGGTGGCAAAAGAGTACCATAAAAAGGTCATTGCATTTGCAGGTTCTGTGACAAAGGATGCGGTAGATTGTAATGGGCATGGAATTGACGCCTTCTTCCCGATTCTTCGTGGGGTGCAGACCATTCAGGAGGCAATGAATCCGGATAATGCAAGATATAATATGGTCTCTACGGTGGAGCAGGTGTTCCGATTAATTCATATAAAATAAACAGAATGGAATAATGGGTGGGTGTTGCGAAAGCAGCACCCTTTCTTAATGCAATCTTAATGGTATGAATCATAACCTTAATACACTTTTTACGAGCAGAATGTGATAATAGAAACAAAAAAGAGGTTATAGGCAGGAAGGACATATGGAGAAAAAAGGAAGAGAACATCATCGCAAGGTATTAACATCGTCTCAGATTATTATCCTTGGATTTGCCGGTGCCATTCTTGCCGGTGCCTGTCTTCTTATGCTGCCCATTGCCACAAGAGACGGACAGGGAGCATTATTTACGGATGCACTGTTTACAGCCACATCCGCAATCTGTGTGACCGGATTGATTGTACAGGACACGGCAACTTACTGGTCCGGCTTTGGCCAAACGGTCATCCTTCTTCTGATTCAGATAGGTGGAATGGGCGTGGTTACTGTGGCAGCAGCTATTGCAATCGCTTCAGGAAAGAAAATCGGCCTTCGGCAAAGAAGTATTATGAAGGATTCCATGTCAGTTCATAAACTGGGCGGCATTGTGAAATTCACCGGATTTATTTTGAAAATGACTTTATTCATTGAGGGAACAGGGGCAATTCTGATGGCTCCTGTGTTTGTGAAAGAGTTTGGTATAGGGAAAGGAAGCTGGTATGCCATTTTTCACTCCATTTCTGCTTTTTGTAATGCAGGATTTGATCTGATGGGGGTAAGAGAGAAGTATTCTTCTCTGGTACATTTTGCAGGACAGCCTTTGATAAATGGGGTAATCATGGCACTCATTGTCATTGGCGGTATCGGCTTTATGACCTGGGAAGATATAGGGAAGAATCAGTTCAGATTTAAGAAATACAGAATGCAGAGTAAGGTGATTTTAACTACAACGTTGTTGTTGATTGTGATTCCGGCGGTGTATTTTTATGCTTTTGAATTTACAGGAATGGAGATAAAAGAAAGGGTGCTGGTCTCTTTGTTTCAGTCTGTGACACCGAGAACAGCAGGATTTAATACTATAGATTTGACAAGGATAAGCGAAACAGGAATTGGAATTATGATAATTCTTATGTTGATTGGAGGTTCACCAGGGTCTACGGCAGGAGGTATGAAGACAACAACATTTGCAGTCTTAAGTTCTACGGCAGTTTCTGTTTTTCGAAGAAGGGCCCATACCCATTTCTTTGGACGCAGGATAGAAGAAGAGACAGTAAGAGAAGCGGCGACCATTCTTACCATGTATCTGGTGCTGTTTCTTGCGGGCGGTTTTGTCATAAGCAGGATCGAAGGAATTTCTCTTCTTACCTGTTTGTTTGAAACAGGTTCTGCCATTGGCACTGTAGGGCTGACACTTGGGATTACGCCGAAGCTTGGACTTGTATCCCGCTTGATTCTCATTGGCCTTATGTATTTTGGAAGAGTGGGAGGACTTACCATTATATTCGCGACAGTTTCGGGAGCTGAGGCATCCGGCAGATATCCAAAAGAAGCAATGACCGTTGGTTAAGACAGGAGGAAGTATTGTGAAAAGTATATTATTGATTGGACTTGGAAGATTTGGAAGGCATATTGCAGAAAAATTATATGAGATGGATCATCAGGTCATGGCTGTAGACAACAATGAAGAAAGGGTTCATCAGGTGCTTCCTTATGTGACCAATGCTCAGATTGGAGACAGCACCAGTGAAGAATTTCTTTCCTCTCTTGGAGTATCTAATTATGATGCCTGCATTGTTGCCATAGGGGATAATTTTCAAAATTCCCTGGAGACAGCATCTATCTTAAAAGAATTGGGAGCAAAAAAAGTAATTGCCCGGGCATCGAGGGGAATGCAGGAAAAGTTTTTGTTGAGAAACGGAGCGGATGAGGTGGTCTATCCGGAAAAACAGCTGGCAGCCTGGACAGCTATCCGCTGTTCCTCTGATCATGTACTTGATTACATAGAACTGGACGGAGAACATAGTATTTTTGAGATTTCCGTTCCGGCAGAATGGTGCGGCAAAACCATTGTTCAGCTGGATCTTCGAAAAAAATATGGGATCAATGTTCTTGGAATTATGAAACATGGAAATTTGGATATGAATATTACGCCGGATCTTTTGCTCACAAAGGATGAATCCATCCTGGTACTTGGAAAACAAAAGGCAATTCAGCGGTGCTTCCATATTTAGATGGAAAAGATAACAAAAGGGGTGAGGAGATGGAAGATTTTTTCCTGTTATTTGTTTTGCTTATTTTTTTAATCATAGGTTATTTTGTGCTGAAAAATGTGCTATGATGAATCAATAAATAAAAGAAAAAGTGATGAAAAGAAGATAATCTATAAAACATGTCAGTAAAAGGAGGTGCTGTCTGTGAAGGAGAAAAAAGAACATATTTTAGCCTGTCTTTCTTCTGCTCCTACCAATGGAAGGATCATTCGGACAGCCGCACGCATGGCAGATGCTTTTCAGGGGCAGTTTACGGCACTGTTTGTAGAAACGCCCGGTTTTGTACTGGAATCAGAAGATAATAAACAAAGACTTCAGGAAAACAGACAGCTTGCTCAGGAACTGGGGGCAGACATTGCTACTGTCAATGGAGATGATGTGGCATTTCAGATTGCGGAATATGCCAGACTTTCCGGTGTAAGTAAGATTGTCCTTGGTCAAAGTGCTGCCGGCAGGAAAAAATGGTTTGGAAAAACGCCTCTTACGGAACAGTTGATTTCTCATGTGTCGGGAATCGATATTCATATTATTCCGGATAAAAATGCAGAAGCCCGATATTTTCCGGAGAAAAGAAAGAAAAATGCTTTGAAAGCAGAACTGAAAAACTGTGCCATGACTGGAGGGATACTTGCCGGAGCCACCGTACTTAGTAATCTGTTTTATCATCTGGGATTTACGGATGCGAATATTATTATGGTGTATATTCTTGGAGTTTTGCTCACATCTGTGGCCACATCTCATCTGGTTTATAGTTTAGTTTCTTCTGTAGCCAGTGTATTTATTTTTAACTATTTTTTCACCAATCCCCGCTTTACCCTGATGGCTTATGCGACGGGATATCCGGTTACCTTTCTGGTTATGTTTCTTACGGCATTTATTACGGGAACCTTTGCAATCCGTTATAAGGCCCAGGCAAAGTTATCTGCAAGAAATGCCTATCGAACTAAAATTTTGTTTGAGACAGACCAGCTATTGTCCAAAGCAAAAAACAAAGAAGAAATTATGGAGACGATGGCTGATCAGATTGTAAAGCTGCTTGGCCGGAATATGCTTGTCTTTGACATAGAAAACGAGGGCCTGAAAGCTCCCAGACATATTGGAACAGAGGGGCTTACAAAACCTTTGGAGAATCTGGAAAAAGAAATGGAGACAGCGGGATGGGTACTTTCACATAATCATTCCGCAGGAGCTACAACGGACACCTTATCTGATTCCAGATATCTGTATTTTTCACTTCGAGTGAATGAGCGTATTTACGGTGTAGTAGGAATTGAAGCCTGGAGAAATCCTCTGGAAGTTGCGGAACACAGTATTCTTTTGTCTATTCTTGGCGAATGTGCCCTGGCTCTTGAGAATGAAAAAAATGCAAGAGAAAAGGAGGAGGCTGCCATCCGTGCAAAGAATGAACAGCTCCGCGCCAATCTGCTCCGCTCTATTTCCCATGATTTCCGTACTCCGCTCACTTCTATCTCAGGTCATGCGAGCAACTTGCTGACCAATGGAGAGAATTTTGAAGTTGAGACCAAACAGCGTCTCTACAAGGATATTTACGATGAATCCATGTGGCTGATTACTCTGGTAGAGAATCTGCTTGCATCCACCAGAATTGAGGATGGAAAAATGCAGCTTCACAAGTCCACGGAACTGGTCAGTGATATTGTGGAAGAGGCACTGCGCCATGTCCATAATTATGGAGAAAAGCATTCCATTGAGATTTTGGAAAAGGCAGAACTCATGCTGGCGGAGGTAGATATCCGTCTGATTGTACAGGTTCTGATCAATCTGATTGATAATGGAATTAAATACACACCGGAAGGTTCCAGAATAAGAGTGATTCTTGACCGAGTGGCAGAGCAGCAGGAGGAAGGATGCCGGCAAATGGCTGAAATCTGTGTTGCAGATAACGGTCCGGGTATTACAGAAGAAGAAAAGAGAAATATATTCGAAAAATTCTATTGCGGGTCCAATAAGGTTGCAGACAGCAGAAGAAGTCTTGGACTTGGTCTTTATTTGTGCAAGGCCATTGTGGAAGCCCACGGTGGAAGCATTTGCGTGGAGGATAACCAACCTCAGGGAACCCTGTTCCGTTTTACCCTTCCCCTTAAGGAGATGATGATATATGAATAAAAATTTTAAAATATTGGTGGTAGAAGATGATACAGCGGTCAGAAAATTAATCACCACAACACTAAAGGCCCATGAATATCGATACGATACGGCATCGGATGGGAAGTCAGCCGTTATGGGGGCAGTATCCCATAATCCGGATATTATTTTACTGGATCTGGGACTTCCGGATATGGATGGAGTCGAGGTCATTAACCGGATTCGAAGCTGGTCTAATGTTCCTATTATTGTAATCAGCGCCCGAAGCGAAGATTATGATAAAATCGAAGCTCTGGATGCAGGGGCAGATGACTATCTGACCAAACCTTTTTCTGTGGACGAACTGCTTGCAAGGCTTCGTGTAACTCAGCGCCGGCTTGGAATCTTACATAGCAGCAGTCAGGCAGAATCTCCGATTTATACCAATGGAAAGCTTTCCATTGATTATTCGACAGGATGTGCCTATATGGGAGAGGAAGAACTTCATCTGACACCTATTGAATATAAACTTCTTTGTCTGCTGGCACGTAATACAGGGAAAGTTCTCACTCATAAGTTTATTACACAAAGTGTCTGGGGAAGCAGCTGGGAGAATGATATTGTTTCACTCCGGGTATTTATGGCAACCCTTCGTAAGAAGCTGGAATCAGGGGAGGAGTCAGCCCTGTATATACAGACTCATATTGGGGTTGGATACCGGATGTTAAAAGTAGAATAGAAAGAAGGAGAGAAAACGTTCTCTCCTTTTTTATCGTGGAGAATGCTGCATCAAAGGTTCGAAAATGCATATACTAATAAAAAATGCATGTGAGGGACAATGAAAAAGAAAGATTTTATCATTGCAGCAGTGATTCCTATTCTTGTTGGTGTTTTGGCCACTCTTTTGACAAAAGATGGAATGATGGCCTATGCAGCTATGAATAAACCGCCTCTCACGCCGCCGGCATGGGTCTTTCCGGTAGTATGGACCATTCTCTATGCCATGATGGGAATTGCCTCTTATCTTGTTACCGTATCAGGGAAAGAAAGTATGGCAATTGATGAAGCATTGTTGTTTTATGGATTTCAGTTAATCTTTAATTTTTTCTGGACCATTGTATTTTTTGGATTTGGGAAATATTTTGCAGCATTTTTAGTATTGGCAGCTTTGTGGCTTCTGATATTTCACACCATACGTTTGTTTTATCCCATTTCAAGAAGGGCAGCCTATCTTATGGTTCCTTATCTTGTCTGGGTGACCTATGCCGGATATCTGAATCTTGGAGTCTGGTGGCTGAATCGGTAAAGAAGATAGAGCAAAGTTGCAACTGGTAGTTTCTGAAAAACACCGGGAGAGGAACTTTGCTCTTTTTAATGGGTATACTATGTGATAAAATAGGTGCATGAACTTTTACGAAAAGGAGAAACCATATGCCGGAGAGACTTTCTTTTGATAAAAAATCATTATTATATATAGGTGGGATTGTTTTAGGTTCTTTTATCTATGCGGCTGGAGTTGCCTTGTTCCTGGACCCGAATAACCTAGCTCCGGGCGGCTTGATCGGTATCGCTGTTATTTTAAACCGTCTGGTATCTATCGACACAGGTACTCTGTATTTTATCCTGAATATTCCGATCGTACTACTTGGATGGTGGAAGTTTGGCGGGAAATTTATTGCATCTACCTTTTTTGCCATTTTGATCAATTCTGTTATGACGAATAAACTGGCAGAATTTCCTCCGATTACGACAGACCCTCTCCTTGCGGCCCTTGCCGGAAGTATTCTTGTGGGAGTGGGAATCGCCATTGTATTTCAGTGCGGAGCTACCACAGGAGGCACAGATATTATTGTCAAAGTTCTCCGTACCAAGTATAAACACCTGAAAACCGGATTTTTATTCCTGATGACGGATATTGTGATCGTATCCATATCAGGTCTTGTATTCCGGGATTTTAATATTGTGCTTTATGCTTTTATTGCGGTTACCGTATCGGGAAAAGCCATGGATTATATGCTCTATGGAAGCGATGAGGCAAAGCTTATTTATATTATCAGTAATGAGGCAGAGCGAATTGCTGCCCGTATTTTAAAAGATATGGATATTGGTGCAACTTATTTAAGCGGACAGGGCGCCTATACAGGAACAGATAAAAAGGTCATTATGTGTGTTGTACAGAAGAAACGGGCACCGGAACTTGAAGATATTGTAAAACATGAAGATAAAGATGCCTTTATGATTGTCTCAAGTGCCAATGAGATCTACGGGGAAGGGTATAAGAATATTCTGCATGAGAAGATATAGAAACCTGTCTTGACTTCTGATTCTTGCCGTAGTACACTTGATTTGTAAAATTAAAAAGGGGCGCTGGTAATTGAGCTGGCTGAGATGAAGTGTATTCACTTCGAACCCGTGAACCTGATCTGGATAATGCCAGCGTAGGAACTGCTTTTGTTTTTAGGAAAGTGTAAGAACTGCCGGAGGATTATCCCTCCGGCTTTTTTATTATTGATATAGGAAATTCTTTGAATTTCCTATATCACAAAGAGATAAGAAGATGCCGCGGAACCTTCTATCATAAAACAAAAGAATCCCGCAATTTCAGGTTCATAGTTTTAAATCATATTGACGAAAGAGTGTAACTCTTTTGGGATGAAAGGAGAATGTAACTATGAACGCAAGTGTAGCAATTCAAGTATTACCAAAAGTGGATGGAGATGAAGAAGTCATCCGTGTTGTTGATGAGGTTATTGCCTATATTAAGAGTACAGGCCTGTCTTACTTTGTAGGGCCTTGTGAGACTTCCATCGAGGGTGATTACGATGAACTGATGGAGATCATCAAGGAGTGCCAGAAAGTGGCAGTCCGTGCCGGAGCTCAATCTGTATCTGCTTATGTAAAGATTAATTATCGTCCGGAAGGAGACGTGCTTACCATTGAAAAGAAAGTTACAAAACATCACAGATAAATTATGGGCCTTTTCTGCTATTTTTCTGATTCTTGTTCTGTGGCAGACAGTATCGAGCCTTGGAATGATAGATTCTTTTCTGCTTCCATCTCCTATTGATGTGGGGAAGGCATTTATAGAAGAATTTCCTGAACTTATGGGTCATTCTGTTGTGACCTTGTCAGAGGCTTTTTTAGGATTGGCACTAGGAATTTTCCTGGGATTTGTCATGGCTGTGCTCATGGACCATTTTGAAGTGCTTTATAAAGCATTTTATCCCATTCTTGTACTGACTCAGACAGTTCCTACGGTAGCCATTGCACCTTTGCTGGTACTCTGGTTTGGTTATGAAATGATGCCGAAGATTATTCTTATCGTTATTACTACCTTTTTTCCAATTGCAGTGGGACTTTTAAACGGCTTCCGCTCTGTGGATGCAGATGGAGTGAATCTTATGCGAGCCATGGGAGCGGGCAGATGGCAGATCTTCCGATTCATTAAACTGCCGGCGGCTTTAAGCCAGTTCTTCTCCGGACTGCGCATTTCTGCTTCCTACGCTGTGGTAGGTGCGGTGATTTCTGAGTGGCTTGGCGGCTTTTCCGGTCTTGGAGTGTATATGACAAGGGTTCGTAAGGCATTTGCTTTTGATAAGATGTTTGCCGTAATTTTTCTGGTATCCTTTATCAGTCTACTGCTTATGAAAGGGGTAGACTTATTACAAAAGAAATGTATGCCATGGGAAGATTTGAAAGAAGACGAATAAGGCTTAGTGATGTGAACGATAACTTTTGATGGCCCAGGATTTCTGCGTATGCCAGAAGTGCATAAAAGAAGATAAACCTTATCTAAGTATGCTGGGTATAATCGAAACGATGAATCTCTGTTATAGTGCAGAGGAAAGGAAAGTGATAACATGAAAAAAAGAGTAACAGCATTTTTGCTTACAATACTTATGATTCTTTCTCTTGCTGCATGCAGCAATGAGGAGGGGAACCAGAAAGATGGTTCTAATGAAGGAAAAGATTTAGAAAAAATCACAGTGGTTTTAGACTGGACACCGAATACAAACCATACAGGTCTCTATGTTGCCCAGGAAAAGGGCTACTTTGAAGAGGCTGGACTTGATGTGGAGATCGTACAGCCTCCGGAAGACGGAGCAGTGGTTCTTACCGCTTCCGGAAGAGCCCAGTTTGGTGTTTCCTTCCAGGATTCCATGGCAGCGGCTCTTTGCGGGGAAGATGCCCTGCCGGTAACTGCTGTTGCAGCAATCATTCAGCATAACACTTCCGGTATTATCTCAAGAAAAGGGGAAGGAATGGACAGACCGAAAGGAATGGAAGGACATACTTACGCTACCTGGAATGGAGCCATTGAGCTTGGAACAGTACAGGAAGTGATGGAAACCGACGGCGGTGATTACAGCAGACTGGAACTGATTCCAAGTACGGTGACAGATGAAGTGTCTGCATTAAAGACCAATTCTGTAGATTCCATCTGGGTATTTTATGCCTGGGCAGGAGTGAAAACGGAATTAGAAGAGCTTCCTACAGATTATTTCGCGTTTGCAGACATTGATCCGGTCTTTGATTATTACACACCGGTACTCATTGCCAATAACCGTTATCTGGAAGAAAAAACGGAGATGGCAAAGGCATTTCTGGCAGCTGTGACAAAGGGGTATGAAGATGCCATCGCTGATCCTACGGAAGCAGCCCAGATTCTTTGTAAGGCGGCTCCGGAACTGGATCCGGAACTGGTACTCGCCAGCCAGGAATATCTAAAAGACAAATATCAGGCGGAAGCGTCCCAGTGGGGATTGATTGATGCAGACAGATGGAATGGTTTTTATGAATGGGTCAACGAAAAGGGACTGACAGAAGAACCGGTACCACTTGATACTGCATTTACCAATGACTACCTGCCGGTGAAATAGAGAGGAAAAAATATGTCCGTATTACACGTAGATAAGGTAACAAAAAGTTTCGATGGAGAAAAGGTCATCGAGGACATTTCCATAAAACTGAATAAAGGCGAGATTGTCTCTCTTCTTGGCGTGAGCGGTGGCGGAAAGACTACTTTGTTTAACCTGATTGCAGGAATTAAGATGCCGGATCAGGGACGAATCTATCTGGACGGGAAAGATATTACAGGAAAGCCCGGAAATGTCAGCTATATGCTTCAGAAAGACTTAATGCTTCCTTACCGGACGATTGTGGATAACGTAGCTCTGCCCCTCCTTGTAAAGGGAATGAAGAAGAAAGAGGCGAGAGAAAAAGCGTCTTCTTACTTTGAGCAGTTTGGCCTTTCCGGAACAGAGAAGAAGTTTCCGGCACAGCTCTCCGGAGGTATGAAGCAAAGAGCAGCCCTTCTTCGGACCTATCTGTTCTCTGAAAAGGTAGCACTCCTTGACGAACCTTTTTCAGCCCTTGATATGCTTACCAAAAGTTCGATTCATGAGTGGTACTTGGATGTGATGGAGAAGATTCAGCTATCCACCTTGTTTATCACCCATGACATCGATGAGGCAATTCTTCTTTCCGACCGCATTTATCTGTTGACAGGAAAGCCCGGAAGGATTACAAAAGAGATAGTGATTGAAAAGAAGAAACCGAGAGGGAAAGATTTTAACCTGACGGAAGAATTCTTAAATTACAAAAAAGACATTCTGGCCCATCTGGAAGAACAGGAAAGTGATACGGATCAGATTCGGAGGGTTTAGGATTAAGAATCGGGACACAAACACAAAAGACAGAAATGGATGGGAAAGAGGACAGCCATGATTATCTCAAAACCGGATTATTATAATGAATTTAAATGTCTTGCAGACAAGTGTGAAGATACCTGCTGCGCAGGATGGCAGATCGTGATAGATGATAAGTCGCTGGAAGCTTATCAGAAAGTGGAAGGTGACTTTGGAGAAAGACTCCGAGACTCTATTGACTGGGAAGAAGGGACCTTTCATCAGAAAGAAGAGAGAAGATGTGCATTTTTAAATGATTGCAATCTCTGCGATCTTTACACAGCCCTAGGAGAAGAAAGTCTGTGCACGACTTGTACAAACTATCCAAGACATATCGAAGAGTTTGAGAATATCAGAGAGTATACCCTGTCTGTCTCCTGTCCGGAAGCAGCCAGAATCCTCCTTGGCAAAAAAGAACCGGTTCAGTTTATAGAAGAAGAGGTTCCGGGAGAAGAGGAATGGGATGATTTTGATTTTCTTCTCCATTCCCAGTTAGTGGAAGCACGAGAAGTGATGCTTGAAATACTTCAAAACAGGGAACGTTCCATAGAACTTCGCACCTATCTTATATCAGAAATGGGAAGAGAACTTCAGGAGTATGTAGATGAAGATCAGCTTTTCTTTATCGATGAACTTTTTGAGAAATACCGGTCAGAAGAAGTAATGCAGGAACTTCAGGAAAAACTGGATGGACTTCATAGATATGAGAATACAAAAGAAATATACGATGCGTCTTTAAAAAGTTTTGTGAAACTCTATCAGTTGGAACAGCTTCATGACCACTGGGAGACGCATTTGGAAGAAACGGAGGCTATTCTTTACCGCGCCGGAAGCGGTCCCTACTGGGAGTTAAAGCAGGAATTTGCAGCATGGATGAGAAAGAATCTTCCGGACTATGAGATCTGGCTGGAACAGCTTCTTGTATACTTCATTCAGACTTATTTTTGCGGAGCTGTCTATGACGGATATATTGGTTCAAAAGTAAGAATGGCTGTTGTAAGCGTTCATATGATTTATGAAATGCTTATGGCCAGATGGGAAAGAAATGAACATTTTCTCGATATGGAAGAAGTGATTCAGGTAGTTTATGAGTATTCCAGAGAACTGGAACACTCTGACTGGAACTTAGAGAAGCTGGAAGAACTTCTGGATGAATAAAAATAAAACAAATAATAGGAAAAGCGGCAGATTTGGCTGGAAAATCTGCCGCTTTTTCCATGCCTGAATGAAATAGAATGACGGAATGATATTTTGCTGCTCTTATCCGGTTTATAATCATAAGTTCGAAGGAATCACATATGATAGAGAGTGAATGATATTTGGAATAAGGAGGCAGCCCCATTGAATGAAAAACAGATGGAAATTGTGGAACAGTATGACGTAGAGGTGCGGAGCAGTTTTCGAAGCAGAGGGTGTCTTCAGCTTGAAACTGACAGAGGTCTTTTGACGATTATGCCTTATAATGGCTCGCCTCTTCGGCTGGCTTTTGAACTGGAACTTCAGAAGCTTCTTCAGGCAGAAGGATTTCACAATCTTGACATAATTCTGGCTAACAAAGAGGACGGATTAATTTCTTACGATAAATACCGGACACCATTTATTATGAAGCATTCTTTTGAAGGAAGGGAATGCAGTTTAAAGGATGAGCGGGACGTGGAAAGAGCCTGTCGGAATCTGGCCAGGCTTCACAAAGCACTTAGGAATCTGAAGGATTACAGGGTGGAAAAAAGAGAAACTCCTTCCATTCCGGATATGTTAAATGGAAAAAAACTGGAACTTAGGAGAATACGGAATTACATAAAAAAAAGCGGCAGACGGACCGAATTTGAACTGACCTTTACTTCCTGCTATGCTTCTTTTTATGAAGAGGCGGAGAAAGCAGTTTCCATGTTTGCAAAAAAGGAGCCCGGATTTTTTCAACAGGGTTATGGAATCTGCCACGGAGCATATCACCAGCACAATGTACTCATGCTGGAAGAGGGCGAGGCCACATTGAATCTGGGACAGTTTCATTATAATCAGCAGATCATGGACCTTTATAACCTGATGAGAAAAGCCCTTGAGAAAAACCAGTTCCAGTGCAAAATATTTCAGGCAGCTGTCAAAGGTTATGAGGAGGAACTAAAACTTGAAAAAGAGGATTATGAGATGCTTAAAATCCTCTTTTCCTTCCCGGAAAAGTTCTGGAAAATATCCAATCAGTACTATAACAGTAAAAAATGCTGGATGCCTCCTAAGAATCTGGAAAAGCTGAAAAAAGCCATAAGCCAGAATGACTTAAGACGGCGTTTTATCGAAAGAGAATTGCCGTAGAAAAATGCTATTTTATAGACATGTGAACATTGACATTTATTTACGAATTCATTAAAATTAAGGTACAAGTGAAAGTACGCCAAGACGTACTCGAAATAAATAAAGGACAGGTGATTTGATATGTACATGGAAGCTTACAAACGCTGGATGGAAACAGAACTCGAAGACGCTGCATTAACAGCAGAACTTAACTCCATCGAAGGCAACGAAGAAGAAATCAAAGATCGTTTTGCAGTAGCATTAAAATTCGGTACAGCAGGTTTACGTGGTGTATTAGGTGCTGGTACAAACAGAATGAATATCTACGTAGTTCGCCAGGCTACACAGGGTCTTGCGAACTGGGTAAAAACACAGGGCGGCAACCAGCTCGTTGCAATCAGCTACGATTCCCGTATTAACAGTGATGTATTTGCAAAAGAAGCAGCGAAAGTTCTTGCAGCAAACGGCATCAAAGTTCGTATCTACGATGCATTAATGCCAGTTCCAGCATTAAGCTTTGCTACACGTTACTACGAAGCAAATGCAGGTATCATGGTTACAGCATCCCACAACCCTGCAAAATACAACGGATACAAAGCATACGGTCCAGACGGATGTCAGATGACAGACGAAGCTGCTGATATCGTATATGCAGAAATCCAGAAAACAGACATCTTAGAAGGTGCTAAGATGATGTCTTTCGAAGAAGGCATGGAAGCAGGCCTTATCGAGTATGTAGGCGATGATTGTAAAGAAGCTCTTTACGATGCAATCAAAGCAAGAAGCGTTCGTCCAGGTCTTTGCAAGACAGCAGGCCTTAAATTAGTATACTCTCCACTTAACGGATCCGGTCTTGTTCCTGTTATGAGAATTTTAAATGACATCGGTATCGATGACATTACAATCGTTCCTGAACAGCAGTATCCAGACGGCAACTTCCCAACATGTCCATATCCTAACCCAGAGATTTTCGAAGCTCTTCGTTTAGGTCTTGAATTAGCAGTAAAAGAAGGCGCTGACTTAATGTTAGCAACTGATCCTGATGCTGATCGTGTTGGTATCGCTATGAAATGTCCGGATGGTACATATGAATTAGTATCCGGTAACGAAGTTGGTGCTCTTTTATTAGATTACATCTGTGCAAGCCGTATTGAAAAAGGCACAATGCCTGAAAGAGCAGTTGCAGTTAAATCTTTAGTATCCACACCACTTGCAGACGCTATCGCAGCTCACTACGGTGTTGAAATGCGTAACGTATTAACAGGTTTCAAATGGATCGGTGACCAGATTGCTCAGCTTGAAGCAGCAGGTGAAGTAGACCGCTTCATCTTCGGTTTCGAAGAATCCTACGGATATCTTGCAGGCCCATACGTACGTGACAAAGATGCGGTTATCGGCTCTATGTTAATCTGCGAAATGGCTGCATACTACAGAAGCATCGGTTCTTCCTTAAAACAGAGAATGGAAGAAATCTACGCTGAATACGGCCGTTACTTAAACAAGACAGACAGCTACGAATTCCCAGGTCTCTCCGGTATGGATAAGATGGCTGGAATCATGGCTGACCTTCGTCAGAATCCACCAGCAGCAATCGGTGAATACAAAGTAACAAAAGTAACAGACTACAAGAACACAGAAGAAACAGGTCTTCCAGCAGCTAACGTATTAGTATACGACTTAGAAGGCGGAGCACAGGCTATCGTTCGTCCATCCGGTACAGAACCTAAGATCAAAACTTACTTCACAACATTAGGTAAAGATCTTGCAGAAGCTCAGGCTCAGAAAGATGCTCTTGCAGCTGCTTTAGCACCATTATTTGCATAATGAAATAGTTTCATAGAACTCTTATAAAGCTCTTATAAAACGGAAAAAGGAATCATCCTGCGGGATGGTTCCTTTTTCGTTTTACACAACATCAGCACAAAAAGATTAGAAAGAACCATGAAAAATAAAAAGCATAAAATAAAGAAAAGGCTGAAAGAGTGTATGGATGCTGCCTCATTTTGTAAGAGATATGTGCTGGCTGTTTGTGTTTTTTATTATTATTTGTGTGACAGCAGCATGCGGAAAAACAGGGGAAGACAAAGAACCCATAGAGATAAATTATGAAATCTGCGGGGAAACTGAACTGCCCGATGAGCTTAAGGTTCTGATTGATGAAAAAAAGGAAAAAGCCTTTCGGTTGATTTATGAAAATTCTGCACACCGCTATATAGCAGTGGGATATGGGAGACAGAAACGTGAAGTCTATGCTGTAACCATAAAAGATTTTTATGAGAGGGAAAACAGTATCATTTTGAAAACTTTATTGGTCAACGCATCGAAAAGGAGAGGTGGAAAAGCAGGCGGGGCAGAAGTCTGTCCGTATATTGTGGTTCGATGTGAGGTAATGGATAAGCCGGTCGTGTTTCAACACTGAGTTTATAAACCGGAATGGAAGGATGAAAAAAGAATAGCGGTTCTATTTAAGTATTTCCCCGAATAGACATAGAGTAGTTGTGAATCATGTCTGTTATATGGAGGAAAATAGAATGGAGCTTTTTAAGAGAGAAATTCAGGCGGCTATGCGGAAAGCGGAAAAACAGGTGCAGATTACTTTAGACAGAGATATGAATGTGCCGGATGCGAAACCGGATATGGAGAAACTGATTCAGAATAAAGGAGAAGTCCGGCTGGAAGAAATCGAAGTGATGAACGACCGAATCCGGGTAAAAGGCGTGCTGCATTATAAAGGACTGTATCACACGGCAGAAGCAGGCCCCATGCTGAGTTCTCTGTCAGGGAGCTTTGAGATTGAGGAGTACATAAATGCAGACGGAATCAGAAGCAGTGATTCTGTAAAAGTAAAAGCAGAGCTGGATGATCTGAATGTAATAATGATTCATTCAAGAAAACTGGGAATCCGTGCCCTGATTACTTTTTCTGCCCTGGTCAGTGAGACGAAAAGAATAGAAGGAGCGGTAAAGGCAGAAGGAGAAGGGGTGGAACAGTTATTTTCAGAGGTGAATCTGACTCAGATGACTTTTCATAAAAGAGATACCTGCCGTGTGAAGGGGGAGATGACTCTTGCGGCAAGTAAACCGAATATTCATGAGCTGATCTGGGATGAAGTATCTCTTCGAAATCCGGAGGTCAGGCTTTTGGACGGAAGGATTCAGGTGAGAGGAGAGTTATTTATCTTTTTCCTCTATTCCGGGGAGGAGGAGCATGTTCCGATTCAGCATATGGAATGGGAACTACCATTTGTATCTGAGGTGAACTGCCCTGAAGCCAGGGATGGGATGATAGGAAATGTACATGTGTTTCCTGGATTCTGTCAGTTAGAGGTAAAGCCGGATGAAGATGGAGAAGAAAGAGTGTTAAGCATGGAAACTATCTTAAATCTGGATATGAAAGGATACGAAGAAGAACGGACCGTGCTTCTCACAGACCTGTACAGTACAGAAAAGAACATAACACCGACCTTTTCCCCATTCTGTTATGAGAATCTTATTGTAAAAAACAATGCAAAAACGAAAGTGCAAAGAAGAATATCATTGAAGGGAATGCAGGGAAGGGCGCTCTCTCTCATTCACATGGACGGAAGCATCAAAATCGATGAGACAGAACAAAGAGAAGATGGAATCTACGTAGAAGGTGTTATCCTGGCTGATCTTCTGTTGATTACGGATGAGGATTATCATCCGCTCTATGGAACAACTGAGATGATGCCTTTTTCCTGCCTTGTGGAAGCAAAGAATATAAACAGTAAGGATAGTTATGAGCTGGAGGCAGGGCTGGAGCAGATTCACGGCACCATGCTTGACAGTGATGAAATGGAACTGAAGGCAGTCCTCAGCCTTGATATGATTGCATTTTCATCCCGGGAGGGAAAGGTAATAACCGGCTATACAGAAAAGCCATTAGATTATGAGCAGATCAAACAGATTCCGGGAATCGGAATCTATATTGCGGAAAAGGAGGAGCCGGTCTGGAACGTGGCAAAAGCCTATTCTTCCACAGTGGAACTGATCCGGCAGATGAATCAGATGGAGGATTCCCTTGTGAAAGCCGGACAAAGAATTCTTGTAATGAAAAAGATGAAAGAAGTGCTATAGACAAAAAATATGAAATTGTTTATAATATACTGTATACAATAAACAAGGGGAAGAGATATGAGACAGATTATTTTGAAAGCATATGCCAAGATCAATTTGGGTCTTGATGTATTGCGAAAACGAGAAGATGGATACCATGATGTCCGTATGATCATGCAGAGTGTAGGTCTTTATGATAAGCTAACCTTGAAAAAAATCCCAAAGGATGAAATTGTGTTAAGCTCTAACATAGGTTCTTTACCAAACAATGAAAAGAACCTGGTCTATAAAGCCATCAGTCTGATCAAGAAAGAATGCGGCGTTACCGGAGGAGTGAAAGCAGACTTAGAGAAAAACATCCCTATGGCAGCAGGAATGGCCGGTGGAAGCACCGATGCAGCAGCAGCCCTGATCGGTATGAATAAGCTGTTTGAACTTGGATTATCCCAGGAGAGACTGATGGAGCTTGGAGTAAAGATCGGAGCAGATGTGCCTTACTGCATTATGGGCGGAACCGCTCTTTCTGAAGGAATTGGAGAAGTGCTTACTCCGCTTTTGCCAATGCCCCACTGCTACATACTGATTGCCAAACCAAGAATCAGTGTATCCACAAGATTTGTATATGAGAATTTGGAGGCAGATAAACTTCCTTATCATCCTGACATTGATGGAATGATCGAAGCAATCAAAGCAGATAACCTGAACGGAGTGGCGGATCGTCTTTCCAATGTTCTTGAAACAGTGACAGCCAGAAAGTATCCAATCATCGGACAGATAAAAGAAGCCATGATTGAGACAGGAGCTTTGAATTCCTTAATGAGCGGAAGCGGACCTACTGTATTTGGTATCTACGCAGATAAAAACACTGCAATGAATGCACTTGAAAAGATTCAGGCTATTGAGATGGTAAAAAATGCCTATGTGACAGAGCCTTATCAGCCTTAACGCCTGACAAAAAGGATATAACATATGAACGACAAATTGCTATTAAATATGAATGAGTATCTCCCGCTTAGAGATGTTGTATTTAATACTTTAAGAACGGCGATTATTACGGGAGAGTTTGCTCCGGGAGAGCGTCTGATGGAGATTTCTCTGGCAGAGCGTATGGGAGTCAGCCGGACACCGGTAAGAGAGGCTATAAGAAAACTGGAGCTGGAAGGTCTTGTTGTCATGATTCCGAGAAGGGGTGCTGAGGTTGCCCGTATAACGGAAGCAGGATTAAAGGAAGTGTTGGAAGTCCGCTGTGCACTGGAAGAACTGGCAGTGGAACTGGCATGCAGAAGACGAAACAAGGGGAACCTGGAACAATTAAAGGAAGCTCATCAGAAATTTGTCGATGCGGTAAAAAAAGGAGATACCCTTGAGATTACCAATCAGGATGAAGCATTTCATGAATGTATTTTTGACATGAGCAGTAACAAAAGGCTGGTCCAGGTGGTTCATAATCTGAAGGAGCAGATGTTCCGTTACCGTATGGAATACGTAAAAGATGTGAGTTATCATGAAGAACTGATCCGGGAACATGAGAAACTTCTTGCGCTGATTAGTAAAGGGGATGAAGAAGGAGCCAGGGAGGTCATGAAACATCACATTCATAATCAGGAAAAGATGATCTTATCACAGCTTCATAAATAATTACTACAACTTAATAAATTAGAAGAAAAGGCGATTTTTGCGGAAATCGTCTTTTTTTTGCTGCAATTCAGCTGCGCGGTAGCGCAGTGCCTCGCAAGCGAGACACATTTTTATCGATTAGGCTTGCAAAAACCTGCCAATCTGGTATTATTTAAATTAAGCATTACATTTTATATAATATAAATAATAATTAATAAAAATGTTAATGTACAGGAGGAGTATAAATAAATAAGGAGGAGAAGGTATGAGATTACCAAAGAAAAACAGAATTCTATCCATCATAATGGCTGTGCTTATGGTGCTGACATCTGTATCATGGACAGAATTTGGAACTATGCAGGCAGAAGCGGCAGATTATGGGCCGGATGTAACTTACACATTTGACCAGATAAAAGAGATGGCCAACATTCCTGTTATGAATCTTGTCATGGCAGAGACGGACAACTACACTACATTAAAAACGGACAAGGAAGCAAAACAGAATATTGCTGAATTTGAACTGACCAATACAGAGGGAAAAGGCAGCGATATTTACCTTACGGCTACAGTGGACGAGGAAACAGGGGAGACAGTATATCCGCTGACAGCAAAAGGCCGGGGCAATTCCAGCTGGAGAATGGCAACAGGTAAGAAGCCTTATAACATTAAGTTTGACAGTAAACAGAATATTCTCGGAATGGGCAAGGCAAAATCCTGGTGCTTAGTTGCAAACTGGGTAGATACCACTCATATTCGAAACTATATGGCATATGAGCTTGCCTGCATGCTTGGAATGGGCACGCCGGACTGTGAATTGATCGCTCTGTGTATAAACGGCACATTTGAAGGAATTTATCTGATTACAGAAAAGGTTGGATTAAATTCCTACCGTACAGAAATTCCGGAAAGCAGCGCAGACCGGGATAAGAACGGAGACGGAATTATAACAGAGATTATTGTGGAAACAGATGCACGTGCTTATGAAAATGGGGAACCGGGTGCATTTACCACAAACCATGAGGTAAACTATGTGCCAAAGGATCCGGATCCGGAGGACCTGGCGGCATCTGAATTAGAAGTAATTGAAAATGAATTAAATGCAATGGAAGCTGCAGTCATGTCAGGAGCCAATTATGAAGAATACATAGACGTGGACAGCTGGGTTGACACATATATTATTAATGAGCTGACAAAAAACCCTGACTTTGGGTTCGGCTATCAGAATTATTATTCTTCTACTTATTTGTATTTCCGAGAAGGCGGTAAGGTATATGCCGGTCCTGTCTGGGATTTTGACATTGCATTTGGAAGAAGCGATTACAGCCAGATGGCTTCTGAAGGATACAGAGACATTGCAAATACCACCGGTTATCTTACAAAAGAAACAAAATACTACAAAGAATTATTTGAAAATACAGATTTTGAAGAACGTGTCATCAAACGATGGAAGGAAATCAGGGAAGAGATTCTTCCAACATGGATGGGAACAACATTTGCGGAAGGCTATGACAAAGTGAAAGAACTGAATGCTCTCGATGTTGAAATCTGGGGAGATCAGTCTGTTCGTAAAGCTTCTGATTATGATATGGGAAGGGAACCCCTCTCTTTTGAAAAAGAAGTATCCTATGTGAAGAACTTTATTACAGAACGTGTGGCATGGCTTGATGAACAGTGGAATGTAGATCAGGTTTCCAAAAAGTTCAGTGGTTCCTGGAACAGATGGGACGGAGCAGCCGGAGAAACTTATGACAGTTATGAGGCTTTTCTTGTATCAACAGGTACTGCTGAAAGAAAGACAGACGTAGAAGACATCTGGGACGGCGGTTATGGCGGCAGAGAAAAGAGCGGAACAGAAGTGCAGGAAAAAGGAGCCGTTCAGACTCAGATTCCGGGAGTGGCTCTTGCGCAGCCGTTTACTCTTACCATGGAACGACAGAGAGGACAGTACGATTGGAGTGCCGAGACTTCCCATGCCTATGATATCTGGAAAGACGGAGAAGCTTCTCAGGGATTTGGCAGTGTAAAAGAGAGTATTCAGGTGACAGAATCCGGACGTTATGTCGGCCTTACAACCTCCTCATACTATATTGGAGATACCACTGCGGTCATGGGACAGAATAATGTTCAGGTGTATGTGGTTGACGTTGGAACAGATGGTTCCGTGACAGTCCATGACGGATCTGTTCAGCTTTCCTACGAAGGTCGTGTTTCTGCTGTGACAAATACTTCTTACAGTAATATTGAAAAAACTTCTAATGGCTATAAAGTATCCTTCAAATCAAACGGCAGAGGGAATGCAGGAACGGTCATTGGAGGGGATGGAAACAAACAATTCCGTATTTATCTGCCGGAGGAATGTGCAGCAGGAGATGATCAGACAGGAACTTTAACAGTGACAAAGAGAGCAGCCGACAGCAATTATGCTGACATTTTGGCAAAACAGGATGTTACCTACGTTCAGGCTGCAGGAGAACGCCCTGTATCCTGGTCTGTAGAAGGAGACGCTGTTCTTTTCGATGAAACAAGCGGTAAAGTTACAGCAGTAAAGGAAGGAACATCTGTGATTACTGCGGCAGCAGGAAGTCTGACAAGCAGTGTTACAATCCATGTAACTGAAAATACAGCAGAGAAAATTGAATACGAAGCAGACGCCACTCTTGGCAAGTATTATGGCAATACAGAGGATGTTGTACTGAATGCATCTGAAGCAGAAAGAGGTACCTGGGCAACCATTGCACCTGGAAACATTACCAGATTCAGATTTACCTTTGACATGACTCAGGAAGAAGCGGACAAGGTGACAGAATTCAGCTGGCTTACAAAGAACGGCGACCAGATCATTGGAGGCCCTGGGGATTATTTTGTGTATGTAAATGAAATTCCTCTTTTTGCAGCTACAGCGGATACACTGGACTATACAGTAGAAGGATTTGACGAAGATAATACTGTTCTGATTACCGATACAGAACTCCCGGAATATTTATATGCATATATGAATGGAAAAGCCGGAAGCATGGAAGGCGTAATGACTTCCATGACAGATTTCGTTCATGCGGGAACAAATACAGTAGATATTTTTGTTGTTGCAAAAGACGGAGCGGCTGTTGTACTTCCATATCTTTGTGGAACAACAACAATCAGTGATGATTCCGATCCAATCGTTCCGGAAGAACCGACAACAGAAGAACCGACAACCGAAGAACCAACGACAGAAGAACCGACAACAGAAGAACCAACAACAGAAGAACCAACAACGGAAGAACCAACGACAGAAGAACCGACAACAGAAGAACCAACAACAGAAGAACCAACAACGGAAGAACCGACGACAGAAGAGCCGGCAACGGAAGAACCAACAACGGAAGAACCGACGACAGAAGAGCCTGAAATACCGGAAGTGGAATATGAAATTGGATTTGTACTTTCTGGAGAATCTGTAACTATGACAGACCTTTCTTCTATCACGATTGGTATAGTGTTTACACCATCTAATATTCCAAACAGTAATGTTATATGGATATCTTCTGATGAAACGGTTGCAACAGTGGATGATAATGGTATTATTACAGCTCACAAACCGGGAACAGTAGAGATTACAGCAACAAGTGAATACAATGGAAAGACTGCCACAGTAGTGATGGAAGTTGTTCCGGCAAAATTCAATATTGAAATTGAATCTGCAGATCAGATTAGAGCAAAAGAAAATACTGTTTTAGAAGCAGTTTTTGACAAAGATGTGTATGAAAAAGCTGTTACATGGACAATCGTCAGCGGTGAAAATTATGCGACATTAGAAAATAATGTATTGACAGGCGTAAAAGCCGGCAGTGTGCTTGTAAAGGCGGAAAGTGTTTACAATGCAGAGTGCTATGTAACAAAAGAAATCACAATCACAAATCCAAGAGCAGAAAGCATGGAAATTCAGGGTGGAAATCTGGTTTTAGAAGAAACAAAGAGTACTGAACTTGTTGTAAAAGTAATGCCGGAAGATGCAGACATGCCATCTCTTACATGGACCTCATCAAATAACAAAGTTGCAACAGTGGATGCATTTGGTAATCTCACTGCAGTTGGAACAGGAACTGCCGTGATTACTGTGACAAACAAAGAGAACAGTATGATGAAAGATACAATTCTGATTACTGTTGAAAAGATGAACTATGAGTTTGAATTGGTTCTTACAGAAGATGAGTTGACTATGACGGATCTGTCATCTATGACCATTGGAACTCAGTTTACACCTTCTAATGTACCGGACAAGACTGTTACATGGAAAACATCCAACAGCTCTGTTGCAACAGTAAGCAGCAATGGCATTATTACTGCCCATAAACCGGGACAAGTACAGATTACTGCCACTAGTACATACGATAATAAAACTGCAACGGTGGCTATCGAGGTATTACCGGTAAATCTTACTGTTGCCATCGATAGTGTCAACGAAATGACAGAAGGGGAATCTGTAGAATTAAAAGCATCTGTAAACAAAAATGTTGCGGACACAAGTGTGACATGGTCTGTTGTCAGTGGAAAAGGGTATGGAACATTGACAGGTAACGTTCTTAAAGGAACAAAAGCAGGCACCATAGTGGTAAAAGCAGTAAGCAATTATAACAACACATGCTATGCAACAAAAGAAATAACAATTAATGCTGCAAAAGCAGAGGAAGAATCCGGGGCTGTTATGACTCCTGGTACACCGCTTGCCAAACCGATTGTAATTACTATGGAAAAACAAATGGGGCAGTATGAATGGAGTTCCAATACAACACATGCTTACGATATTTGGGCAGACGGCAAAGCCAGTCAGGGCTTCGGTCAGGTGAAGATGGAACTTACCATTACAACCGCAGGAAGATACGTAGGTCTTACCAGTGCATCGTATTATGTTGGTGACAGAACCGTACAGATGGGTAAAGACGATACACAGGTATATATTATTGATGTGGCAAATGACGGTTCCATTACTGTATATGACGGTAAAGTAAAGATTAATTATTTTGAAAGAACTGCGACAGTAGTAGATACAACCTATGCCAATGTAACAGTAACATCCAATGGTTACAAATTATCTTATAAATCAAATGGAAGAGGAAATGCGGGACAGAGTATTTCCAGATAAAAAAGCAACATATTTCTGCAAGTATTATAGCAGAAGGATTAAAAGAGGCTGTTTAAAAAACGGCCTCTTTTAATATGTTTGTTAATTCCATATTTAGGAATAATTTCTTTGTTAACTATTGTGTTAATTTTTTAAATAATTAACACAATAGTTAAAACTATCTGAAAAAAGAACTTGCAATGCATAGGATATCTGCTATGATTGAATTAGACATTACATTTTTGTGCGCAAATTAAAAAATAAACTATAATGTTAATGGTGTGAAATGAAAACTGCAAAGATTACGAGCTATCCTACATCTGCTCAATGGAAAACAGAATTAATCCGATTGAATTACCGGGAAAGATACCGGGCTATGCTATTGAGCACAGTATCCGTGCTTGCAATGGTGTGTGCCATAGCGGTATTGGTTGCTACATTGTGGATGCCGGTTCTTCAGATATATGGAAGTTCCATGACCCCGTCTTTACATGAGGATGATGTGGTCGTTTCCGTTAAAAGCAGGGAGTACGAATTTGGCGATATTGTGGCTTTTTATTACAACAATAAAGTTTTGATTAAGCGTGTCATTGCCACAGCCGGTGAATGGGTTGAAATGGACAAAGAGGGAAATCTGTATCTGAATGGCGAATTGCAGGAGGAATCCTACGTACAGGATAAAGCATTAGGAGAATGTGATATTGAGATGCCTTATCAGGTGCCGGAAGGAAGAATCTTCGTTATGGGAGATCACAGATCCGTATCCGTGGACAGCCGGAGCGAAGCAGTGGGATGTGTTGCAGAAGAACAGATTGTTGGAAAGTTAATATATAGAATATGGCCATTGGAGAGCCGGGGTTTTGTGGGAAACAGATAGACAAAGATGAGGGAGCATCTATGGAAGGAAAGTTGCCAGGGCAGATAGAACGATATATAAAACTGAAAAAGTTCATAACCGGATGGAAATCTTTCGTATGTGCGTTGGTATTTGTGGCAGTTTTTTTTACTGTAAAAGCCATGACTCTTCCGGCGATTACTGCATCCGGTACAACTTACTGTGGCAAGGCAGAGCATACTCATAACGATGATTGTATGCGGATTGAACTGGCCTGTCAGTGTCAGAGTCAGGGAGAACCGGGAACAGAGGCAGAACAGGAACAGACAGAGCAGGAACAGATACATGGAACAGAATGTTATGTAAAAGTTTTGGAATGCAGACTGGAAGAACATATACATACAAAGCTCTGTTATTCCAATAAAAATGCAGATGTTGAAACGGCGGATGACTGGGAACAGACTCTTCCACAGGAACTGACAGGAAACTGGGCAGAAGATCTTCTTTCTGTTGCGGCCTCTCAGCTTGGATATAAAGAAAGTACAGAGAATTATATTGTAACAGATGATAATAAGACAAAGGGTTATACCCGCTATGGCGACTGGTACGGCGATGCTTATGGTCACTGGTGTGCCATGTATGTCTCTTTCTGTCTCCATTATGCAGGTGTGGATTCCCAGTTAATGCCTCAGGATTCCAACTGTCAGAACTGGATTCAGACCTTATCCAAAGAAGAATATGACTTATATAGAGAATCAGCAGAATACGAACCGGTTCCCGGAGATTTGATTTTTTTTAACTGGGATGCAGATGCAGCCAGCGACCACGTGGGAATCGTAACTGAACTACTAAGAGAAGAAACAGACGCAGCGAAGAAACAGATTAAAACAATCGAAGGAAATGCAGGGGATGATGAAGTAATCTATCGCTCATATGATATGGATGATGAGCGGATTATGGGTTACGGTATTCTTCCAAAGAATCCGGAGCTGGAAGAAATAGAAAGCAATATGGTGTTTTTTACAGATGAAGATGAATTCCTTCTTCAGACAGAAGGAGCGGCTCCACTGATGACATTTGCTTTGAATGCAGATTCTTCTGCCAATTCGTCAATTAGTACATATGCCAATGATGCTTATGCTCCGGAAGGTATTGAGCTTACAGGAAGCTGGGCAGCTGACGTGGCTGCAGTGGCCAACACCTTAATCTCCTACGAAGAATCAGACGGGATCAGTAAGATTGACCAGTGGGCCGGCGGCGATGGTACAGGTGCATGGAATGTGAACTTTATCAACTACTGTCTCTATTATGCCGGTGTCGATAAAGAAAGCATCCCTTGGGATGAATCCTATAGTTTGTCCGATTTTCAGAATGCTCTGGATCAACAAGGGCTGCTTAAAGGACTTGGAGAAACCGGATTAAATGTGGGAGATATTACAATCTGTACCACAAGCTGGAGTTCCAATGAACTGGTCCTTGGCATTGTGACCTCTCATAATCCCAACAATGGAACCTATCAGATCTCTTTTGGTGACAAAGACGGTTCCGGAAGAGTAGTGTCTGATGAATACTACGCCGACTGGTACAGCAGGGTAATGGCAGTTTTAAGATTATCAGGGAAAACAGCCATAGACAGCGGCGGTCTTGAGATAGAGATTACACACAATATAGGTGATAACATAGAAGATGTTGTTATAACAACAGAAAACAATAATGGAAATGCTGCAGTCTGGGAGGAAGGCATCCGGGAAGCAGTAGGGTCCGAATCTACCATGATTCTGACCAATCATTTCCTGAGTATCATTTTTAAAAATGCAGAAGGAGAGACGGTCATTCCGTCCGGAAATATAGATCTGGTTATCAATTTTGATACACCGATTCAGGCAGAAATTCCGGAAGAGGTCTCTGCCAGCAATGTAAAGTGGATTTACAAGCTGATTGATCAAAACAATGAAGTAATCGATCCGGGTTACGCAGCGACCACTTATACAGACATTGATCAGAACATCAAAAGAGTAAAACTTCGTTATGAAGAGGCTCTTGTATATGCTTTCACTTTGGTACAGGCAGATTACAGCGACATTACATGCATCACAGTATCAGATATGAATGATTTTCTGACACAGATGAACAGCAGCCAGAATGAGAATATTGAAATCATACTGGAGGCAGATCTGGATGCAACAGAGACGGATGCTGCCGTGGAGATTGGATTTGGAAGAAATGTTGTTCTTGACCTGAACGGACATAAAATCTATACAGCAGACACTTTAATCTCCATCGATGGAGGCAGCTTTACCTTAAAAGACAGTATGGCAGCCGGAGAATACGAACCAAATGAAATTGGTCCGGTAAGTGTAAATGCAGACACAGACTATGACGAAGAACCGGTGGGAGATATGGTGGGACGGCAGGCAGTATATGACAGGGAATCTCATCAATTAATCTACTACGTGACAGAATCTCATATTAGTAATCAGAACACGGGCGCAACCAATGAATCTATGACAGAACACAGAGTGTCCATTCAGGGAGCAATCGATGGTTCGGCAGGTACAGGTGCTGCCGTTCATATTAAGAGCGGCAGTATGAATTTAAACAGCGGAGCCATTGTTTCCTGCAATGACTGTGGAATCTATCAGACAGGCGGCATGTTCTACATGTATGGCGGATATATCTGCGGCAACCGTTCTGCAGGATCCGGTGGCGGGATCAACTCCACAGGAGATGGAACACTTGGTATCAAAGGAGGGGTTATCGCAGCCAACGAAGCAGCCATTGATGGAGGCGCTATCTATCTGGAAGCAGATTCTCTGTATCTCTACGGAGGAATTCTTAGTGGAAATACCTGTATTGAAGCAGGGTCCGGAGGAGGAATCTTTGCGAGGGGAACATCCACTCTCAGTGTAGAGGGCGGTTATATAACAAATAATAGATGCAGCAGTGAAGATTATAATGCCGGAGGCGGAGGAATCTTTACGACAGGACAGGCCGTCCTTAAGTTGAAGGGCGGTTATATTACCGGCAATTATGTTGGAGGCGGTGGTGGAGGAATCCGGAGCAGTGCTAATCAGATGATTATGTCCGGCGGATATATCTGTTCCAATTACGCGGAAACAGCAGAGGGCGGCGGGATTTCTCTTTGTACTCCTTGTGCCGGAACCATAACAGCCGGATTTATCAATAATAACGTTACAAATACCCATGAGCATTGGGGAGGCGGCGGTCTTTTCTGTGCCAATGGAGATAATGATGCGGGAACATATGCTTCCTTTTATATCACGAATGCTCTGGTAACAGAGAATAACGCAGGAGGATATGGAGGCGGCGTGGCAGGATGTTCCACAGGACGAACCTATATCTGCGCCAAAGAAGGCGGAGCTATCTTTGATAACAAAGCCGGAGAACCGGACAAGGTTCATCTCTCGGGAGGAACTTCATGGAAAAGTGAAGACCACCTGTACGCCACATCATCATTCCTTCAGTATGGTTACAATGATTATTTCAGTGCATTTAACAGTATTGTAGGCGGCACCATGCTGGGCGACTGTCCGGCCAACTGGACAGGCAGTGTGGATGGGGTTCCGATACAGACTCAGCCGGATGATACATTGATTTCCAGTTACTTTATGGGTCTTAACAGTAATCCGAATGTGACAGGCAGACAGGCGGCAGAAAGCCTGGCTAAAGTATACATTAACGGAAATGAGTCGTTTACCCATGGCGGCGGTGTTCTATGTAACGGCTATCTTCTGATTGGAGAAATCAAAGAAGTAGAAGTTTACTCAAGACTTAGAATACATGGAACGAAAGCATTGCAGAGTACAGAGGGAGATGCCCCGGCTTTAGAAGCAGGGCAATTCAAGTTCTACGTTGTCAATACAGATACGGGAAGAACAGCTGCGACAGGTACCAATAATGAAAATGGAGAGATTAGTTTCGATCATATGATTCCTTATACGGAAGAAGGCGTGTATAGATACCGGCTGTATGAAGACCCGGAAGAAGGAGCCGGCGGTATCATTATGGACACCACCGAATATGAAATCATGGTGACAGTAGAGAAGATAGACTGCGGAACCATTCAGGAAAATGTGAAAAAATACCGTTACGAGATATCAGACCTGAAAGTAATAAAAAAAGACAGCAGCGGTTCAGAAACTGTCCGGGATTTTAATCCGATAGATAAAGACAGTTTACCGGTAGAATTAACTGTCACAGACGGTGCAACATTTACCAATATTGTGACACCGGGAACCAACGTCTCTGTACAAAAAATATGGGAAGGCGGCTCACCAGACAGCGGGACAGCTGTTCAGGTTCAGCTCTACCGCAATGGAGAACCTTACGGAGCTCCGGTGGAACTGACAGAAGCAAATAGCTGGTTTTACGATTGGGGACAA
Source organism: Lachnospiraceae bacterium (assembly GCA_015057665.1). Taxonomy (GTDB): domain Bacteria; phylum Bacillota; class Clostridia; order Lachnospirales; family Lachnospiraceae; genus SIG292. The sequence goes on along the minus strand of SVDY01000001.1, from coordinate 256,361 downwards.
CTTCCTTTATCCGAAATTATAGATGAAACCGAATATAAATATACCTATTCCATACAGGAAGTGAATGTTCCGGCAGGCTATCTGCCAGAGTACTCCGTTGGTTCAGGCACAGCTAAGAATGAATTCTGGGTGCCGGTCACAGAAGGACAGCTGGCAGATGGAAAAGAATATATGATTGTGTCACCGGACAGGACCTATGCTTTTACGCCGGGATCCGTAAACACGACCCTGACGGAAAACGATAAAACTCCAATTAGTCTGGTATCAGAAAGCGTGACAGATGAAAACGGTGTCACATATGACCATTACGTACCAGTCGAGAATGTCACTGAGAACATGATTTTCCAGGTGGGATACACAGGCTGGGGAAATCAGGTATTGAAACATAAAGAGCTTCCAGGTAATCCTATGATTGGTATGGACGTATATGCTCACTCTTCCAGCGACCAGATATTTGACATTCAGATGAGAACGGATAAGGCGTTCTTTATGTACCTCAATGAGATTCAGATTGGTAACAAGTGGTTCGATGGAGCATGGCATGAGATGGTTGAAAAGTATTTTGCCTTAGAATACCAGAGTGGGAAGTTTGTTATGGTGTATAGAGATTCGGCCCAGGCGAGCAGGGTACCGCATCTCTATACTAAGGCATATTCCGTAGGTGCAGTAGGACTTACTTTTACCATTACCAATAAAAAGATAGACGTGACGCAGCAGCGTTACAGCATTGAAATAACAAAAATGAGTGAAAAAGATGCCAACCTGCTTCTGACAGGAGCTCATTTTGAACTTTACGAAGCAGATGCATCCGGTAATCCTTTGTTAGATGGGGAAGAAATGATTCCTCTTTCCTTTAGAAAGACTACGTCCGGAAGATACGAATATATGGATTCGACGGATCAGACGGAAGATATAGTGACAGAAGGAATCACTGTATTCGGTGGTAAGCTGGTTTTTGCCAATCTTCCACAGGGCAATTATATTTTAAGAGAGACCATTGCACCGAACGGATACGATGTGATAGAAGACAGAGTGATACGATTTGACAGTACATCGGGCATATCGATGGCACTCAATATTGCCGATTCGCCACTTGAGGAGGATGGATTTATCCTTCCGGAAGCAGGCGGAATTGGAACAGGAATGTATATATATGGAGGACTGCTGATTATACTGGCAGCAGTGCTTCTGTTATATAAAAACACCAGGAAACGGGCATAAGGGGTAAGTCCCGGACCGGGTGAAAAGAGGGGCGTATAACCGCCATAGAGTAAAAGTGTGAATGAGGGAGGAAAAACACATGAAGAAACACACAAAGAAACTGATCAGTCTCGTACTGACATTCGTTATGGTATTTGCCATGACAGCAACTGTATTTGCAGCACCTGCAGATACAACAATTACAGTAGGCGAAGGTGACAACCGTACATACGATGTGTACCAGATCTTTACAGGCGATTTAAGCGGCGATGTATTATCCAACGTAAAATGGGGTAAAAACGGTACTGGTACATTAGGTGAAGCAGTTCCACAGACAACACTGGATGCAGTAGTTGCAGCAAATAGTATTACAGCTGAAGATGACAAAGCAGCTGCGATTGCAGAGTATGTTGATTTAGAATCCGAAAAATTCGGCACTGTATCTGCAGGTGAACCTTTAACAGCTCCTACAGGTTATTACCTTTTCAAAGATGTAACAGTTCCTGCACCAGGACAGGCATACAGTTTATACGTTGTTAAAATTGTAGGTCCAACAACATTTGCTCCTAAGACAGGAGAAGTAGAATCTTTCAAAAAAGTAGATGACAAAAATGATTCTAATACTACAGAAGATACAGTAGCATGGCAGGATTCCGCTGACTACGATATGGGCGATATGGTTCCATTCCAGTTAACAGGTACGCTTCCTGAAGACTATGATAACTACGATGCTTACTACTATGCATTCCATGATACAGAATGTGAAGGATTAACATTTGACGCTGCTTCTGTAAAAGTTTTCGTTGACGGCAATGAAATTACAGAAGGTTTTGAAGTTGTAACAGAAGGAATCAAAGAAAGCGAAACATTTGAAGTAAGATTTGCAAACTTAAAGGATATTGCACAAGTAAATAAAAACTCTGTAATCACAGTAGAATATTTCTCTGAACTGAATTCCGGCGCAGTTATCGGTGCAGCAGGAAACCCTAACGAAATGTACTTAGAATACTCTAACAATCCGAACAGCGAATGGGCTCCATCCTGGGGAGAAGATAACGAAGATAACGATAATGACGGACAGACAGATGAAGAAGACGAAAAAGAAGGCCCAACAGGAGAAACACCTGTAGATAAAGTTATTGTATTTACATACAAAGTAGTTGTAAACAAAGTACATCAGACAGGCGTAGATGAAGAAGGAAATCCTGTATATGAAGCATTAGAAGGAGCTGGATTTACACTTTTCAAAAAAGATGCAGCAACTGGAGAATATGTGGCAGTTGGGGAAGAGCTGAAAGGCGATGCAATGACAACATTCTCATGGGAACGCATTGATGATGGTGACTACAGATTAGAAGAAACAACAACACCAGCAGGATACAACACAATCGCTCCTATTGAATTCACAGTCAGTGCAACACATGAACTTGAATCTGCAGCTCCTCAGTTATTAACATTAGAGGGCGGCAACATGTTTACAGGAGATGTTGAAGCATTGACTCTTACAGCTGATGTAGTGAACCAGGCAGGTACAACTCTTCCGGAAACAGGTGGTGTTGGTACAACAATGATCTATGTAGCAGGTGCTGTATTAGTACTTGGCGCAGGTGTTGTTCTCGTAACTAAAAAACGCGCAGCATAATTGATACTCATTTTTTCATAATTTATATTATATCTTTACAGCCATCCCCGGCTGGGAAGAGGGATGGGGAAATGCATGCATTTCCCCTCCGTTTTTCTATATATGAGAAAACGGGCATAAGCCGAAGGATATATGCGGTTAATGATACATTAATAAGGAGAGACTTGGAGACATGAAGCATCTTTTAAAGAAAAATCTATCGACAATTGTTTTGTGTCTGATGCTGCTGGCAGGTCTTTGCTTATTGCTGTATCCCACTCTCAGCAACTACTGGAATTCTTTTCATCAGAGCAAAACCATAGCTTCTTATGCAGAAAAAATTGCTCAGATGGATGATGGAGAGAGCGAGCGGATTTGGAAGGAAGCGGAAATATATAACCGAAAACTTTTGGAAGCGGGAAATAACAACTGGAAACTTAGTAAAGAAGAGGAAGAGAGATATAACAGCATTCTGGATGTAAGTGGTACGGGAATTATGGGATACATTGAAATACCGTCCATAAAGGTTTCCATTCCCATTTATCACGGAGTATCGGAAGCTGTCTTGCAGGTGGCCGTCGGACATCTGCCTGGATCCGGCTTTCCCGTTGGAGGAAGAGGAAACCACTGTGCTCTGTCCGGGCATAGAGGGCTGCCTTCTGCGTTGCTGTTTACCAATCTGGATCGTCTGGTGGTGGGAGACATCTTTATAATCAATGTGCTGGATCAGACTTTAACTTATGAAGTAGACCAGATTTCCATTGTGGAACCGGATGATGCGTCGGGACTTTCCATTGAGAAAGATCAGGATCTGTGTACCTTGATTACCTGTACTCCTTATGGAGTGAATTCTCACAGGCTTCTTGTAAGGGGCCATCGAACGGAAAATCTGAAAGAAGCTGTCAGGGTTACGGCAGATGGGGTGCAGATTAACACGAAACTGGTAGCCCTTGTCATTGCAGTGCCGGTGATTGTGTTATTGTTTTTCTTTGTATTAATCTTTTCACGAAAAAAGGGATGAACGGATTCATGGGGAAGGAGGCTTTATGAGTAAAATCTTGAAACAAAAAAGGATAATCGGATTTCTTGTGATGTTATGTTTGTTCGTACTCATAATGCCCATAAATGTAACAGCCACAGGATTATCGGAAGATACAGAATTGATTCTCCATTATGATGGGGGCAAAAACACATTCCGCATCTATAAAATCGCAGACTTTACTGTTCCGGATCAATACGTGGTAGAGGAAAAATTCCAGCCCTATGTAGGGAATGTAACGGGGATGGACAGATTGAAAGATCTGAATACGGAAGAAAAGAAGATGCTTGCGTCCACTCTTCGAAGTCTTGTAATCACAAAGGGAATGGAGGCGGATTGTATTCTGGAGACCGATGAGAAAGGAATGCTTGTATGGGATAATATTCCTATGGCACTCTATCTGATTGTGGGGGACAAGACAACGGACGCAGAATATGTCTATACTCCAATGCCGATTTTGCTGTCCGTCCCTTATGAAATCACCGAGGGAGCGTGGGAGAATAACGTAGAAATTATCCATAATAAAATAGAGAAAAAACAGAAATCAATCTCAGCTCAGATTCCTGTGGTTATGGTATGGAGAAATAAACCGCCGGGAGATGAGCTGCCAGAAAGTGTTGAAGTAGCCATCTATAAAGAGGATGAACCATACGATGAAGAAGAATTCAGTGAGGACAATAACTGGAGTTATACATGGGAAGATCTTACTCCGGATGAGGAATGGAATGTAGAAGAAGATGATGACGAACTGCCCGATGGCTATACCTATTCCTATGTACCGGAAGACGATGGTATTGTCATCATCAATACCTATGAGGAAGAAACAGAACCGGAGCTTGATGAAAAACTGCCACAGACAGGCCAGGTCTGGTGGCCGGTGCCCGTTCTTGCTCTATGGGGATGTACCTTTTATATCATGGGCTGGGCAGTCAATCAAAAAGAAAATAGTATAAAATAAATGGAAATGGTCCATACTATCCAGGAGTACAAGGGAAATGAGGGATAGTATGGACCATTTTCATGGCCGCGATCAGAAAATAAAAGGCAGGCTGTCCAGGCAGCTTACAAAAAACATATATTTAATAGAAGAAATCTTAAAAGACTGCAATGACATTGTAAAAAAAGAATTTGTGAGCGGGAGTGGGCGGAACGTAAAAGCCTATATTCTGTATACAGACGGTCTGACGAAGACAGAGATGATTGAAGAATCCATACTGCGTCCTCTTCTGAACCAGACAATTCCGGATTTTAAGGGGGACGCTGCATCGAAGGAAAAAGAGCTCTACGGCTATGTCACCAAAGAGGTTCTTGAGATGGCTGATCTAAAAGAGTTGCTAAGTTTGGAAGATGTAGTGACTCAGGTTCTCGCAGGCAATACGGTGCTTCTTCTTGACGGCTGTGCCAAAGGAGTTATGATCTCCAGTAAGCTGTTTCCTACACGAGGGGTTCAGACGGCAGATCAGGAAGTGGCCATGCGGGGACCCAAGGACAGTTTTACGGAAAACCTAAGGTTTAATACAGCCTTAATCCGGCGACGAATCCGGGACAGCCGGCTCAAGGTAAAACAGCTGGTTGCCGGGGAGCGTTCCAAAACGGACGTGTCTCTGATGTATATGGACGATCTTGTGAAAAAAGATATTCTGAAAGATATTGAGAACAGATTGGAACAAGTGTCTATGGACGGAATTCTTGACAGCGGCATGCTGGAGCAGCTTTTGGTGAGAGACTTTCGAACCGCTTTTCCCTGCATACAGAGTACGCAGAGGCCGGATAAAACAGCATCTGCCCTGCTGGAAGGACGGATTGTCCTGGTGACGGACAATTCACCGGAGGTCCTCATTCTTCCGGCATCCTTTCATAGTTTTTTTCAGGCAAGCGACGATTATTACATCCGATGGGAGGCCGCAAGTTTTGCAAGGATTCTCAGGTATGCAGCCGCCTTTCTTTCTGTCTGCTTTCCTGCCTTTTATGTAGCTGTTGCCAGCTTTCATACAGAAGTACTTCCTACAGCTTTGATTCTGTCTTTTGCCCAGGCCAGACAGGGGATTCCATTTCCGGTTGTCTTAGAAGTCCTGATTATGGAACTGGCATTTGAACTGCTCCGGGAGGCTGGCATCCGGCTGCCGGGGCAGCTGGGAGGAACCATCGGTATTGTCGGAGGTCTTATTGTAGGGCAGGCGGCTGTAGATGCAGGGATTGTCAGCACCATTGTGGTCATTGTTGTAGCACTCACCGCCATCGCTTCCTTTTCTGTGCCAAATGAGGCTATGGCTACGGCATTTCGAATCCTGAAGTTTTTCTTTATTTTTATGGCTGCCCTTTGGGGACTTTACGGCTTTTTTCTTGCATGGCTTGTACTCATTGTTCATCTTGCCAGTCTGGAAAGCTTTGGGGAACCTTATCTTATGGCCGATGAGTGGGAACAGGGAGAAAGACGTGAGAAATATAAGGATTATTATCTGAGGCTGCCTCTTTTTACTATGTGGAAGCGGCCGGTCTATACGAGAGAGGGCGCCAGAATCCGGCGGAGTATTCCTCGGAAAAAGAGAAACTTGGGCAAAGAAGGGAATCAGAAAAAACAGGAGGAAGGGTCTCATGAATAAAAACAAAATCTCGGAGAAGAAACTTTTTATGATGCTCTCCATCGAACTCTTTGCCATGACCAGCTTGATTCTTCCGGCTGTCTTAGTGGGTTTTGCGGGAAAAGGCGGTCTTCCTGTACTGCTGGCATCATCCGGTCTTTTATTTCTTTTGGCTGTCTGGTATTTGAATTGCTACAGCAAAAGAAAATCAAGTCCGGATCACCTGACCAGAGAGGAAAGGAATCCGGTCCTGAGAGGAGGAATCAGAACAATCTATGTGATCCGCTTTTTTATCCATGGTTTGTTCCTTATGATTCTCTTTGTCAATTTGATTCGTGAAGTTTTATTGCCGGATGATACTTTAGTATGGATCATGATTCCCATTCTGGGACTGGTTTATCTGACAGCGGGGAAACAGTTCCGCATCAGAGGGAGAATTCTGGAAGTATTATTTCCTTATATTTTTGTACCTCTTTTGATTGTGCTGTTTTTAGCTCTCTTTCAGATTGATTATGAGGCTCTCCCGGAGCAGCTGTGGGGAACCTTTGCAGATCAGGCTGTGATGAAAAAGGCCTATGGAATCTATGGTATTCTCCTGTTTTATCAGCCTATAGAATTTATCTTATTTCTGTGTCCGGCCCTGCAGTCAGAAAGAAAGGAATCCGTGGCGGCTGCCAGAACTATAGGAGCTGCCTGTATTTTTACGATTCTTATGAATGTCATTCTGTATATTGGGACCATTGGTATGTTTGGAACCGTGCGCACGGGGGAAAAACTCTGGTCTGCTCTTTACATTATGCAGAGTGTCCGGCTGCCGGGCAGATTTGTGGAACGGCTTGATATCCTGTTTCTGGTATTCTGGATTTTCAGTGCATTTGCCTTGGTGACAGCCTATCTTTATTATGGAAGCAGATTTGTACAAAAGGAGAAATGGAGATGGTATACCGTAGGATGGATTGCCGGCATATTTATTATGATACTGTGGATCCAGGAGCCGGAGCCAATCTTTCAATTCTTCATTCCGTATAAAATGTGGGTCGATTTCCCACTTTCCCTTCTTCTTCCTGCATATTTATATAGAAAAAAAGGAAAAAAGACAAGGAAAAAAGGAACTATGGCGGCACTTGTCACCACAATATGTCTTCTGACTCTGACAGGCTGCCATGATTGGGCAGATATTGAGGATAAAAATTATGTCATGTCCATGGGTGTAGAAAAGGGGGAGAACAGTACTTATAAAATTCTTTATGAAACGGCAGATTTGTCTTCCGGAGATAAGGAGGGTGGAAGAAAAGGGAAAGTACTATCCTACGAAGCAGATTCTCTGCAGGAAGCGGAGGAGATGGATTACGTCCGGGAGGATAAAAAGCTGGATTTTGGACACCTGAAAGCAATCCTTTTCTCTGTGGACATGATGAATGATGAGAAAGTGCGAAGCCGCCTTCTTGAGGAACTGAATCAGAGGGATTCCATTGCGGGAACAACCCTTGTATTTTATACAGAGGAAGAAGTGGGAGAAACAATAGAGCTTGGCGGAGAAAAAGGTCCTTCCTTTGGAGAATATGTGGATAAAATGGCAGCGAATCAGAATTTCTCTTCTGAAACAGAGGATACTCTGGCGAAACTGTTAAGAAATGAGGCAGAAGGCCGGAAGGATAGAAGGCGCCTGTCTTTAAAGATAGAAGGTGAACAGATTGAGATAAAGGAGGAAAGCCAGGAAAGTGGTTCTGATCTGAGATCTGTCAAAGAGAATGTTCCGGATATTGTCCGCTTTCATATCCGTGCAGACAGCGACCTTCCCGAAGATCAGGAGAGAAAGATACGAATCAAAGACCGGATTCTACCCAAACTGCAGGAACTGCTGGATGGAGTGGATTCCAAAGATGCGTGTATGAGTACTTTGAAGTTATCTCTTGATCAGATTAACGATTGGGTTCAAACTGCCTGTGAAGAAGAAAAATACGTCTGCGAATCCCGGACTTACTTATGCCGGGAAAGTTTTCCCTTAAAAATATACGGGGACATTCTTCTTCCAAGCGGCACCTACGATGCCCTTCGGATTGACCTTGGGAAAGCAGAAGGTGCCAACTGGTGGTGTATGATGTATCCGTCTCTATGTTACGAAGATATGATGGGCGAGGTAAAAGACGAAGAGGAAAGCTTCAGGAGCGAAGAAGAATCTGGGAGTGAGACTTTATCCGGAAAAGAAGAGAAATCGGACAGACTGGCAGAAGAAAAGGATGGCATCTGGCTGGTAAAAAGAAAAAATCCATACCAAATCCGCTGGAAGATTGCAGAATGGCTCGAAAGCCTGAAAACGTCTCTTGAAAAAATAGTACAATGAAGGTAGAATGGTATACGTGGATAGTATGCCATTCTTTCTGTAATGGCAGTCCGATACATTGACACATGAATGTAAATAATTCCAGAAAGGATGATATAGTATGAAAAAAAATCTTGCAGTTATTTTTGGCGGAAATTCCTCTGAACACGAAGTGTCCTGCATTTCCTGCCAGACCATTATTAAAAACATCGATACAGACCTTTATAATGTACTTTTAGTAGGTATCACAAAAGAAGGCCAGTGGCTCTTTGTAGACAGCTTAGATGAGATTGCCAATAATACATGGAGAGAGACCGGAAAGAAAGCGCTCATTTCCCCAGACTCTCTTGCAAAAGAACTTCTCGTATTCGGGGAAGAAGGACTGGAATCCATTAAAGTTGATGTAATCTTCCCTGTTCTTCACGGACCGAACGGAGAAGACGGAACAATCCAGGGGCTTTTTGATCTTGCCCGTATTCCATATGTTGGATGCGGTGTATTGGCATCTGCAGTCTCCATGGATAAATTCTATACTAAGATCTGCGTAAATCACATCGGCGGCATCCGTCAGGCTGAATTTGTCGGTGTTTACAAAAATGATTTAAAAGACATGGATGCTGTTATCGCAGAAGTAGAAGGAAGACTTGAGTATCCGGTATTCGTAAAACCTTCCTGTGCCGGTTCTTCCAACGGTGTATCCAAGGCAAAAGACAGAGACGGTCTTGTTAAAGCTTTACTTCTTGCGGCAGAACATGACGATAAGATCTTAGTAGAAGAAACTATCTGCGGCCGTGAAGTAGAATGTGCCGTTCTCGGTGTTGACGAAGTGAAAGCTTCCGGCATCGGTGAAGTTCTCGCAGCAGGAGAAGAAGGCTTCTATACATATGATTCCAAATACAACAACGCAGAATCCCAGACAATTACAGACCCTGAACTTCCGGAAGGCGTGGCAGAGAAAATCCGCACATCTGCACTCCGTATCTTCAAGGCAGTAAGCGGAAGCGGACTTTCCCGTGTAGACTTCTTTGTGGAACACGGAACAAACGATATTGTATTTAACGAAATCAATACACTTCCGGGATTTACATCCATTAGTATGTATCCAATGCTCTGGGCGGCAAGAGGAATCGATACGAAAACATTAGTAAACAAACTCATTGCTGACTGCATGAACCGTTTCGAATAAGAACTGTTTTAATCCGGAGCCCCTTCGCTGTTTGATTGAGGGTTCGACATTATGAAAACAGGGAGACAAATATGAATCAAAATAATAATAATCAAGGACCCATCGGAATCTTTGATTCCGGGGTGGGCGGTCTTACGGTAACAAGGGAAATTATGCGCCAGCTTCCCAGTGAGAACCTGGTCTACTTTGGTGACACAGCCAGAGTGCCTTACGGAAGCAAGAGTAAGGAGACTATTCTGCGCTACTCTACTCAGATCGTGAATTTCCTCCGTACCAAGAATGTAAAAGCAATCGTGATTGCATGTAATACAGCCAGTGCCTATGCCTTGGAAGAACTGCAGCAGCAGCTTGACATTCCCATTATCGGCGTAATCTGGCCGGGTGCAATCTCTGCGGCAGCAGCTACAAAGAACAAACATATCGGCATTATCGGAACCGCCGGAACGGTCAAGAGCCGTGTGTATAACAAGTACCTCCGTCAGCTGGATTCGGAATTCACCGTTGTATCCAAAGCCTGTCCTTTATTTGTGCCGTTAGTGGAAGAAGGACTGACAGAAGACCGTGTGACCGATGACATTGCCAAACGATATCTGACAGAGTTCAAAGACTATGATATCGATACCCTTGTTCTTGGCTGCACTCACTATCCTCTTCTTAGAAATACGGTCCGCCGTACCATGGGAGAAGATGTGACTTTAGTAAATCCTGCCTATGAGACAGCCAAATCTCTAAAACAGCTTCTGGCAGAGAAAAATCTGCTTAATACATCCGGCGAAGAGGTACATCATGAATACTGCGCCAGTGATATGACGGATCATTTTGTTACATTTGCGGACAGAGTGCTTCCGGTGCGTGTAGATCAGATCCGTGTTGTGAACATTGAGAAGTATCCCACCACAATAGAATAGGGGAAAAATCCCAGATCCAGCCTAAGTACCCTAATGAGTACCAGGGCAAACCATAAAATGACAGGAGGAACCAATTTGACAAAAGACGTCAGAGTATCTGTCTCCGGCATTCAGTACGACATCGAACCGGATGAGGCCGTAGAACTGATTACCTTTGGAGACTATTATCATAAAAACGGCAAACATTACATCCTCTACGACGAAATCGACATAGAGGAAGGAGAAAATATTAAAAACCGCATCAAGATCGACAACGGAAAGATTGAAGTAGTAAAGAGCGGAACTACCAACGGCCAGCTCATCTTTGAACGTGGCAAGAACCACATGACTTATTACGATTCCGCCATGGGAAGCCTGCTCATGGGAGTGAATACTTCTTCTGTTGATATGATCGAAGAAGAAGATCACATTCAGGCAAAAGTGAGATATTCTTTAGAGATGAACTACACTCATGTATCCGAGTGTGAAATTACAATCGACGTACGTTCTGTGCGATAAAAAACAACAAAGGAGAAAAACATGAAAAACTTTATCAAAGAATTCAAAGAATTCATCAACCGCGGCAACGTGCTTGATATGGCAATTGGTGTTATCATCGGTGCTGCCTTCAAGGACATTGTAAACTCTTTAGTAGAGAACATTATTAACCCTGTCATCGGTATTTTCGGAGGAAGAAACTTCGACCAGTACGAGCTTGTACTCTTCGGAGATGCGACTTTAAAATACGGTGCCTTCATTACAACTGTGATCAACTTCTTAATTATGGCACTTGTTATCTTCATGATGGTGAAGATGATGAACAGTATCTCAAAGAAGTTTGAGAAGAAGGAAGAGGAAGCGCCAAAGGCTCCAACTACTAAGACTTGTCCATACTGCTTAAGTGAGATTAAGATTGAGGCAACAAGATGTCCGCACTGTACATCTCATGTAGAATAAAAAAGGATTCTTCATTAAATTGAGAGATAAAAGAAAACTGTTTTGCGACAGTTTTCTTTTTTGTTTATAAGTTATTGAAGAAAAGTAATGTAAGTGCTAAAATATACATAATTATATCAGATGCGCCAAGTCTCGCGAGCGAGACTTGAATTTTTAGAATCATTTAGTAGATTACCAGGCAGATGGAACATGGAAGAACGGAGAAGAATAAAGGGGGAGCTTCGTATGACATCCAAAGAAATTCGAAAATTAAGAAAAAAAGCATTGATTGAGATGCTTCTGAACCAGACAGAGGAGATTGAACGTCTGAATGAAGAGATTAACAGTTTGCAAGCACGATTAGAGAACAAAGAAATTTGTATTAATAATGCAGGCACAATTGCCGAAGCGGCATTTGAGATGAACGGTGTACTAGAGGCAGCTCAGGCTGCGGCTCAGCAGTATCTGGATAATGTGAAGACTCTCACAGAAAGGCAGGAAGCGGACTGCATGTTAAAAGAAAAAGCTACCGCTGCAAAATGCATTGCCCAGGAACAGGCAACTTTTGAAAGATGCAGTTTCATGAAAGAAGAGGCAGAAAAAGCATGTGCGGAGATGGAACGTGCTGCAAAGGAACGGTGTGAAGAATTAGAACGCACAACAAGGGAAAGTTGTGAAGCGAAAGAAAAAGAAACCGAAGAAAAGTGCCTTGCACTTACGAATAAAGCAGAGCAGGATGTGGAAGAAAAATGGGAAGATTTATCCAACCGTTTGGAAGAGTTCTATAGAGCCCACATTGGTTTGAAGAGTTTATTGACAGCAGATGCAGCAATCCAGAGAAACTAAAGACTTTGCCGGTTCCTGAAACCGGAACATAAAAGTGTGCCAAGGCACACTTTTTGTGAATATGGAGAGTGAAAGCGGATGGAAGGAAGAATAAAAAGGGGAATCGTATTCTTTCTTATGACCCTTACCGGTGTCATAATATTGACTTTATATTTTTCAGATTGGAAAAAAGACTTTTTAAAAAATGAAGTGCAGATTCTGGAAAGCTGGTCAAATGTTTCAGATGGGCAGGAAGCAGAATCGGTATCTCTGCCAATGCGGTGGGATTCGAAAAAAACGAAAACAATTAAGATAAGAACCACATTGCCTGCTGATCTAAATCAGGACGATTACCTTGCATTCTGGTCAAAGCATCAGGATGTGTCTGTGTCTATAGAAGATAACCAGATTTATTCTACACAGGAGGCTCTACGGTTTGGGAAAGCCGTGGTTTGTATGTGGAATTATATCAATCTGCCTGAAGATGCGGCAGGGAAGCAGCTGGAAATTACATTCGGCTCTCCTTATGAGTACTGGTCTTATACATTGAATGAAGTGCTGTGCGGAACAAGAACGGAGATTGATTCCTGGATGATTCAAGAGTTGGGAATTCAATTTCTGCTTGATGTTGTTTTGATTACAGCAGGTATTTTCTTTATGATATTTGCCTTAGTCCGCAAGATGGAAAGAAGGTATAAGATATGTCAGTTTTTCTTTGGTGTGGCGGCTATTCTGTTTGGAATCTGGTTTCAATGCGGAACAAAAGACAGCGCATTTTCCTGGGTCGGTGGCTATGGAGATGCCTTACTGTGTTGTCTTTCGCTTTTTATGATTCCGATTGCATTGATGATGTATGTACGCATGCGTGTCCTTCGGTTTGACAGATACAGGAGGATTTGTGAAGTCTTTATATTTATAGGAGTTGTTCTCCTTCCCGGAGTATTTTTACTTCAGGCTCTGGAAATCAGAGACATTTATGAGATGCAGATGGCGGGGTATCTGTTGTTTTTCATTACAGCAGCCTGGGCCGTAATGTCTGCGATATATTATTATGTCGAACATCGAAAACGGATTTCCGGATTAACAGTAATCAATGGAATTTTATATATTATTGTTGTGGCAGCGATTCTGCTTGTAGACAGTAACAGACAGCTTCTTTTTCTTCCGAATGATTTACTGATCAGGCTGGGGGTTGCACTTATCATATTCTTCGAATTGTATATGTTCTTTGAACAGATTAGGCAGAAAGAACGGATGCAGGAAGCGGTGGAGGAACAGAATCGGAATTTAAAACTTCAGATTGCAACCAATCAGATCAGTCCTCATTTTATTCTGAATACACTTGGGGCAATCCGAAGTATGATTCGGACAGACGGAGAGAGGGCATATGATCTTCTCTATGATTTTTCAAAATATATTCGCAATAACATGGTAGAAAAAGATTATACAAAACAGATTCCTTTTCTGGAAGAAATGGATTATATTGATACGTATCTGACTTTGGAAAAATTAAGATTCGGTGAGAAAATCAAAGTAGAAAAAGATTTTCAGATTACAGAGTTTCGGGTGTTGCCACTGACTGTTCAGCCTTTTGTGGAAAATGCAGTCAAACATGGATTGATGGAAGCCAAAAGAGGAGGGACGGTATGGATCCGAACCTGGCTGAAAGAGGATCATGTCTTTATAGAAATAAAAGATAACGGCGTTGGATTTGATGTTCATAAGATGATGGAAGATGAAAACAGGACTTCTATCGGTATGAAAAGTGCCATGTACCGCATTCAATATAAAATGGGCGGCGAATGTAAAGTGAACAGTACAACACAACAGGGGAATTCCGGTACAAGGATTTGTATAGAAATTCCGATAAAGAGGGGTGGAAAGAATGAAAACGATCATAGTCGATGATGAACAGTGGGCTCTTGATCAGTTGCAAAGTGAAATAAAAGACGCGGAAGATATAGAAATCTGCGGATGCTTTAACGATACAGAAGAGGCGCTTTCTTACGCCCAAACCCATAAAGTGGATTTCGCCCTTTTGGATGTGCGTATGCCGGGAATGAACGGTCTAGAACTTGGCGTTCTCCTTCGGAAAGCGCATCCGGACATTATCATTGTATACGTGAGCAGTTACCCGGAATATTTTTCAGAAGCATATCGAAACGTAAGGGCAGACTATTATATGTTGAAACCATATCGTAGTGTGGACGTACAGGATGTTCTTGAAAGAGCAAGACTGTTATCAAAGCGTCAGAGAAAAAGAGTGCAGATCCGCACCTTCGGCCGATTTGATATTTTTATTGATGAACAGGTGGTACAATTCCGTAATGCAAAAGCGAAAGAACTCCTGGCTCTGTGCGTGGATCATAAAGGCGGCAATGTACAGATGGAAGAGGCAATTGATAAGTTGTGGGAAGGAAGCCCCATGAGTGAAAATGTCAAGACACGTTATCGGAAAGCCGTAGCCTATCTGAATGCTTTGTTCGTAGAACATAGAATGCCCGGAATCTTTGTGAGCGGATATGGCAATTGTCATATTGAAAGGGAGAAAGTTGCCTGTGATTATTATGAGTTTTTAGACTCCAGCGAGAAACCTCAGTTTTTTGGAGAATACATGCATGAATACTCATGGGCGGAGGAGACGGCAGCCTGGCTGGAGATGCTGATGCAGGAGAATCGATACAATTAAATAAGTTAAAATTAGTCAAAATGCAGAAGAATTTGTTAATTCTTCTGCATTTTTTTGTATATTATAGATAAAAAGTGTGAAAAAAGTACGTTTTTGGTACATTGGAGGTTGTAATATTCTTATAAATCAGGAGGAAAGGAGGAATGGAAATTGAATATGCATGAAATATCGGAATATGTGGAGAATCTGCCTCTTAAGGCTTCTTTTTGTAAAGGATATCGTCCGGATGAAGTGTATGAAGTCATATGCAATTTGAGTTCCATGTATAATCTTGTCCTTTCCGAGGCATATGATGAGATCGAAGAATTGAAACAGAAAACAGACGTAAGTGGCGGAATAAGCCATATAGAAAGCCCTTTATCGGAGGTGAGAGAAGAAGTGTTCAAAAAAGAAGAAAAAGAACCAATGGCAGAAGAAAAGATGGATTCATCCATGACAGATAAAGAATTACAGAAATTAAAAAGAGGAGAATTGCTGGAAATCATGCTGGAACAGAGCCGGGAAAATGAGACCCTGAAACTGAAACTGGAAGAAAGTTTTCGAACAATAGAACAACTCAAAAAACAGTTGGATGATCGAAAAATTGATATTCAGAAAGCAGGCACCATTGCTGATGCTTCATTTAAACTAAATGGAGTGTTTACAGCAGCAGAAAAGGCTGCCCAGCAATATCTGGATAACTTACAGGATTTATATGAGAGAGAAGCAGCCGGATTTTCAAAGAAAGAAGCAGAGGTGGAGACAAGATGTACTGCCCTGCTGCAGGCGACCAGAGAACGCTGTGATTTTATGAAAGAAGATACGGAAAAACAGTGTGCTGAACTGGAAGCTTCTGTAAAGAGCCGTTGTGAAGAACTGGAGCAGACGGTAAAGAAACAGTGCCACACTCTTCGTGAAACAGTGGAAAGAGAGTGCCGGGAACGAGAACATGCAGCGGAAGAAAGATGCCGTAGTTTTGATCAGAAAGCAAAAGAGGATGTAGATAAAAGGTGGGAGGAATTGTCCAAACGCCTGGAAGCATTTTACAATGCCCATGAAGGCCTGAAAGATATCATGGCTGCATCGAAGATGATATAAGGATACGATGGAAAAAAAAGAAAAAACAGTAAAAACACTTACAACTGAAGAGATTGAACGAGAATTGAAACGTGTCCGTTATAATGAACGTTATGGCAAAACGTTGAGAAGTACCGTATATACGTTGATTACAGTTGCAGCCGTAGCGGTTCTGGTGGCAACTCTGCTTTTACCGGTGTTGCGAATTTATGGATCCTCTATGACGCCTACACTGGTAGACGGTGACCTGATCGTATCAGTAAAAGAGGCCAAATTTGAACGGGGCGATATTATTGCATTTTATTACAATAATAAGATTCTGGTAAAACGAGTGATAGCGAATCCGGGAGAATGGATAGATATAGATCCGGACGGAGATGT
Organism: Lachnospiraceae bacterium; assembly: GCA_015057665.1. Lineage (GTDB taxonomy): Bacteria > Bacillota > Clostridia > Lachnospirales > Lachnospiraceae > SIG292. Next base: position 239,636 of record SVDY01000001.1, on the reverse strand, counting down.
GGCGGTAAACGGTATTTTGATTGAAGAACCTTATATTCAGGATAAATCATTAGGGGAATGTAATCTTGAATTTCCATATCAGGTACCGGAAGGAAAAATATTCGTAATGGGAGACCACAGAAGTGTCTCCGTAGACTCCAGACATACTTCTGTCGGCTGTGTTGCAGAGGAACAGATTGTAGGGAGATTAGTGATGAGAATATGGCCGTTAAGTGCCATTGGAATGCTGGAATAAAGAAGAGAGGAGGTGGAAGGATGAACAAAAACCCGCTGGAATATAAGAAAGAATATCTGAGGGAAAATGTTCGAAAGAGAAAATGGAAAAAGATTGTCTCAGTGCTGGCCTGTGTAGTTGTTTTTTGTACAACCTATGCGTTAATTCTGCCGGCAATCACACTGACAGGAAAGACATATTGCGGAATAGAAGAACATGCCCATTCGGACTCTTGTTATAAAACGGAGTTTATCTGCCAGATCACAGAAGAAGCTGTGCAGGAACATACCCATTCGGATGATTGTTACCAAACGGAACAGATACTTTCCTGCAGCCAGCAGGAAACAGAGGGTCATACCCATACAGAAACATGTATATCAAGAAAACAGAATCTAATCTGTTCACTGGAAGAATCGGAAGAACATGTACATACGGAAGCTTGCTACACGGAAAAGGAAGAATATATCTGCGGTCAACAGGAGCAGGAACCGCATGGTCATGGGGATAACTGTTGGACCTTCAAAGATGTTTTAATCTGTAATCTGGAAGAAGGAACATCATCAACAGAATCCCATAATCATACAGAAAGCTGCTACAAAAAGCAACAAATCTGTAATCTGACAGTGCACACCCATGGTTTGAAATGTTACTCTGATCCGAAAGCAGATGTGGAGACTGCGGCTGACTGGGAAAAGACACTTCCGGAAAAACTGACCGGTATCTGGAGAGATGATGTCATCACTGTGGCCGAAAGTCAGCTTGGTTATAGAGAAAGCACAGCTAACTATGATGTGGATGGGGACGGCGATAAAAAAGGCTATTCCAGATACGGTGACTGGTATGGCAACAAATATGGCGACTGGTGTGCGATGTTCGTTTCTTTTTGTCTGAACTATGCAGATATTCCAAAAGAAGCGGTACCATATCATGCTAACTGTCAACAATGGACGGAAAAACTGACAGCTCTTGATATGTATCAAAAATCCGGAGACTATATCCCGGAAAAAGGAGATTTAATCTTCTTTGAGGTATCCAGAAAGAACATTTCCAATCATGTAGGTCTGGTGGTAGAAGTTATGGAAGATGGTTCCATAAAGACCATCGAAGGGAATGCCAGTGATAAAGTAAAATACAGAACCTATGATGGGGATGATGGAAAGATTCTCGGTTACGGTGTATTAACCGCAAGGTCAATGGAGGCGCAGAACCAGATGATCGCGGCTTCTGAGGAAGAAGTGGAAATTGATACGAATGCTTATGTACTCTCAGCCGCAGCGCAGGAAGAATCGATAGTATATACGGAAATCGCAGATGCAGCAGCTCTCAACAATGCAATTGCAAATGCGGCAAATGGAAATACGGTTTACTTAAGATTATCGGGTGAAGATATTATACTGGATACATCGATCCAGATTAGTTCAGAAAAACATGTTGTCATTGACTTAAACGGACGAGACCTTTCTTCTGCAGGAAACAATTCTGTATTTCATGTAAATGGCGGTAACCTTGCCATTGAAGATTCCACTGCAGTGAAGGAAGCTGAACTGCAGGTCATTGAGAGTACGGAAGAAAATGAACGGTCATTATATGGTAATCTGGGAGTTTATGCACCGGAAACAAATAATGCAAATGCCAAACTTGTTTATTACGTGACCGCCTCCGAAGAAAACAATATTAGAACCGGGGCAACCACCGAACAGCTGGAAAAACATGAAGTTGAGATTACGGGGAAAATAAAAGGCGGCACTGCTCCAATTATAAAAGTAAGTGCCAATGGAACTTTCACTTTGAACAGCGGCGCCCTTGTGGAAAGTAAAAATCGTGCTATCCTTTCCGAATATGGTGTCGTAAATCTAAATGGCGGTTATATATGCGGCAACTCCAGTACGGAAGACGGTGGTGCGATATATTGTGATAATGCAGCAGGTGTCCTGCAGATATCAGGAACAGTTGTTGCTGCAAATAGTTCAGCGAAACGAGGCGGCGGCATTAAAGTAGACCGAGGAACATTAAACATCTCAAACGATGCAGTGATTAGCGGAAATCATTCTACACAAAGCGGTGAATCAGAAGAATCAGCCACACATTATGGCGGCGGAGGCATTTTTTGCTGGGATACTACCCTGAATATGGATGGCGGTTATATAACGAATAATGTAACCGATGCGACAGGTTATTTTGATGGCGGCGGAGGTATTTTGGCATCCGGTAATACCAAAATAACCATTACAAACGGATTTATTACAGGAAATAAAGGTGCCGGCGGCGGAGGTGTACGCACAGACTGGAATAATGGAACCACATTTAAGATGAATGGCGGTTTTATCTGTGCCAATTATGCAGTTTCCGCAGAAGGTGGAGGAATCAGTATAAATTCAGGTGCTACAGCAACAATACTGGCAGGTTATATTAACAACAATATAACTGATACGACGGAACATTGGGGTGGCGGCGGACTATTCTGCTCCAATGGAAGTAAATTGTTTGTACGTAATGTTTTGATCACACAAAATAGTGCAATGGGATTTGGAGGCGGAGTAGCCGGATGTTCGACAGGAAGGGTCTATATCACTGTAAATGAAGGCGGAGCTATTTACCACAATAGTGCAGAAGGCGATAAAGACCATATGTCCGGAAGTGCTTCGACGAAAAATGAGGATCATCATCTGGCTCTCAATGATTCTACATTTATGGAAAGTGGATATGAAGATTATTTCTGTGCTCTTAATAGTGTAGTAGAACCAAAGATGCTGGGAGGCCAGCCGGCTTATTGGACCGGAAGTAAAGATGGAGACAAGGTGTCTGCAGGAGAAAATCTCACTTTGATTGCCTCTTCAGTTATGGGACTTACAGCGAATCCAAATCAGGCAGGTATAGATGCAGCAGAAGCGGAAGGCGTGGCATCACTGTATGTTAACGGAAACAGTTCCAATACACATGGCGGCGGTATTCTTGCCAATGGTTATCTGATTGTGGGAGAAGTGACCGAAGTTGAAGTTGCTGCAAGAATCGAGCTGAGTGGAACAAAGGCATATTATACGGCGGATGGTACTCCGATAGCGATGGAAGAAGGAGAATTCCGTTTTAGCTTAACGGAAGAAAAGACAGGGGCGTTTATTACAGAAGGCACAAATGATGCGAATGGCAATATTGTCTTTGAAAACCGGCTTCCATTCACAACGCCGGGAAAATATGTGTATCTGTTAAAAGAAGAAAATCCGAAGAATAGCGATATTATCGCAGATACATCCCAATACCGCATTACGGTTTTTGTAAAAGAAGTGGTGACCGACTGGTACAAAGAACTGGTGGAGGGAACGGAAGAAGACGCAGACAGTCAGACCGTGATCAAGAAAAAGCAGGAACTGGTGGAAAGAATATTGGTGGAGAAGAAAAACGGTTCTGATTGGATCACAGTATCTGATATTGCACCAAATAATTCTGATGATTCTGCAATCAAGTTGAATCTGACCACAGATGCCACATTTACAAACTATAAATTTGAAGATACGGATATAAAAGTCGTCAAAGAATGGGAAGACGGAACTCCGGGGCAGGACGAAGTCCTGGTTCACCTTTATCGAAATGGAGAAAAATATGACACAGTATCTTTGACGGAAGATAATAACTGGAGCAAAGTATGGAAAAACCTTCCTGTAAATGAACTCGTAGACGGTACTATCGTGAACTATACCTACACAGTTCAGGAAGATCCGGTTCCGGGATATCAGGCGAGATATGAAACATATCATAACGTGGCCTCATCCTACTACTGGGTTCCGGCCACAGAACTGGTAAATGGAAAACAATATCTGATTGTATATGAAACAGGGGAAGAAAACCAGAATCCGATCGCGTTATATTTTGCGGAAAATGGTGTCGATAAAATGCTCACTACCGATGATAAAATGGTGATTTCAAAAGGAACAGACGAGATTAGGATTGCCGGTAAGACTTATCAGAATAATTACTTTGCAGATGATCCGGCATTGAAACAATGTATTCTAACCGCAAAATCGGAAAGAACAAACGAGGTGTCAGATCCGGAGGGAAGATTAAAACTGATTAATTATGCCACATCCAGAGGACTGTTGATACAGAAAAGCGGAGAAGATTATCTAAAAGGCGGAAGCGGTATAGCAAGTTATATATCCTTGTTTGAACCGTCACTTGCAAATGGCCTGACAGGACATTACGCATGGAATCTGGAAGAGAACGATCTTTACTCCATCATATATGACGGTACAAAATTCAATGCGGTTCAGGGAGATCCATCAGGAAGAGGCGTTACTCTTTATACGAAAGTCGCAGGAGCTGTGACAGGAAAAGAAGTAGTATTTGTTATTACCAATATAAAAGAAGAGGCGATCACCTACGGCATAGATATGACGAAGGTTAGTTATTCTGATCCGGCAATTAAGCTGGAAGGAGCATATTTTGTATTGAAAAATGCAGATGGAGAAGAGCTTTTCTTTAACGCGAATACGACAGGTTCCTATACCTTTAGTGAGGAAGCGGTAGACGGAACAACAAAAGAACTGGTGACCGGAACGAAAGGAAAACTGGTAATGGATAGACTTCCGGCAGGAAAATACATTCTGGAGGAAACAAAGGCACCGGTCAATTATAAGATCATTGAGCCGATGGAAATTGTACTGGGAGAGGATCCGGACAATACTGTTCTCACTATGGAAGTGGCAGATCCGAGACAGGCAGAGTTTATTCTTCCAAAAACCGGAGGACCGGGAAATAACATGTTCATAGCAGGCGGTATTGCACTGATGGCGGTGAGCCTGTTTGGCGGATGGCTGATGTCAGACAGAAGACGTGAAAGGAGGATGAAATAAGCCTCGAAAGGCGTAGAAGATGACTATCAGTATCCAATCATAAAACCATAAGAAAGGAAAACAAACATGAAAAAGATGAGAAAATTACTTGCAGTCTTATTGACATTTGTGATGGTGATGGGACTGGGCGTGACTGCTTTAGCAGATGAGGTGACTTATACGCTTACAATTAAGAACACAAAGACAGGACATACTTATGAAGTATATCAGATCTTTACAGGAGATATTTCCGGTGTAGAAGATCATTATGTATTGGCTAATGTGAAGTATGGTAAGAACTATGGAACAGAAGGAGAACTTGTTCCGGAAGAAGAATTGAAAGCTATCAAGGATGCTGATACTTTCGCTCAGACAGTGGTAGTGACAGGTGAGGCATTTAAAACGGTTCCTTCAGCAGATGGTAATACAGAGATTAAAGGTCTTCCTGCTGGTTACTATTTAGTGAAAGAGTCAACAGAGAGCATTACGGGTCACGATGCTTACACAAAACATATTCTTCAGGTGGTAGGAGATACAACAATAAAGGTAAAATCTGCTGTTCCAATCGTTATCAAGAAAGTAAAAGAGGATGATAAGAATGTTGGAGGAAATACTGATCCTAACCTTTCAGGATACGATGTTGGAGACGGATACAATGACGTGGCAGATTATGACATTGGAGAGTCTGTTCCTTTCAAATTAATTGGTACATTACCAGATAGATATGATGATTATAAAGCCTATACGTATATCTTCCATGACACTTTATCTGATGGATTAGATTTTATCGAAGGTAGTGTAAAGGTATATGTTGATAATAGTAATGGAGAAAGTGATATTGACGAATTAAAAGACATTACAGCTTCTTTTACTATTGATGAAACAAATGGTAAGTTGACAATTGCATGTGATGACCTTAAAGCTATTGAAAATTCTACCATTGTATCCACTTCTAAAATCGTTGTTACATACGATGCTTTATTAACAGAGAAAGCAGTAATCGGTTTAGATGGTAATGAAAACGAAGTATACCTTGAATTTTCCAATAATCCAAATCTTAATGGTGACGGAACCCCAAATGACAGTACAGGAAATACTGAAAAGGATAAAGTAATTGTTTTCACATATGAACTTGATGTTACAAAGATTGACGCAGAGTTAAAAGAAGAGAACGAAGTTCCATTAGAGGGAGCAGAATTTATTCTTTTAAATGAGAAACAGGATAAGGTTGCAGTAGTAGAAAATGGAAAACTTGTTAAATGGGTTGAGTATAAAGAAGGTGCAGGCAGTACTTTAGTATCTGGTGCTGATGGAAAGTTTATCATTGCCGGACTTGATGACGGTACCTATTATCTGAAAGAAACAAAAGCTCCAACAGGATACAACCTGCTAGCCGATCCAATTAAAGTAGCTATTTCCGCAACAACAACGAATATCCAGTCTTGGGATGGTGTTGCCGCAAATGCACTTACAGCATTAACAATTAAAGTAGATGATGGAGAAGCAGTAAATGGAGCATTAGATACAGGTATCGTTGCAACTAAAGTGAAGAATAATGCCGGAACCGTTCTCCCAGAAACAGGTGGTATCGGTACTACAATCTTCTACATCGTTGGCGCAATCCTCGTAATCGGCGCAGCTGTTATCTTAATCACAAGAAGACGTATGGATGCAAAATAATCCGAAAGGATAATAAAATGACACAATAACAATGAATTTGCTGGCGGGGGAGGTTTTCCTCCCCCGGATACAGCAGTAAGGAGAATCCTATATGAAAGATAAAAAAACCACAATTTTATTAGTTATCGTCTTTTTTATAGGACTGTCCCTGTTGCTGTATCCTTCCCTTAGTGAATACTGGAATTCTTTTCATCAGACCAGGGCAATTGCAGTATACACTGATAAAGTTGCGAAGATGGATGAGAATCAGTATGAAGAAGTTCTGGAAAGTGCATATGCATATAATGCGTATCTGGCCGAAAACAAGACAAGCTGGTTTTTAACAGAGGAAGAAAAAGAGGTTTATGAACAGCAATTAAATGTAGTGGGAAACGGAATTATGGGATACATAGAGATACCAAGCATTCATTGTTCTCTTCCCATTTATCATGGAACGAATGAATCTGTGCTGCAGATCGCAACAGGACATATCGAGGGATCCTCGCTTCCGGTTGGAGGCCCTGGAACCCACTGTGCGATCTCCGGTCATCGTGGACTTCCATCGGCCAAATTGTTTACAGATTTGGATAAGCTAAAAGAAGGAGACTATTTTGTGATACAGGTCTTAAATGAGCAGCTTACTTATGAAGTGGATCAGATCCGCATTGTGGAACCGGATAATGTAACGGATCTGGTAATAGAAAAAGAGAAAGACTTATGTACTTTAATTACCTGTACGCCGTATGGAATCAACTCCCACAGGTTATTGATTCGTGGCAGCAGGACAGATAACAGACCGGATGAATATATTCCGGTTACAGCAGATGCGGTGCAGATAGAACCAAGAATTATAGCACCGATTCTTGCAATACCGATATTGCTCATTTTACTTATATGGGTATTTGCATCATCCCGAAAAGGGAAAGACATCAGAAAGGGGGCGGGTTGATGATAGTTCAAAGGAAAATAAAATTGTGGATTTTCTTGTGTTCGATAATCTATCTTACAGCATTTACGCTTCCGGTAAATGCGAGAACCATTGTTAATAGGAATACAGAAGCTGGAATTACCATACAGTATGATGTCCCGGGAGCAGAATTTTCTATCTATAAAGTGGCAGATGTGACGGAGCACTACCGTTTCCCTGTGACGGAAGATTTTGCGCGGTATTCGGTGGATTTTGATGCATTGAATTCGGATGAATGGAAAAACATGGCCGAAACACTTGCCGGATATGTGGTAAGAGATGACATGGAACCATTGGATGAGGCAGTAACAGACCAAGAGGGGAAAATAGTATTTGATGACATTTCAGTAGGGGTGTACCTGATTATAGGCAGTCAGATGCAGGATGAGAATTACATATACCGTTGCAAACCGTTTTTGGTATTTTTGCCGGAGGAAACGGAAGACGGGGAGTGGAATTATCATCCGGAATGCAGACCAAAGTTTGCAGATAAACCGATAGAACTTCTGGATATCTCAGTCATAAAAATCTGGAAAGACGAAGGGGCAGAAGATTCCCGGCCGGAAGAAATTGTGATACAGCTTTTAAAAGACGGAGAGGTCTTTGAAGAAATAAACTTAAATGCGGAGAACAACTGGAGATTTACATGGGAAGATTTATCCTCGGAATTCACCTGGCAGGCAGCAGAAAAAGAAGTGCCGGATGGATACACAGTAGAAGTGATCCAGGAAGAATCCGTAATCCAGGTCATTAATACCACGGATAAAACGCCGGAAAAACCGGAAAAACTGCCACAGACGGGACAGACATGGTGGCCGGTACCGGTTCTTATCGTGGGCGGATTGATGTGTATATTAATTGGTCTGGTTCGACGAATAGTACGATAAAACAGGAGGGAAAAGAGATGAGTAAAAAGATGAGACGGATGATATCATTCATGATGGTGTTTGTGATGATGTTTTCTGTGCTGGGAATGAATGTGGCGGCCAGTGAGGTTACAACAGAGGCGGAGACAGAGACGGGAAGCGTGTATGAGAAGACGAATGCATATGCATTGAATTACCGTGGGAACTATGGACCTTATATTTATGAATATGGAAGTAACTATGTTCCATTAATCTCATATAGCCAGATTTCTGATGAACCATATTTGGATTGGATTGGAACCAGTTTATTGTATAATGTGGAAGATCCTGATAATGATATTGTAAGTACATATTGCGTTGATCAATATACAGGAGTGCCTGGAAGTTCGGTATTATATAAACGTATGAATCTGGAAGATTCGACATTTTTTTCAGATGAGCAAGCAGCTAGATTAAGATCTATTTATTTGAAAGGTTTTCCGCATGTAGCTTTAGAAGAGTTGAGTGCGATTACGGGTGTTGAAAATCTTCAATTGAGCGAGGCAGTCAGTGCGACTCAGCTTGCAATTTGGCATGCATCTTATGGGGATGATTTTGCTGTCCACAATTTTGTACATGAAATTTATGCGTGGTATAGTAAGAATATATATAAAAAGTATGTGCAATATTATGATGACTGCTATGCGGAATATGATACAAATGAAGATACTGAAGTAAGGGCAGAACGTATTGAAAAAGTTTATGATTATTTAATGAATTTAGAACCAACATCACCTCAGGCAGTGATTGTTTCTGAAGCATCTTTTATTGAATGGAGTAAATCACCTGTTTTAACTTCAAATGAAGATGGCACGTATGACGTAACTATGAGTGCAACAGTCAATGTTTCTAAAAACAGCGGAGATGTATTAACGCTAAGTGCGGTTATGGGAAATAATTTTACCTCCATAAATCTGGAAAATGGGAAACAAACTGTAGATTTAACTATTGAGAATGTTCCAGCTAATATTGCACACGGCGAAGCTATTTTGGCCATTGATGGAAAACAACGTGCGGCAGATGTATTTATCTATGTATTAGAAGGTGGACGCGATGCCGGACAGGAAAGAATAGGATATAGTGATTTTACTCTTCCGGTCCATGCAGAAGTAAAGGTAGGGCCAGAAAGAGTTATTAATTTTTATAAAGTAGACAGAATCGCAATTGGAAACGAACAGTATAAAGATATTCCTTTAGAAGGAATCATGTTTGATCTTTATTTTGTTGCTTCCTGGGAAGATTATGTAAATGGAAAAATAACTTTAAAATCAAGAGAAGAAGTTGTCGCAGATGGCATTACTTATGATGAATATGGTTTTCCAGAATTCACTGTTACGACAGATTCATCAGGCACTGCGACAGTAAATTTGACAGAAAATAATTTGTCGGACGGTGTGTATTTAGTAGTAGAACGTGACCACGCAGCAATCGAAGAACCGGTAGCTCCATTCTACGTCCTCTTACCATACACAAACGCAGCAGGAAACGGCTGGGAATATGTTGTTAATGTAAACCCTAAAAATGATGTCAAAGACGATGTGCAAATCGAAAAGGATGTCATCAAACTTGACAATGATGAAGCGACTGTAGACCAATATAAAGACCATACATGGATTATTGGCACAACGATTCCTGTTGACATTGCAAATGGTAAAGAATTCATTATATCCGATACTTTAGATAACCGTTTAGATTATATCGGTAATGTAAAAGTACAGGTTGAGTATGATGGTGTTTCCGATGCGGAAGTGGAAACTCCAGAACCGGTTGTTTTAGTAGAGAAGGAAGATTATATTCTTACAGTGGTTAACAATGACTCTCTGAAAGAAGGAAAACCATCTGATTCCTTTACAGTTGCATTGACAGCAGCAGGTATGAAAAAAGTAGGAGCGGCCGTTGGCAGCGATTATGAAAACTACATGATTCGTGTATATTTTGATGCACAGATTAATGCAAATGCACAGCTGGGCGTTGAAATCCCTAACAAGGCACATTTAGACTATAAGAATTCTCTTGGTGTTGAATTTGATAAAGATTCAGATATTCCTAAAGTCTATACAGGCGGCACAAACCTTTTAAAAGTAGATGCAAAAGATGAGACAGTAGTTTTATCCGGTGCAGTATTTGAATTATATCGTCCGGCAACAGAGAATGAAATAAATGATGTAAATGTAACAAAAATCACTCTTGAAGGCGTGGATGCACAGTTAGTGCCTGTTGAATTCTTCGGTCAGGTTCCGGTAAACGGAACAGAAGAAAAGGTGACATCAGTAACATCAGGAGAAGATGGCAAGATTGTTATTCACGGACTTGCTTATGGAACTTATTATCTGGTGGAAACAAAAGCGCCGGTGGGATATAATCTGCTCTCTGCTCCAACAGCAATTACGATTGATGCAGACAGCCATTTAGAAGATAATGTTGTGAAGATTCTTAATAATAGCGGAACTCAGCTTCCTGAGACAGGCGGCATGGGAACTGTTCTTTTCACAACGGTTGGTCTTATTCTTGTTCTTGGTGCAGGTGTACTTTTAGTGACACGTAGAAGAATGAGTATGTAATTGTTTAGATTTATATAAAAGTACAGACAGATATAAAGGGGAGCTTCGGCTCCCAATGGCATCAACCAGTTCGCAAGAATGCGAACTGGTTTCTTTATATCTAAATATATCTATAAAAAAGCGTAAAACTCCCCATGTACGTCCAAATGTACTTTTTTTGAAATTTATATTCTATACTACATTTAATGATCAGCAGTTATATATCCACCACCTTTAAAGCATTTTTGGATTGTAGGATTTCTTCTTCCGTCTATTCTGAATTTCACATTTGGAATTGTACTCATCCACCTTTCCCATCGCTTATAATGTCGCCCTGGTCGAACGGGGACTGTGTTTTTTGAGCAGATGTTAATCATACTGGTCAAATACTGTTCCATTTCTTCACTCCACGTTTGAATATCTGCGAGATAATATAAAAATTTATGTTCCAACCTTACCGTATCACAAAGATATTTCATATTTGGAATATAATCATATTTATTTCCTGATGATACCGACTCCGTTCTCTTCTCAAGCACGATTTCATTTACCTTGTTATATATGAGTCCACAAATGGAATAACACAGTATCTTTCCGTATAGTTCATTTACAACTATGTTATATTTTCCAGAATTGAATCGCTCTGCTTCCAAATGACTCTTTAAATCAAAGTAAGCCGTTTCAGCATCCCATCTTCTTACATGGTATAGTGATATAATCTCATCTGTTTTGAATTCTTCCGGAGTTAGGGTTGTCAGATAAATAGCTTTTACATTTAATGGTTCCGTGTGTTCTACTCTTTCGGTTAATGTGTATTCATAGTGATTTTTTACAACACGTAAATCCAATAAGGGATCAGTGACTGCATAATTGCGACATTCCTCTCTTTTTAATCGTCGTCTCCAAGCTTGATCGATGACAAGTTGAATCTTTCCATCTCTTTCGATCTTTGATATTTGATGTTTATATACATAACTTTTAGAACGGACTAATAAGCGATAGCCATGTATTTTACAATAAAGAAATAGTTCTGCAGAAGCATAATAGCGATCACAGATCAACATTACCTTTTTATCTTTTAATAATTCCCTGCAATTATTCAGATGTTCATAAAGCATCGGAAGTTCAGATACATCATAAGGTTTTACTGCTGCGTCCAGAACAACATGATTCAATACGTCCACAAGAATTGAACAATTCGCCTGAGCCTTTTTTAACTTACTTCTTTCAGTGATTTTATGATTTAAGGGACCACCAAAACTTTCCTTTAACTCTTCACTCGGAGGAAGATCCATCTTTGTACCATCGCTTGCCAGAACAATCCATCCATCTAATGTTGTATATTCCTGTGTTTCATAAAAGTTTTCCGCAAACTCGTGGATAAGCAACGGAAATACATTTGGATTTGTTTTATTAAGTGCTTTGAACATTGCTTGTTTTGATACTTTGGGTTTTTCTGTTTTAGAAAAATAAGAAGTAATGTCTTTATTAGTTGTTTCACAATGCCGAAAGGTATAAAATAGAATTACATCCTGCAGAGTGATTTTTCGTGGTTGGGTAAATCCTCTGACAGAAGTTTTGGCTGCACTGGAGATTTCTTTAGAATTGATGGTTCTCATAAGATTTTCCAGTGCATTTTTAATTGTTCTCTTTGCTTCTATACTACATGCCTTCGTCATCGTAAACGAGACGAGGCTTCTTTTTTGCATACATTGCTTTCAGGAACGGAACCTGTTCTTCATCTAGTAATCCGAAATTTCTAATGATTCGATGTTTGATTTTCCCATTTTCTCTATAGGATTCAACTAGATAACAAAAATAAGTACCTTTAGTACCCTTAGTATTAGGAATGACTTTAATAAACATACGGCCTCCTTTCTAGACTACAACACACTTATATTATAGCATATATGAAAGGAAAAATATATTTATATCTATACTACATTTAGGGTTTTAGAAAAGGCATCTGATGTTAAAATCATCAGATGCCAAAACTGGTTGATGCCATTGGGAGCTTCGGCTCCCTTTTGCTGTTTTAATTAAATATGGTAAAAATGTCCGATAGAAAATGAACTATCGGATATTTTTTGTGGAAAAATATAAATCGTACCTCAGAAAATGTGGACAAAAGGTACGGTTTAGGTACGGTGGGGGGGGGTAGAATCCAAATTAACATATAGGAAATCGGAAAGGAGGAACCTGCTTTGAGGTCTTACGAAATATCAGAATATATTGATAATCTTCCATTACAGGCATCATTTTGTAAAGGGTATAAACCAGATGAAGTATATGAGGTGATTTGTACTATCAGTTCTATGTACAATCAGATTCTTTCCGAAGCCTACGAGGAAAATGAAGAATTAAAACGTAAAATTGATTTTATGGAAACGTATAATCGAAACGGCAGTGTTTCTGGAAAAACAGAGGATGAGCTTTTAACGGAAGTGAAAGAAGAAAAAGCGGTTTTAAAGGAAGAGACAAAGGCCCAGCCTTTGTCAGATAAAGAATTGCAGAGATTAAAAAGAGGAGAACTTCTGGAAATTCTTTTAGATCAAAGCCGGGAAAACGAATCTTTAAAACTGCAGTTAGAAGAAAAATCTCGTATGATCGAAGATTTGAATAGTAAGCTGGCAAGCAGAAAAATAGCCATTAGAGAAGCCGGTACGATTGCAGATGCATCGTTAAAATTAAACGGAGTATTTGAAGCTGCTCAGGCAGCTGCCCAGCAGTATCTGGACAATCTTCAGGATTTATATCAACAGGAATCTTCAAGCTTTTTGAAAAGAGAAGCCGAAATCGAGACAAAATGTACTGCAATGTTACAGGCAACAAAGGAACGCTGCGATTGCATGAAAGAAGATATAGAAAGACAGTGTGCACAATTAGAAACAGAAGCGAAAACCAACTGTGAAAGAATGCGCGAAACGGTTGAAAAAGAATGCAGGGAAAGAGAACAGGCTGCGGATATAAACTGCAGAGCCAGAGAGCAGGAAGCAGAGGATAGATGCAGAGCATTTGATTTAAAGGCAAAAGAAGATGTAGACAGACGATGGGAAGAATTATCTAAACGTTTAGAAGCATTTTACAATGCCCATGAAGGACTGAAAGACATCATGTCAGCTTCTAAAATCATCTAATTGCTAAAATGTTGATTTGGAATTAACAACAGAGAATAGAAATCAGGGGTAGAATGAGCAAAACAGAAAAGCCAGTGAGACGACTTACAACTGAAGAGATAGAACGGGAACTGAAGCGTGTCCGTTATAACGAACGGTTTGGCAGAACTTTTCGAAGCACTGTCTATACACTGATTACAGTAGCGGCTGTCGCTGTCTTGGTAGCAACGCTGCTTCTTCCTGTACTTCGAATCTATGGTTCTTCCATGACTCCGACGATGGATGACGGTGATATTGTAATCTCTGTAAAGGCATCTAATCTGGAGAAACAGGATATAGTAGCGTTTTATTACAATAATAAGATTCTTGTAAAAAGAGTGATTGCCCGTTCCGGAGAATGGGTGGATATAGATGAGGCAGGCAACGTTACTGTAGATGGAAAGCCGTTAGATGAACCTTATGTAAGGGATAAAGATGTGGGAGAATGCGATCTGGAACTGCCATATCAGGTTCCGGAAGGAAGAGTCTTTGTGATGGGAGATCATCGTTCCGTTTCTATTGACAGCCGAAGTTCTGCAGTAGGTTGTGTTGCAGAAGAACAAATCGTAGGAAAGTTAGTTTTCCGCATCTGGCCTTTGAAAGAGGCAGGTGCATTAAAATAAGAAATGAAGAAAGGAGGTGGCCAGATGAATGAGCAGAAAAGACTTCCAAAAGAAGAAATTGTGGAAAAAAGGAAACGCCGGACAATCTGGAAAAGAATCGTAAGCGCATTAGCATGTGTTGTAGTCTTCTGCACCACATATGCATTGATTCTGCCAGCTATTACCATGACGAAACCGTCATTTTGCGGAATAGAAGAGCATGTGCATGAAGACAGCTGCTACACAGTGAATTTAATCTGTCAGACAGATACGGATATTTCGAATACGGATGAAGAGAATAGCAGTGATATAAATGCCGATTCAGCAGTTCATGTTCATACGGATGCATGTTACAAACAGGAATCTAAGCTGATATGTACAAAGCAGGAGACAGAAGGACATACGCACACAGACGGCTGCAAATCAAAAACAAGAGAATGTATCTGTGGTCTGGAAGAAAGTGATACTCATGTTCATGCTGATTCCTGTTACAAAGAGACAGAAAATATAATATGCGGTCTGACAGAAGAAGAGGCTCATATCCATGGCACTTCCTGTTATGAAAATATAGATATTCTGATCTGCGAAGAACAGACAGAGAATCAGATTGGAGAACAGTCCGCAGTACAGGAAATGACTTATGAAGAGGCAGTGCATACCCATACAGAAAGCTGCTACGAAAAAGTCCTTTCCTGTGGAAAAGAGGAACATACCCATGTAAAAATGTGTTATTCCGATAAAACGGCCGATGTAGAGACTGCAGCAGACTGGGAAGCAACCCTTCCAAAAGAAGGGGAGATGACCGGAGACTGGCGAAAAGACCTCCTCATTGTGGCGAAAAGCCAGCTCGGCTATGAAGAAAGTACAAAGAACTATGAAGTAACATCAAGCGGTGAGGTAAAAGGCTACACCAGATATGGTGACTGGTACGGAGATACCTATGGCGATTGGTGTGCAATGTATGTTTCTTTCTGCCTTGAATATGCTGGTGTATACGAGGCAGCTATGCCACAGGATGCAAACTGTCAGAATTGGATTAACACTCTGAAAAAAGATGAATATAAATTGTATCATGAAGCATCTTCCGGCTATGTGCCTCAAGCAGGGGATCTTATCTTCTTCGAATGGGGAGATGGAGATAAGAATGCGGACCACATCGGTATAGTGGTTGAGGTGGATGCAGATGCCAGCGGCAGGGTGGCAAAGGTTAAGACGATTGAGGGAAATTCTGGAGACAAGGTTCGATACAGGGAGTATGACGGGGATGACGGTCAGATTCTTGGGTATGGGGAATTGCCGACAGTAGATACAACTATTTCACAAGAAGAGATCAATCTTGCAAAGGTTGAGAGGATTATAGCATTAATCGAAGCACTTCCACTCTATGAAGAAGTAGATGCGAAACTCACAGAGTTTGATGAGCTTGGAGATTTGGACGGATACGAAGATTATTATATACAAGTATATGAACAAGTTCTCACTGTTTATATTCAATACGAAGATTTAACAGCGGAATTAAAAGAACAAGTCACAAATGCAGAAAAGCTTATGGAATGGCAATGGATGTGGTCTGCTGGTTTAATGACCATAAGAGAAGATATTCCGATCTATCAGGTAAATTCCTTTGATCAAGATGGTAAAGGTAATGAAAAATCGGTTCTGTTCCATGGGAAATCCGCTGACGAATACGGTTGCGATTTCGCTTTTTACTGGTGGTCTGCTATTATTGTAGATCAAAACGAAAAAGGGGATTATATCGTAAGTGAGATTATAACGACAGGGGAAGTTGATAAAAGTGCTTGTGAACCTTCTTCAGAAAATGGATTTGTTTTGTATGTATGGCATGGTGATATTTCCATAGCCAATCTGGATGTTCAGGTTGGGGATTATGCGGTGATATCTTTTGATCAAAGTCAAACATCTGCTTATACCGGAACAAGTATAGGGACTATAAAATTCGTCAAAGACAATAGTTCCAAACTTACAATTATAGAGGGGGCAGACACGGATGAATTAATAGAAGTCAATCTATATGATTACAATAGTTTGATTAATACCCTTTATAATAACAACAGGAATTATCCTGGATTCCAGCAGGATAACGGAACAACAAGTAGTGTAACAAGTTTCAGTGGTATTACCTTTAATTTTGGTAATAATATTACGAAAGATTTAGATGCAGGAAAGAGTAATGTAACAATCGTTGGCGGCACAAACATTAATGCAACGACAGGAAAAGACACTTATGGGACAGCTAATGTGCCAATAGACGGGATGATGTTGCCGACACTCAAGAATGATTATCCTGCTTTAGCGGATGGTACAAGTCTGGATTATTTGTTCAAGTCTAATACTTATGCGGCAAAGAAGAATACAGAGAGTATCAATGGGTTATTCCTGCATAATGATGTAACAGGTGCTTATACTTTTAACAGTAGAGAGAATCATGCGCAGTTTAATTCGACGAATGATACATTTACGTTATATGAACAATTGATTAGTTCGAATTACATGATGTATCCATTTGGTAATTTCCTTCCGTTCAATGACATAGAAACACAGTGTGCACAGACAAGTGAGATTGACCGGACTTATATGCAGGCAATGGCACAGAGCGCACAGTATAAATATGATGCGGGGATGGGAGAAGAATATAATACATTGGCTGCCCGTCTGAATCAGTTTATTTCATTAATGGATGCCAGGTATGGAACAACTTGGACATCAGCAGATGCAATGAATGAATATTTTGATGTCTCCGGAATTCCTGCAAAATTCACGCAAAATGATGAAATTTTAAAGAAAGTATATTCTATTGACTATGACGAGGCTACAGACTTTTATTTCGGTATGGAAATGAAGATGGAGTTTATGCAGCCAAAAGGTGGAATGACTGGGAATGATACCAATCAAGATGGTAAGCCAGATTATCCGATGGAGTTTTATTTTACTGGCGATGATGATGTTTGGGTTTATATGGATGATGTCCTCTTTCTGGATTTATCAGGTATTCATCGACATGTCGGCGGAGAAATTGATTTTGTAAATGGATTAGTACATTATTATTATCTGAGTAAAGAAACCGGTGATGTTAGTACGGAACCTTATAAAACAAAGACTTTTAGGGAAATACTGACAGCAGCGGGTAAAGACACATCCGTATTGAACGAAAAAGGAACTTTCACAGATTATTCCATGCATCGTTTTAATTTCTACTATATGGAACGAGGAGCGGGATCCGGTGTTTGTCGAATGAATTTTAACTTCCCGTTAATACGTAAAAATACAGTTTCCGTTGCAAAAGAATTAACCGTAGATGATGAAACGGTACTCCCATTGTTAGGTAATCCGAATTTTAAATTCCAGATATTGAAAGCGGATGAAGATGGAAATAAAAAGGAAGAGTTATTTATTCCACCAAACACACCATACACTCTGTATGATCAAAACAATAAAGTCATAGAAGGAACTTATCAAACAGATGCTAATGGAATCTTTACTCTAAAAGCCGGACAAAGAGCTGAGTTCTCTGGAATTGATGAAGATGATGGTAAGTACTATGTAAGGGAATTGCTGGATTTAACCATGGCAGAACAGTATGAAGAGATAACCGTGGCTGGAAGCAGTGCTACGTTTAGCGAAACTATTCAGGTTGGCGGGGATTCTTTTACCGGTGCAGAATCCAATGTAAAAGATATTTCCGATGGAACAACATTATTTAATTTTAATAATAATGTTACTACAAACAAATTAGGAAGCCTCCAGATTACAAAGAGTCTTGTATCGAGTATAGATCCGGAGCAGAATCACCAATTTGAATTCTATGTAACATTTGATGGCAATCCAATTCCAATAGGAACTACATATCAAGTCGGAGAACAAACAAAAACTGTTCAGGCAGAAGGAATCATAAGTATTGCAGCGAATGAGACAGCTGTAATACCAAAAATCCTAGCCGGTTCTGAATTCACAGTTTCAGAGACAAGTGCTTCAGCGAAGGGATATACAGTTATGTATTCCGGAAGTGAAGGCGTTGTAACAAACGGTGAAAGAGCAAGCGGTATCATCAGCACGGATTCTACGGTACAGGTCAATGTTACCAATACCGAAAATGGAGCAAACGTAATTGTTACCGGGGTCAAAAATGTCATCAATCCGGATACGACAGAACGAACGGTTACTTTCAAACTGGAAGAAGTTACAGATAAAACAGGTTCAACTAAAGTAGAAAACGGTCTGGAGATGACAACAAGTACCAATGTTGCCGAGACGGCAGAGTTTAGCTTTAACTTATCCTATCTCGAAAAGAATTTGGAAGAACTGCCTGTAGTCTATTATTACAAAATGATAGAAGCATCTTTGGCAGATGGTGAAAGCCAAAATGAAGAATTCCAATTGGACAAAACATTTTACATCGTAGAGGTAACGGTGGATAAGGTTGACGGTACTCTTCAGGCAGCAGTGACAAATCGATGGAAGAATGGAGAACAATCTTTGAATGATACAGATGCTATAGCATTTTCCAATGTATTGTTAAAGAACCTGGTTCTCGAGAAAATTGTCTCAGGAATAGAAACGGCGGATGAATTCCAGTTCGAAATTATCTTAACGGATTCCGAAGGAAATCCACTGACAGGATCATATAAAGTGATTGTATCAGATGATAGTACGTATGAAATTATGTTAGATGCTGGGGGAAAAGCAATAGTCAGCCTGGGACATAAGGAAAGCATAACAATCAAAGGGCTTCCAAATGGAGCCAAATGGACCATCACGGAAACAGTTCAAGATGGTTACATTAGCAGTATTGTGATTGGAGAAGCGGACGCTGTTGAAAAGAATTCTGCTTCCGGCGATGTAGCAGACGGCAGCAATACTATCACATTCACAAATACAGCAACATACGAACTTCCGGAAACCGGAGGATTCGGAATAAATCCATATATTATAGGAGGAACCATGATGATGATTCTATCCGGTTTCTTCCTGTTATATAAAAATAATAAACGCGGAAAGGAGGATTATTAAGCTTCCTAAAGCGTGATGATAGGGATCTTTAAAGTCTTACAAAATAATGATAAAGAAAGGAACGAAGACGATGAAAAAGATGAGAAGATTAGCTGGCTTAGTGCTGGCAATGGTTATGGTATTTGCTATGTCAGCAAGTGCTTTTGCAGCAACTATTGAGAATAATACAGGACATACTTACGATGCATATCAGATTCTTAGTGGTACACAGGCAAATGGAAAAGTAGAACTCGGTGATATTACTTGGGGAACTGGTGTTAACAGCAGTGCGTTATTGGCTGCATTAAAAGAAAAAAATGATTATTTTGATAATTGTGAAACAGCTGCAGATGTTGCAGGTGTATTAGCAGATAAAACTAATGATTGTCCTGAAGCAAAAGCATTAGCTGCAATTGCAGTTGAGCATTTAACAAATGAAAAAACAGCTATTTCTGAAGAGGCAACTTTAAACGCAGGTTATTGGTTATTGGTAGATACATCTAACGTGGATGGAATACATGATGCAAAAAATGCTGCATTATTACAGGTAACCAATAATGGAAACATAACAATTAATAAAAAATATGATGTGCCAAAGGTTGAAAAAACTGTAAATGATAATGATGCCAATATTGGAGACACTGTAACTTTCACTCTTACAGCAACAATGCCAAGCACTTTTGAAGGATATGAAACATACAAAGTTGTATTCCATGATACATTATCTGCAGGACTTGATTTTGTTGAAGGTACTGTAGCAGTAACAGTAGCAGGAAATAATCAAACGGATAAGTTTACAGTATCAGAAGAAAATGGAACATTAACAATTTCTTGTGCCGATGTTTTAACATTAGGTGCAACAGCTAGTTCTAAAATTGTTGTAACATATAATGCCATTGTAGATGATGATGCTGTTATTGGAATAGAGGGCAACCCTAACACTGTGTACTTAGAATATTCTAATAATCCGAATTGGGATGGCGAAGGCAATGAGCCAACAGGTAAGACACCGGAAGAAAAAGTAAAAGTTTATACATGGGAAATTCCTGTATTTAAATATACAGGTACTAATACTCCATTAGCTGGTGCTGGATTTACTCTTTATAAAGATAAACAGTGTGCAACAGCTGTCAATTTAGTAGCGACAGAAGGTTCAAACATTTATAAAGTATGTACACAAAGCGGTTGTACAGACCATACTCATGTGACAGAAATTGTTACAGGAGAAAGTGGTAAGTTTGAAATTGAAGGCTTAGAAAAAGGCACATATTACCTTAAAGAAACAACAACACCTGCTGGATATAATACTTGCGATGTTGTGACAGTAGTAATTGGAGAAAATGGGACATTAACGCAGAATGGAAATACAACTACTGAAGTTGCAATCCTCAACCAGTCTGGTGCAACACTTCCAGAAACCGGTGGTATCGGTACCACAATCTTCTACGTAGCAGGCGCTATCCTCGTAATCGGTGCAGCCGTAGTAATGATCACAAGAAAACGCATGGACGCTTAATCTATCATAACATTTAGGCTTTAAAAATCTTATTAACTTTTTGAACAAACCTTACTGTGATTCCGGGAAGAACCAGGGCTCTTATGAGCCCTGTGACTCCCGGCTCACAGCAATAAGGAGAACCTTACAATGAAAAAGAAAAACACAACGAACATTATTTTAATACTGATCTTTCTTGTAGGGCTGTCCTTATTGCTGTACCCATCCCTCAGTGAATACTGGAACTCTTTTCATCAGAGCCGTGCCATCGCAAGCTATGTTGAAGAAGTTGAGAATCTGGATGAAGATCAATACGATGAAATTTGGCAGGCAGCAATTGGTTACAATGAAAAGCTGGCAAAAAAGGATACATTTTATTATATGAGTGATGAAAGTAAAATGGCATATGAACAGCTTTTAAATGTTGGAAATAACGGAGTTATGGGTTATATAGATATTCCTGTGATTGACTGCTCCCTTCCTGTTTATCATGGAACGGATGAGGCAGTACTGCAGGTGGCTGTAGGACATTTGGAATGGAGCAGCCTTCCTGTTGGAGGGAGCAATACCCATTGCATTGTTTCCGGGCATCGAGGTTTGCCGAGTGCGAGATTGTTTACGGATTTGGATCAGCTTGTGGAAGGTGATATTTTCATGTTCCGCATTCTGGATGAAGTGCTGACTTATGAAGTGGATCAGATTCGAATCGTATTGCCGGATGAACTAGATGATTTAGGCGTTGAACCAGGTCAGGATTTATGTACATTGGTCACTTGCACTCCGTATGGAGTGAATTCCCACAGACTTTTGGTGCGTGGACATCGAATTGAGAATCTGCCGGACAGGATTCCGGTGACGGCGGATGCAGTTCAGATTGAACCGATTTTAATTGCGCCGATGATTGCAGTACCAATTTTATTGATTTTGATGATATGGGTGTTGGTATCTCACAGAAAAGGAAGAAAACGTTAGGAAGGGAGGAGAAAAGATAGATGAAACATTTTTTTAAAGAGCGAAGAAAATATGGATTTATGATTGCCGTGGTATGTCTGTTATGTCTTTCCCTGCCAATTTATGCAAGGACGTTGGTTGACATTGAGAAAGAGTGCAGGATTTCCGTTCAGTATCATGTGGAAAATACAGAATTTCATCTTTATAAAGTTGCAGATGTAACGAAAACCTATGGTTTTCCTGTGACAGAGGAATTTGCCTCATATGAGATAGATTTTGACGCACTGAATTCAGAACAGTGGAAAAACATGGCTGAGACATTGGCTGGTTATGTGGAACGTGATGCTTTAGAACCTATTGATATGGGTACGACCGATGAACAAGGGTGTGTAAATTTTGAAAATATTTCTGTTGGTGTATATCTTGTGGTTGGAAAACAGGTAAAAGACGATAATTATATCTATCGATGCAAACCGTTTTTGGCGTTTGTTCCGCTGGAAATGGAAGACGGAACATGGAACTATGAACCGGAATTTTCTCCAAAACCATCGGAAGATCCGATTGAATTGATTGATTTAAGCGCGATTAAGGTATGGAAAGATGAAGGCAGGGAAGATTCCCGTCCAAAGCAGATAATCGTTCAGCTTTTGAAAAACGGAGAAATCGTTGATGAGATTGCTTTGAACCCGGAAAACAACTGGAGATTTATCTGGCAGGATCTTTCTTCAGAATTTACCTGGCAGGCAGTGGAAAAAGAGGTTCCGGAGGGCTATACGGTTGAGAGTATTAAAGAAGGCAATGTACTCCAGATTATTAATACAAAAGAGGGAGAGCCGGAAAAGCCGACAGTACTCCCACAGACCGGACAGCTTTGGTGGCCGGTGCCGGTGCTTGCGTTTGTGGGACTTTTGTTTTTAGTACTGGGTTTTGCCGGAAGAAAGGGAAATGAGAGGTAATTTGTCGTGAAAGCACGACGCGCGCCTCGCCTAAGTCCGACGGAACGGACTTGAATCTAGACAGAAAAATTGGCTCGGGAATGGTCTCCCGGGTCTTTTTTGTGATATAGTATATATAAAATTCGAAGGAAGCGTATAAAAAGGAGAAAATCGCATGAAACCAAAAAACAGGAAAAAAGGTACCCTCATGATTGCCATAGGATTATTGTTATTGTCCGCCGCTCTTTTCCTGACTATTTATAATATTTATGACAGCCGGAGAGCGGAAGAGGCAGCAAAGGAAGTATTGCCGGATCTGCGCAGTTATATGGAAGAAGCCGGCGGTGAGACAACCACATGGAAGGAACAGGAAGGGCAGAAGGAAGAATCCGATAAGCCGATTTTTACCAATCCGGACAGAGAGATGCCTGCATTTAAGGTGAATGGATACCGCTATATCGGTATTTTGGAAGTACCGGCATTAGATCTGGAACTTCCGGTTATGGAAGAATGGGATTACAGCCGTCTGAAAATTGCCCCATGTCTTTACACAGGGTCTGTTTATAAAGACAACATGGTCATCGCCGGTCACAATTATGCCAAACATTTCAGTCCCATTAAGAATCTTCCTGTGGGAACAGAGATTACTTTCACGGATGGAGAAAATCGTGTTTTTGAATACGAGATTGGCTGGATAGAAGTGCTCGAGGGAACTGCGGTCGAAGAGATGATAACCGGGGACTGGGATATGACTTTATTTACCTGTACTTATGGAGGAGAAGCCAGGTACGCAGTAAGGTGTTTTAAAAAGTAGAATAGAAGATAACCGATAATATATTAAGCCGTTGTAGACCGATATGGATCGCAGCGGCTATTTTTATGCTGATAAATAGAAAAAAATGTAAAATAAGTTAAAAATAACTTGTAAATAAATGACAATTATGGTAGCATAGGGAAAAGAAAGGAGGAATAACATGTGTGAGAAGAGAATAAGAAAGAAAATAATAAGTAAGAATGTAATAGGGAAGAAAGAATATGTAATACCGGCAGTCCTCATTGGACTGCTGGCTATGCTTATTATGATTCCCGCCCTTGCAGGAGAAGAACAGAAGGAATCATCGGGATTTGTGGTGCCGGAGACGGTGATTGCCAGTGGGAACGTTACAGATACTGTAACCTGGAAGATAACAGAGGATGATGCAGGAAGCCGGACATTAGTCATTGGAGGTACAGGCCCCATGTCTGATTACGGGAAGCAGGCGGATCTGCCCTGGTTGGAGTGGAAGGGGACTCTGGAGCGCCTGATCATAGAAGACGGTGTAACCAGAATCGGGAATAATGCCATGTATGGATTTGGATTTAAGGAGGTACAGATTGGACAGGGAGTGGAGACCATTGGTAAGCATGCTTTTGCTTACGGTACTAATCTGGAGTCTATCCGTATTCCGGGGAATGTGAAAGTCCTGGAAGCCAATGCCTTTGTGTATCATCGCAACCTGCGTACCGTTACCCTGGAAGAGGGAGTAGAGGTGTTGGAGCACTCTTCCCTTGGCTGTGAGCCGAAGATGGGAGATGTGTTGCATATTCCGGCCTCCCTGAAGCGGTTTGATGACCTGGCTGTATGGATGGCCACAGAATATACAGTCGAAGAAGAGAATCCATATTTCATGGCTGTAGACGGGATTCTTTATAATAAAGATTTCACAGCCCTTGTTGATTATCCCAAGTATAAAGACATGGTGGAATACCGGGTTCCTGATTCCGTTTGTGAGATTAAGAAAGGATCTGTCCACCGAATCAGGAAGGTAAAGCGGATGTATATCCCTTCTACCGTCCAGATTGTACCGGCAAGTTATATGTTTCAGTGGTCTGATATGGAAGAAATCTACATAGAGGATGGCGTGCCGCTAAGCGGGGAAACTACCTTTGCAGGATGTACCAAGCTGGTAAGCGTGCGGCTTCCGGAGAATATACCAATTGAGAAGATATATAACATGTTCCAGCAGGGCTGTAATTGTATCGAATCATTAAAGATTCCAAGCGGTACGCAGAGGATTGAGTCATTTGGCAGTCCGACGAAGTCCCTGTCTCAGATTATTTATGACGCCAGGAATGCGGTGATGAAAGATAATTATCTCTTTGACAGGGAGATCCGTTATTCTCTTATGATTGGAGAATCTGTGGATTCTCTTCCGAAGGAGTTCAGATGGATTACAGGACAGGCTGATAGTATTACTTTCCAGAAGCCGAATTTATTCCACGTAGAAGCAGGGGCTTTTGAGAGCAGGGAATCACCTGTGAACAGGCTGGAAGGTCATATCTATATAGACCATCAGGGTGTTTTTTATCAGCTGGATGAAGAAGGAAGAACAGCCAGCATAGTATATTGTCAGACGGATTTTGAAGAACTGTATATTCCGGCGGTGATCAGTCCGGAAGCAGGAGAAGAGTATGAGCTCACAGCAGTAGGGAAGGATTCTTTTAAAAATGCAGATCAGCTTCAGGCAATTACCTTTGAAAAACCGGAGCAGGTTACCGTAATAGAGGCCTATGGTTTTGCCAAGTGTACCGGATTAAAGGAGGTCAATGGGCAGAATGAAATAAAGGCAGTAAAGGAACTTTTCTCCAATGCAGAGATCGGTTACCGCCCGTTTTACCAGACTGGATTAAAGGAAGAGGCGGCAGAAGAAGAGGGAGGAACACCTGGTACGGTAGAGAGTATGACGTCTGAGAAAGAGATCAGGCTGGAAGGCAGAGAGGGAGCTTCCGATCTTCTTTTATCTATGGAATCTGAGAGCGGAACTTTGGAATGGAAGCAGGATGAGAATGGAAGCGGTCAATATCAGCTTTTGACAGGTGATACGCTGACAATTCTCTCCGGAGCCGGGAATAAGGAAGCAGAGGACAATTACCGGTATCGAATTTATTTTCAAAAAACAGAGGAAGATGGGAATATAAGCATTTCACCTGGACAGACCTATGTTTTTGACAGCCAGACCGTGGAGTGCCATGAGACGGAAGATCCCTTATGCATTTATATAGAGTTTGCCCCTCTTGTAGGAAAGACACTGAGTATTCCGGTTACCGTTGTATATCCGTCTCCCGGTTCAGCCGGAGGAGGAGTAACTGTATGGGCTGTCATGATGGAGAAGGAAGAGGCAGAACAGGCCAGGGGGAAGCTGGTTCTTTCAGAATTTGGCGCCTTGAGGGCAGAATGGGTTACAGTCAGAGATGAGTTCCTTATGACAAAATCCGGTACCGGTTCGGCCGAACTTTATCTGAAGGGACTGGAAGATGGAACCATTATTCCGGGATCGGATTTCAACTGGAAGATTGTCTTAGAACGTCTGGAGGAGACGGCGGCTTCCTGTGGGAATGACTATGTACAGTCTGTTGTGTATAAGGATGTGATGACGTTACCGAAAGGTCTATCCTGGCATGAAGATGTAGTGGCTGGGATAAAGGATGGAACACTTAGGAAAAGTGGATCAGATTATTATGCAGGAGACCGAAGGGTATTCCGGGTTACTGTAGGCGGCGGACAGTTGAATCTGTCCGGTGTCCGGATTACCTGGGATGAACAAGAGGAGCAGGCAGTGATTCAGTTTACAGTCCGGAATATGGCCGGGACGGCTCAGATGAATACCAACACAGTTACGGTGATATATTTTGCAGATGCATTTATGGCAGACCTGTCTGAATTTCATGTATCAGAAGCACAGACTGTGACGAACCGGGCGGAAGCAGCAGTCTTTTATCAGCATTCCGGCAAGGTGCTTTTATCATCAGAAGCCGGGAAGACAATTGCTCCTTCCCAGGGCACATTGAAGCTTTCTCAGACAGTGGTAACAAAACCTTATTATTTCGGAGAAGAAGCAGACTATCAGATTATGCTGTGTAATCCGGGAGCAATGCCCTATATGCCGGGTTCTTCCGGAGAATATAGACTGCAGGAAGTGTTGAGTCCTTACGTATATATGGAGCCGGAAGATATGGAGAGAATGTTTCGGGAAGAAGAGGGTAAGTATTTATCTGTATTCATATCCGGAACGGAATTGGTTCCATGGGAAGAAGGCCAAGGGGTCTATGCGGGAACTGTCTTTTGGAAACATGGCGGCAACAGCGGTCAGAATCTGAGCGATACAGCAAAGGAGCAGTTAACGATTCAGTGGAATGATTCCAAAGACAGGCTTCAGGTTATACACGGCGACGATGTATATGAGAAGGAGACTTTGGAGGAATCTTTGCAGGCGGCAGGTTTTGTTCCAGGCCGGTGGACAGAATATACTCTTTCTTGGACTTTGAATGAGTCTGAGGATGTATTTTCTATGGAAGCAGGGGAGACAAGAAGATTTCATGTATATGGCAGAGCCAAAGATACCTTCCAGATGTTAAGTGAAGACTGGCCGGGTGCTTATCCGACAGATGCTTTTCTTACTCTTACCTGTCAGGCCATGGTGTTGAATCCTAAGAATGCTGTTCTGGCAAGATCCAGTGGCAGCAGTCAGGTGATTCGGGAAGCCTATGTTCGTAAACAGGCAGTGATGGAAGACAAGATTCTTAAGGATTCGTTCACTGCGGAGGATGGTTCCTGTATCACATATACATTAGAATTGCGGCATTTCGGCAAGGGGAATTATGAGAATCTTCCTATTGTGGACGAGATGTATGGAGCCCAGGCGTTACTTGTTCCGGCCGAGGAGAATCCTCATTTGGCTGATCAAGGACTGGGAATCTATAGGAAGGAAGATACGGTTTATTATGTTCTGACAGAAGGTGTCTATCATAATGTAAAAATTGGCGGAGTCATCCAAGGAGAATCCTGCGTCGCAGCTGACATTCTAGTTGAAAAAGTAATAGAGGAACAGACTGTGGAGTATGGAGAGATAAGTCATTCTTACAATGGACTTCATACTACAGTTTTTTGGAATTTCGCAGAAATTCCGGCAGGCAGCTATCGATTATATCTTTCCTATCAGTCAATTGTTGATCAGAAGTTATCCGGAAAGAATGTCTATTCTCTTGGCAATGTTGTATGGATGAACGGAAGAGAGAACAGCAGAATCTATGGTACGATTTGGGGCGGCGGCTCTATTATAGATTTCCGTAAGGATATCCTTGAGACAAAAGGAATAACATGGAAGGATGATGTGATAGACAAGGATGGCTATAGTATATTAAGCGCTGGGGAGAAGGTAACATACAGGCTTACCTTGCGGTGCAAGGGCGATGGACAATATAGAATCAGCGGCAGTGATATGGCAGACCGGCTCCCGGATAATCACGGTGTGTTCCCATGGATATCCAATGAGAATGTGACACTTGCCTATGAATCGACCCATAGTTCCACTCAGATATCAGGAATGGAACAATGGAGCATAGAGAATTCCTGGAATGGTGGGTCGAAAGAAGGACAGCAGTATATTCTTTGGCCAGACGACATGTCTGTCTGCTTCTCTGAGAATGATGCGAAAGTATATATTTATATTACACTGACTTATCCGGAACACACAGAACAAGATTCTGTCTGGACAGAATACAGAGCAGCTGTGGATGGAGCCATGATCGAGAATACTTTCTTCGTTTATCAGTTTCCTGTCAATGTAAGCCATCATTTGAGAGAGACAGGACGGGTTCTTCTGCAAAAAGGCGTCTATGCAGCAGGGTACGGTTCGGATGGCAGTTATAAACAGATGCCTAGCCGAATTTATTACAATAACCGGGACAGCAGCAGAAGACAGGTTACCTATTATCTGGTTCTTTATAATGGTGGAACGAAACGATGGTATTTGAATGATGTATATGATATTTTACCAAAGGGATTTACCATGCAGCAGCTTGTGGCTGATGGGGATTTGAACCGGTCAGGTGCCGGGAACAGTATTATGACCCAGACAGATTTTAACGATTATCCTCTTGTGCAAGAGGAACGTAACCTTATATCTCCGGAACCGGTTGAGTATAGAAGTGCGAATATTCAATGGGGGCAGATGGAGAACGGATATATCAGATTCCGTATTGGTGCGGGGGAAGGAGAGCAGGCTGTCTCTTATGATGAGAAAAAGCAGCAGTATTATTTGAATTTTAATGAAGCGATTACATTTGGATATATGTGTGAGACAGGGATGACAGAAGAGACGGAGGATATTGCACGAAACACTGCGGTGATGAATTATACAGACTACCCGAAGACGGGTGTGGAACTGACTGATGAGAATCAGATTCGATTCACTGGTTCGATAGATGAGGTCCACAATGATCAAAATGATGGGAACAGCAGTCTTCTGACTGGCGCAGACATGAAAGGACAGTATGATTTTATCTATGGTGATCTTCATGATTACTGGCTTAATTCTGATGTAGTAGTGTCTCGTGGAGAAATCATACCCGGGGTGACGAAGTATACAGAGTCCTATACCTCATCCGGCAGCGGGCTGGTAACAGAATATGAGACTGCAGCAGGTCCGTATGACGTAATTAACTGGCGTGTCAGGCTGCATAACAGCGGAACCCTTTCCATTACGGATTATACATTTGAGGATATTTTGCCCGAATCCTATGTTTTATGCGGAGATCTCAGATATGAAATTCATGATTGTTTCGGTAATCTTATGAAGAAACAGGATGTGCTGACTGTTACCGGACGGACAGAAGACACAGTTACAATTATCAATAATAATTCTAAAAAGACGATTTCCCTGGATGGGAAAGAAGAATATATCAATCTATCAGGCAGTCGAAATGGAAAGATTGCCTTATCTAAAACAGAGAATGGGAAGGAACGTATCGCCATTCGTTTTTCTGACTATGACGTCTCCATACCGGAAGGCGGATATGTGGATCTATATCTATCATCTTATAATCCAACCAATCAATATAAAAATACAGTCTATACCAATCAGGCATTCCTGACACCGAATAGGCAGACTTTCTCTAAAGTGGGACAGGGTAGCATGGAAAGAGCAGAAGATGGAACACCGGAATCTGCGAAAAACAGTTCGCCGGTCACCATTACATTTGGATATGCTACAGGATCAAGGAAAGGGGTCAGTGAAAAATCCAATCCGGAAAATATGGCTGTTTCAACTGATCCGGACAATAACTATATTCTTTTATCCAAAGAAGACGGCGTCTTCACCTATGAGCTGACCGTGACCAATGACACGGACAAAGCGATGGAGAAGCTGATTCTTATTGACCGGCTGCCGGAAGAAGGGGATACCAGCCCCTTTGACAGCACGGTAGAAAGACTGAGCGAGTTCTCTGTAAGTCTTGCCGAGAATCCCAATGTGACAGTAAAGGTAAAAACAAAAGAAGGAGAAGTGTATGAACTGACAGAGGAAGACTATTCTATCGAGTATTCTAAAAAGACTGTTTTTACGGAAGAAGACTGGAACGGGGCTGATTCAGGAAATGTTGAGAATGTGTCCGCTTCAGAAAATGGCGGAAACGGAACTGATTCATGGAGCAGCAGGAAAGAGGGAGCCAGATCAATGAGAGTTCTCATTCGTGATGCACAAGGAAGACGGATTCCTGCCAAATCAGAAGTGACGGTAAGCTTTGACTGTATCATAAATGACGATGGGAAAGCCGGAGAGATTGCATGGAATAGCTTTGGTTATCATTATAAACTTCTTGACCTTGGACAGGAATTGGAGGCAATGCCGTTGTCTGTAGGAGTGAAAATACCGAATGTTCCGGTTCTGAAAAAACAGCTGGAGGATAGATCAGGAACTTCCTATCCGGCAGACGAAAGAGAAGTGTTTCATTACGTTCTTTATGAGGGAGAAGCAGTCAGCTTAGAAGACGTGAAAGAAAACCTAAACTCCAAAGAATCCTTTGTCGCATGGTTAGAGGAACAAGGAAGACAGTGTTGGATCTATTCTGTCTATGTGGAACAAGGAAGCAGCGAATCAGAAGAACTGCTCTTGGAATCTGCACAGTGGATTCAGGGTCAGAAGTATACCATTGTAGAGATGAAAGATCATCCTTCCTATGAATTAAAAAATGTGAATGGGATAATGACGGACCAATATACTTTCCTTTATGAAAAGGATGAAGTTATGATTCTTCGGTATACCAATATGCAAAGAGACTGGAGAGTGGAACTTTTCAAAACAGATGCGGATGAAGAACAACTCTTGGAAGGTGCTGAATTTGCTTTCTATAGTCCGAATGCGGCTGATTGTATGGATGTAAGTCGGAGTCTGGAAGGGGAAGATGGACAGACATGGTATTTGAAGAGTGTGAAGACCACAGATTCGGAGGGGAAGATTGTCTGGGATGATTTGAAGGAGAATAAATATTACATCATGGAAACGATGGCTCCGGATGGTTATGAAAGACAGGAAGAAGGATTTACAATATATGACAGCGGTTTGGAGAATGGAAGGTGTTCTCTGCATGTGAAAAATGAAAGGGGAAAAGTATTCCCTCATACAGGAAGTATTGGATCAGGAGTGTTTGTTGCAGTGGGGACAATTCTTATCAGCTCTTCTTGTGTGATGAAGTGTGGAAACAAAGATAGAACCAAAAGAAATGGAAATGAAAAGAAAAGGAGATAAGTTATGAAAAAAATATGGAGTATAGTATTAGCATTATTGATGGTACTTGGCTGCACGGTGACAGCATTTGCAGACGAGGCTGCCCGTCATGTCATTACAATCACCAATGAAAAAGCAGGCCACGTATATGAGGCATATCAGATTTTCAAGGGAGATCTTGATACAACAAAAACCATTCTTTCCAATGTGGAATGGGGTGCAGGAATTGACGGCGTTTCTTTTCTGGCAGCATTGCAGGAAAAGAACGCGTATAAAGAATGCAGCAATGCAGCAGAAGTGGCGGAGGTTCTCACAGGATTTCAGAACGACAGCAGTGAACTGGATGCATTTGCGGAAACAGCAGAACTGTATTTGAATGGAACAGCAGCAGGACGTTCAACGGAAGAAAAATCACCATACACCATTCCGGTTACAGGAGACGGTTATTATCTGGTAAAAGACAGCGGCGTGATTGGAAACGGAGATGCTTATACCAAATTTATATTGCAGGTGGTAAGAGATGTACAGGTAGAAGCAAAGGCAGATGCGCCGGTTTTAGAAAAGAAGATTTTAGAAGACGGTGAATCTGTAGAAGCAAACAGTGTGTCTGTTGGTGATACAGTAACATACGAAATCACATCTCACGTGCCGGATATGGATGGGTATGAAAAATATTTCTTTGTTGTGCATGATACCTTAGATGAAGGGCTGACATTCCAGCCGGATTCTTTAGAAGTAGAGCTTGGCGGACAGAGATTGGATACTTCTTCCTATCAGCTTCAGACAGAACAGGCAGAAGACGGATGTACATTTGAACTCGTGTTAAAGAATTTTATTCAGTATAAAGACAGAACAGATGCCAAGATTGCTATCCGCTATTCTGCTGTAGTGAATACAAATGCGGTTATTGGAAATGCAGGTAACGTGAACAAGGCACATCTTGAATACTCCAACAATCCAAATGTAAAACAGAACGGAACAGAGGAAAATCCGGACAGACCGGGATTTGGTGATGTGACAGGAGTTACTCCCGATGATGTGACTGTTTCCTATCTGACAGGAATTGAGCTTATCAAGGTGGATGACAGTGATATTCCAATCCGTTTACAAGGTGCAGAATTTAAAATCAGCGGGGAAAAACTCAATCAGGTAAAAGTTGTAAAAGGCGTTTTTACAGAATCTGAACAGGGTACTTATTTTAAATTAAAAGATGGAACATATACAGAAACAGCACCTCTTACGGAGACCGTGGACCGTTATGAGAACACGGAAGTAACGTATGTCTGTGAAGCTGTAACGGAATGGATTACGGTTACAGAAGAAGTAGATACAACAGCGATGGTTGGCTTAAACGGAGAACTTCATTTTTATGGACTTGCTGCAGGAACTTATGAGATTGAAGAAATTACAGCACCGAACGGATATAACTTATTAAAGGAACCGATTGTAATCGAAATTAAGTTAGATGTACCGGATACAGTGACAACAGGAGAAGAAGAAGCTGAGTGGAAATATAGTGTAAGCGGCGCTATGGTGCAGGATGAAACAGAAGCACAAACCGGACTGATTCAGCTGTCTGTTATAAACAAAGCAGGTATCATTCTCCCATCTACAGGCGGCATGGGTGTATATGGATTTTATGCAGTTGGTATCTTGCTTGCTATTGCGGCCATTGTTACAGATAGCCGCAAAAACCGCAGAAACAAAATGAATGAGATGTAAAAGGATTCTGTTTCTAATCGGTATATTTGTATTTTTATATCCTTCAATCAGCGGCTGGTGGAATTCATTCCACCAGTCATTGGTGATTAGCCGGTATGGGGAAAGAATAGGACAGATAGACCAGGACACTTATGGGGAATGGAAGGAAGAAGCGGTTCTTTATAACAAAAAGATAGAAAAGAAATTTATGGGAGCGATGTCAGAAAAGGAGAAAGCAGAATATGAGTCTGTTTTTGATATTTATGAAGACGGATTGATAGGATATATTGAGATTCCGGCGATAGATGTGAAACTTCCATTTTATCATGGAACAGATGAATCTGTATTGCAGATTGGTGCCGGACATATGGAAGGGACCTCTTTTCCAGTCGGCAGCGTAAATTCACATTGTATTTTGTCCGGACATAGGGGACTTCCTTCTGCAAAATTGTTCACGGACCTGAATCATTTAAAGAAGGGAGATATTTTCCGAATCTGTATTTTGAATGAGAAATATTATTATGGGATATATGAAATCCGGACGGTTCTTCCAGAGGAAACGAATCTTTTGCAGATAGAAAAAGGAAAAGATCTGTGTACTTTAGTGACCTGTACACCTTACGGAATCAACAGTCATCGGCTTTTGGTGTGCGGAATACGGGTAGAAAAGGGGGAGGAAATGGAACAGATAGAAGAACGCTTTAATGATCATCAGATAGATAGAAATGAAACTATGGAGAGGAAAGGGAAGAATGCAGCAAAATGGTTTGTTTTGTGTCTGTTAGTTGTGTTCTTTTTTCTTTCTTCCAAAGGAGAGGTGAGAGCAGAAGAGAAAACGGATTTTTTAGAGGAGTCAATGGCAGCAGATGAAAAGACTTATGATTTAGAGATACAGTATAAATTTCCAGGGGTAATATTTAGCCTCTGCAAAATTGAGGGAGAGTATGATATGGATTATCTGAAGCCAGAGAAGTCAGGGAAAACGGACTGGAAAGGACAAATCCTATTTGAAGACTTACCAAAAGGCAGATACGTTGTCTGGGGAGAAGAGCATAGAGAAAAGGAAAGCAGATACATGCCTGTTGTTGCAGAGATTTCCGTTCCTGTAGAGAACGGAGTGGGGACAGGTAAAATAAGAATAACTCCAAAGTATGAAACGATACCGGAAGAAACAACAACGGAAGAACATCTGGATTTAGAGAAAGTACTTCCTCAGACCGGGCAGTCATGGAGACTGGTCCTGGTTCTTACTTTTTTAGGTGCATTTTTGCTGATCCTTGCCGGGCTGAATGGATTTAAAGACTGAATGTTATCGATTGCTATTTTCAATTGCCCCGGAGAAAAAATGGACGTATAATATGAATTAGAATTTAAGAAGGTCTTCGTCATCTGCCGGAGGCTCAACATTTATGTTATATAGATAGGAAAGGAAGGGAAGGCATGGATAAAGCAGCAATTAAGAACCTGATTAGAGAAAGACAGGATGAGATAATCAAAGGAATTCAGGAGAGTGTTCATATAGACAGTGTGAGAGGGGAAGCTTTACCGGATGCACCATTCGGGGAAGGACCAAAGAAAGCATTAGAGCATGCTCTTGCCCTTGCGGAAGCTATGGGATTTAAGACAAAGAATGTAGATAACTATGCCGGATGGGCAGAATACGGTGAAGGGGAAGAGATGATTGCAGTACTTGGCCATCTCGACGTTGTTCCAATCGGGGAAGGATGGGATTACCCTGCATTTGGTGCGGAGATTGTAGACGGCAAGATATATGGACGTGGCGTTTTGGATGATAAAGGACCGACTATTGGAGCCTTATATGCGTTAAAAGCAATTAAAGATTCCGGAATCCAATTAGACAGAAGAATCCGTGTTATTTTTGGAACAGATGAAGAATGCGGTAGCAGCTGTATCGAACACTATAAAGAAGTGGGAGAAGAAACTCCTGTAATGGGATTTACACCGGATGCAGATTATCCTCTTATATTCTGTGAGAAGGGTATGACTGGCGTGCTGGTCGGAAAGAAGAATCCGGTCAATGGCGTGAAAAAGGTTTTAAAATTCGAAGGCGGTACAGCATCTAATGTAGTAACTCCGAAATGCCTCCTCAAAGTGGAAGGTGATGTGAACGTTGTTCAGGCAGCAGGTGTAAAATCAGTCGTGGAAGATGGGACTGTCTCTGTTTATGCAGAAGGAAAGAGTGCGCACGGAAGCGTGCCGTATCTTGGGGAAAATGCAGCAATTAAACTTCTTCAAGCAGTAAAAGACAATGAATTCGGCGGTGATTTCCAGAATATGATGTCCTTCCTTCTTGAAGAAATCGGAACAGAAACAAACGGTGAAAAGCTGGGAATCCGTTTCTTTGATGAAGAAACCGGTGAAACAACAGTCAATGTAGGTGTTGTGAGATACGATGAAGAAGAGGTGTCCGTGACTCTCGATATCCGTTATCCAAAGAACGGTATCATTGAAGTAGTAGAGAAAAATGTTGCAGAGACAGCAGAAAAATATGGTTTGGATATCTTAAGATGCAGCAGTGAAAAGGTATTATATGTACCGAAAGATTCCGAGCTTGTCCAGAAACTGATGAAAGTCTATAAAGACAATACAGGAAGAGAGGATCAGCCTTTGGCAATCGGAGGCGGTACCTATGCGAAGATGTTTTCCAACATGGTGGCATTCGGTCCAACGTTCCCAGGCCAGGAAGACAATATCCATCAGCCCAATGAATGTGTCTCTATTGAGAATCTGATGAAGGCCATTGAACTTACTGCGAATGCCATGGTAGCTTTAGCAACAAAGTAAAGCCATCATAAAATAAATTGGAGTGAATAGTGCTTCGATTTGCGGATGAAGAGAAAGAAGATGATTATTTGCAGACAAATGATTTTTCCAAAGGTCCCGTCTGGAAGTGCATTATAGCTCAGGCGGTACCCCTTACAATTGCACAGTTAGTCCAGCTTCTCTACAATGTAGTAGATAGAATTTACTTAGGCCATATGGGAGATGGTCATGGCCTTGCACTGACCGGTGTGGGTCTTACCTTCCCGATTGTATCACTGATTATGGCTTTTGCGGCTTTGTTTGGAGTGGGCGGTGTTCCATTGTTTTCTATGGCAAGAGGTGCCGGTGATGAAGAAAAAGCCGGGAAGATTATGGGTAATTCTTTTGCTCTGCTGCTGGTCAGCGCACTGGTTCTTACGGTTTCAGGATATGTTTTTTGCCGCCCGATTCTGTGTGCCTTTGGTGCAAGTGAAGATTCTTATGTATATGCAAGCCAGTATCTGAGTATTTATCTGATTGGAACGGTCTTTTCTATGATTACGACCGGAATGAATGGATATATCAATGCACAGGGCTTTCCTAAGATAGGTATGTTGTCTACGGTCATTGGTGCAGTCACCAATATTATATTGGATCCTATTCTCATTTTTGGATTTGATATGGGAGTAAGAGGGGCAGCTCTTGCTACAATCATTGGTCAGAGTTTCTCTGCTCTATGGGTACTCAGTTTCCTGTTTGGAAAGAAAGTAATCATTCCGTTAAAAGTTCAGAAAATTAGAATTACATTTGAGACAACGATGGCAATATTCAAAATCGGGATGGCGAACTTTATTATGCATGGTACAAACTGCATTGTTCAGGTTGCATGCAATGCAACACTTCAGACTTATGGCGGTGACTTGTATGTAGGGATTATGACCGTAGCCAATTCCATCCGTGAGATTTTCATGCTCCCAGTCAGCGGTCTTATGAATGGAGCACAGCCTGTACTTGGGTTCAATTACGGTGCCGGAGAATATGAACGTGTAAAATCAGGGATTCGGTTTAATACCTGGATAGGATCTGCGTATACATTGTTTGCATGGCTTTTGGTAATCATATTTCCAAAATTCTGGTTTGGAATTTTTTCTGATGATGTGTCTATGATGAATGCAGGAATTGAGATGATAAAGATTTATTTTTTCGGATTTGTCTTCATGTCCTTCCAGTTTTCCGGGCAGTCGGTGTTCCAGTCATTGGGAGATGCGAAGCATGCCATTTTCTTTTCGCTGCTTCGTAAAGTAATTATTGTTGTCCCTCTTACATTATTGTTGCCGCGAGTAGGATTAGGGGCAACAGGAGTATATATGGCAGAGCCGGTATCCAATGTGCTTGGAGGATTAGCCTGCTATATTACTATGAGGCTTACTATTTATCGAAAACTGGAGTATATGCGTCAAAGTGATGGAAGTAGTTAAAGAGATGGAAGTTTTAAAATAAAAAGGCACGATTTCGTGCCTTTCTATTTTAATATTTGAATGATTTTTAAGATGCGTTCTTTTGTGTCTATTGGACAATGCTGCAATTCGGTAAGAATGAAGCGGTCAATGGAAGAGTCGGGGGTGGAATATTCGTGACAGAGCATATAGTCGACCGTTGTATCTAAAACATTGCAGATGCGGACAAGGGTAGGAAGTGAAACATTGGTATGATGATTTTCAATGTTGCTGATATGGCTGGTATTCACGCCGACCTGCTCAGCAAGATATTCCTGTGTGTATTTTCTCTTCTTCCGCATTTTGCGGATATTGTCACCTATCTGAGCATAATTGAATTCTTCCATGGATATCATCCTTTCACTAAAATTATTTATAATTGTATTATTTTTATAGTGAGAGTATAATTATCCATAACTATATAAATGTTAGCATTGGACATGGTTTGGCAGAGTGTTCTATAGTATAGAAGATAAAAAACAATGATAAGGAGTAAGAAATGGAAATAAGATGGCATGTTATAACAAAGGAAGGTTTTCCAAAAGAAGCAGGCAGGTATTTAGTCACCATAGAAGGCATGATTGAAGGAATGAAGCCGGAACCTGGAGAACGATGCGTGACAACAGCCCGTTATTACGGTTCAGAAGACTGGGGTATCAGAGATGGTATATACAAGGTTGTGGCATGGGCGGAACTGCCGGAAGTATATTGGGGATAAGAAAACGCAGCACTATAAATGGAAAGTGCTGCGTTTCCTTCTTTTATTCTACTTTTACCCGAATCCGTTCCTTTATTCCGGAAGGAGTCTCTATGGTGATCCATGCAGTTCCTGAGCCTGCTGCTTTGATGGTTCCTTTTTGAGTATCCAATATCTTTACCACTTTTTCATTGGAACTGGCAAAAGCAAGTCTTTGGTTGGTTGCATTGGCAGGGAGAATCTTGATGTCTAAAGTCTGCTTTTTCCCTTTTTTCAGAGTCAGGGAATCAGTGCCGGCTTTTAGTTCCTGCACTTCGATGTAATTGGTGTACCAGTAGTTCATATCGCAAAGGTCTTCTATGCCGTCTACCCGGCCGTCTTCGCTGTACTGCCACATAACATAGGGTTTCCCAAAAGCGGGACCGGCGGCTTCGTAGTTTGCGACCCATAGTTTATAATCTTCAATTTCCCGGTAAATCAGATAATCTTTCAGATAAGAAGCGGATGAGTAGATCATGGGCTCGAAGCCGGCTGCTTCCATCGTCTTACAAAAAGCCAGGGTCATATCTGTACAGTTTCTTCTTCCTGTCCGAAGGGCTTTGTCATATTCCAGATCAAATGCCACGGGGAAGAATAAGTCAGACGGTTTAATATAATATTTTTCCAACAGTTCCAAACAGTAAAGCGCTTCCCTTTTGGCTTCATCGGCTGTAACGGCATAACTGAAAAAATAAACGCCGCAGGAGATGTTTTCCCGGACAGCATTCTCATAATTTAATTGAAAAAGCGGATCCTCGTGAAAGCCTTCCCCATCGTAATCTCCGGATCCGATCTTTAAGATTGCGTGGCGGATGTCGGAGTTTTTGACTTTTTTCCAATCAATGGTTCCTTCCCATTGGGACACGTCAATGACTGAAATCCTGGTGGAGCTTTTGAACAGGCCAGACTCTGTTTTAAATTCATTTCTTAAAAAGTAACCAAAAAGAATCAGGAAAAGAAGGACAGAAAGGAGCACAAGAAGCATTCTTTCGTTTTTCCATCTTTTCTGCCGGCCTTTTCCTGTATTGTTCTTTTTTCTTTTCTTTCTTTTCGGCTTTATCTTAAAGTTGTTTTTCTTCATATACTGCTTATTCCAATCTTGTTGAATCAAATAAATGAAAGATGATTTATTTGGAATCATTCATATAATCTATGAATAGTCCTTTGATAGAATGCCAGTTGCGCGGTCCATGATGATAAAGTTCCATTTCTTTTTCTTCCGGTGATTCTGCCGACAAAAATTTAGCATCATATCCCAAAGCTTTATACTTTAGTTGAAGATAATAGAAGAAAAGTCCGTTAAACTGAAAATCAAATTCAAATATGTCTTTATAAGCGACGGTCATGCGCTCTGTTAAATCTTCGATTAGAACAGCATCTAAGGTATCGATAAGTTCCAGTCCTGCTTCCCGTAAGGCTTCCGTATACTCCTGAACATGTTCCGTTACAGAAGGATCATAATAGAGTTCTACGAATTTATCCAATAAATAATCCGTGTCGTAATCATAAAGATTTTTCTTTATGAATGGTTCTTCCCAAAAATACTCGAATAAATATTTGCCAATGGAATACATGGTTGCATATGGAGTTAATATATCAGAGGCTATTTCGTATGCAGTTTCGCTAGAAAAAAGTTGAAGGTTTTTCACTTCCGGAGCTGCATATCTGACATTGGAAAGAAGAAGGATATCATTCATCGGTTCTCCTTTCGTGTATAAACTGTCTGTGTCAGCGATTATCATCGTATGTTCGTTGTAACTGTAGGAACTATAGAGAAGATTCTCCGGTTTGATGTCCAAAAGGAGCAGACCATTCTGCTCGAGTATGGAAAAAGGACGAAAAATACTCTCGATATAAATGGTTTTCCCTAAAAAAGTACGAAACAGATGCTCATTTTTCTTTAAATCCATGGCACGTGTATAGTCTGTGATAATATAGTAACTATCCCCGGCAGAGTCATCCCGGTTATGTGGGATGACGATGGAAAGGTCAACATCAGACAATGTGCGGGAATGTTTCACACTCTGCATAAACTGTTTTAATCGTGTCTGATATTCCGTTGATTGCTTTGTTGTCTCATCTACAATTAGTTTATTTGTGACAGGATGCCGTGAAATCATGCCTTTTTCCAAAATGGGATAGAATTCTTTTAACATGAAGTAGTGTGTTCCGTCCGGTGTATTGGCAAGGACATGGTATACAAGGCAGGTGCTTCCGGCTGAAACCATGTCGGGAGAATCCATATTTTCATAGAGATATTCATGGTTGTCAAGTTTTATCGTTCCCCCTTTGGGGATTGGCGTGCGGCCATGCAGATAGTTATTCATGATGAACCTCTCCTTTTGATTTTTTCCCTAAAAGGTAGTGAAAAAGACTGTGTGGAGTTCCGCCTGCCAGTTTGTCCTTCCATATGAAACGAAAGAGATCCAGAGGATTGGAACAGGTCAAAAGCAGCTTTAGGAATGCATCATAACCTACGGACGGATGAAATGGAAGAAAACCGCACCGGGTAAATGGTTCTACTATTTTATTTTGAAAGAAGGCAACTCTTTGTGGATAAGACAGAGCCTGTAATCTGGTGGAACTAAGATTATAAGAGAAATTCAAAAAGAGCATAGTCATCAGAATATTTCGTCTTCTTATGTTTCCAACATTTCCAAACTGCATCAGAATATTATCATCAATGAACGTATTTTCAAACTCCTCCGTATCTAAAAAAGATCCCGGATGTGTTCGATAGGTTGATTTGAGTTTGGATGGGTTTAATTTGCGGGCCAGAGTCTCGTTTCCATAGAGAAATCTTTGGAATGTATGAAAATCGACACTTGTCTTTGCGTCTCTATGTTTTTTCCAGGATTCCTGTTCAGCCAGGAAAAGGACAAAGCTTTCTTCCTGGGGAAGCAGAAACTCTAATTCTTTCCATTGTCTTTTTAATTCCTCGTCGAAAGTACGGCGAGGGTTTGCACTCTTAAGAACCATTTCCTGACGGAAAAAATCTTCCAGTTTGTCTATGGGTTTTAAGAAAAGGGATTCTTTGTATTCGGCTTTTAAGAATCCGCCCTGTTCCAGGTTTAGAACAATTTCATTTCCAAGAGCAATAGTATTTGTCACGTCAGAGGAATATTCTTCGTAAGTCATGGTATCATTTACCGGGTAAAGCTTTTTCAGTGTGTAAAAGGCGGAAATCCAGTCAGAAATATTACATTGGTCGGCGTATTTTATGACCAGCAGAGTAAAAACAAAATCCCGGTCCAGAAAATCTTTATTCCGCATTTTGGCAACTTTTTCGCGGAAAATAGAATAAGTTTCTTCGTCCAGATGGAAAATAAGGGCAAATTCATTTAACATCTCGCCTGCATTGGAGCTCTCAAAATAAATTAGTTTTTTAAATTCAGTGGTGCTAAGAGTTTTATCATAAGCGGCATACTCTTCACTGACATACTTGTAAAGAAGGGATAAAAGAGCAGCACAATGTGACTCTGAGAAATCAAGCTTTGAGAAATCGTGAGTTCCACTTAAGTCGAAAGCATTCCTTTTTTTCAGCCTCCAATTTGATTCTAAATAGTTCCATAGCTTTTTTTCATTTTCCGGTCCGATATGAAGATAGTATTCGTTGAGAAGATAGCGGATCATATATTTGTAGCATGGAACACTTCGAATATGTTGAAATTCTTCATACAAGATTTCTTTCTGTCGTGATCCGGCAAATGTTTCTTCGTCAAATGTCCACATAGGAAGAGTCTTTGTCATGTGCGGCTCCTCCGAAAATTGAAAAAGCTGAGAGTAATTTTTCTGTTTATTAACAAGATAAGTAGTCTCTCCGGAAGGAATCTGATGAAGGATGGCATAAATGCTGTGAATTTCTTCTTTTGTTAATTCCCTTAGATTGACTTTGGGAAGCTCTATGAATAAGCATTTTTGAATTCTTTCTTTGCAGGCTGAAAGTTCCATGGAAGAAAGATGGTATTTTTTCGCTATTATGCTTTCTTTTGTATCGAGAAGATATTCTTTCAGCACAGATTGAAGCAACGGATCAGAAAGTTTGATTGACCACAGTTTTTGATAGATATGGGAATCAGAATCGGAGTCAAGAGCGTCTGTCACCTGAGTTTCATCAGGAATAATGGATTCATAGGTGTCTTCATTGTCCTGATCTTCCGAATCAATAGGAGCATCCAGAGAGAGGGCGTATTCCTCTGTGGCCCGACGGAAATGCTCTTTTTCAAAAACACGTTTTTTTCTTTTGCGGGCCTCATCATCGGAAAGGCTGTTTAATATCTGTTTTTCTTCTGCAGAGTCCGGAAGCGGAGCTGCGACAGGAAAAAGTTTTAAAATCCTGCCGTCTATATAGGCTTTTGAATAGGTAGTTAAAGCGCCTTTCCGGTAATCCCAGTTATGGATTGCTTCTAAAAGCCCGTCATTTCCTTCTTGAACGAAATCCATCATGGAGATATTCTCATAGTTGGAATTTTTCAGTGCATGTATACGGGAAACCACATACTTTAAATGGTGTTTTGTGAGCATATCCACCGCATGTTTCGCCTGGGGATTGTCAAGGTTGACTCTCGTAACCGTTTTATTGTTTTCTGTTTTTTTTATCCTGGAGTTTAAAATAATCTTTCCGTAATGTTGTAACGTATCTTTATCTAAAGGATCATAATCGGCAATGCTACTTATGTATTTTTCATATTCTGCTATATCAGCCAAGTAGTACTCATTTTTTTTCATGAGATTTTCTCCTTTCCGCCATTCTCTTTTCTATATTATATCATATTTTTGCCTAAAAAAATTTTTTTATCATTGCGCTCCATATTATTAATAACAAAGAAATAGTTAAGGAGGTAGTTATGATAAGAGCAACAGCATTAAAAAAGGTAATTGAAGCACAGGAACAGATGCCGGGAGAAGAACTGATATCCCAACATGTAACAAAGGAAAATGGGACATCAGAACAAGTGACAAAAGAAAGGGAAGCGGTAGAACAGGTAAAGGAAAGCCAGGTGAAGAAAGAAGAAAAGAGTTTCTGGCAGACTTTCCTTGGTAAAATCAAAGGAGGAAGAAAGTATGCATAATCATTTTTTATTTACTTATACGCCAAATGATAGATATGTAGTCGATCAGCGTTATGGACGTCCAATCAATAATGAGGAGTGTTTGATCATGAATGAAACACAGGAAGAAATTGTTCTACTGGTAGGGGCGAGAAAATATTTGACCATGGAACAGATTCAAGAGGCAGAAAGAAGGAAAGGAAGAGAAATCTCTGAGCCGGAATTAAATAGAATATTATTCGGTCTGGAGAAGAGAAAAGTGCTTACTCGATATAAAATGATAATTCCGGCCAGAGCGGAGGAATTTATCTTTTATGGATTGAATTATTGGGGAGCAAAAAAGGCAAAAAAACATTTTGGAACAAAATTTCATAAAGGAATACGGTGGTATTCGAGAAATGAGCGTAAATCACATAAAATACCAGAGGACTTATCCTCTGATGTAAAACGAATTCTGATGGGCAATCAGATTCTTTTAGAGATGGAAAAAGCCGGTGTTCCAATGAATCGATACGGAGTGATGGAAACGTTTCGTTCCTTAGAACAGGAGAAGCCTGCACTGGTCCGTTCTACTGTAAACGTGGAAGTGGATGAAACTTCCATTTTGGCTTTTGATGTAGTGAGAACATATTCTACCTCCTATTTAGAAGCGGTTTCGAAAATGGAACGGTATTATCAGCTTCTGAAAGATAAGAATTATCTCATTAAAAATTATCATAATCATAAAGAATTTCCGCAGATTGTCTTTGTAGTAGAAAATGAAGAGCATGCTAAGATGTTAAAGAAATACATGCAGGAAAGGGGCGTATGGAATCTTGAAGATGTAACTGTTCTTTTTACGGAAGATAATCTGGTCATGAATCATGTGGTGAAATCCATCTATGAACTTGATGCCAATAACGAAAAAATCTGGTACGAACTGCCTGTTTTTGAAATGTCACAAAAGAAATAAGCCTAATCTTGAAATAGATAAGTAGGAAAGAGAGGAAAGATAAAGAACAATGTATAAAATGAACGATGTTAAACTACTGTCTGATATACGTAAAAGAATGCATAAATGTGTAGATATCGCATTAGCACCGCTTCTGCCTTATGAAGTGAAGCAGCCGGAGGAAAAGATGCTGTTTCATCCGGTTGTATCTATCAAGCATGTTCATCATATTCTTGATTATTTTTGGAATGATGCAGAATATGGCTACTATTATGAATTTTTGGCT
Organism: Lachnospiraceae bacterium; assembly: GCA_015057665.1. Taxonomy (GTDB): domain Bacteria; phylum Bacillota; class Clostridia; order Lachnospirales; family Lachnospiraceae; genus SIG292. The sequence continues at coordinate 194,873 of SVDY01000001.1, read as the reverse complement.
TTGAAAGAAATGCACAGCAGATATGAGTCAATGCCCAAAAAGGAATATTATATAAATATTCCTGATACACCGGGACTTCATCCGGCCTATTTGCTGGCAACCCTTATAACACTTATGTGGGCACCTTATAAAAAAATATGGCTGGAATGTTTTTTGAGCAGACAGGACGGAGAAGAACTATATATGGGCAATCCGGTAACCGGTCGTCTGATAAAGCGTTTCGTAAAGGAATTTTCGGAGTTAGAACTGGTATCTTTTGAAGGAGATTATGATCAGAAAAAGGGTATTGAATTTATCAATGAACATTCGGAAATTACAGATGTGATAGAACTGGGGGACGGTCTAAGTGCACTGTGGAAGAAAAAATATTACAAAAATAAAGTCCATATATCCTGTCCGTCTACAAGGCTTGTGTGGATTCAATATGCAGCTCCCGGAAAGATGTTTGAAGATGAAATCTTAAAACAGTTCGCAAAGTACTGCTTTGAAGAATGTTATAACTATCGCTGTGGTTATGACAAAAGAATGGAAGATGCCGGCTGTGAGCCAGGAGAAATCGGCCTCACTGCACACAGTTACGAAAGTCTGGAACAGTTTGCGGACAATTGGAAAGATGCTGCAGGTATGGGCATACCAATCATTGTTTTTCACCATAAAGAGTTTAACAAAAAGTGGATTGCCGAAAAACTTGAGGGAACGGAATTTTATGCCTGCAGCGGCTCTGATTATGACCCGAATAAGTGCTATTTTGCTTATTCCAGTCTTTGGTATTGCTAAAAAAGGCATAGTTATAAAATTTATAACGAATGGAAAAATTTTGGGGTGAGCCGGTATCCAATGCAATAGGCGGGCAGGTCAGCTATACTACCATACGTTTGACTGTATATCAGAAGTAAAAGGGATGAGCGGAGAATGGAAAAAATATGGACAGGAACTAATATTTTTGTTATCATTTTTATAAATTATATAGAAAATTATGTTGAGGAGATATACATAAGATGAAATTGTCGTGTGAAATCTGTGGTGGAACTTTAGAGATGAAATCCGGCGGAAGAGGTGCTGAGTGTACCATCTGTGGTCTTAACTATTCTCTTGATTATTTAAAAGAGATGGTACAACGAGGAGAACGGGATATTTCAATCGAAAAAGTCGATAAAAAAGAAATCAAAGAACATAACGAAATCAGAAAAGACTTTTTTGACAGACAGGAAAGACATGATATGATTTCTGTTTCCGGTATACCGGTGACCGCTGTGGGTCTTCCTAAACTTGTCGATCCGCCTCAATTTCTCATGCAGGTAGAAATGCGCACAGAGAAAAAACTTTTCCGCACGCAGGAATATTTCTTTGGCAATGTTATTCAGGGCGGACTGGGAAATGGTGACAAATTCTTTGTAAATGACATGGAATGGGAGGAAGAAGTTTATAGCGGCGGATTCTTTTCAGATTATGAAGACTGTGTGAAAGCAGGTGCTTATGGCAGAATCGACAGTGTTTTCACAGATTCATTCAAAGCACTCAGGGCGTTTAAGATTACAGGCGAGCGAAATCCGAAAATCAATGCCTATAACTATCGAGGAACGGTGGAAGAATATTTTGCTGCTGTAATGCTTAAGGAGTTTCCGGAATACAGTCTGTATAAAGAAGTGCAGGAAGAAGATGGCAGAGTAGAAGCAGATTATATGCTTTTTAGAAATAACAAGCCGGTAGTGGCTGTTTATCTGGTTGACAGCCATGATAATAGTAGAACAAGGGCTGTCAAGCGAGCAATTAAGGCCTATGCAGAGGAAGGAATCGGCGGGGTTCATTTCTTCTCTGATTATCGCAATGACCTTGATTATGTAAAAGAAAGAATTGCAGATGCCATGTATGTTTGGTAATATAAAACAGAGAGGAACGCAATGCGCCTGTGAGGGGCCCAGCACAGACATAACCTCAGGTGGAGGGAACGGTTTTGCAGGCAGCCGGTCTGTGTACGGTCTGGTGGACCCACGATGATTACCATCGTGTGTTTTAAGGAGTTTCCTCTCTGTTTTTTGTTTTAACCAAAAAGAGAATACAACAGGAGTAAGAAGATGACTGACATCATAGAATTACTATCCTGTCATGAGACATGGCAGGAATTTTTGGATTACAAATTGGCGGGAGGACATATGAGTGAAGCAAAACAAAAGCAGCTTGCTGCTTTTATTTCGGACCGCGCTTATCTTCCTGTTGTACAAAAAATAAACACCGGAGCCGGATTTTCGCATCCGCATAAAAAAATAATCAGCAAACTTCATTCCGAAAAAAAACGGATTGTGTATGTCTATAAAGAGGAGGAGAACTGGGTATTAAAACTTTTGACCTATCTTCTTCAAAAAAAATACGACAAAATATTTGCGTCTAATCTTTATTCTTTCCGCCAGGGAATCAGTGTTCATGATGCTATCAAAAGATTGACATCTGTTCCGGGGATTGGAAAGATGTGGTCTTATAAAGTAGACATCAGTAATTATTTTAATTCTATTCCGGTTCCTGCTCTGCTTGAAAAAGTAGGATTGGAATTAGCAGATGACAAGCCTGTCTGCGAGTTTTTAAAGTCGCTTCTTATGAATCCATGGGTCATGGAAGCAGGGGAAAAGATAAAAGAAGAAAAAGGCATTATGGCGGGAACTCCCGTATCCACCTTTTTGGCGAACTTATACCTCAGCTGCATGGATCATTATTTTCAGAAAGCCGGAGTACTCTATGCCAGATATTCCGATGATATTATCCTTTTTGCCCGGACAAGAGAGGAACTGGATGAACACGTCAGAAAGATTCACCAGATTCTTAGGGAAGCCGGACTTTCCATTAATCCGCAAAAGGAGGCGTACACAGGACCTGGAGAGAAGTGGACATTTCTTGGTGTCAGTTATCAGAATGGAACTGTGGATATCTCTCCGATCTCTTTTGATAAGATGAAAGCGAAGATGCGCAGGAAGGCAAGGGCGCTGAATCGTTGGAGAGCAAAAAAAGGAATCGAAAGAGTCCAATCAGCAAGAGCCTTTATTAAAGTTTTTAACAAAAAATTGTTTGAAAATCCGGTAGAACATGAATTGACATGGACCAGATGGTATTTCCCGGTGATTAACACGACGGAATCTTTAAGATTAATCGATGAATACAGTCAGTACCAGATTCGTGTGCTGGCGACAGGGAAACATACCAAGGCAGCCTACAACTTCACTTATGATAAAATGAAGGAATTAGGATACGTGACGTTGGTGAATGCCTATTATAAACATTTGAAAGGAAAGGATTAAAATTCAGGTGATAGAGATGTCTGATTTTATCAATGAATTAAGGGGAATTCAAAAAAATTTAAAAAATGATACTTCTATTAACTTTGATGCAGTTGCAAAAAAGATGTATCAGGAGGCAGTAAACGATGTAGTAGAAGGAATTAAACATCAGGCCAGAACGACTGTAAGACATCATCCGTCTTTGCGGACGATTAATGGTGAAATCAGATTGAATGATCGAGGCATTCGTAAAGTTATGGTATTTAACGGAGAATATAACAAAAACAGTTCTGATTATACGGTGGGCCCTTCTAACAGATGGTCAGGCATCGATGAGGTACAGTATTATCATAAATCCGGTCAAGGAACCATACAAAGTTCTTTGATATTCAAAGAACTATATAATATAAAGTTCGAAAGAGGACTGTTCAACAAGTCGTACTCTATGCAGATGACCCCATTAGGCAGAAGATTCTTAAGAGATATTGAGATATTATGCGGCCAGTCTGGAATTAAAGTGAATTTTTGTTGTGAATTTCGTATGTGGTTTAAAGGAAATGAGCTTTTGGAACGTGTGGCACCAGGGCATCCGCTTCAACCGAGAGCTTTTGGGCTGGAAGAGATGGCACGATGTATTTCTCTTGTGGGGAATTATTCTGTGAGATTATAGAAAGTTTGGATGGCAGTCTTACTTGGAATGTAGAATTATTGATGTGCAGAATTAGAAAAAATATATAAAATAAAAGGGAGGATCCCGAAACTATGATTTCAAATCAGTCATAGCCGGGGCCCTCTTTTTATTTCATCTAATGCGGCACGTCTTTTTTCATCCCAATATCCTTTTCTCCAGCCTTCCAATTACTCCATAGAGTCCCATGGCAATCAAACAGAGAATCACTATGCTCATGAGCACCCAATCCAGTTTAAAGAGCTGGGGAAACAAAAAGCAAGAATCACAATTGTGGTTTTATATAAACAGCAAGTACGCCGAGGCGTACTTGAATTAGTCTATACAGAGTAAATGAGTTAAGCTATAATAAAATAAGGTCTTTGGGAGGTATGAGTTTATATTGTTTGTATAAGGAGGATGTTATGATCAGATTAATTATCGGTTTCATGATTGGTGTAGCAATTCTTTCTTCAGTGTCTATGATAATGCCAGTTTTTGTTTCTCCGAATCGTCACAAAAAGTGGGAAAAAGAGACCTACTTACAAAGGTTTTGCAGTATTTTTGTTTTGCCGACCATTGCATTTGTTGTGATTGTATGTGTGATGGAATTCAAAGATAATTACTTGCCAAGTGACACGGAAAAGGCGATTGAAAAGGGTAAAATCGAATATGCTCTTGTACTTGATTTGAAAGAAAACAAGGATTATGATGTCGCATACATGATAAAAAAAGACAGTACTTCAGAGCAGATATCTCAAATTATATTGAAGATATGTCAAGAATCGAAGAAAGCGGGAAGTGTAAATGTAAACTTTAATGGAAATGAATATAGTATTACAGAAAACGAGCGGAATATTGGATGTGTGACTGTTGTTGAAGAGAGGTACGTTTTATTATTAAAGTTCATTGTTTATAAGTGAGGTGAATGTGTTATAATAAAACAAATAATTATATTGAACACGTAGGAAGGAGCGATTATATGATCGTATATCATGGTTCTGACCATATCGTGAAAGAACCGTGCTATTTAGGCGGCAAGGCTGATAACGATTATGGGAATGGCTTTTATACAACAGAATATGAGGATAGAGCAAGAAGTTGGGCGACATTAAACGGGAGTCCGGAACATTCAATTGTAAATGTATATAATCTTATGATAGATGAATTACGTGTTCTTGACCTTTCAGAGCATGGCGTACTTGCGTGGATCGCAGAAGTAGTTGCTAATCGAGGAACAAATCAAGAAGCAGCAAGTATCATTGGCAACAGGCTGGTTGAAATGTACAGAATTGATGCCGATAAATATGACATTATCAAAGGATATCGTGCAGATGATAGTTATACACAGGTCGTAGAAGCATTTTTACTGAACCAGATTAACATTTATGAAGTACAGAGATTGTTCTATAAAGGTTCTTTAGGCAATCAGGTATTTCTAAAATCGGAAAAAGCTTTTCAAAATATTGAATGGTTGAAAGCCTATGAAGTAGAACTGCAGGAAGAACATCTAAAAGAGGATTCTTATGCAAGACGAGAAGTCAATAAGTTCTTATCCGAAAGAATGAAAGCTATTCTGGTCGAAGGCTTTGAAGTGCCTGGTATCACTGCCAGATATGCAATTCAGAATAAACTGATATATAGCGAAGAATCCGGAGGGTACGAAAATGCCAGCATATGATGAATGTTATTTGAACAGTATGTTCCAGAAAGGCAGATATTTATTTAAGTTAATTGGGCGTAATTCGGATAATGCATTTGAGGTGATTGATCAGTATATGCAGAGCGAGTACCGTAAATATATGGATGCTGGAAATCCACTCTATCTTAATAAGACTCCTAAGCAGATTCTTGGAGCTATGGGAATCGAGATTCATAACTGGGATGAAATCAGTGAACAATATGATGAATTTATTTTGGAATGGATGGCGGATATTTATACTTATATGCAATGGAAATACGGTTATCAATCCGCAGATATGATAATGCTCATTACTTCCAAAGAGTTGTATCATAAATATTATCCGTTACATGAAGCATCTATTGAAGCAGGAACAGAAAAACTGAGAGAAATCTATATGAAATAGAAAAGAGGCTGTCTCAAAAGAGAAAATTGAATCAAAAAACGCAGCACTTTGTACAAGGTGCTGCGTTTTTTTGTTTTAAAATATAATTTTGAGACAGCCTCTTGTGTTTAACCAACAATCCGTTTCTCCAGCTTCCCAAGCACTCCATAAAGCCCCATGGCAATCAAACAAAGAAGCATTATGCTCATAAGCACCCAGTCAAGTTTAAAGAGGTGAGGAAACAAAAAGCAAGAATCGCAATCGTGATTTTTAGTAAAAGCTTGGTACTTATTCGGCTATACATAGTAAATGAGTTGAGTTATAATAAAAAAAGTATGAAATACCGTATATAAATTTAAATGGTAATAATACATATAAAGGCTGGGTGAGTTTGAGCCTGGAACTAAAAAGAAAAATATTTGTATTGGGATTTTTCTGGTAAAGAATAAACTGCCAAATATAGATCAAAAAGAAGGCGGAGAATCTTTTTTCACATTCGGTTCGTTGGCTTTTGTGCTGGCAGGATTAACGATCAAAGGTTGTTTTCAAACTGTGAAATGTATAAGAAATAGGAATAGATTAAATTTGAACATTGATAGAGAAAAGTGGTTGCTCCGTTTAGAAAGGATAGAAAAAGGAGATTTGTAAATGAAAGGACGGATTATAAAAAAGGTGAAGCCGCTTACACAAGAGCAGGCGGATTTATTAGCAAAAAATTATAATATGGGTGCAAGTACTGAAGAGGTAGCAAAAAAAGAGAAGGATCAAATTATGCCATATCAGTTTCCTTTTGGACAAAAATTAAACCCGTTAATTCAGGAGGATATGTCGCCTAAAAAAGTATTTGTTCTGGGTGTATATGCCAGTGCAGTTCATGCCCGTTGGAAAAAGAACGGGCAGATTGTATGTCAGGCGCTTGTGGTAGCCAGTGAACCTCGAATCTTTTGGGATGGAAATCCTGAGGAAGCAAAAGAGATTATTGACGAAATCCATATTCCTGCGGAGCTTGGACATTTAGAGCCGGCAGGAAGACATTTGAATGGTCCTTCAGCAAAAGTACTGCATAATAACATACTTGCACCTTTGGGGTATACCCGCGCAGATGCATGGCTGTGTGATTGCTTACCGGAAACCCGTTTGAATCCAAGTCAGGAAAAAGTAATCCGCGAAAGATATAATCCTTTGATTGAGCGGTACGGATTGAATCCGGTGACGATTCCGAAACGACCATCTGTATTTTGTAACTTAGAACGAAGTAAAGAGATTACAAAAGAGTTGATGCAGTCTGAAGCTGAAATATTGATACTTTTAGGCGATATTCCAATTAGCCAATATCTTAATAAGGTGGCAGATGTGTCTTATTCTACGCTGGGTGAATATGTAGAACAATATGGTTATGGAAATCCAACGGAAGCCGTAATCAATGGTAAAACCATAAAGATTCTTCCTCTTGCACATCCAAGACAGATTGGGGCATTGGGTGCCCATAGTGAGAAGTGGAATCGACTGCATCAGGAATGGGAACAAAAGAAAATAGAAAAATAAACAACAAGGACACGAGTAATCGTGTCCTTGAACTATTTACCCAAGAATCGCAATTGTGGTTTTCAGTAAACGATGTATCATTACAACTAGATGACATATGAAAAAATGGAAACATTCTATTTCTTATAGGGTAATAATAGCTTTAATAAAGGAACATAGGTCGCAAAAATTAAGAGAGCAGTGATACTGGTTGTTTTTCAGTTTACATTCGGGAAGTTCATATTTGTTAGAAAGACGAACATAAGTGTTCTCGTGTAATACTAATTTGGTCAATCCTTTTGTCGGAATTACATATACTCCTGCTGCTCGTCCACGTATGCGTCCTCTTTGTGAATCAGGATTGATATTAATACATGGTTCTTTTCCTTCACTTATTTCAATACAATAGCCGTGTTCTTTGGAAAAGGTTTCTATTGCATTTTTTAATGTTATTAAACACTGTATTTTTTCTTGATTCCATTCAGATCTATCAAATGAATATCGTTTGGCTAAATTAGCATAGTCTGTTGAGTTGAGTAATATATTTTCCATAGTTATCCTCCGTCCGTTGAGATTCCGGAAACCCAGCATACAATTTTACAGTTTTTTATGAAATTTTATCAAACAATATTTGCTATGGTTATCCATGGTTTATTTCTATCTTTTTTTAAATATATTTGGAAAATCAGTTTCAAAAATTTCAGTGAGTTCTTTGATCATTAAGTCAAGCCATATGATACTTGGGGTAAGACTGTATCTTTCCGTATAAGGGGTATAACCAAAGTGATGGTAATCTTCGAGTTCGTCAAAATTGTCCCATTCTTCAGTGGTTGGAGTAAGACAAGAAGTAAGTCCCATCTCGTTAGCTAATGAAATTTCATTTAACAAATATATGTAAGAGTCATCAGTTTCTTTACTTTCTAAATACAAATCTCTATTGTGTGTTGAAGGATAATGAATTGCCTCATCAACACTCAAGATATCACAGATCTCAGCCCATCTTTCGGGAATACAAGAATGCTCTGATTTTATTACTCCATACATAAATTCATTTAATTCAAGCAGAATTCTATGAAGATTGTAGCGGTTATATTTTTGGAGAGAGAAACTGTTTTGATCCACTGACATGTGGATGTTTCGGATGAATGAGTCGATGTCAGTCAAACATTTTATTTCATGCTCGATTTTTTCTTCTCGATTGAGTCTTGGTTGATTGGTGATTTCTTGTACTCTGTATAGAACTGACACACACTCACCGAAGACTTTTATAATAAAAGTTTTTTCTTCATTATGAATCATTTTTTTATCCTCACTTGTGGGATTTAGGTCGATTAAAATATCATGATAATCGATATTAAAAAAATCAGAAATAATTTTTACATTTTCAATATTTCCAATACCATTTGCACGAGACAGCCATTTTTGCACTTGATGTACAGATAAACCGCATTTTTCTTCAAGCTGCTGTAAAATACTGCTCTGTGTGATATGATTCTTTTTATCAATACGGCTATGTATAATTTCTTTTAGTGCATCTGGGTTAAATTGATATTCTTTACCGGTTGCCTCATCTATGATAGTTCTAGGTGTTCTTGACTTGGCCATGTAATCCCACTCCTTTATTTTTTATTCATTATTTCCTGTACATTCTTTAATGTACTTTTATCATACAACCTGAAGGTAACAAATGAAAGAGAGAAAAACTCTCTTATTTCTCCACTTAACTCTCCAATCTTCTAAAGATTTCAATTTATAATTGAAGTAAGCATAATAGATGTTAGATGTAATGTTTTTGAATAATTTTCTGTGGTAAAATGTATTTAATTGAAAGAAGGGACAACAAATGATGAACGAAAGGATAGAGTACTTAAAAAAGAAATTGATAGAGAAGAAAGAGATTCTTCCATACATTAATTTGAATGAAAAAAATGAGTATGCAGGATGGGTAAGCGATTTTCATATTTTCTTCATAAACGGAGAGAATATGAAATTGGACTTATCAGACAAATCGGATCTGTTTTTACTGTTCGTTTTGGCAAGTGCATGGTCCAGGTCTGGCGCTTGGGAAAATGCCGCGTTTTTTGTTGCATATTTAAAATATCATGGATATGCTGAGCCGGAGCAATGGAGGAATACCGTCTTTGTGGAAGAATTATGTGCAAAAAGATATGAAGAAGCCGATAGGATATATGAATATTGTATCGTAAAGAAGAAAACTAGAAAAAAATTGGCATTTCGTAGTGATATTTATGACAGTATTCATATATTGGCCTGTAATTGGGATGCTATAGGGGAGCAATTGGAAAAATCGAATGATAATAATGATTTTGAAAGCTTTATATATTTTATGAGAACTATCGAAGGCCTTGGATGTAAAAAAAGGATGTTGATAAAAATAACATTGATTTTGCGAGAATTGCGTTGTCAGAAAATATATCAAAATATTCCCGGCTATCTGTGTTGTGTTCCAGATAGGAGAGTTGTACAGGCATGCAAAAAGCTGAACATTAAGCTTCCAGTGGTTCAAGATACAAAAGGATTAATAAGTGCATCAAAGAGATTATATGAGTATTTTGGTGAACTGTATGATATACCACCATTTGCTTATGATGATGTTATGGAGGATATGACGTGGATATAATCCAAATGATGTCTTTGAAATGACGAAGATACAGGGAATACTTTATTTTATTGATGGTATTTAATCATAGTGCTATATAAATAAAAATCTGGATAGAATTGCCACGCTGATTGGAGGAAGAGAATGAATTTACATAGAGAATTTTCTAAAATGTGTTTGAACAAACGAGAAGGAGAAATATATGATCCAATAAGAGAAAAATGGATAAAAAATACTCCTGAAGAAACTGTTCGTCAGCAAATGATTCAATTTATGTTAAAAAGAATGAATGTACCTAAAAATCGTATAGGAGTGGAAAAAGCTCTTTCTACTTTAGGAATTACAGGGAACAGAAAGCGGATTGATATATGCATCTGGGATGAAAATAATAAGATTAAAGGTATTATTGAGTGTAAAGCATATCATATTTCTCAGGATGAATCCCCGTATCAACAGGTGTTAGACTATGTCAGAGCATTAAATGCGAAATATTATCTTGTAACTGATGGTATTGACTTGAAGGGATTTTATTATGACGAGTCATTATCTCAGTTTTTGAAAATGGAGAATCCATTGGAAGACGTAAAGAATTTGTAGTTGCATAGGCATATAGTACTAAATAAAAAAGTATTATCATATTGTGACTAAAGCAAGACCTCGGAAGAAAATCTTTCGAGGTTTTTGCTTGGTAATAAACTTATCGAATATACTTCTGGTAGCTCTTAGGATTTGTATAACGCCAAGACCAACAATGATGGGTATGGATGTTTAGATATTCTCTAAGATTATTATAAGTTTCATATTTGTCAACCAAACGCATACCACTATGCTGGGATACTGGATTTACAATAAGATGATAATGATAGTTATTGCAGTTATTTTCACTTCCATCATGAGGGACAAGAAGCGCCTGATGGCCGAGCATGGTGAAATAATTGAGAGCAGCATGTGCACCTTCATCGATTATTCGCTGTGACATTTTAGATGGTCTAGTAGATAGAACCATATGAAACATCATACGATGCTCTTCCATGTCAAATAGCTCTTGTTCGTAATAGATTTCCTGTAGTATTTCATCATAAGAATCTGTAGATTTCAGGTTTGAGATCATGCCATTTATATCTGCAAAACAAGAATCAGTAATGTAATTAAGTAGGTTCTCCACTACAAGCTCTCCTTGGTGTGGTTTTCTTACGACAAAAATCGTTGCGTCTTTCATAATACGTTTCTCCTTATAAAAATTAAATTATATCTGTGTAATATTGATATTATGTCTGTATATAACACTAATGTTTCTAATAAATATATATATGTATATGAGTATCTATACTAACTATATATAGTGGTATAAGAGCATGGGATATATAAAATATATGTATCATAATCTACAAGGTTGGAGTCAGTGCTCCATCCTTTACAATAGTGTTGATTGATTCTGATAATAAAAGAATGGTTATTGATAAGAGTATTTGGTTAGAACCGTTTACATTTATGTTTGACTAGTTTTTAATAAATAAAAAAATAACGAAAATAAGAACATATCAGTAATAATTAATACCGGAGGTTATGAAGATATGTTTACAGAAAGAAATGAAGATCAGTTAATTACAATAGAACAGCTTTGTGAGCAACTGTTTATATCGCCTACCACAGCATATAAGTTATTAAGGACAGGTGAAATAAAAGCCTTTAAACTAGGTACTTGGAAGATTTCATCGGAGAGCGTAAAAACATACATAAAAAACAAATGCGGATAAAAAAAGACTAAACCTTGAAGCAGAAATGCTTCAGGGTTCTTTTTTTGCAATTAGTTAGAAAATAATAACAGAAAGTGCAATATTTAATCAGAAATTACAAACATATAAATAAAGTTCAGTGGAAGCTATGATTGAACTTAAAAAAGAGAAAGGAGGATAGTCCACATGGAAAAGAATGCGAAAATCAAATCTAAGTCGGAGAAAAAGCTGGCGACTTATTTCGAGTCGATGGAGAGTAGAAAAGCATTTGAAAAATTATCTGAAGAATCCGGAGTGAAGATATCTGAACTTCGTAGAATGGCAGATAAAGAATTTCTAGATAACGGATGCAATAGACCAATAGAAATATTCAATCTTATCATGCTGACACAGAAGTTACAGGATATGAAAGAAAGGCAGACGAACAATGAGTCTGTAATGGAAAAGGATTATGCAGAATGTCAGCAATACCTTAGTAACATAATGAGTATCAAAGGAGGGAAATAGTATGCCAGTATTAAATTGTGTACGTGCAGGACGTAAAAACGAGAATTATCTAGAAAATCTAATTTGGAGATTCTTTACGGATGAAAGAGTTGTTGTAAGAAAAGCATTTGGTGTTTGTGATGCCTCCCCACAGACTGTGACAGATTCCTTCTATACCTTGAAGAAAGCCTATAATAAATTAACTTTAATTAATGTGCACTGTATGGAACTTATTATAGAGTATGAATACGGAATGTCGGCAGCCAATATGCTGGCAGATCTGCTTGGGAGTTATCTGTACAGTCAGGGATTTCAGTCCATGATAGCTATTTTGGATACAGGAAATGAATTTGTAGTAGTAGTGGCGTTGAATGCTGTATCATTTATTAATGGAAAACTTTTTCATGATAATAATGCTACTTACATTCAAATTTTTAATTTGCTTAAAAGTAAGATGCCATACGGATGGGATGTTAGAGCAACAGATAATACATTCTTTGGACCAGGCATGGGAAGAGAACAATATGTTCATGGATATCTTGTTTAAGTGATTGGAGGTAAAATGGAGAACAAAGAAAAATACAACTTTCAAAAATTGTGGCATTTGTTATTAGACAAGAATATGACGAAAAAAGAGCTGGCAGAGAAAGCAGAAGTTTCTGTATCTTCTATGGCCAGATTGAAAAAGGGAATTCCTTTGTCATATGATAGAATGCAAAGAATCTGTAAAGCAGTTGGGGTAAGTGATGTGAAAGATATTATGGATAAAGTGTAGAGGATAGGCGGAGCTTAATCGGCTCCGTCTATTGCTTCGCTTTGAATTTGCAATCGTGTATAACGTTGTGATGTTATACATGGCTGCTAACTGACAGAGAATCATTACCATAATTCTTCTATTATGAGAAATTCATGTTAAAATAAAGAAAAAGAAAGGAGTATGGAACATGGAAAGAACATTAAAACCGTTATATGGATATGAAGATATGAAAGAGGCGATAGAGAAAGCTGGAGCTTGGTTCATTGGATCTTTTATGCTTGAATTTGTAGATAATTATGAGAAGTTTCAAGATAGAACGGCCAAGAAAGCGTATATAGAATATTTTATGAAGGAGTATGATGTTGTAACGGATGACATAAATCAGCTTCGAAATCGTATTAATCTTGCTATTCGTATTATTGAGTCAGGAATGGTAATCGATGCGATGGAATTTGTACTGAATACAAATGATGACAAGATTGGGTGTGATGAATCAAAAGTGAATGCGAAATATTTGTTGGAATGCTTGAAAAATGGAGAGAGCGTATTGCCAGATTTTGTGGATTGATTAAAATAGATAATGTAGAGATTAATAGGCACCGCTTGAGTTTGGAGATATAAACAATGTTTAATATACAACGTAAATTTGATTACGAAGATGAAGAACAACTGCTAAAGGGTAAAGAGCTGCCCAAAGGAGCTATACGTTTTAAAGAAGGAGATACTAATTTTGCAGTAATGCGGCAAGGTTTTATTTTGGGATTGCCAATAATGATACCTATGATGGCAATATCTATTCCTAGATGTTCAATGTTTCACAGGAACTTGAACGCAGACGGAAGATATATTTTAGTTATGATAGTAGCATTATTAATGGTAAAAGAGTTAGTTTGTTTGCATGAATATATCCATGCATTTTGCTATCCTAAAGAAGCAGAAAAAACTATTTGGAGACTTCGGAGAAAAAGTGCTTACTTTGTATATTGTGATGCCGAGCTTACAAAAAAACAATATATAATACAATGTCTTGCACCGTCAGTTGTTTTAGGTATCATACCTTTTTTGGTTTGGTATAAAGTAGTACCTTTTTTAGCACCAGAATGGGCTATGTGGATAATGGTAATGATTTGGGTGATGGTTTTTATGTCTGCAGGTGATTTTGCTAATGCTTATAATGCTATGAGGCAAGTACCTAAGGGTGCGGTAATCTTTAACCATGGCATGCATACATATTGGAGATAATAAAGAATATTGAATAAAAGTGGTCCTTCAGATTTGGGGACCACTTTTATTTAGGTAGATTAGGTAGATGAGTAGACCTACCTTGAAACTGAAAGAACGCGAAGATATAATTAAATCATAGTTAACAGACAGTAGCCGGAGGCAATGATGAATAAAAGGAAAAGCAAAGTTTTTACAGTGGATGATCAAAAATATCAATTTGATGACCAATCATTTTTTAGATATTACGAAGGATTTAGGAAAAAAGAGAAAATGAAAAAAGGAGCATTAGACGAATATCTCGGAGATCAGATTAGAGTTTCCAGTGAGACTGTCAAAGGTTGGAGATGTAAGAAATATGGTCCTAGCGAATTGGAAATGATTAAGAGAATAGGAGAAGTATTTCGGATGAAGGATTGGAAAGTGCTGCTTAAGTTGGTAGATGAAAAGGAGGATACAATGGGATTAACCAGTCAGCAAAAGGAATCTTTAAAACGAGTTTATGATGTAATCATGGATTTTCTGTTTGAATTTGAAAGAACAGATGGATTTAATGACTATTGGATATCTTATTCTTTGAGTGGGGAGAAAGATATAGAGGATAAAATTATATTATTAGTCGATGATAAAATCGCCGGTATAGATCTTGTATTGAACAAAGAATATTTCTATCTTGGAGAGCATGATGTGTTCGATGAATTGGCAGAATATGTAGGTGACACAATTAACAGTATTGTAGATGGTAAACTTTCATATGCATATCGATATGAAGCTATTTCTAATGGGAATCCAACAACAATGGAAGACTACGACATGGCTATGAGAACGATTTTGACGATAATTGATAAATATAAATAGGAAAGGAAAATAAAACATGAAGACAGATGCAAATATTATGAAAGAAATAGAAAAGCTGTTTATGCAATACGAACAGGAAGTACAGGGCCTCGAAAAAGAAGGTATTATCCAGCCTAATACAACCAAAACATATTTACTGCATTCAGGAAATTTTGTTAGATGGTGTAGAGACGAATTTGAACCAGGAGCTAAGAATAAGCGATAAATTGTAGAACAAGGAAAAAATAATTGTATACTATATAAATGAAAGTAGATACCGCAGTCAGAAATGACTGCGGTATTTTTATGCCCATTTATAAGAAAGGAGAAGAATGATATGGGAGATGTAATTTCGGCACTTATCAACTTGGCTGTGGAAGTAATTCGTGAAACGACAAAAAAGGATTAGGGAGGAAAAAGAATTATGAACAACAATAACATTTTTGAGAAAAGAGTACGTCCATGGGACGGAATCGGGACACCGGTAATGCAGGCCAATTCATGGGAAGAAGTGATGGAATTAGCCGGACTGGACTGGAATGTCAGACAGGAGGATGTTTATGCAGGAGAAGGTATCCGTGTTCCCGGGTACAAAGCAAATATTAAAGATGACGATAATACGGTGCTTGGAGTAGTTTCAACAAAATATAATCTGGTACAGCATTCTGAGGCGTATGCATTTTTAGACGAACTGTTTAAACAGGGCGCACGATTTGATTGTGCGGGAGTATTGCAGGCAGGAAAGCGTACTTGGGTGTCTATGAAGCTGTCCAACTATATTATCAACGGTGAAAGGCATGTAGGATATCTGCTCATTACAAACAGTTTTGATGGATCCTCATCACTTCGTATTTCTGTCGTTCCTGTGCGTGTGCTCTGTGCTAATACCATTAGTCTGGCTTTAAAGAAAGCACAGCGTACCTGGGCACTTACTCATTCTGCAAGTGTGAATGAAAAACTGGAGGCAGCAAAGGAAGTTCTGTTACATGCCGATGCTTACATGGAAAGTCTCGGGAAAGAAATTGAGTGGTTTAATAAAAAAATTATTCCGGAGGAAGAGGCTATGTCCATCATTGATGAATTAATGCCAATTACAGACGACATGTCTCAGGTGCAGAGAAATAATACAACGAAGCTCCGTAATGATATAAAGTACCGATACAGATATGCACCTGATCTTGTCGGGATGAACAATACCGCATACCGCCTTTACAACGCAATTTCTGATCATGCTTTTCACAGTGAGCCTCTCCGCAGGACAGAGAACTACAAAGAATCATTATTTATCAAGGCGATTGACGGAAATCCATTGTTGGATAAAGCATATGAAATGATCAAGGCAGCATAAGGAGAAGTTATGGAAAGGATACAACTGATACATTTAGAGGCTGTAAGGGACGGGGAATTGTTTTATGAAAAAGAACTTAGGTGTACAAAAGATGTTTATGAACTTGCAAAGATGGTGGACAGGAACCCAGACAGGGAAAAAGTATATCTTATGGGCGTGGACAGTAGTCATGCTCCTGTGTTCCTTGAGCTTGTCGCTCAGGGTGGAATAAATGAGTGTCCTGTTGATATACGCAATATCTTCAAATCGCTGCTGCTTGCTAATTGTACATCCTTTTTCGTATGGCATAATCACACCAGCTTAGGTCCAATTAGATCGAGTCTAGCAGATAGAAAGGTGACTAAAATGTTATATAAAGCAGGGGAACTGTTGGGAATCAGGATGGATGACCATTTGATAGTTAACAATGAAGGGTATCATAGTGTACTGGGAGAGTTGATGAAAGAGGGAGGAATCTGTCAATGAATAGTGAAGAGATACAGGCGCTGTTCTGTTGCAAGTTATACAGAGAGTGTGTACAGTTCAAGGAAGAACAGTTAAAAAGTTCGAAGGAAGAAATCTTCGGGAGCGCTTACAAGATCGATACGGTAATAAATATATATGAGATGCTGATTGAAATGAGCCAGAAGCTGGAGGCAGAGGTGATGAAGGACCTGCTGTTCTATCCGGATCTTCTGGCTTGTTTTTATGAATACTGGTTAAAAGTTGAGGATTCCCAATATGCTGAACTGAGCGACTTTTTGAAGCGGACTATACGGGAGGTTATCAGACAGAAGGAGGTAAAGGCGGCATGAAAAGATTGATGAGTACGGTCGGCACATCGAAACAGGATTGGTTACGAAAACGTAAAACAGGTCTGACGGGAACAGACTGCAGTTGTATTGTCAACATGAATCCTTACCGCAGTGCATATGATGTCTTTCTAGATAAGACCACAGATGCTATTAAAGAAGAGGATAACGAAGCCATGAGACAGGGGCGTGATCTGGAGGAGTATGTCGCGAAACGATTTGAAGAAGAAACTGGTTTCAAATTGAGACGTGCAAACGCTATCTACTATAATGAGGAACACCCTGTATTGCTTGCGGATTTTGACCGTCTGATAGTCGGACAGAAAGCGGGAGTAGAATGTAAGACAGTATCACCATTCTCCGCCGATAAATGGAAAGATGGAAGGACGCCAACTCACTATATATTACAGACATTGCATTATTTGGCAGTTTCGGATTATGACTGCTGGTATATTGCAGCACTGATCTTTGGGACAGGCTTTGTGATCCGAAAAATAGAACGGGATCAGGAGCTGATCGATCATCTGATAACGATAGAAGAACGATTCTGGGAGCATAATGTATTGGGTGGAAATGTACCTGAACCGGACGGCAGCGAAAATTATTCCGAGATGCTTAAGAGTCAGTATTTTAATTGCAAAAAGGAAAATAAAGTCCAGTTATTCGGTGTCGAAAGTGATTTAAAACGTAGAGATGAAATCAGGGAGCTTATAGATAAACTTGAGAAGGAGAAGGCCGTTATTGAGCAAAAAATACAGCTCCAGTTGGGACAGGCTGATTCGGTCTATGGCACGGCTGGTCCTTATAATATTTCTTGGATCAGTACGGTTTCTCAACGTATCGATACAGGTAAACTGAAAGAAGAAGAACCTGAGATATATGAGAAATATTTAAAGGAAGTGCAGGGGAAACGTTTTACAGTAAAGAAAGTAAAGGTAAATATAAATGCAGCATAAAAATTATAGTGGAGCCGGCAGCATCTGTTGCCGGTTTAATTTATTTGGGAGGTATAATAAATGCAGGATATGAATCTGAAACAAGAACTGGCAATGCAGGCATCTGGCACACGGGAAGGAACAGCGACAGATGCTCCTGTAAGATTGAATAAAGATATGTCCATTCCGGATATAGTTAAAGCTCTTGGTCCGGAACTGAAGAAAGCACTTCCTAATGTTCTGACACCGGAGCGGTTTACAAGAATCGCACTTTCCGCTTTGAATAATAATCCGCAGTTACAGCAGTGCACACCTATGTCATTCATTGGTGCATTGCTCAATGCTGCTCAGTTGGGAATGGAGGTGAACAGTCCGCTGAATCAGTGTTTTCTAATTCCGTACAAAAACAAAGGGGTATTCGAATGCCAGTTCGTATTGGGGTACAAAGGGCTGATTGATCTTGCCTATCGAAACGGACAGATGCAGACGATACAGGCGCATACCGTGTATTCGGAGGACGAATTCTTTTATGAGTATGGATTGAATCCTAAACTGGTACACAGACCGGCAGCAACAGACAGAGGAGAGCCAGTATTTTTCTACGGTCTTTTCAAGACCGTAAATGGCGGATTCGGATTTTCTGTCATGAGTAAAGCGGAAATGGATCTATATGCAGCGACCTATTCGAAAGCAAGTGGAAGTAGCTATTCCCCGTGGAAGTCAAATTATGAGTCCATGGCATGCAAGACCGTGATCAAGCAAGCTCTTCGTTATGCCCCGATTAAGACAGAATTCCAAAGGGCGTTAGCGACTGATGAAACGATTAAGACGAAGATTTCCGTTAATATGAATGAAGTTGTAAATGAAATGAGTTATACAGAAGCAGCATAAAGGAGAAGAAATATGACATATGAACAGTTTAAAGAAGAAGTTTTGAAGTTATTAAAAGAAGAATATGCGGGACAGGACGTTACGGTGGAGCTGCGCCAGGTGTTAAAAACAAACGGGGTAAAACTGGACGGTTTATTTGTCTGGGAAAAGAACGAAGACGGTGGTGACATGATCTCGCCTACGATTTATCTCGAGCGATATTACACGAAGTATAATTATCTTGGGATGTCTGTTGAGGAAATATTACAGGAAATCGTAGAAATCATGAAGACACGGAACAGGGATGATTTTATGCCACATAACATTTTCGGAACCTGGGAAGAGAGAAAGAAAGACATCCGCCTGCAGCTTATTAATTTCAAAAATAACAGCGAAATTTTAAATACATGCTTATACGAAAGATTTTTAGATCTGGCAGTGGTTCCTCGTTTGGTCGTTGCACAGACAGAGGACGGAGTAACGTCTATGCGAGTAGACGATAGCTGCCTTAATATCTGGAATGTGACGAAGCAAGATGTCTTCAATGCTGCCTATCACAATTTGAGACAGGAACATTTTAAATGCATAAGTCTTTCTGAAATGTTAGGAATGGAAATGGATGAAGGAATGTATGACTTCCATGTCTTTACAAATAAAGAGACACTGAACGGGAGTGTTGCTATGCTAAGGAATGACTTACTTAAAGAATTTTCTGATAAAAACGGTGGGGTCGATGTGTTCATAGCGCCTAGCAGTCTTCATGAAGTCTTGCTTTTATGCGATTATGGTACCGATGAAACTGATGTTGAGGGATTAAAGTCTGTCATTAGAACTGCGAACCGTGAAGTTGTAAGTATTGAGGATAAACTGAGTGATAATCTCTACAAATATGAAGCAGATAAAGGAGAAGTAGTGATTGCAGAATAATAGACTGCCTGTAGATTTGTCCGTCTACAGGCTTTCTTTTTTGCAGAAAGGAGATTTAAGAAGCATGTTATTTGCAGATGATGTAAAAAAGCTTCTAAAAGTAAAAAATGGAAGGTAGAGTTTTCGGATATGCAAGAGTAAGCAGTAAAGAACAACATTTGGACCGACAGATAGAACAATTAAAAAAGTATGTCCCTATAGAAAACATCTTAATGGATAAGGTCAGTGGAAAAGATCTAAACAGACCCGCATATTCAGCACTAAAAGGGGCATTGGGCTTACGTTCAAGAGATACCTTGATAATCACTTCATTAGACAGACTGAGCAGAAATAAGGATGATATCAAAAAAGAACTGCAGTGGTTCGGTGATAATAATGTGCGACTTAAGATTTTAGATCTACCTACATCGCTTGTTGAAGTACCTGATGGACAGGAATGGCTGCTTGAACTTATCAATAACCTGATGATAGAAATTTTATCAAGCATTGCGGAACAAGAGAGGCTTACAATTAGAAGACGCCAGCGAGAAGGAATTGAGGCAGCAAAAGCGAAAGGTAAGCATCTTGGAAGACCGAAGCTTCAAGTACCTGATAAATTTCAGGATGTATATATGCGATGGAAAAGGAATGAGATAACAGCAAAATATGCAATCTCGGAACTGGGTATATCCAGTTCAAGTTTTTACCGGCTTGTTAAGCAGCAAGAATCACGCTAAAGGTCGTCCTGTTTTGATATATTTGCCTAAAATAAAAAAATACCTTTAGGGAGCCTGAAACGATTTAATATAGGAGTTTCCCTAAAGGTAGAGGTTATGATAGAACTTGAGTAAGCAATGGGTAAATGGTACAATAACAATATCCATAGAGTTGCATTTTATATAGATTCTGCAAATATGGACAGGATATTTTAATTTGATTATGGAGTAATGTACGATGAAGAATAATATATTTGAAATTCACAACAATTGTTTGGATTTCTTGCTACGTTGGCAGGCAAATCACAAAGATTTTTATTTTGTACCAAGAAAAATAAATAATAAGAATAGACTAAACAAAGGCATGTATTTTAGAGGCAATGAAAATTATTTAGTACTTTCATTCTGGAATAGTAGCGACAGTAAAGAAATAATTTACAATATTAGCTGGGGATGTTATGCAGATGGTAGTTCTTATATAGATCTTTCCTGTAGGGATAATGATAATTTAGTACCGTACATGAAACAAATCATAGAGGTAATCGAAAGTAAAACAGATAAGCATTTTGATGAAGCGAAGGTAAATAAATGGAGGTATTTCTATAATAAAGAAGAAAATTATCTTCAGACATTGCAGGATTTTATCGTAAATGAAAAAGTATGGATTGACGAATATCTGCTTGCTCATCCAGAAGCGGGCATTCCTCTTGCAGATAAAGAAATCAATGAGAAATATGTTAAGACACTACCAGGTTATAAAGAATATGAAAAAGCTGCCAATACTGCCAAAAAGAGTGGGAGTGTAGTTGTTAAACCATCGGAGTACATCATGAAGTTTCAGCATAATGAATTGTCAAATGAAATGGTAAAGTATCTGATGGTAAATGGATATAAGAATATTAAAACGGAAGAAAATTATATTGATATTCAGTGCATGAATCAGCAAGGGCAGAAGATTTTCTTTGAACTTAAGACGGCAAAAACTGTCAAAATGGCTATTAGAGAAGCCATAGGCCAGTTGTTAGAATACAATCATTATTCAGGAAAGGAAAAAGCTGACAAATTAATTATTGTTACTGTAAATAAATTAGAAAAAGCAGATGAGAATTATTTGATAGAATTACGCAATGTATATAAGATGCCTATCTATTATTGCCAGTTCGATATGGAAAAGAAAGTTCTTTCCAAAGCCTTTTAAAACAATATTAAAAAGCAGGATGATTTAATTAAAGAAATCAATCCTGCTTTTTTGATAGCTCGATATAAAATTGTAAATATCGATTTAACTGTTCAAGTTCTTTAGCACTTCCTGTATATAGTAATTCAATAATTTCTGATGGAAGTTTGTTGAGCACATTTTGGTTTGGTTTTCCTAAAAGGATATAATCTAAACTGCAATTAAAAATTTCACAAAAGTCTATGAGATTTTTTAATGAATATGAGGAAATACCCCTTTCAACATGAGATACATGTTTGGCAGAGATGTTTAATTTCTCGGAAAGAACTTCCTGTGTCATTTTTTGTGATTTGCGAATTTGGGATAATCTTTTGCCGATAGCGATTAAATAATTATTGTCCATATGAATTGTCCTCCTAATTACAGTTTAATTAGGTTTGGATTAATAAAAAACGCATAAAGAGGTTTATGAATAAATAAAAACAAACCTAAAAGGTTTGAAAAAGGAATGACGAGTGGTATAATGAAATTAGAAAAGACTGCTTGATCTTAGGGAGGAAGAAGTATGGGTAAGACGTTTTTTTGTTCCCAGTGTGGGGCAAAGCTTGTAGAAAATTCAAAATTTTGTTCTGAATGTGGAACAAAAGTAGTCCGGATAGAGGATGATAAAAATGAGGAGATGGATTTTGTTGAAGTTAAAACTGTAATTGAACAAAAAGACGATGCTGCAAATCAATCGAAACAAAAATCAAAAAGTTTCATTAGAACAATGTTAGAAGAACGTTTAAAGATAGCTATGTATTTACTTCCGGTCGCAGCTATTGTTTTTGCATTAGCTTCTTTTGGCGATGGTAATGTAATTGCGAGTACATTGCATTTATTAGGCGGTGTTCTGATTATTCTGTCGTTATTTAAACGATGCAGAAAGAAAGCAATACTGCGTATTGCGGGAATTGCATTTGTGATAATTGCTTTTGGTTTCATGGTCAGCAATGTTGAAACTAATCTTTCTGATAAAGTACAAGATGAGCATTTGTACGAGGACGATTCAGAAAATAAAGATGATTATAAGAATACGAATCAAGATAGTGGTTTTACGGAGGAGTGGTATAAAACCTATACATATTTTACTCAACCAGAAACAGGAGACACTTTAGAAATAGGATGGGACGATGAAGACGTACTTGCATTCTATGTTAATGGTATGGGAATATGCTATTGTTCGCCGAATTCATATGTTAGAGGAAAAGAAGGAGAATATGTATATAATGATGAGGCGGAAGAGGCGGTAATAAAGTATTATCCTGAAGATGGAAATTATTTGATAGTTTTATTTGCAGAGGAAGAACGGACATACTATCCAGTTGATGAGATGATTGAAGAGGAAACATTTGTTGGGAGCTATTATGTGACAGATACGGTGGTTGGAACTGATTTAAAGGTGCATCCGTGGTTTGCATATACAGAAAGATCAGGAGGGTATCTTTGGGTAAAGGTATTATGCAGTGTATACAATTGTAGCGGAACAACATTGACTTTTAATACTCCAAATTACTTTTCTATAAATAATAATGGTTTGCTTCAAGAAGGATATTGCGATTATGATTATGTAGAACTCGCGGCAGAAGCGGAAATATCAACATGGATCTGTTTCACTTTCCCTGAAAATGCAAATACATACTTGACGAATATGACTATGTATGTTGAAAATAACGAGATTTCGTTAGCAGATAAGCCGCAATATGGTGAGGAAAGGAATTGCCTGGAAGGATTCTATTATTTGGAGAACAGTAATACTCGAGCAGTAATAGAAAAACTTGCAGATGGGAGATATCAAATTATTAAATATTTTGTCTTTGGTGGAGTAGAAATCCATTGCTTTGATTTATATGATGATAATACATTTGTAGTTGATGGCAACCATTGTACTTGGAAGCCGGATGAATGTTCGTTTACGGATGATTTTGCTGGTCACACTTACTATAAACGCTAAAAATTAAACATAAATAGAATATCACTTATTAAAGACCCGAGATTTTTTAGTCTCGGGTCAAATCATTATGGGAAAATAAGAAAGAAATTGATATAATCATGTTAAAAGAAAATACAAAGTGTAGTATGTAGAAGTATGCGGAATTGATAGAAGAGGAAAAATATATTTATACAAAAGAATATCGATAAGTATATTTAGAAATGGAGTTGGAGGAAAAAGTATGGGAGTAAATGGAGAAGCAATGATTTCTTTGGAATATTCTGCGCAGGAATATATTAATTTGGGACTGGAACTCAACAGTAGTGAAGAAAAATGGGAAAGCGCACTTAAAATGATAGAGGCACGATTTAGGGAAAGATATTTTTCTACAATTAATTATTTGTCGATAGATTTTAGTTGTCGAGCAAATTCAAACAGAAAAATAGAGAAAAACGGGTTTGCAATTATGGCTTTAAATTGTTTGTTAATAGATACATTTTATCAATTTGAATATGGATTGGAGAGTTCAAGTGAATGGAATCCAATTACAGAAGATAGTGGTGTCGGAAGGCATTATACTAATTTTTTAAGACTGAAATTTCCAGAAATATTTATGAACCAAAATGCAATTAATGAAAATACAGATCTTGCCTCCTTGTTTTATTACCAAATAAGATGCGGCATACTACACTCAGCTCAAACGAAGGGGTGTAGCATGTTGACGTGTGAGTCTGTGGAAACGGTTGAGTACATATATAGAGAAGATAAAGTGGGAATACAAGTGAATGTAAGGAGTTTGTCAAAAGCATTGCAGAGATACTTTTTTGAGGACTATTTACTAAGATTGAAAAATGGAGACGTGGGGACAAGAAGTGCTTTTGTCGAAAAAATGCGATATGTTTGTGGATATTAATAGGAGATTCTTATATGACACTTTATATAGAAGAAATACCATAGATGGTGCTATAAATTATTAATGTGTGTTTAACGGCGACTGCGTATATGTATATAAAACTATAATGGTCATAATCGGTTGTTAATCATAGATAATAGCCACATACAAAATTAAGGAACGAATCACTATGAATAATGCAGGTCTGTATAGATTAAATAACCTAAAAGAAATAATGCATGCGTTGCTTGAGATATATCATCAAGATATATTAAGAGCCAATGAAAAAGATTACCGACAATGGTTATTTGAACGATATAAAGATACACAAATGTTGCTCCTCAAATGTGAAGAATTCTGCAAAACAGAAAAGTTTGACGAGTTGCAAATAATATTAAAACATTATGCGAGTTTAATAAATATATGGGAACAGGAATGTAAGGAAAAACTATCGGAGGAAATCGAAAGTTATAAACAGCATTTAAATGCACAGCGCAAGAAAAGGTACACGGGAGGAGCGAACATTCCTTTAGAAAGAGAGGATAACTATCGTAACTTTATTACAGATGAAAAAGCTGAGGAAAAAGCAAGACATAAATATATACGCAAATTTTTCGAAAAATATAACCATATATATATGCAAATAGGTTATTCTTCAATGATAGACGGTTTACGAGCGGCTGTTTCAATAACGGTACCTGACGAAGAAATTAATATGAATGAGGAAGCAATTCAGAAGATAAAAGAGACTGTTTTGAAAATCAATAAATTACTTGAAGATGCCAAATTAGAAGAGAATAAGAAAAATACATTCTATAATGCATTCTCATCTCCGTTATTATGTCAGTTATGTGAAAGTGATTTATTTATACTATATCCTGAAATTAAAACTACCTATAAAGACCTAAAAGGAATATTAGAAGAATATTTTACAGAGAAAGGTGAGTTGGGAAATCCTGAGAAACTGATTAAAGCAATAGATGGATATATTCTACATAATAAGGAAAGTTGTGTGTGTTTGCTTACGTTGTATATTATCTTAAATATGGAACGTAAAGGGGTGTATACTGGAGAAGATTTACTGTTATGTGATAGCTTATTAGAAAGAGAAATTTGTTCTATGGAAAACAGGTATTGCTTGGCTATGTGTAGATCTCTTTCAATGATATATCAAGACTATAGCGTAATAATCAATTGGCTAAATCTGCAGATGAAAGATAATTTACCACGAACGATAGATTATTCAAAGATCCATTCAAAAACTGCTGCTAGAGAATGTTTGAAACATGTTTTAGTTGAAACATTGTTTTCTCCTATAATACAAGAATTGTCTTTATACCAAGTTGGATATTTTTCGGGAGTATATAACGATACAAAGGAAGATGTTAAAGCTGTTACGGATGAAGAAGGAATAAATATCGAAGTGGGAAATAATAAAGATTGCATGTCAAAAAATTTTTGTTTTCCATATGTTTTAAAAGGGGCAGAAACATGTATCGAATTACAATCAACCAATGCTTTAGAACAGTACGTTTCGCTGGTAGGTTTTAATGTTTGCGTGGCGGTACTAGATGGTCTTGATGGAATTTGCATTTACAAGGATAACTATCAGAATTATAGAGAACAAATAGATTTATTAATGGAGCAAGTGGCACGATATATAGGAATATACGGATCATGTACAGAAATATTGATAAGGAAATTATTTGAAATTGTAAAAAAAACAAATGATAAATGCGGATATTGGAAGTTCACAGCAAAAAATAGTGAACCAGCAAAAGAATGTATTCATTGGATTATTGATGCATTAAAGGAATGTCCAATAGAGATGTTTATGAAGTTTTCAAAAATCGGATATTTTACATCGGTTTTTCCTGGATTTATGGAATGGAAAGAACAGCAATTACAACAAGATTTGGTTATAAGAGTAATAAATTGTATCTATTCTAATGAGGCATATTCGCAGTGTAGTTATTTGCAAGATGTCTTGAGCGAAGTATTTAATAATAAGGAAAAATATTTAGATTCCAAAACGTTAAAAGAGGTGGAGACAGAAGTACTAAAATACAAAAAAGAGAAATTCGAGTGTATGTGCAAAGACAAATTCAAAATCAGTGAGTTTGGATGTCTGAACAGAAAAATATCCGAAATTCTCGAAACAGGAAATACGGTAAATTATGAGTATGATAAGTTAAAAGCGAGTAGAAGAAAACTTTTGGAATATGAAATTGAGGTGAAGGAAAGTATAAGACATCGAGTAATAGAATTAAGGAAAGCAGCAGGCTGGAATGAATTTTTCATAAATAATGAAGTTTTCGCTAAAATTCAAAGTGAAATATCGAGTATTACAGGCAAAAGTGGACGTCCTACCAACAAAAGAGGGCGATGGTATTGTTTTCTGCAGAAAGCATTGATAGAAAAATTGAATCAAATTTAAAAGTTAAAGGACTGTTTAGGCAGTCCTTTTTTATATTTTCAAAAAGTGGGGCTGTGAACGATAAAAATGGCTTAGAAATAGGTATATAAATAAATTAGTTGTTAAAGAGTGTTGACGCAGAAATGACGTTTACATGCAAAGACACATAAATAAAAGGAGGATATGTATGAAAGAAATCACAGCATCATTTTTCAAAGGGATATTCCCAGAAACAATTTATGAACAAACAAAAGAGGACACTGTATTTGAGACGTTGGTTTTCCATGACAATGAGTATTTGAGTGGATTGCTTGGAGCTTACTTTAATAGAATGGGATTTACTTCACCATTCAATCCCGATGACTTCACTATTGATCACACCATGGATGACGACTTGGGAATCGCTATCATTAGAATTTGTATTCATAACAGCAAACACAGCGATGTACTCAAATTCTATCTTGTTTTTCGCATCGTGGATCAGAGTGCGGTTGACCGTGTGTGTTACATTACTGAAGTTGATGAAGATGGAAGTAGATTATGTAGCAAAATCAGTGTAGATGGTGGTTTTGAAATTATCGAGACTGACATCTATGAGGACTATGAGGAAGAAGAGGTAATTGTCTCAGATTATCTTGAATTCTAAAATGGTTGCTCTTCGGAGCAACTACTTGAAACTGTTGACTTGGCACATTCAGCTTGAAGCTGTTCTTAAGACAGCTTCAGGCTGAAATAGAAAAGAACCTTGATAACTACATATTTATTTAAATCAGTATTGGAGGAAAGACTAATGAATAAGACTATAGATTATATTACTAGAAAGAGCATGTTATACCCGACAAGCGTTGAATATGGGGATTATTGTATGAATCATATTGAATGCTGCCCTCATAACTGCAGTTATTGTTATGCGTATATGCTGAAGCGCAGAATCGGTAAAGTACATAGCAGATATGAATGGGCGAAACCACGTCTGGTTATCAACACGTTAAGTCTTCTTGAAAGAGAAATTCCTCGTTTGAAGAATAAGATTGATACGGTTCAGCTCTGTTTTGCAACGGATCCATTTCCATATGGTGGATATCCTGAGATTACTGAGATGACGATAGACGCTATAGCAATGCTTAACAATGCGGGTATTAAATGTTCCATCCTTACTAAAGGCGTTCTGCCGGTTGGACAACTGGCATCCTTGTCACGAGAAAATATTTATGGTATCACATTGATTTCTCTTGATGAAGAATTTAGAAAGCAAGTAGAACCTGGGGCTGCACCTGTAGCAGAAAGATTGGCTTCCCTAAAAGCTCTTCATGACGCAGGGTGTATGACCTGGGTTAGCATAGAGCCGTATCCAACGCCGAATGTACATTCCCAGAATTTGCATGAACTGTTGGAAGCTATAAAGTTTGTCGACAAGATTGTATTTGGTCGATGGAATTACTCAAAAGAGATTTCAACCTATCCATATCATAAAGAATTCTACAATGAAGCAGCTAATTACGTTCTGGAATACTGTCGAGTCAATGGTATTGCTTGTCATATAAAAGAAGGCACACTGTCATAAAAGAATCGATAGATTAAACGAAAATGGTGGTCGAAAAAAATATCTTTTGAAAATAGGCTGTTTTAGAAATAAAACATGCTTAGAAGGTCTGAAATTTTTATAGACCACCATTTTCACAAAATGAAAGGGGAAAGCTGTGAACAACAAAGGGATACCGGCTGTAAGAGCTGGACAACAAAACGATACATACAAGAAAGAAACGCAATCAAACGAATATAAAACGTTGAATAATTATCCACCTGTACCATCAGTAGGACAATCTACATATTATGGAACCTTATATGGTCCAACAATAGAAACTGTTGTACAAGGGCAATGTACTCTTGGACAGCAAATGGCATCTTTGAGTATACAGGTAGATAAAGCTCTTCAGAATACATATAAGCTGCGTCGCCGTCCTATTGATGCAGTATTAGCCTCGGATGAAAACAAAGCAATGATTTACAAAAAAATCTATGATTACGGTCCACCTGAGGAAATGCGATATTTCGCAAATAGTCAGGGGGAACTGATTGTTACGATTATAGACATAGCAGACGGGAAATATTCTTTAGTAGTAATTGAAATTGAGAAGAACTGTGTTTTTTTGCATAGTTCAGAGATTAAAGGAGATAAGGTCTACAATGCGTTAATTCAAATAGGTGTAAGATTTAATCCGCAGATTACGAAGACCTGGGCTGTTAAAGCATTGAATGACTATGTTAATAAGAAAATTCATGAAAGCGAAAAAATCATTTTTATGTCTGGGCATGCAGGTTGGGAAGATGGAAAGTTTAATTGTTATGAAACAAGGTGCTACTTAGATGCAGTTAGACCGAAGTTGACGTTGCCTATTCTAAACAAATATTTTAATAAAGAAGCAGCCAACCGTGCAAGGATTACTGATTATGCTGTTTTATTGCAAAGAATCCATGACCCCAAATTACGTCTGGTGTTTGCTTTGATTCCTTTAGGAGGAATTTTATTTTCTGTTCTACAGGAGAAAAATATATATGAACCATTTGTGACTAATCTGATTCTTATGAATGAGGAGCAGGATATCAGAGAAATTTTGTATTATCTTCAAGTGTTCAACAGAAATGAGTTGTATGCGATGAACTTAGATGGATCTGATAAGAATAATAAAAACTTGATCGAATCATGCAAAGATGAAGTCGTAGTGGTAGCTGGACTTCGTTACAAAGAAATGTCTGCTTATAAAAGTAAAAAAATATCAAATAACCTTCGTGTATTTGCTAAAAAGGCTATGAACCGTTCCGGACTTAATTACGGTGAAACTCCATTTAAAGCTGTGGTGGTTCTCTTTTCTAACGAAAGAATTGCAGAGAAAGGAGTGCGTAATGTCTTTATAGATAAGGACTTCTTTGAAACAAGTAACTTGTTGGATACACCTGTGTGGGACGGGATTCAGGCTACTTTTGCACTGTTTATTAAATACGTGGAAGAGCACTGGAAAGATGTTCAAAAAATTATTACTGCTGAGTATAGGGCTGTAACAAGAACAGAGAGGCTTTGGAAAGTTCTGCTGGCACTGGTGGAAGAATTCTGGAACAGTTTTGGGACATCGATAACTTCTGTCTTGAATCTGCCGGAGGGACTTGATCCATCTTTTCTGTGGCAGGAAGATGAGTGTTATCTGGAAGATGCTGTAGATACAATCGCAAGTGCGCTGCGTATGGCGAGTAGATTAGTCAAAGCTGTTCCTAAAGAGAACGCTGATGGATGCGAAGCTTTTCTCTATGATGAAGAATATATCTGGATTCTTCCGGAGAAGTTCTCAGAAATAGTAGAAACATATGTTGGCCTGGGGCAAAAAGAAAGACTGCTTTTGGGTGCCAAAGAAGCAGGTGCTTTATTGGCCAGTGAATATGGCGGTTATACGTCAAGGCTTCAAATTAATAAGGTACGTAAAGAGTACTATAAATTTCAAAGAAACGCTTTTAATCGTATTGGATATACAGACTTAATTACATTATTAAATGGAGGTAGTAATGAATGTTAATTGATAAAGAAGGAAATTTTATTAAACTTGCTGGAATCCCTAATTATAGCAAGTTACTTGTAGGCGGTTCTGGCTATGGAAAGACATACGGCGTGAATCGTTTCATAGAAGAAGCGGTAAAACAAGGAAAGTATATCCGTATTGTTGACTATTCAGGAAGCTATACTAAAAAAGAGTTGGGAAAAAGCAACTTTCAGTATCTGAATGAAATTGATTATCTAGATACAGGGGCAAATGTAGTTACTGTTAAGTTACGTTATTCTACAAAGACAGCTTTTTGTAAAGATGTGACAGATGCATTATTAAAAACCACTGGTATCGATAGTTACTATCAGAGAAAGTGGCTAATAAGAGCAGTAGAGCAACACATGAAAAATCGTGATAGTCTGTATTTCTCACAGCTGGTACGAGACTTGGAGGAACTTTTTGAACAGGCAGAGTATGATGGCGAAAGCAAAGAAAATATCGATAATATTGCTCGCTTATTATCGCGCTTTTATCCTTACGAGAATTTGAGGGATTTCTCTCTCGGTTTTGTTAAAGAAGAAATACAGGGGAAACCTGTTCAGATCATTCAGATTAATCGCCTTTCTGAAATGGAGAGAAGATTTACAACAACATTTCTTCTTGAAATGCTTTGGAAAGAAATTCAGCATAACGAAAAGACTCCTTGCTATGAATTGCTCGTGTTGGATGAATTTCAATTTCTTTCCTTGGCACCTGGAAGCGCATTAACTAACATGCTGCGTGAAGGAAGAAGATTTGGTCTGGAACTCCTATTATCTACTCAGTTTGTCAGTTGTTATAGTAAGGAAGAGGTGCGTACCCTTTTTCAAGTAGGATCCGTTTTGATTTTTAGACCGACTTCAGAGGATTTGGCTTTTTGGAGCAAAATGATTGATTCGGCCAAAGCATATGAATGGAAGCTTCTTTTAAGTCGTTTGGCGGTAGGTCAGGCAGTATTAAAAGGAAAGTACTATATCAATCATAATGATATGGCTGTAGAAGTACCGATTGTTTGCAGAATTCAGAATGAATGAGGTGGAAAATGGGAAAAAGAGTTTATATTCATCTCCCGCTTCTGTATGGGAGGGGAGATTCGAATAGAAGAGAAATGAAAGTCATAGGATAGAAAAAAAGAATCGTAGGTGTTCATGAAAAGCTATCCTGCCAATTATGTAACTAAGGAGGAAAGAAAGATGCGTGACAAACAAATTATGCTTGAACTTACGAATCTTCTTATGAAGGAAAGTCTAATTACTCCAGAAGAAAAAATGAAAGCTGCAGAAATGATCAAGGCAGCAAATAATCTATGACGCGTGCGGTCATCTACTGTCGTTGTTCTACAGAGGAAGAAAGCCAGCGTGATGCGCTTGTACAGCAGAAGGCGGAGGCAGAAAACTGCGTCCGCCATAACGGCTGGCATCTTGTAGATTCCTATGTAGAAAGTCGCAGTGGAACAACAACCAAAGGAAGAACAGAATACAATCGGCTGATTGATGATCTTTCCAAAGACAAGTTTGATGTTATTGTAATTAAGAGCCAAGACAGACTTATGAGAAATGTCGGAGAATGGTATCGTTTTGTTGAACTTCTTTCCGGAGAACAGAAGAAACTCTATATGTATCTGGATAATAAGTACTACACGCCAGATGATGCATTGATTACAGGCATCAAGGCTATTCTTGCTGAGGAGTATTCCCGTGAACTTAGTAAGAAGATAAACAATGCTCATCGCAATCGACAGAAAAATTCAGGCAATATAATACTCACTAATAATACATATGGATTTAAAAAGCTTCCGGATAAGAGCGTCGTTCTTGTGGAGGAAGAAGCACGTGTTAAGAAAAAAATGTATGAACTATGTGCTGCAGGATACGGATCTCGTACGATTGCTTCTATTCTAAAGAATGAAGGTGTAGTAAATAGAAGAGGCAAGCCTTTTACGGAATCAGCTATTCTTAAAATTATACGAAGCCCTCTAAATTGTGGAACTGTGGTTATGAATCAAAGACATTATGATTTTGAGGCAAAACAAACAATTCGGGTTCCAAAAGAGGAGCAGATTGTTTGTGAAAATAAGGTCCCTGCCATTGTTTCAAAAGAACTGTGGCAAGCTGCCAATGATCAGATTACAAGAAGAAAAATGCTGAAGAAAAACGGTTCTAATGAAACAATAGGAAAAAAGCCAGGAAGATATTTAGTCAGCAGTAAAATATTCTGTGGTCTGTGTGGTGAACCGTATTATAGGCAGACTCGCCAACGATATAAAGACCATACACCTATCTATGAATGGAAATGCAAAACTTATATAGAAACAGGAAGAAACCCAGGTCAATATGAACGGCCGCAGTTGAGAAAGGTCGGTCTTGAAGAAGTTCGGGGATGTGATAATGTCCATTTAAATGAAAAGGTACTAGAAAGACTTTTGGAGCGAATTTGTAAAGAACGATATTTTCCAGATAAAGAGAAGATCATTCAAGATATGGTCAGCATCTTGAAAAGAGTTCTAAAAGAACAGGACATACAGCCTGATATTGATAAGGAACTTAGGAAGAAGCAAAAAGTGATGGAACAGCATAGGCTGCTGGTTGATAAGTTGCTTGAAGGTATCATTTCTGATGATGTATACAGGATGAAACAAACTCAATTTGAAGAAGAGATGAATTTCATAGAAAACAGACTTCAGGAGTTTCAAAGTAAAAAAGCTGAAGGCAATGTTTTGGAAAAACGACTTGCCTATATTGAAGCAAAATTACGAGAAGGAAATGCCATCGAAAAGGCATCTGTTGCAGGTATGCTCGAAGAAGTAGAGAAAATAGTCATCTTTCCTGAATATATGGAATTGCATTTTTCCTATAGTGATCTTCTCGGCATCAATGATAGCGATATTGTCCCTAAAGATGCTGCAAATATCATCAAGGTTGAATATGGACATCTGTTTGATTATCGAAAGCAAAAAAAAGATGACAGAGAACAGATTGTAGATATAATGAAGAAATCTCCCAATACAACAGCAAAAGAAATCGCTGATGAGCTTGGGGTTCCGCTTGGCACAATTCACTATAGGATACGTAAATTGAAGAAAGAAAATAGAATAAGATTCAATGGTGCCGGAGGCAAAGGGGCCTGGGAGGTGTTGGATTAACAGCTAACAATTCGGATGAGAGTTGTTGGCTGTTTTTTGTTGCAAAGCTTTTGAACATTTAGAATACAAGTGTGTTATAATAAAGCATATAAAAGGTCAAGGACACGAGTAATCGTGTCCTTGTTGCGTTTATAAGACGATATACATTGTATCTTTTTGTTTCCTCAGGGGAATACCTGAGACGAGTAAATAATCAGATACCCAAGTCCCATCCGCGCTCCCATAAACTCAGCAATGATCACCCCGACCAGACAGAGTCCGATGTTAGATTTCATCACTCCAAAAAGAAGAGGAATGCTTTCCGGAATGACCACATATCGAAGAGTGTGCCATTTGTTCCCGTGGAGGGTTTCGATGAGCATCATTTTGTCTGGATCTGTTTCTTTAAATCCCGTATAGATGGTAAGGATGCTTCCAAAAATAACGACAGAGATGGCAGTAATCAGGATCATTTGTACGGTTGCACCAAACCAGACTAGAAGTAAAGGAGCAAGGGCTGATTTTGGAAGGCTGTTTAAGACGACCAGATAAGGCTCTGCTACAGCTGAGATTGTGTTGTTCCACCATAAAAGGATGGCACCGGTAATACTGATGGTAAGCACAAGGAAGAAACTTAAAAATGTTTCGAACAGGGTCATTCCGATGTGGGGAAAGAGGCTTTTGTCGGTCAGCATTGACCAGAAGGCAGAAAAAATACGGCTGGGACTGCTGAAAATAAAAGGATTGATGGCTTCTGTCATCGAAAGAAACTGCCAAAGCGCAAGAAAAAGAAGAAATCCGGTTATTTGAAGAAAGCGGACTTTCCATTGAAAATGCTTTATTGTCTTTAGATATGCGAGCTGTTCCTGTGATAAATGATCCGGTTCCAATGAAGAAGGGACGGAACAGGATTGAAGAGCGAGATAGGCGGCACGAGGATTATGCTTCATGTTTTACCTCCTTCCAAATTAGATTAAAATAGTCTGTAAATTCCGGCATGCTGCGTGCTTCTTCCGGAGAAGCGGGCGTTTTGGCAAAATGAATGGGTACAATTTTTTTCACGGTTCCCGGCCGCTTTGATAAAATCAGAATCCGGTCTGCCATGCTGACCGCTTCTGATAAGTCGTGAGTTACGAGAATCGCTGTCATATGTTTCTTTTTTAAGATGCCCCCAATATCGTTGGACACTTTTAGACGTGTCTGATAATCCAGTGCGCTGAATGGTTCGTCGAGGAGAAGCAAATCGGGAGAAAGAGCCAGAGTGCGGATGAGAGCTGCCCGCTGGCGCATGCCGCCGGATAGCTGCCTTGGATAAGCATCACGAAAGTCAGAGAGGCCATATTCTTTCAGCATTGTTTCGACAGTAAGAAGATGGGGAACTGCCAATTTTTTCTGTATTTCTAATCCGAGGAGAATATTTTTATAAATAGTTCGATGCTCCAAAAGGTGGTCCTTTTGCAGCATGTAACCAATCTGGGTTTTGGATTTGGAAAGAGGCATTTTATTCATAAGGATGGTACCGGAAGAAGGAGAAAGAAGGCTGGCGATAAGGTGAAGAAGGGTGGATTTTCCACAGCCGCTCGGCCCGACAACAGCAAGAAATTCGCCCTGGTTTAAAGTAAAGGAAATCTCTCTGAGAGCCTCGGTTTCTCCTTGCAGGGTATGATATTTGTAAGAAATCTGAGAAAGGGAGAGCACCGGATTCATGTGACCTCCTTATAAAAAATCGTTGTAACTATAGACTATAGTATGCATTTTGCACAAAGCTGGTGACGCACGCAATGGGCGCGGGATGGAAGAATATCCAGAAAGCCCGATTTTAAGGCGTTTTCTGACCTTTTCTTCATAAAAAGTTAAGAAAAAAATATTTGAAATCCTGTCGCTTTCGTTTATAATATAGAAGAATATGACTATTTGTCATAAAATGAGAGAAGAATGTCATCTGTCAGGAAGCTGACGGCGTGAATAGAAAAGTAATGAAACTCATGATAATCATGAAAGTAATGAAATAGCAATGAAAAATGAAATAGGAATGGAATAGAGAAAGGAGATTGTTGTTTATGGCAACTACAGATATTGGAATTGATTTAGGTACTGCGAGTATTCTTGTTTATGTCAAGGGCAAAGGCGTTGTTTTAAAAGAGCCTTCCGTTGTAGCAATTAATAGAGATACAAATAAAATTATGGCTATTGGAGAGGAAGCTCGTCTTATGATCGGACGTACACCTGGCAACATCGTTGCAATCCGTCCTCTTCGTCAGGGTGTAATCAGTGATTACACTGTAACAGAAAAGATGTTAAAATACTTCGTTCAGAAGTCTGTTGGTAAGAGCTTCTTCGGAAGAAAACCTCGTATCAGCATCTGCATTCCAAGCGGAGCAACAGAAGTTGAAAAGAAGGCAGTAGAAGATGCAGCATACAATGCAGGGGCAAGAGACGTATTCATCATTGAAGAACCTGTTGCTGCAGCAATCGGTGCAGGCATCGATATCTCTAAACCATGTGGAAACATGATCGTTGATATTGGCGGCGGTACTTCTGATATTGCTGTTATCTCCCTTGGCGGTACAGTAGTAAGTTCTTCTATCAAAGTAGCCGGTGATGATTTTGACGATGCAATCGTTCGTCACGTGCGTAAGAAGCACAACTTATTAATTGGTGAAAGAACAGCAGAAGATATTAAGATTCAGATTGGTACAGTAACAAGCCGTCCAGGCGGAGCTTCTATGGAGATCAAAGGCCGTAACCTTGTAACCGGTCTTCCTAAGACTGTAACAGTAACATCTGAAGAAACACAGGAAGCCCTTGCTGAAGTTGCAAATCAGATCGTAGACGCGGTATGCAGCGTATTAGAAGGAACACCACCGGAACTGGCAGCAGATATCGCTGAGAGAGGTATCGTTCTTACAGGCGGCGGTGCTTTAGTACAGGGTCTGGAAGAATTAATCGAATCCAAGACAGGAATCAACACAATGACAGCCGATGATCCACTGACAGTTGTAGCTACCGGTACAGGTAAATACATCGAATTCCTCGGTGGCAATGAAAAATCAGGCAGAGACGAATAATGAGTGAAAAGATTGAGGGATATGTAGAACATATCAAATATCGCAATGAGTCAAATGGATATACGGTCCTTACCCTGGATACAGCAGGGGGAGATGAGGTTGTTGTAGGCAATTTCCCTCTCATTCAGGAAGGGGAATATATTCAGGTCGAAGGTGATTACGTGGATCATAAGATCCACGGCCCTCAATTTCAAATGAATACATATGAAGCGAAAGTTCCCGAGGATTCTCTCGGAATGGAGCGATATTTAGGGTCAGGCGCAATTCGAGGAATTGGGCCTGCCTTTGCTATGCGCATTGTTAAGAAGTTTGGACCGGACACGTTCCGAATTATTGAAGAAGAGCCGGAACGTCTTGCGGAGGTGAAAGGCATTTCCATGAAAAAGGCCATGGATATTGCAGTTCAGTTCAATGAGAAACAGCATGTGAGAAGGGCGATGATGTTTCTCTCTGATTACGGAGTATCCACTCACTATGCCATGAAGATCTACGAAGAATACGGAGAGAAGCTTTATGAAATCATAAAAGAGAATCCTTATAAGCTGGCAGAAGATATCTCGGGAATCGGTTTTATCATTGCTGATGAGATTGCGAAGAAAGCCGGTATCCGGGCGGACAGTGAATACCGTATCCGTTCCGGTATACTGTACATGCTGATGCAGGCTTTGGGTTCCGGTCACGTATATCTGCCAAAGGAAATGCTCCTTACAAAGACTTCTCAGCTCATAGGGGTGGAACCGGCTTTTATAGAGGATCATTTTCTGGAACTTGTCATGGACAAAAAGCTGATGATCAAGGTCGTGAATGGAAAAGAACAGATTTATCTTGACCAATACTATTATATGGAACTCAGTTCGGCCCGTATGCTGGCAGATTTGAATCTTCCCTATAAGAGTGAGGAAGAGAATGTTTTAAAAAAGATCGACAGCATAGAACAAAAAACAGAGGTTCTCCTTGATGAGAAACAAAAGAAGGCAATTTTGATGGCGGCAAAGCAGGGCCTTCTCATTCTGACCGGTGGTCCGGGAACGGGGAAGACCACAACGATCAATGCCATGATCCGATATTTTGAGCAGGAGAATCTGACAATGCTCCTTGCGGCTCCTACAGGAAGGGCGGCGAAACGGATGCAGGAGGCAACTGGCTATGAAGCTTCCACCATTCACAGACTGCTGGAGCTGAACGGGGAACCGGGAGGAAATTCTTTCTTCGAGCGCAATGAGATGAATCCTCTGGAAGCGGACGTTATTATCATAGATGAGATGTCCATGGTAGACATTACTTTGATGAATGCTCTGCTAAAAGCCATTCTTCCGGGAACCAAGCTGATTCTTGTAGGAGACAGCAATCAGCTTCCATCAGTGGGACCGGGCAATGTGTTAAAAGATATGATCCGTTCCGGCAGATTTCCGGTAATTGAACTTACAAGGGTATTCCGGCAGGCAGAAGAGAGCGATATTATTATGAATGCTCATCACATTAATAAAGGGGAGCAGATTCCGTTAAATAATAAGAGTAAAGATTTCTTTTTCCTGGAACGAACGGATGCTAAGACAGTGACGGGAGTCCTTGTCTATCTGGTCCGTGATAAACTGCCGGATTATGTAGATGCGTCACCTTTTGACATTCAGGTACTGACACCTATGAGAAAAGGAGA
Source organism: Lachnospiraceae bacterium (assembly GCA_015057665.1). Lineage (GTDB taxonomy): Bacteria > Bacillota > Clostridia > Lachnospirales > Lachnospiraceae > SIG292. The sequence continues at coordinate 156,252 of SVDY01000001.1, read as the reverse complement.
ACTTGGCGTTGAGAGGCTCAATCAGGTTCTGCAGCATTATTTAAATCCTGCTTCTCCTGAGAAGCGGGAGAAGGAATTCCGCGGAATTATATTCCGCGAGGGCGATAAGGTAATGCAGATAAAAAACAATTACAAGTTGGAATGGCAGATTCGGTCGCCCCGGGGTTTTATACGCGAGGAAGGCGTCGGTGTATTTAACGGGGATATGGGAATTATCCGGGAGATTAATACATTTTCTGAAAAAGTAATCGTAGAATTTGACGAAGGAAAGATAGCAGAGTATAGTTATAGTATGCTCGATGAATTGGAACCTGCTTATGCCATTACCATTCATAAGGCACAGGGAAGTGAGTATCCGGCTGTTGTTATGCCGCTGCTTAGCGGGCCAAGAGTGCTCTTTAACCGTAATCTTCTTTACACAGCGGTGACAAGAGCGAGAAAATGTGTCACCATTGTTGGTATGCAGCAGGTGATTGGAGACATGATCGAGAATAACAATGAACTAAAAAGATACACAGGTCTTTGTGACCGGATTCATGAAATATTTGATGCGGAGGAGGCAGGCTTATGAGAGACATTTATGTAAAGAAATCTCTGGAAGGTTTTATGAAAAAAGCCCTCGAGAGAAAAGAAATTGAATTTAAGGTAAATCCGGAAGAATATGTGAGAATCGAAGCAGATGTATCTGAAGAGGAAGCCATGATTCTTCAGGAAGATGCTCTCTGTGAAGAACAGAGAAACGGTTCCATGATTCCGGTTTATTCTTACAGAGTGATCAGCAATCCGGAACTTCTTGCAGAATACAAGGCAAGAAATAATGGCATGAATTCTTATCATGTACTGAATCGGGATCGTCACCTTGTGAAAAAATTAGATTTAGATGACTAAAAAAGATAATGAAAAGCCGGTTATGGCGGCTTAGTGTGAAGAACAGGTAATCAACAGGTACGAAAGGGAGGAATAAAAATGACAATTTTAGTTGCCGGAGGCGCCGGATATATCGGAAGCCATACATGTATTGAACTGATCGAAGCAGGATACGATGTTGTGGTTGTAGATAATTTCTATAATTCCTGTCCGGAAGCAATAAAGCGGGTGGAAAAAATCGTTGGAAGAGAAATCAAAGTATATGAGGCAGACATCAGAGATGCTAAAGCTATGAAAGAGATTTTCGAAAAAGAAGATATCTTCGCAGTGATTCATTTTGCCGGATTAAAAGCAGTGGGCGAATCTGTTGCAAAACCGCTGGAATACTATGATAACAATGTAAACGGAACTCTTGTACTGTGTGATGCCATGAGAAATGCCGGCGTGAAGAACATTATCTTTAGTTCTTCCGCAACTGTATATGGTGATCCTGCTTTTGTTCCTATTACAGAAGAATGTCCAAAAGGAACATGTACCAACCCTTATGGCTGGAGCAAATCCATGTTAGAACAGATTCTGACAGATCTTCACACAGCAGATGAAGAGTGGAATGTGGTATTGCTTCGTTACTTTAACCCTGTTGGTGCGCATAAGAGCGGCACTATTGGGGAAGATCCAAAAGGCATTCCGAACAATCTGATGCCATACATTACACAGGTGGCAGTAGGAAAGAGAGAATGTCTCGGTGTGTTCGGCGATGATTACGACACCCATGACGGCACAGGTGTGCGTGACTACATCCATGTGGTGGACCTTGCTGTGGGACATGTGAAAGCCCTTAAGAAGATTGAGGAAAAAGCCGGCGTATGTGTATATAACCTTGGAACAGGTAACGGTTATTCCGTTCTTGATATGGTAAAGGCATTCAGCAAGGCCTGCGGCCACGAAGTGAAATACGAGATCAAACCAAGACGTGCCGGTGATATTGCCACATGTTATGCAGACTCTACAAAAGCCAAAACAGAACTTGGCTGGGAAGCACAGTACGGCATTGACGAGATGTGCGAAGATTCCTGGCGATGGCAGAGCCAGAATCCAAACGGTTACGGAGCAGAGTAAAATCCGGCAGATGCAGACAGCATAACAAATCTTTGTGATAAACAGGATAGATTAGACGGGAAAGAATATGGGATTTAAGTTTATCGAAAATATACTGGACAAGATTGCGGACTATCTTCCTGATGACGAACCTGCCACAGAGCAGGAGCGAATCTATGAGGAGGCGAAGCAGAGAATATATGAGATGCATCAAAAAGAGGAGTCTCTTTTCTATGCGGATGCAGCATGGATTCGGGGCGGCAAAGGGAAAGTATATGGTGAAACTGCCAATGGTCATTTTGCAGCAGGCGATGTTGTAAAAATGCTGGATGTGCAGGCCAATCTTCTTATGGAAGGAGAAATTCTTGCCATAGAACGTGTGTCGGATGGGTCAGAAACGCTTAATGAGGATGCAAAAAAACTGTATCTTATCTTCGATAGCATGAAAATCCAGGGAAAAGAGGATTTTTTTGCCCGGACGTATTACGTAATTAAAAAACACTAAAAAATACCATTAGAAGAGGGAAATGTTGCTTTCCCTCTTTTTTTTATTCTGGTATACTGTTCAATAGTGAACAACTATGTTGTTTTTTGGTCGGAATTTTTGTATATTTTGTTAAAAACAATAAAAAAGATAGGAGTGTGTCGTATGGATTTTAAGAAGTTTTTAGAAGAGAATCATCATGGAGAAGGTTTGCTTCGTATCATTCAGGAATCTGTTCCTGGACGAGAAGTTACACTTGCGCATGTAATCGCAAGTCCAAAGCCAATCGTATATCGTAAATTAGGTTTAAATCCTAACATTGACTTCGACAAAGCTGCTATCGGTATTATCAAGATGACACCGGCAGAAGCTGCAGTTATCGCCAGCGATATCGCAGTTAAGAGCGGTGATATTTATTTAGGTTTCGTAGACCGTTTCAGTGGAACTCTTATTGTTACAGGAAGAATTTCCTCAGTTGAGTCTGCACTTCAGGCAGTTGTACATTACTGCAATACAGAATTAGGATACAATACATGTAAGATCACAAAGAGATAGAGGCGATTGCATGAGAAAGATTATGTTCGTAGGCCGCAGTGAAGCGGGTAAGACGACGCTTAAGCAAGCCATGAAAGGCGAGCAGATTACGTATCATAAGACCCAGTACATCAACCATTTTGATGTTATTATCGATACGCCGGGCGAGTATGCAGAGACGAAAACTCTCGCCGGAGCGCTGGCTGTCTATGGCTGTGAAGCAGATGTCATCGGTCTTCTGATGGATGCGACCGAACCGTTCTCTCTCTATCCGCCATGTCTTACCTCTGTTAGTAATCGTGAGATTGTAGGTGTGGTTACCAAGATCGATCATCCCCTTGCTAATGTGGAGCAGGCAACACAGTGGCTGCTTCTTGCAGGCTGTAAGAAAGTATTCCCTGTATGTTCCTTAGATGGCGAGGGTCTCACAGAGATTCTTGATTATCTGGCAATTCCAGGAGAACAGATTACATGGGAAGAGGCGAAGAGACGTACGGAAGGTCTTTCTTTCCGAAGAAAAGGACAGGATGCCAAGGATTACGATTATCAGATTACCGTAATCTAAGAATAATGAATTATTTAAGAATGAGAGAAAGACCAGTTTTTATAACTGGTCTTTCTAAATACAGGAGATACTATGAGAAAAATTATGTTCGTAGGCCGCAGTGAGGCAGGTAAGACAACACTGAAACAGGCTTTAAAGGGTGAAAAGATCAGTTACCATAAAACACAATATGTAAATCATTACGATGTTATTATTGACACACCGGGAGAATATGCAGAGACGAAAAATCTGGCCGGAGCCTTAGCAACTTATAGCTGCGAAGCCGATGTGATCGGACTTTTAATGGATGCAACAGAGCCGTTTTCTTTATATCCGCCTAACATAACCAAGGCTTCCGTACGAGAAATCGTAGGTGTTGTCACCAAGATCGATCACCCTCTTGCCAATGTGGAACAGGCAACAGAATGGCTGCATCTTGCGGGCTGTGAGCTTGTGTTCCCGATCTCTTCCTATACAGGAGAAGGTATACCGGAACTTTTAGAGCATCTGGCAGAAGAAGCAGATATTCTTCCATGGCATGAAGCGAAAAAACTGTACGATCAGATTTCTTTCCGGCGTGGAGATAAAGAAGGCAAAGATCTGGGATACAGAATTACACAGATTTAGGGGGAACTTTCATGGCAGCAATTTCCAACGATTGGGCACCGGCTCTTCGGGAAGAATATAAAAAGCCCTATTATAAAGATTTGTTTTTAAAAGTAAATGAAGAATACAGCAAGTATCAGATATTCCCGCCGGCAGATGACATATTTAATGCCTTTCATCTGACACCATTAAATGAAGTCAAGGTGGTTATACTCGGCCAGGATCCATATCATAATATAGGGCAGGCCCATGGACTTTCCTTTTCTGTAAAGCCGGGCATCGAAGCGCCGCCATCCCTTGTCAACATTTACAACGAATTAAAAGAAGACTTGGGATGTTATATTCCAAACAACGGCTATCTGGTAAAATGGGCGAAGCAGGGAGTGCTTTTGTTAAATACAGTACTTACTGTACGTGCACATCAGGCCAATTCTCATAGAGGAATCGGCTGGGAGGACTTTACCAATGCAGTCATTCGAATTTTAAATGAGCAGGACAGACCGATTGTCTTTTTACTTTGGGGAAGACCGGCTCAGAATAAGATGAGTATGCTTAATAACCCGAATCATTTGATTCTTACGGCTCCCCATCCAAGTCCATTATCAGCTTACCGGGGGTTCTTTGGATGTAAACATTTTAGCAGAACCAATGAGTTTCTTGCGGAGCATGGGGTGGAGCCGATTGATTGGCAGATTGAGAACTTATAAGCTGGTATCAAATATAAAATTGACAAAAAATAATCTGAAACTATTTTAAGTTTACAAAAATAACTGTCAAAATTACAATAGTTATAAATGAACGAGAAAGGATATAGATTATATGAAAGTTTTATTTGTAGAATATCCAAAATGCACTACCTGTCAGAAAGCAAAGAAATGGTTGGAAGCGAATGGAGTAGAATTTATTGACAGACATATAAAAGAGGAAAATCCCACAAGAGAAGAATTAATAGAATGGCATAAAAGAAGCGGTCTTCCACTTAAAAAGTTTTTTAACACTAGCGGCATGATATATCGTGAATTGGGATTAAAGGATAAGCTTCCTGGTATGACAGAAGAAGAACAGTTTAATCTGCTTGCCACAGATGGAATGATTGTAAAACGTCCTATTCTTGTAGGGGAGGATTTTGTACTTGTCGGCTTTAAAGAAAAAGAATGGGAAGCGAAACTTATATAAAATGATACTTTGATACGTTTTCATATGCTTAATATCGCTTCAAAACTATATTTTACGATACATGATATGGCGGAGCTTTCCGCCATATTTTTTAGCTGTTTTTGCAACATGGAAGTCGTTTGATAAGAAAGCTTTTAAGCTTGGGACGTTGTCCGGGTGAACTGTGCCGAGGAGATAATGATAGTCAGTGTTTTTCAGTATTTCCACAGCCTGTTTCATCAAACGTGCTTCCAGATGATGGCCGCGGTAATCGGGATGGACAACGCAGGTCTCCATGTGGGCGGTTGTTAGAAGATCTGCATCTGTAAAATCCAGATCATATCCAAGATTATCATTCTCTAGCTTTGGATAGCGGACGGTAAAATAGGCAGCGAGAGTACCTGTGGAACAGCAGATTGCTTTTAAGGTAAATCCGCAGTCGCTGATGTGTCTTTCGTAAAACTCGGCTGTGTCTCCCACAAACCAGTCCAAATCAGGAATGAGGGGCAGACTTTCTTCTATTATATTCATCATGGATGGAATGTCCTTTTTTACGGCATATTCTATGGTAAACATATTTGATACCTCAATTTGGTCCTTTTGCTGTATTTCTGTTACATTTTACCATAGGATTATCTTTGGAAGAAACAGGATTTATTTAATTTTGCCCTTTTATTTTTGGATTTAGTGCGATATAATGTTAAGCGACTTTAAAACTTAGGGAGTTCTGCTCGTGGGTCTTACAGATAGACCGGTTAGGACAGCAGGGCGACAGATTATCTTTTTTGGAGGTAAAAAAATGTTAGTATCAGCAAAAGAAATGCTTCAGAAAGCAAAAGCAGGTCACTACGCAGTAGCACAGATCAACATTAACAACTTAGAATGGACAAAAGCTGTTCTTTTAACAGCTGAAGAATTAAGATCCCCAGTTATCTTAGGTGTATCCGAAGGTGCCGGTAAATACATGTGCGGCTACAAAACAATCGTTGGTATGGTTAATGGAATGTTAGAAGAACTTAAGATTACAGTTCCTGTAGCACTTCACTTAGACCACGGCAGCTACGAAGGAGCAAAAGCTTGTATCGCAGCTGGATTCTCTTCCATCATGTTCGATGGTTCCCATTTCTCTATCGAAGAAAATATCGAAAAGACAAAAGAATTAGTAGCTATCTGTAATGAGAAAGGCATGTCCATCGAAGCAGAAGTAGGTGCTATCGGCGGCGAAGAAGATGGTGTTATTGGAACAGGAGAATGTGCAGATCCAGATGAATGTAAGATGATCGCTGATCTCGGTGTATCTATGTTAGCAGCAGGTATCGGTAACATCCACGGTAAATACCCAGCAAACTGGGCAGGATTAAGCTTCGAAACACTCGATGCAATCCAGCAGTTAACAGGCGATATGCCATTAGTATTACACGGTGGTACAGGTATCCCTACAGAGATGATTCAGAAAGCAATCTCTCTTGGTGTTGCTAAGATCAACGTTAACACAGAATGCCAGTTAGCATTTGCAGCAGCAACTCGCGAATACATCGAAGCTGGCAAAGATCAGCAGGGTAAAGGCTATGACCCTCGTAAGTTATTAGCTCCTGGATTTGAAGCGATTAAAGCTACTGTAAAAGAAAAATTCGAAATCTTTGGTTCTATCGGCAAAGCTGATTGCTAAGAAGTAAAGTCTGGAAGGATGCACAGTGTGCATCCTTTTTTGTTGCACAGGGAAACTCTGAATTCCTGTGCAACAAAAAAACTCCATCCCTAAGGATGGAGCAGTGATAAGCTGAAAATGGGACTTGAACCCACGACCCCTTCATTACGAGTGAAGTGCTCTACCGACTGAGCTATTCCAGCATTTTAACTCTATTATAGTACTACATTCTTTTTAAAAATGCAAGACATTATGATAAGAGAAGAAAAATGAAGGAAGATGGACAAAAAGTTGCATTTTTTTCTTGCGCATCCCATATAACTATGATAGAATCAGTGACATAGCTGTTGCTCTAAATTGTTAAAGCGGCAAAGTGAAAGTGTGAGACACCATAGAAGGAGGACTAATAATATGTCATACGTAGATCAGGTAATTGAGAAAGTTATTGAAAAGAATCCTAGCCAGCCGGAATTTCATCAGGCGGTAAAAGAAGTTTTAAATTCCCTTCGCCCAATCGTTGAGCAGAATGAAGAATTATATAGAAGAGAAGGCTTACTGGAAAGAATCGTAGAACCGGAACGTCAGGTTATTTTCCGTGTACCTTGGGTTGATGATAACGGTAACGTGCAGGTGAACACAGGATACCGCGTTCAGTACAACAGTGCGATCGGACCTTACAAGGGCGGTATCAGACTTCATCCATCTGTAAACATTGGTATTATCAAATTCTTAGGATTTGAACAGATTTTCAAAAACTCTTTAACAGGTCTTCCTATGGGCGGCGGCAAAGGCGGCAGCGACTTTGACCCTAAGGGCAAATCCGACAGAGAAATCATGAAATTCTGCCAGAGCTTTATGAATGAATTATATAGACACATTGGCGCAGACACAGACGTACCAGCCGGCGATATCGGAACAGGCGCCCGTGAAGTTGGTTACATGTTTGGTCAGTATAAAAAATTAAGAAATGTATGGGAAGGTGTTTTCACAGGAAAAGGCTTAACATACGGCGGTTCTTTAGCAAGAACACAGGCTACAGGCTATGGTTTATTATATTTAACAGCTGAAATGCTTAAAATTAACGGAAAAGACATCGCAGGCAAGACTTGCGTTGTATCCGGTGCAGGTAACGTAGCAATCTACGCCATCGAAAAAGCATACCAGCTCGGTGCAAAACCTGTAACATGTTCTGATTCTACAGGATGGGTATATGATCCGGAAGGAATCGACCTTGCTGTATTAAAAGATGTAAAAGAAGTAAAACGTGCAAGACTTACAGAATACGTAAAAGCTCGTCCAAATGCTGAATATCATGAAGGACGCGGCGTATGGAGCATCCCATGTGATATCGCTCTTCCATGCGCAACTCAGAACGAATTATTATTAGAAGATGCAAAAACTCTCGTTGCCAACGGATGTATGGCAGTAGCAGAAGGTGCAAACATGCCTACAACATTAGAAGCAGCACACTACCTTCAGGAAAACGGCGTATTATACGCTCCTGGTAAAGCAGCGAACGCAGGCGGTGTTGCAACATCCGGTCTTGAGATGACTCAGAACAGCGAACGTTTAAGCTGGACATTCGAAGAAGTAGATGCAAAACTTCAGGGCATCATGATCAACATCTGTCATACAATGGCTGATGCAGCAGAAAGATATGGTGCTCCTGGCAACTACGTTGTTGGTGCTAACATTGCAGGTTTCGAAAAAGTTGCCAATGCCATGATTGCTCAGGGCGTATGCTAGTGTTATTAAATACAAAAGATATAGGTTGAAAAATCCCCGGCAGGAATTTCTGCCGGGGATTTTTGTCATAGTGGCAGCAAATGCAGCCTATTAAAAGAGAAAAGATAGAAGCAGATTAGCAGCCGCCGCATCCGATACCGCAAGAGCCGCCGTTACCACCGCCACAGAAGCAGAGAATAAGAAGAATCCAAAGAATACTGTCGCAGCCGTTGCCGCCACATCCACAGCCGTCATTTCCGCCAAAACCGCCATTGCCACAGCAGCAAAGAAGGAGAAGAATCCAAAGAATGGAAGAACCGCCGCATCCGGAACCTGTATTCCATCCGCAGCCTGTGTTACAGGATGTCTGGCAGTTTGTTGCAGCTAAATCACTCATGAATAAAACCCTCCGGGGTTGATTGTTATACACTATATCTTATGTGGAAGAGGAAAAAGAGTTCCATGATTTTTATTGCAGAAGAGAGAAAGGAAGGGAAAGATTCTTGTGAGATGGAAGAAAATCGTATATAATTTAAATGTCAATTACCGGTGTTCAAATCCCAGAAGAATGCAGGGATGGAAAAGATAAAATCTCCGGCGGATGGCAGAGGAGAGTGATTGTAAGTTTACAGGAACGAAGGAGTTATACATGAAAAAGAACAAATATCTCGCCCTTTTTGAAGGCGGTGAAGGTGTCATCATAGAGAAAAAATCAAGATTTATTGCAACGGTAGAACCGGTAGAGACGGTGGAAGAAGCGGAACAGTTCATTGAAAAAATGAAGAAGAAATACTGGGATGCCAGACACAACTGTCATGCATTTACGGTAGGCACGGACATGCCTCTTAGCCGCTGCAGTGACGATGGAGAGCCAAGTGGAACAGCCGGCAAACCAATGCTTGAGGTGCTTCTCGGAAGAGAAATTCATAATGTGGCAGTAGTTGTTACCAGATATTTCGGAGGTACGCTGCTTGGAACAGGAGGACTTGTACGCGCCTATACCCAGGCAGTTCAGGAAGGACTTGATAATTGCAGAATCGTTGAAAAGTGTGTTGGCTGTATGTATGAGCTTGACATGGATTATACAGAACTTGGAAAAGTACAATACCAGCTTGCAGAGCAAGGAGTATATATCAATGACACTGTATATGAAGATAGAGTGAAGATGGAAGTGCTTATTCCGGAAGGGGAAGAAGGAGTCGTAGAAAAGAAGCTGGTGGAAGCGACATTTGGTAAAATTAAGATCCGCCAGGGAGAAAAGACGATCTTTGGAACAGTGGATGGAGAGATTATTATATTTGATTAGAATAGAAGAACGGGGTTTTGCACAAAACCCCGTTCTTGTTATTTTGCATTTTCTGCATTTCTCTTCGCTCTGTATCTCATAGTGGAATCTAAAATCTTTTTACGGATACGGAAGCTTTTTGGTGTAATCTCAAGGAGTTCATCTGTATCGATGAATTCAAGAGCCTGTTCTAAAGATAAAACCTTTGGAGGGGAAAGACGGAGGGCGTCATCAGAACCGGACGCACGGGTGTTAGTCAGTTTCTTTGTCTTACATACGTTTAAGTCGATGTCATCCGCCTTGCCGTTCTGGCCCACAACCATGCCCGCATATACTTTTTCTCCGGGACCGACAAAGAGGGTTCCTCGTTCCTGGGCATAGAAAAGACCGTAGGCTACCGTTTCTCCGGATTCAAAGGCGATTAAGGAACCCTGATTTCGATACTGAAGATCTCCTTTGTATGGACCGTAACCGTCGAAGATGGTGTTCATGATACCATTACCTTTTGTGTCAGTTAAGAAGTCGCCTCGGTAACCAATCAATCCTCTGGAAGGGATGGAGAATTCCAGACGGGTGGAGCCGTTTCCTGCAACGGACATGTTCTGAAGTTCCCCTTTTCGCTGGCTTAATTTTTCGATAACGGTGCCGGCAAATTCGTCAGGAACGTCCACGTAGCAGAGTTCCATTGGCTCTAATTTCTTTCCGTTTTCATCTGTCTTATATAATACTTCCGCTTTACTTACTGCGAATTCATATCCTTCCCGGCGCATGTTTTCGATAAGAACGGAGAGATGAAGCTCTCCGCGGCCGGATACTTTGAAGCAGTCCGTGTCATCCGTTTCTTCGACACGTAAGCTTACATCTGTGTTAAGTTCGCGGAAGAGACGGTCTCTTAAATGACGGCTGGTAATATACTGGCCTTCCTGGCCCGCAAGAGGGCTGTCATTTACAAGGAAGTTCATGGCGATGGTAGGTTCAGAAATCTTCTGGAATGGAATCGGTCTTATATTCTCAGGGGAGCAGAGGGTATCGCCGATGTGAATGTCAGAGATGCCGGAGATGGCTACGATGGAACCGATACCTGCTTCTGTTACTTCCACGCGGCGGAGACCGTCAAACTCATAAAGTTTGCTGATTTTTACCTTTTTGCATTTTTCAGGATCATGGGCATTGACCATGACACATTCCTGATTCACTTTGATGGATCCGTTGTCTACTTTTCCTACACCGATACGGCCTACATATTCGTTGTAGTCGATGGTGCTGATAAGAACCTGAGTGGACTCGTCAGGATCACCGGTTGGTGCCGGAATGTGGCGGATGATTGTCTCAAAAAGAGGTTTCATGTCTTTGCCTTCGTCACCGATTTCCAACATGGCAATGCCGGCTTTGGCAGAAGCGTAGACGAAAGGGCTGTCTAACTGATCATCGTCAGCATCTAATTCCAGAAAGAGTTCTAATACTTCATCCATCACTTCTTCCGGACGAGCTTCCGGGCGGTCGATTTTGTTGATGCAGACAATGACCGGGTGGGAAAGTTCTAAAGCTTTGCGAAGAACAAATTTGGTCTGAGGCATTGGACCTTCAAAGGCGTCAACGACTAAGACAACGCCGTTTACCATCTTAAGGACACGTTCTACTTCGCCGCCAAAGTCAGCATGTCCCGGAGTATCAATAATATTAATTTTAACACCGTCATAAGTAACGGCTGTATTTTTTGCAAGAATTGTAATGCCGCGTTCCCGTTCAATGTCGCCGGAGTCCATGACACGTTCGGCAACTTCCTGATGGGCACGGAATACGCCGCTCTGTTTTAAAAGTTCGTCTACCAGGGTGGTTTTACCGTGGTCAACGTGAGCGATGATGGCAATGTTACGGATATCTTCTCTTGAAATCTGCATATAATCCTTCTTTCTTTATTTGAACTGGTTCCATGGATGCTGCCGGAGGGCATTTTCCCGATAGAACTGTTATTTTTCCATAAACGGTGTCATTTTATCACAGATAAAACGGGGCTACAAGCAAAAAATGGGCTTGGGGTTGAAATATGACAGGCATGATGATATAATGCACCATGACGCAGCATGTTCGAAAGAACTTAGTAACAAATTGACATATATCACCATGGGAGCTAACTCCCGCATCAAGTCCCTCGAGTGTGACTTGAAATAATCAATAGGAGTGTAGAAGAATGAAGAACGCAACATTAGTTGTTATGGCAGCAGGTATTGGCAGCCGTTTTGGCGGCGGAATCAAACAGCTGGAACCAATGGGACCATCCGGAGAGATTATCATGGATTACTCTATTCATGATGCAAAAGAAGCCGGATTTAATAAAGTAGTATTCATTATCCGTAAAGATTTAGAAAAAGATTTTAAAGAAATTATTGGAAACAGAATTGAGAAAGTTATCGATGTAGAATATGCATTCCAGGAGATGGACAATCTTCCAGAAGGTTTTTCAGTACCGGAAGGCCGCAAGAAACCTTGGGGAACAGGTCAGGCAATCCTTTCCTGTAAAGGAATTGTAAAAGAACCATTTGTAGTAATCAACGCAGATGATTATTATGGAAAGACTGGATTTAAAAAGGTATATAACCATCTTGTAAATGCCAAGAGCAAAGCAGAAAATGGCGTATATGATATGTGTATGGCCGGATTTATCCTTGGCAATACATTAAGTGAGAATGGAACAGTAACACGCGGTATCTGTCAGTCTGATGAAGAAGGATATCTTACAACCGTTGTTGAGACAAGCGGTCTTAAATTAAATGAACAGGGCGTTGTAGAGCACGATGACAATGGAACAGATATGGATATCACCGCAGAATCTCTTGTATCTATGAATATGTGGGGATTCACACCTGACTTTATTGATGAACTTGATAAAGGATTTACAGAATTTTTAAAAACCGTGCCTGAAGGTGATGTGAAAAAAGAGTACCTTCTTCCAAGTGTGGTAGATTCTCTGATTCAGAGCAAAAATGCCACTGTTAAAATTCTTCCAACAGAGGATAAATGGTTTGGAGTTACATACAAAGAAGACAAAGAAGCCGTTGTAAATGCGTTCAAGGAATTAATCGCAAATGGCGTGTACAAAGAAGAACTCTGGGGGTAAGCATGGCGGCAAGAGGCAGATTTATTGTATTTGAGGGAATTGACGGAAGCGGCAAGAGTACTCAGATCACATTATTAAAAGAAAGACTGGAAGCCCTTGGAATTCCTGTTTATCTTACAAGAGAACCGACAGACGGACCTTACGGATCCATGCTTCACACAATCATGACAGGCAGACTGGATGCATGTCCGGAGACCATTGCGGCCATGTATGTGGCTGACCGTATGGATCATATTAAAAACAGCCGAAATGGACTTTTAAAGAAAGTAGAAGATGGAATTACCGTTATTTCCGACCGTTATTATTTCTCTTCTTATGCATATCAGGGTGCCCATATGTCCATGGACTGGACCATTATGGCCAATTCAATTTGTGCCCAGGCTCTTCGTCCGGATCTTAATCTGTTTCTTGATTTAACACCGGAAGTGAGCTTTGCAAGAATCAGTAAGAATCGTACGGATTTTGAGATTTATGAGAAGCTGGATAATCTGAAAGCAACAAGAGAGAAGTATTTTGAAGCCTTTGATAAATTAAAGGATGAAGAAAAGGTAGCTGTCATTGATGCAGACTGTACGGTATCAGAGCTTTCTGATCGTATCTGGGCACAGGTTGCCCCATTATATGAATAATCGAAAATGAATAAAGAAAAAGCCGGTCAGCATCATGTGACCGGCTTTTTCTTATTTGTCCAATCGTGCGGCGATTTTGTCATACACATCGATATCACAGTGCTCATCTTTAAAATGAGTGCAGGTAAGGCAGCTCTGTTTTAAAGAATTGCTTTCCCCGCCTAAGTTGTAGACCTGTCCCGGGAAGGGCTTGCGTTTGTATTCGCTGCATGCACGGCCGACTTTTTCGTAAGTTTCCCTTGTACGTCTCATAAAAAAACTCCTTTCTGGTCACACTGATACTTAAGAAACAAAGAACAAACGAAGCAGGAAAGCGCCACTTGTTCCCTGGCTCTTAAAAATAGTGTGTCAAAAAGGAGTAAAACTATACGGATGTATCTGTGTTAATAATTGGAGTTCTTATTCCGGATAATTTAAGTTGGCATCTGTCGCACAATACAAAGCTCTGTCCAGATACTGTTTTGCCAGATATTTGGCCATCGGAAGGTTCATATCCAGATAATTGCCGCAGTCTCTTGCAGAAGCACCAGGCACATCGCCTTCAAAATCTCGGATGAATTCATAAGTTTTTGTTACAATAGGGAGAGCCTCTTTGGAAGTGTAGTCTCCGGCCAGAATGAGATAGAATCCGGTGCGGCATCCCATTGGTCCAAAGTAGATTACTTTATCTTTGATGGATTCATCATTTCTAAGCCATGTAGCTGCCAGGTGTTCCATGGTGTGCATCTCGGCGGTGTTCATGACAGGTTCTCTGTTTGGAGCGGTCATACGAAGGTCAAAGGTTGTAATGACAGATTCACCCACAGTGTCTTTTCTTGAGACGTAGACACCCGGATAAAGATCCAAATGATTTACAGTAAAACTTGCGATTTTTTGCATGAAGATTCTCCTTTTCAAGTTTCGGCTGCGAGGTTTTGAGTGGGATTCACCCGTGCATAGCTGACATTTTACAATGTGAATTCCGGTATATCCTCGTCAGACGTATATCAGATTTCTGTTATTGTACAATAGAACCGGCTTGCCGGTCAATGAAAAAGGAAATGACAGAATTTATTTGTCAGATAACAAAAACAATGATAATATATTAAATGAAATCATTCCGGCCGTAAAATTTCGTGCCGGATTTATGAGGAGACATTGAAATGGAACTTACATTATACAAAGGACGGCCTTTTGACTGCAGCGGCAGGGAAGCGAAGGAAATCCGTGTTTATGATTTTCTTGACCGTCTTGGGATAGAATACATGAGAGTGGATCATGAACATACGGATACCATGGAGGCCTGCAAAGGGGTAGATGAAGTTTTAGATATTTTTATCTGTAAAAACCTCTTTTTATGCAACCGGCAGAAGACAAAGTTTTATCTTCTTATGATGCCCGGGGATAAACCTTTTAAAACAAAGGAATTATCTGTTCAGATTGGCAGCTCCAGACTTTCTTTTGCGGGACCGGAGCACATGGAGGAATTTCTTGATATACTTCCGGGGTCAGTCAGTGTGATGGGCTTAATGAACGATAAAGACAAAAGGGTTCAGCTTCTGGCAGACAGAGATCTTCTGGAACCGGAGTTTTTCGGCTGCCACCCATGTGTAAACACTTCAAGTTTAAAGATAAGTACGAAAGATTTATTTGAAAAGATTATTCCGGCCATGGAACACGAGCCGGTTTTCGTCACTTTAGTTGGACAGGAATAACAGTCTGACAGTGGTTTTATGAATGCATTTTGACAGAATGAATGGTTTGAAAGGAGAATAGCGATGCATTGTACAAGAAAAATTACGGATGATATTATCTGGGTCGGCGCCAATGACCGCCGTTTAAGCCGTTTTGAAAATTTATATCCTCTTACCAGAGGCGTTTCCTATAACTCTTATCTTATTTTGGACGAAAAGACCTGTCTTATGGATACTATGGATCAGAATGAGACAAGACAGTTTGCAGAAAATGTAAAATATGCCCTTGGCGGAAGAGATCTTGATTATCTTGTTGTTCAGCATATGGAACCGGATCACTGCTCCAGCATTTCCTATGTAATGAATCACTATAAAAATGCAAAAGTAGTGGTAAATGCCAAAACACTTCCGATGATTAAGCAGTTCTTCAGAGATGTAGATGAGAGCCGTTTCCTTATGGTAAAAGAGATGGAAACATTGGAACTTGGCAGACATACTCTGACATTTGTCATGGCACCGATGGTACACTGGCCGGAAGTAATGATGACTTACGACAGCTTTGATAAGGTGCTTTTCTCTGCAGACGGATTTGGAACATTTGGCACCATTGATGGTACAATCTTTGATGACGAAGTGGATTTTGACCGTGACTGGCTTGATGAAGCCAGAAGATACTATACAAATATCTGCGGCAAATACGGTATGCAGGTGCAGGCAGCCCTTAAGAAGGCAGCAACACTTGATATTCAGATTCTCTGCCCTCTTCACGGCATTATCTGGAGAACAAATCCGGCATATTTCATAGATAAATACAATATCTGGAGCACATATGAGCCGGAAACAAAGGGTGTGATGATTGCATACGCGTCTATGTACGGAAATACAGAAAACATGGCAGAAATAATGGCATTTAAACTTGCGGAAAGAGGAGTAAAAGTAAAACTTTACGATGTATCCGGAACAGATACTTCCTGGCTGCTGTCTGAAAGTTTCCATTACAGCCATATTTTACTTGCATCTCCTACTTACAATGGAGGGGTATATCCTCTCATGGATCATCTGCTTCATGAAATGAAGTCTCATGGTCTGAAAAACAGAACATTTACATTTATTGATAACGGTACATGGGGACCGGTTGCTGCAAAACAGATGGCAAAACAGGTAGAAGAATTAAAAGACTGTACTGTGTTAAATGAAACAATTTCCATTAAATCAGCATTAAAAGAAGATCAGATGGGGGTTCTTGATCAGATCGCGGATGCATTAAAGGCATCTGTAGAAGCATAAATTTCTTTACAAAGATTATTTTAGCTGATACCATAGGGGCAAATCATGGAGGAATGAGCATGGGTAGTGTAAATAGTTTATATCATATTGAATTTGAACAGGGGTATTATCAGGAAACAATTACCAAGACTTTTGAGCAGTATAAAAAAGATATGGGGAAAGAAAGCCTGTGTCCGGAATGCGACGCGTTTGTTGCCATGCCGGATGTAAAGCATAATTATTTTGAGGAAGCAGAAAATATCGATGGCGAATTGAAAAGTCATTGGTTAAAGACAATGAAATGTTTTAAGAATTTCTGCAAACCAACGAAAATGCAGGCATCCCTGATTGCAAATGAAGATATCAAAAAGGACAGTGATGAGGAAGCTATGGTAAGCTACGGCATTGCACCTTATCTTTCCAAATGGAGTCCATATCATGGCGCCTTATATACGGTTGTTTTGGCACTTGCCAAACTGGCAGCCTGCGGGTGCGATTATCGAAACGCGCAGGTTCATTTTCAGGAATATTATAAAATGGAAAATCAGGATCAGTGCCCATGCTGCGGCAATGCAGAAGAAGGGAAAGTAGAAGAGGGAAGAAGAATGGCGGCTCTTCTTGGAGCCTATGAAGCAGTAAAAGGATTCGGTCTTTCCTATACAGAGAATCAGGAAGCTGTTAACCTGGCAGATGCTTTCTTAAAGGAATGTTATGGGGATGAAGAGGCACAGCCTGAGTTCAGGACAGTTGCCATGAATGTGACAAAGAGAGATCATATCGTAACGACGGCTTTTAAGAAACCGGATAACAAGATTGTACGTTTCTGTATTCCATATGATAAATATGACAGGCCAATCTATGAGGAAGCCATGAAGACGTATAAGAAATTCCATAAAATGGTGAAGAATGGTTACATTCAGTCCGCCTATGCCGTTGGTATCGGTGGAACGATGGAAGCTCTTGCAAAGATGAGCTTTGAAAAGGAATATGGAGTACGGATTGATGAAGATATCCGTTTGGAGCAGCTTTCTCAGAAAGCCTATGGAGCCATCGTGGCAGAAATCAAACCTCGTGACATCAGACATATTGAAATTCCATGCATGTTCCTTGGGGAAGTTATTGAAGAACCGGTGATGGAATATCACAATGAGATCATCGAATTAGATGATTTGTTTGAAGTATAAAATATCTACAGGAACAGATATTTTGGACGTCGGAAGGAGGAGTGCCCGTGAAAAAATTAATTGCTCTAATTGGATTGATTTTTGCCGCCCTTATTGGTATTCTTGTCTATCAGACTAATGAAAAGAGAACACAGGATGAAATCTATGGGGATGCAGCCGTGTTTTTTCAGGAAGAAGATTACAAGAAGGCGATTCAGTTCTTTGAGGATGCAGCAGACCACAACAATCTTTTCTCCGGGGATTTAAAAACAGATCTTTCTTATTATCAGGCAGAAGCCCATATAAAACTGGGAGAATTTGAAGAGGCCTTAAAGCTTTACGAGAGTATGATTGCTGAGAATAACAAAGACAATATTCCTTATGTGATGAAAGCTTACTGCCTTATTGGTCTTGAGGAAGAGGAAACAGCAGCCTCCGTTTATAAAGAAGGTTATGAGAATACAAAAGATCCGGAATTTTTATGTTACCTTGCAAATCATTACGTAACGATGGAACAGTATGAAGACGCAGCGAATGTGATTCATACATATCAGAATATAAAAGATGAGGATATTGCACGCAAGCTGGCTTTTTTGGAGATTGTGATTTATGAAGAGCAGCAGCAGTATGAGAAGGCCTATGAACTGGCTAAAGCCTACTGCAGCAAATATCCGGAAGATGAAGACGGATTAAAAGAAAAGATATTTCTGGAAAGCAGACAGTAAAGTTTTTCATTTATGAGTAATAATTAGTACTTCTACACGAAAGGACCCCTGATTCAGGGGTCTTTTTTTGGCACAAACAGGGGCTTTTCATTGACAATCAAATACCAGTATGCTATGATAAACTCACGCTATTTGAAGGAAACGGATTGTTACTGTTCGATAGACAGGAAGCCTAGATTATGAACACAGCAATGGAATGTGGCAGAATTTAGGTGTTTTTTTTGCATATGGATATTGGGGTGCGAAAGCATACATATGCAGAGAAATTCATGGATATGTTACAACGGGGGATTTACACAGCCGCAAAACATCATTCCGGGCAGAATGAACAATCAAGACAGGCGATTATTTGAAAAAAGAGGAGAAAAAATTATGGTATCACAGAAAATTACTATCCACAATCCACAGGGCTTACACATGAGACCAGCAGGCGTTTTCGCAAAAGCAATGGCAAAATTTGCTTGTAACGTAAACATCATCCACAATGGAACAAAGACAAACGGTAAGAGCCTTCTTAACATTATCGGTGCATGCATCAAATGCGGCGCAGAAGTAGAAATCGAATGCGACGGTGCTGATGAAGCAGAAGCATTAAAGACAGCTATCGAATTAATCGAATCCGGCTTAGGCGAATAATCTGATTCACTTCCGAAGGGCAAATGAACGAGGTGGACATATGAAAAAAGGAATAGGAGCATCACAGGGTTACGGAATCGGACAGGTTGTTGTGATCAAAGAAGCCAACCTTGATTTCAAAACTGTAACAGTAAGTGATGTTGAAGCAGAAAAGAAGAGATTTCAGGATGCTTTAGATGTGTTTATGGAGAAAACACAGGCTATGGCAGATGATATTAAAGCTCGTATCGGTGAGAAAGAAGCAGAGATTTTAGAAGGACATATTCTTATGATGCAGGATCCTGAGATGACAGGCCAGATTGAAGGCTCCATTGAAAGTGAATGTATCAATGCAGAAGCTGCCCTTTCTAATGTGTGTGATATGTTTGCACAGATGTTTGCATCTATTCCGGACGAGATGTTCCAGCAGAGAGCAACAGACGTTAACGATATCAAGACAAGAATGTTAATGATTCTTCTTGGGGAAGAAGAGACAGATATCAGTGCTGTACCTGCAGGAACTGTACTTGTTGCAACAGATTTAACCCCATCCATGACAGCAGGCATTAATCCTGCTAACGTAGTAGGTATCTTAACAGAAGTTGGCGGAAAGACATCCCATTCCGCAATTTTAGCAAGAGCCCTTGAGATTCCTGCAGTACTTAGTATCGATAATATCGTATCTACAGTGACAGACGGACAGCGTGTCATCGTAGACGGTACAGATGGAGTTGTTTACTTAAATCCAAGCAATGACACAGTGGAAACATATATTAAGAAGAGAGTAGCTTATCTGAATGACAAGAAATTACTTGAGAAATTCAGAGGTCTTCCTAGCCAGATGGCAAGCGGAGAAGTTGTAGAATTAGTTGGTAATATCGGAACTCCACAGGAAGCAGTTAAAGTTTTAGAGTGTGACGGTGAAGGTGTAGGCTTATTCCGTACAGAATTCTTATTCATGGATGCAATAAGTATTCCAACTGAAGAAGAACAGTTCCAGGCTTACAAGATGGCAGCTGAGACTTTAGCAGACAAACCTGTTATTATCCGTACTCTCGACATCGGCGGCGACAAGGCAATCCCTTATCTTGGCCTTGAAACAGAAGAAAACCCATTCTTAGGTTACAGAGCAGTTCGTTTCTGCTTAGACCGTAAAGAAGATATTTATAAACCACAGCTTCGTGCACTTCTTCGTGCAAGTGCTTTCGGTAAGATCCGCATCATGGTACCGCTTGTAACATGTGTAGAAGAAATCCGTGAAGTAAAAGCTATGGTAGCAGAAATCAAAGCAGACTTAGATGCACAGGGTATCGCTTATGATAAAGACATCAAAGTTGGTATCATGACAGAAACTGCCGCTTCCGCAGTACTGGCTGATGTACTTGCCAAAGAAGCAGATTTCTTTAGTATCGGTACAAACGACCTTACAGGTTATACTATGGCAGTTGACCGTGGCAACGCAAAAGTTGCTTACCTCTACTCTGCATACCAGCCTGCAGTTCTTCGTTCTATCCACAGAATCATTGAATGTGGTAAGAAAGAAGGCATCATGGTAGGTATGTGTGGTGAAGCGGCAGCAGATCCAATGCTTGTACCTGTACTTCTTGCATGGGGCTTAGATGAATTCTCTGTAAGTCCAACATCCATCCTTGCAACACGTAAGGTAATGTCTCAGTGGACAATGGAAGAAGCAAAAGAAGTAGCTGATAAGGTGCTTACATTTGCAACAGAAGCAGAGGTTGTTGAATATCTGAAATCTGTAGCGAAATAATTGAATTAAGATTTCTTATGAAATTGGAAGAACCCGCTCATGGCGGGTTCTTTTCTTGTTTTGTAACGGTGAACGGTAAAAGGCTAGCTTGCCCGGGAACCTGACGATCGTTTTTTTGAGGGTGGCATGGTAAGAATGCAGAATCTAAGTTTTGACATGCTTGATTTGGATTAGTTTATTGGTGGTAAGCATGTCAGTGAGGTGTTTTGTGGGTTTGGCCATGCTTAAGACAACTATATCCCATGGTTACTGGCAAGTTATTTAGCAAGTTTTAACCATATGACATGCAGATAATCAAAAAAGAAGCAAGTTTGTTCTAAATTTTTGAATTATGCCATGCCATGACTTTACACATGGTGAAATCGTGATTTAATCTTTTGATATTCATGTGTAGAGATTTTTTTCCATGAGAATATATTCATTTTCTTTCATGATATTAAACCCGTTTTTTGTCCAAAACCTATAACTTTGTGGATTGCCTTTATCCACTCCGAGACGAATCTTTTTACATCCTAATGATTTTAAATAAGAAGATATATTATTTATGATCATTGAACCGATTCCTTTGTTTTGATAATCAATATCTGTCATAAAGAATCCAATGAAGGCTATTTCTTCTGTAGGATAGGCAAGTATTAAATCCATAATCGCAACCAAATTCTTATTATCAAAGAAACCGATATAATACTTGTCCGCATAGGTCTTTCCGGGAGGTAATGCTTTCATATCATCCAGGATACTTTCAGTTGTAACAAATGGGGGATGGTATTGATAAAATAGAGAGTTTTTGTGGCTTAAATCATATATCATTTCAACATCATTTTCGTTTAATTGTCGAACATCATAACTATTGGATAATGATTTTATATTCATGTTTGGCACCTCTTCAACTTGGTAGCTGTCATATTCTTTGATATAGAAAACGGAATAACAAATTTGGATTTATCTTTCAAATGTTCTATCGTATCCAAGACATTCACGGAACAATTTTCTGCCGATATACTTCTTAAAATTAAACTCGTATCCGCGATAGTACTCATTCCAATAACTTATCATTCTTGAGTAGCTTTTACTGATGATAATTTTATTTTTCAGACAAAAATCTTGAATGTCTGCATTATCTCGTTCTTTCAATTTGTCATATATAATTTCAATCAGTTCAATCACATATTCGTCACATAGTTTGATTACAAACGGAATGACCCATTGTTCAATCGGCATATCTAACAGTTTTCGCAGGTATTTTTCTCTAATGTATCCATTGCAACTTCTTGTATAGATACAACACAGTATTTGTTTTTGGGTTTGATTTAATTTTTCGTATTCTACATCAGAAATATCTAACAAGTACATTCTATATGGAATAGCAATAACATGGTTTTTAATGATATATTCAATAATATTGTCACTTGTGGAAAAGGGAACATTATTGAATGTAGTTTGGGGCATCGTTTCTATCACTCTGTTAATGTTTTCTTTTAAATCACTTGGAAAAGCACCGTAAAACATTCAATCACACTCCTTCGTCAAATTGCAATTTATTATTATCTTAGCATACTAGGAATCTCCTGTAAAACACCACGACTCTTCTTTTCCCTCAATACCATATTGCATAACTTTCAATCTAGTGCTAAAATAATACGGATTGAGGACATGTTTGTCCGCAAATGTAAGGCGATTACCCGCAGGTTTCAAAAAGAAGCCGGAGGCTCAGATAAAGAAAGGAAATGAAAAAGATGGCAAACGTAAGAACAAGATTCGCACCAAGCCCAACAGGCAGAATGCACGTTGGTAACTTAAGAACAGCATTATACGCATTCTTAATCTCCAAACATGAAGACGGAACATTTATTTTAAGAATTGAAGATACAGACCAGGAACGTTTAGTAGAAGGTGCTGTAGACATTATTTACAGAACACTTGCAAAAACAGGTCTTGTACATGATGAAGGTCCTGACAAGGATGCAGGATTCGGTCCATATGTACAGAGTGAACGTATGGCTTCCGGTCTTTACATGGAATATGCAAAGAAACTCATCGAAAAAGGAGAAGCATACTATTGCTTCTGTGATAAAGAAAGATTAGAAACACTTCACGTAGAAGTTGGCGGAAAAGAAATCTCCCAGTATGACAAACACTGTTTACATTTATCCCAGGAAGAAATCGATGCCAAACTTGCAGCCGGCGTCCCTTTCGTTATCCGCCAGAACGTACCTAGAGAAGGAACAACAAGCTTCAACGATGAAATCTACGGTGAAATTACTGTAAATAACGAAGAATTAGATGATATGATCTTAATCAAATCCGATGGATATCCAACATACAACTTTGCAAACGTAGTAGATGACCATTTAATGGGAATCACACACGTAGTAAGAGGAAACGAATACCTTTCTTCCTCTCCAAAGTACAATCGTCTCTACAATGCATTTGGCTGGGAAGTTCCAACATATGTACACTGTCCTTTAATTACAGATGAAACACATAAGAAATTGAGTAAAAGAAGCGGACATTCTTCCTTCGAAGATTTATTAGAACAGGGATTCATTACAGAAGCTATCATCAACTACGTAGCTTTACTTGGCTGGAGCCCTGAAAATAACGAAGAAATCATGTCCTTAGAAGAATTGATTCAGAAATTCGACTACAGACATATGTCCAAATCTCCAGCTGTATTCGATATGGTAAAACTCCGCTGGATGAACGGCGAATACATGAAGAAGATGGATGATGCCACATTCTTAGAGATGGCTATGCCATACATCAAAGAAGTAATCACAAAAGAGAATGTAAAAGTAGAAAAAGTAGCTGGCCTTGTAAAAACAAGAATTGAAACATTTAAAGATATTGCAGCACATATCGACTTCTTTGAAGAACTTCCTAAATATGACATTGCTATGTACACACACAAGAAATCCAAAACAAATACAGAGAACTCTTTAGAAAACTTAAAAGCTGTTCTTCCTGTATTAGAAGGCGTGGAAGATTTCACAAATGATGTGTTATACGAAACACTTATGGGCTTTGTCAAAGAAGCAGGAATCAAAAACAGCCAGGTTCTCTGGCCGATCCGTACTGCTGTATCCGGCAAACAGATGACACCGGGCGGTGCGACAGAGATCATGGAAATCATCGGAAAAGACGAAACACTTCGCCGTATCCGTATTGGAATTGAAAAACTTGAGGCAGCTAACTAATGGGTGCCTTTCATGAAGAACAGGCGAGGGCTATCCGGCATAAGGATGGCCCTATGCTTGTTTTAGCGGGTCCCGGTTCGGGAAAAACTTTAGTAATAACTTACCGGACTAAATATTTGATTGAACAACATAAGATCAATCCCAATAATATTCTGGTTGTCACATTTACCAATGCGGCAGCAAAAGAGATGCGTGAGCGTTTCAATCGTCTGACCGAAAACAGATTCCATGGTGTGACTTTTGGCACATTTCATTCTGTATACTTTGGCATTTTACGATGGGCCTATCGTATGACGGGAGACAACATTTTAAGGGAAGACGAGAAAAAAGAGATTCTCAAAAAAATCTGCAGCAAGATGGAACTGGAAGTGGAAGAAGAAGGTGACTTCTACCAGAGTCTGATTGGAGAAATCAGTCTGGTAAAAGGGAGCATGGTGAATCTGGAATATTATTATAGTACCACTTGTGCCGATGAATCTTTTCGCAAAATTGTCAGGGAATATGACCAAGCATTAAAAGCAATGAACAAGATTGATTTTGATGACATGCTTGTTCTGACCTATGAATTGTTCAAAGAACGTCCGGATCTTCTTGCCAAATGGCAGGAGAAATTTCAATATATTTTAATCGACGAATTCCAGGATATCAATAAAGCTCAATATGAGGTAGTGCGGTTATTAGCAAAGCCTCGCAATAATCTATTCATCGTGGGAGACGACGATCAATCCATTTACCGCTTCCGAGGGGCCAAACCGGAGATTATGCTTGGATTTGAAAAAGACTATCCGGGGACAAATAAGGTTCTTTTGGGGATAAACTATCGATGCAGCGGTAACATTGTGGAAATGGCAGGAAAAATCATTGAGAACAATAAAAAGCGATTTACCAAAAATATCAGTTCCAATAGAGAAGAGGGCGAAAAAGTTCTTATTGAAAAAGTGGAAGACGGCAAGGTTCAGTGTGAAACGATACTGAAAAAGATTCAGCACTATCATGGAAAAGGAATTCCTTATTCACAGATGGCAGTCATTTACCGTACCAATACCCAGCCAAGACCGATAATCAGTAAGCTGATGGAATATAATGTTCCCTTTCAGGTAAGGGATGCAATCCCAAGTTTATTTGACCACTGGGTTGCAAGAGATATGATATCTTATCTTAAGATGGCCTTAGGAAGCAGAGACAGGCAGACCTTTTTAACGATTATGAACCGTCCGAAACGTTACATTTCCAGAAACATGGTGACAACAGCAACAGTCAATCTCATAGACATGGCCGATTCTGTAAAGGACAAGCCATGGCTTGCGGAACGGATTGAACGTTTTTTATATGATCTTAAAGTGATTGCAAAGATGTCTCCATACAAGGCAATTAATTATATCAGAGATACCGTCGGATATGACGAATTCCTAAAAGAATATGCTGCATTCCGCAAGATGAAAAGTGAGGACCTTTTAGAGATTCTTGTCGAAGTACAGGAAACAGCAAAAGAATGTAACAAAATCGAAGACTGGTTTGAATATATTGAGGAATATGAGGAAGAATTAGAAATACAGTTAAAAGCCGGAAGTCAGAAGCAGGCAGACAGCGTAGTTTTTACTACCATGCACAGCGCCAAAGGCCTGGAATACGATGTTGTATTTCTTCCCGATGCCACGGAAGGCGTTATTCCACATAAAAAATCCATGAAAGAGGCAGATATAGAAGAAGAAAGACGTCTCTTCTATGTGGCTGTAACAAGAGCAAAGAATCATCTTCATGTCTATGTTCCGGGAGAACTGTATCAAAAGAAGCAGGTAGTGTCCCGTTTTGTAAAAGAGATGGGTACAACTGCGAAGGACCTGACGCCGGGAACGAAGATTGTGCATAAAAAGTACGGTCCGGGAGTAATCAATGCTGCAGATGATAAGAGGCTTACGATTTACTTTGAAAAGGTGCAGGGAGAACGGAAGATTAGTCTTATGTATGCCCTGGAGAATGATTTGATTAAGAAGGTATAAAGTGCTGTAGTACTTTGGCCAGGGCAGGAAATGGAGTTCATTGAAAGCCTGGTGGGCACAGGTGGAAGAAATGAGCTGTGGCACCCGAAAAGGGGCAGGAATGGGTACATTTGAAGGCTTGGCGGGTACAGGTGGAAGAAATGAGCTGAGATGCCCGTAAAAGAGAGCAGGAGACGGGTACCAAAGGACAATTATTTTCATAGTAGATTAATGATGTGTTTTTTGATCATATTATGGGCAAATTCAAGAGTACCTTGGGTACTGGAAGAAAGAAAAAATGTCTGTACCAAAAAGTATACCGACCAGAGAAATGAACCTTTTCAAGTGTACTAGGCACGAAAAAAACAAAGATAATGGCGCGAATAAAAAATTAAAATAATACTAGACATTTCCGAGAACATCATGTATAATCAAATTATAAAAATAAGAATCATTACTAGTTTTAAATAAAACAGTCTTTTAGGAGGTATCATTATGGCAGTATTACACGTAACAAAAGATAATTTTCAGCAGGAAGTATTAGAAAGCAGCAAACCGGTTCTTCTCGATTTCTGGGCAACATGGTGTATGCCATGCAGAATGCTCTCTCCAATCCTTGATGAGATTGCAGAAGAGACAGATGAATTCAAGATCTGCAAGATCAATGTAGATGAAGAAGGCGACCTTGCACTTCAGTACAAGGTAATGAGTATTCCGACACTGGTTGTAATGAAGAACGGTGTAGAAGTTGAGAGATCTCTTGGGGTAATTCCTAAAGATGATGTACTTGATTTAATGAAATAAGAAGTGAATAAGTAATAAAGAAAGGGTGTCCGAAAAATTGATTCGGACACCCTTTTTGTGTCAGTGACGAGCCGAAGTCCGAGCCTGCTCGGGAATTTGGAAGCTGCTTCCAGTAATAGAAATGAGTTGGTCGTTGACCAGTTCAAAAAGCTGAATGAGTTCTCCTGATTTTTTACTGCCTGCTATTGAAAAAGTCTTATTCTTCTTCTTCTTCCTCTTCCTCGATCTCTTCTCCGCCCATATCGTAGAATTCCATTGTATCAAGCAATTCATCGAATGCATCAGCAACGATCTCATACTCTTCATCGGATTCGATATTTTCAAGAATCATCTTGCCTTCTTCTGTTTCGGAATAGCGGTATACTAAAGCATCATCGTATTCATCGTCGATTGGATCAAGGGCGATATATTCATAATCTCCAGCAGGGAAGATACCGATTACGTAACACTGTAATTCTGTATCATCGTCTAATGTTAAAGTCATGATATCTTCTTCCATGTTGAATTCGTTATTCATTCTATTTACCTCGTTCTTTCTGAAATGACTTTCTTAAAAATCAAGTAGATTATACTTTATTTTCTTTTCAATTACAAGAGAAAGGTTGTCGGAGGGAGGAAAACAGACTATAATAATAAACTAAAAGATAGTGAAACAGACTTTTCGGGAGGCCGCAAATGTTTTGTAAAATAAATTGGCCTATTTTTATGACCTTAGTCATGAGCTGGCTGAAAACATGGAGATGATAGAAGATGAATACAATCCGATTATATAATGAAGACAGTTTTATAAAAGAATTTAAAGCAGCAGTTTTATCCTGTGAGCCGGTAGAACACGATGGGATTCAGGAGATAAAGTATAAAATCGTGTTAGACCAGACTGCTTTTTTCCCGGAAGGAGGCGGACAGGCGGCAGATACAGGATGGATTTTGCTGGAAACTGAAGGGAAAAATGTAGATGATACGACTCGTATGGAAGAAGAAAAGGACGCAACTTCTAATTTTATAAGAATAAATGTATTAGATGTCCAGGAGGAAAGGGATGCGGTGGTTCACTATACCAATGCTCCAATTGAAGCAGGAACAAGGGTACAGGGACTTCTTAACTGGAAAGAACGTTTTTCAAAAATGCAGCATCACAGCGGGGAACATATCGTATCCGGTCTTGTGAATAAGCATTTTGGATTTAACAACGTGGGTTTCCATCTGGGAAGCCAGGTGGTGACTTTGGATTTTGATGGAATCATGACTAAAGAACAGCTTCGCCAGGTTGAATACGAGGCCAATGAAGCTGTGGCAGCGAACCTTCCTATTATTGTGACTTATCCGACAAAAGAAGAACTGTTAAGTATTGCTTACAGAAGCAAGATTGAAATTGAAGGACAGGTACGGCTGGTTGAAGTTCCTGGCTATGATACGTGTGCCTGCTGTGCACCTCATATGCACACAACAGGACAGATTGGCATGATTAAGCTGATCAACATGCACAACTACAAAGGCGGCGTAAGAGTTTATATGCTCTGCGGATTTGCGGCTCTTGCAGATTATAATGAGAAAGAGCATAGTGTAAGAACAATCGCTCAGTCTATGTCAGCAAACGAAAGCCAGGTTGTGGATGCTGTTGAGAGATTAAAAAATGAAATCTTCCAGCAAAAGGGAAAGCTTATGGCATTGACCAATGAACTGCTCAACTATAAAGTTGCAGCTATTCCGACAGGAATAGAGAGAGCAGTTTTAATTGAGGAAGGTTTGGAAGGCAATCAGCCAAGAGAACTGATGAATAAACTTCTTGATAAAGAGGCGGGGACCGCCATTGTTTTTGCAGGCAATGATGACAGCGGATATCGTTTTGTTATAGGCAGCAGAAGTCAGGATGTAAGACCATTTGCAAAAGAGATGAACCGTGTTTTAAACGGACGCGGCGGCGGCAAGCCGGAGATGGTACAGGGTTCTGCAGCGTGCAAAAGAGCAGAGATTGAGGCGTATTTTAATTAGGAGGAGTTCCATGGAAAGAAGAATTAGCGGTACAACGACCATGTATGGGCTCATCGGTTCCCCGGTCAGCCATTCCGGATCCCCTGCTATGTACAATTATAGTTTTCAGAAACTGGGGATCGACAGTGTATATCTGGCATGGGAGATAAAAGAAGGTCAGGTGGCTGAATTTATTGAATCAGCTAAATTACTAAATATTAAGGGGTTTAATATTACCATGCCTTGCAAGATGGAGACAGCCGGACTGGTAGATGAACTTTCCCCTGCAGCACAGATTATCGGTGCAGTAAATACGGTTGTAATCGAAGATGGAAAGCTAACCGGTCATATTACGGATGGCAAAGGATTTGTTCTTAATCTGGAAGACAATGGCGTAAGTATAAAGGACAAAAAGATTGTCCTCATGGGAGGCGGCGGTGCAGGAACTGCCATCTTTGTACAGGCGGCCCTGGATGGGGCAAAGGAAATCCTTGTTTTTAACCGCAAGACATCAGCTAACTTTGAAAAGCTTGAAAAAATTGCACAAAGGCTTTCCCAGATGGTTCCGGAATGCAAGGTGGAGATTTGTGATCTGGAAGATGAACTGCTGCTTTATGACACAATTAAAAAGAGCGATATTTTGATTAATGCGACTAATGTGGGAATGTCTCCAAAAACGGATGAAAGCTTGATTCGAGATATGTCTGTGTATCACAAGAATCTGGTTGTGGCGGAGATTATTTATAATCCAAAGGAAACAAAGATGATGGCGGATGCCAGAAAAGCCGGGGTGAAACAGGTTGTCGGAGGAAAGGGCATGCTCCTCTGGCAGGGAGTGGAGGCTTTTCGTCTCTATACCGGGCAGGAAATGCCGGTGGAAGAGGTAAAACAGTTGTTTTTCGCAGAATGAAAGGGACAAATAGTATGAGAATCGAACCATTTGGAACAACAAAAGACGGAAAACAGGTTACAGTGTATATTTTGCAGAACAAAAATGGCATGGAAGCTCACATTTTAGATTTTGGTGCAACAATTGCAAAATTATACGTGCCTGACAGAGACGGAAAATCTGCAGACATTCTTCTTGGCTTTGATGATATGAAAGGCTATGAGAAAAATGATGCAGCATGCCATGGCGCGGTAGTCGGCCGTGTTGCAAACCGGATCGGCAAAGGTGAATTTGAATTAAACGGTGTAAAATATCAGCTGGAGATTAACAACGGGGGCAACTGTCTCCACGGCGGAGCCAGCTTCCGTTATGAATTACAGATGTATGAAGCATTTCCAAAGGAAGAGGAGAATTCAGTTGTATTTAAGAGAGTCAGCCCTCATATGGAACAGGGATTCCCTGGCAATCTGACTTATTCTGTGGAATATCAGCTGACAGATGACAACGAGCTTCATATTATTTATGACGCGGTGACCGATCAGGATACACCGGTCAACATTACAAACCACAGCTATTTTAATTTAAAAGGGCAGGAAACACAGGATTTATCTGATCATCTGATTATGATCCGAAGCAGCCAGATCACAGAGACAGATGAAAATCTTCTTCCAAACGGCAATTATATTCCGCTTGAAGGAACGCCCATGGATCTTAGCACTTTGACAGAGTTTTTAAGCAGGGAGAAACGCGATTTCACTCCTCTTGTCTATGGCGTGGGATTTGACCATAACTATGTTCTTGACCATAAAAAGGGTCAGCCGGATGCGGTTGTAATTGAACTTACAACAGGAAGAAAGATGGAAATGTTTACAGACCTTCCGGGTGTTCAGTTCTATACTGGCAACTGGCTGGAAGGCGAAATTGGAAAAGGCGGCAAAGCGCATAAAAATTATGGCGGATTCTGTCTTGAAACGCAGTTCTATCCAAACAGCTGTAATATTCCTGCATTTCCGGATGCAATTTTAAGAGCGGGACAGAAGTATCATTCTGTGACAACTTATAAATTCAGTACAGTTGAGTAAGCAGCTGACAAAAAGAATTTAAGGCATGGACCGGCAGCAAAAGGCAGCCGGTCTGTTTTAAAAAAGGAGAAAAAACATGGAAAACGAATACAAAGAATATTATACCTTTCATATTACTGCAAAAGACGGTTCCGATGTAGAGATGGCCGTTGTAGATGAATTCGAGTTTGAGCACAAACACTATATTGTTGGTGCAGTGATTAAAGATGATGAGATCCAGGATGACGGAAGATACATCTACCGCTGCAATATGAAGGATGGCGAAATCCAGGCGGAGAAGATTACGTGTCCGGCTGATTACGAAAAAGTAGTAAAAGCTTATATGGAGATGGAATAATCAGTTTTAGAGGGGATGTTGCAAAATATAATTCCCAAAAGAAATGTGCAGCAAGTTTGCTCAAAACCTAAGGTCACAATAAAAATGAAATTATTCGTAATTTAAACTTCAAAAGTGTATTGCAATTTGCCGGAAGATGTTATAACATGGAAGTTGAGTGAAAACGAGAAGGAGTAAGGAAGATGGAGAAAAACGCAGAAAAACAGGGGGAAAGAATCTTTCACACCTTTCGTCCTGTGTACAATGAAGAGTCAACCATTTTGATTCTTGGCAGCTTCCCTTCCGTCAAATCCAGAGAAAATAATTTCTATTATGGACATCCCCAGAACCGGTTCTGGAAAGTAATAGCAGGAGTATTTAATGTAAAGGTGCCGGAGACCATAGAGGAGAAGAAGACAATGCTTCTTGACCATGGAATTGCAATTTGGGATGTGATAGAAAGCTGTACTATTCACGGCTCCAGTGACAGCTCAATCAAAGATGTAATCGTGAATGATTTCTCTGAGATTTTGGAAAACTCAAAGGTAGAAAAAATATATGTAAATGGCGGCAAAGCATATGAACTTTATGAAAAATATGCAAAACAAAAAACAGGAATCCCCGCCATCAAACTTCCATCTACCAGTCCGGCCAATGCGGCATGGAAGGTGGAGCGGCTCGTGGAGGCATGGAGCAGCATAAAACAATGAAATGAAAAGAAGCAGTAATATAAAAGACAGCTTTTTACCATAAATAACATAATCCAGGAGGCTTTTAGAAAATGACACTTGTAGAAAGATTTTTAAAGTACGTAACTTTTGATACCCAGTCCGATCAGTACAGCGGTACAGTTCCATCCACATCCACACAGATGGATTTTGCCAAGGTTCTTCTTCAGGAAGTAAAAGATCTGGGCATCGAAGATGTACATTTATCTGATCACGGCTATGTATATGGCTCTATTCCTTCCAATGTGAAGAAAACTTCTGTTCCTACCATTGGGTTCATTGCACATATGGATACTGCCGATACATTTAAAGGGCCTTCTGAAACTCCTAGAATTATTAAAAATTACGATGGGGAAAGCTTCAAACTGGAATCCGGTGTGATCATGAATCCGAATAAAGACGAGAACTTAAGACGTTCCAAAGGATGTGATCTCATCGTAACAAACGGATACACTCTTCTTGGCGGCGATGACAAAGCCGGAATTGCAGAAATCATGACAGCCTTGGAAAAGCTTTTAACAGAAGATATTCCACATGGTAAAGTTGCATTTGCTTTTACTCCGGATGAAGAAATCGGATCCGGTATGGAAGACTTTGATATTAATGCATTTGGCGCAAAATATGCTTATACATTAGACGGTGCAGGATTTGGAGAAATCGAATACGAGAACTTTAATGCAGCAGCGGCTAAGATTGAAGTAAAAGGCGTGACAACACATCCTGGAGAAGCCAAAGACAAGATGATTAATGCATCTTTAGTTGCCATGGAATTTGACAATATGCTTCCTGCATGGAGAAGACCGGAACATACAGACGGCTATGACGGATTCTATCATCTTCTCGATGTGAAAGGAAACTGTGAACACTGCGAGATGAACTACATTGTCCGTGAAGCAAACAGAAGTAAATTCGAGGCCATGAAAGAATACATGAACACAGTAGCCGATCAGTTAAATGAACAGTACGGAGAAGGCACTGTGACAATTACAATCAAAGCCCAGTATTACAACATGGCTCAGCTTGTAGAACCACACAAACACATTGTGGAGAATGCAAAGAAGGGAATCATCAATCTTGGCGGAACACCTAAGAGTTCCCTTATCCGCGGAGGTACAGACGGTGCAAGCCTGACCTATATGGGTGTTCCTTGTCCAAATCTTGGAAACGGAAGTTTCAATCATCATGGTGTGACGGAATTTGCCAATATTCAGCAGATGGAGAAATGCTCTGATCTGGTGATTGAGATTGTAAAAGCTTACGTGCAGTAAGATAAAATGAATGATAAAAGGGGCAGTTGCAAAATAATTCCCAAAAGAAATGTTTTGCAACTGCCCCTGTTTCTATTAGAAAACTATATTTTTATAAAAATGACTGAAATGTAAAATCTTGTAAATAGAAATTGAAAAACAGGTCAATTTCACTTATAATAACTAGGAAATACTGGAAAAACATATTGAATAATGTGTATAAAGTGTGTATACTATAATAAGGAGGATATAAGTGAAAAGACGCGACTTGATAAAGCAGTTACAGCAACTGGGTTTTTCTTTTGAATGGCATGGTGCCAATCATGATGTTTACAGAAGAGGAAACGAAATTGAGCAAATACCGAGGCATAATGAAATTAATGAACGATTAGCCAAGGCAATTCTTAAAAAATGGGGATTATAATTGTTGTTAAAGAAAGGATGATGATAGATGAAGTCAGTTTATCCAGTTATATTTACAGAAACAGAGAATGTTATCCTTGTAGAAGTTCCGGATTTTCAAATTTTAACAGAAGGCAAGGATATGGCTGATGCAATCGCTATGGCAAGAGATGCGATAGGAATAGTGGGAATTTCCAGAGAAGATCACGGTGAAGCAATTCCTGTTCCATCTCAGATGAGTCAGATTAAAATATCAAATGGAACGTTTGCAAAAGAAGGAGAATCTTTTTTATCATTAGTAGATATCGATTTTTTGGTTTATCGGAAGCAAATGGATAACAAAATGGTAAGAAGAAATGTGACTTTGCCGAATTGGCTGAATAGAGAAGCTGAGAAGGCTCATATTAATGTTTCTAAAGTTTTACGTGAAGCTTTAATAAGCGTACTGGAAATTGGAAGATAATAAAAGAAAGAAAAAGGAGACAGCTGGCATGGTGCCAAGTTGTCTCCTTTTTCTGGATTTAAAGCAATATCATGCTCCATATAAATGTTGTCACCAGGGACAGAGCCGTTGTGAAGACTACGCATTTTGTCGCAAATGGTGCATCCCCTTCGTATTTTGATGCAAGAATCGCTGTTGTTGCTCCGGTTGGCATGGCAGTGAGGAGGGTAGAGACACCTTTTACCATAGAATCAATTGGAAGCAGAGAACATACAGTAAATATAATCAGTGGCAGGAGAAGCAGTCTTAGCACGGTATAAGAAAGTAAGGTTTTGTCGATCAGATTATGGAAATCTATCTCAGCCAGTATCGTTCCGACTACCAGCATGGACATGGCTGTGTTACAGCTGCTAAGAGACGTAAGGGGAGTAAGGAGAAATCCCGGAAGTTTAAATTGGCTGAGCATCAGGGAAATTCCGAGCAGGACAGCAATAATACAGGGATGCGTCAGAACTTTTTTGATTAGTGTTTTTTTGTCCGGTGATTCTGTAAAGAAGGACACTCCTACTGACCACATGACA
Organism: Lachnospiraceae bacterium; assembly: GCA_015057665.1. Taxonomy (GTDB): domain Bacteria; phylum Bacillota; class Clostridia; order Lachnospirales; family Lachnospiraceae; genus SIG292. The sequence continues at coordinate 121,708 of SVDY01000001.1, read as the reverse complement.
ACCCTCATGGGAATCAGATAAATGGAAGCAAGGGATAAACCCATGGAACCAAAGACGCCTTCTGCCAGAGGATTGCCAAGAAATCCTGCATTGGAGCAGACAATACCGTACTGAAGAACTTTGCGTCTTGGTGCGGTTTCTTTTTTATATAACACATGACTCAAAAAAATACATAGAATCTGCAATCCGATGGAAATCAGCAGAATGGATAAAAAGTTCAGAAAGATTGTCTTGTTAAACTCAATCAGGAAAGATTTGATAATATTTGCCGGAAGGATCACATTGATTACAAGGTCTGTCAAGACACGTTTGCCCTCGGCGGTAATGAGTTCTTTTTTTCGTAAAAAAAGGCCGGTCAGCATCAGAATGAACATAGTGAGCTGAAGCGTAATGAGTTTTTCCATAGTGAATACCTCGGATAGGATTATAATAATGAAACATCTCCCGGAGATTCGCCGGAAGAATAATATTCCAGAAACTATGGTATCACAAAATACCGGTCTGTGGTAAAATATTTCATAAGATTTGTCAGAGTGACAAATATGATGATGAAAATGACAGGATAAACAGAAGGAAAGAATATAAGAAAAATCCTAAGATAAAGAATATAAAAAAGAACATAAGAAAAGGATAATATATAAGATGAAAGGTTTAGGAACAATAATCAACGTAGCATTTATTATAATAGGAGGCCTGCTTGGCAACATTTTTGGCAACCGCCTTCCGGAACGTTATCAGGACACGATTATGAAAGCCAACGGGGTGGCAGTTATGTTTATCGGTATTGGAGGGGCTATGTCACAGATGCTTGTGATTCACGATATGTCCTTAGAGACTCAGGGAACCATGATGATGACAGTTTCCTTATCTCTTGGTGCTATTATCGGTGAATTGCTCCGAATCGATTATCGTCTGGAGCAATTTGGAGAGTGGCTGAAGCTTAAGACAGGAAATGCAAAAGAAGCGGGATTTGTGGATGGATTTGTGACAGCGACCATGACCGTGTGCATTGGAGCTATGGCTGTCATCGGTTCCATCGAGGATGGCATTTATGGGGATTATTCCATCTTGCTGGCAAAGGCAATCTTAGACCTTGTAATCATCATGATTATGAGTGCATCTTTAGGGAAAGGATGTATCTTCTCAGCGGTTCCGGTGGGCCTGTTTCAGGGGTGTATTACCCTGTTTGCAGGATTTCTTGCACCTGTCATTACAGATGCATCCATGGCGTATCTTTCCTTTGTAGGTTCTATTCTGATTTTCTGTGTGGGCATTAACCTTCTTTGGGAGAAGACCATAAAAGTAACCAATCTCCTCCCAGCCCTGGTCATTGCAGTGCTGTGGAGTTATGCAGGGTAGGAAACAATTCCCATTCAACAAATATTTGACGTTAGAAATTGAAAATGGTATCATGGAACTAACTTAATCTGACACTAAAATAGTGCATTGCGGTGAAAGACAAAGTGACATGAAATGAGATAAATCTATATTTGACAGGAGAAGGGGAAGGTCTCTTTTTGGCCTGTGATTACAGGACTGTTTATGTAGATTCATGAGTGAAGCTGTGTCTTTCGACATGGCTTTTTTATTTATACAAGCGAAAGGATGAAAACATGGAAACAAGAGTTGCAGTTATCAGTATTATTATCGAAGAACCGGATTCTGTACAGGCTATGAATGAACTGCTCCATCAGTACAGTGAGTATGTGATCGGCCGTATGGGAATCCCATATAGAGCAAAAGGAATTAACATTATCAGCATTGCCATCGATGCTCCTCAGGATGCCATCAGCACCTTGTCAGGAAAGATCGGCAAGTTAAAAGGAGTAAGCTCTAAAGTGGCTTATTCCGGCGTGGGGAAAAAATAATGAAAGAGAAAAGAATAAGAACATTACATATAGGGTGGAAGATTATCTTGATTGTACTTCCTGTTCTGACTGCATTTATCGCCCTTGGAATCGGAAGATATTATGTAAGTCCCATGGAAGTTTTTCAGTCGATTACGGCGAAAGTAAGCGGCAGTGTGTCCGGTCTTTCTGATATGGCAGAGATGACGATCTGGAATGTGCGTATGCCGCGAATTCTTCTCGCATTGCTTGCGGGAGCGGGACTTTCTGCTGCCGGATGTGCATTTCAAAGTTTATTTGCCAATCCACTGGCTACACCGGACACTCTTGGAGTGGCAAGCGGTGCCAGTTTTGGAGCGGCTCTTGGACTTTTACTTGGGTTAGACATGATTGGCGTGCAGGCAGTATCTCTGTTTATGGGAGGCCTTGCGGTAACACTGACCTGGCTTGCGGGTGCGGGAAAAAATAAGGGATTAAGCTCCATCGTTTTATCCGGTATTATGATAGGCTCGCTCTTTAATGCCCTTGTTTCCCTGATTAAATATATAGCAGATGAAGAATCCCAGCTTCCGGCTATTACTTACTGGCTCATGGGCGGACTGAACAGTGCGGGATATAAGACATTGATGCTTGGTGCACCGATTATTCTGATCGGTATTATCATCTTATTCCTGCTCCGCTGGAGAATGAATCTTCTTCCCTTGTCTGAAGATGAGGCGAAATCCTCCGGGGTAAACATGGGAGTGCTTCGGGGAATCACAATTTTATGCGCCACAGCCATTACAGCATCCTGTGTCTCCATGTGCGGTCAGGTGGGCTGGGTGGGCCTTTTGATTCCTCACATGTGCCGTATGTTATTTGGAAGCAATCATATGGCCCTTGTTCCATCGTCCATTAGTTTTGGAGCTGTTTTTATGGTTGTTGTAGATACTGTGGCCAGAAGTGCCACAGCGGAGGAGATACCCGTATCCATTCTTACGGCAATCATTGGCGCTCCGTTTTTCATTATTCTTATGCGAAGAAGCGGAGGGTGGCAGTTATGAGATTAAGTGTGGAACATGGTTCATTCTTCTATGAAAAGGACCGTATGATTTTTGAAGACATTAATTTCTCTGTGGATTCAGGAGAAATCCTTGCCATTTTAGGTCCCAACGGAGCCGGGAAAACAACCATGCTCCGCTGTATTACTGGGATGCTTAAATGGAAAAAAGGGAAAAGCATGCTGGATGGAGAGAATATTGCGGATATGCCTTCCAAAAAGCAGTGGAGCAGGATGGCATATGTACCTCAGGCTAAAGGTGTTACTTCTGCTTACACGGCTTTTGAGATGGTGCTTCTTGGACGAAGCAGCCATTTAAATCCTTTTTCCGCTCCTGGCAGAAAAGATATCAGGAAGGCGGAAGAAGTGATGGAGCTTCTTGGGATTACTTATCTGGCAGAAAAGAAATGTTCCAAGATGAGCGGTGGGGAGCTTCAGATGGTGCTGATTGCCAAAGCTTTGGCGGCAGAACCAAAGGTGCTCATCTTAGATGAGCCGGAATCCAATCTGGACTTTAAGAACCAGCTTGTGGTACTGGATGCCATGTCCGGTCTTGCACAGAAGGGGATGACCTGTATTTTCAATACCCATTACCCGGCCCATGCCCTTCAGAGAGCACACAAGGCTCTCATTCTTTCCAAGGGCGGTGACTATGTCTTCGGTGATACTGCCAGTGTGGTAAATGAAGAAAATATTCAAAAAGCATTTGGGGTGCAGGCAGTCATTGGCGAGATTGAAACAAAAGAGAATATTGTAAAAGATGTCATTCCTCTTAGCATTACCCCGGCAGAACGAATAATAGCCGATGGGAATGACCATAAGATACAAAAGAATTCAGAAAATGAGCGTGCCATCGCTGCAATTACCATCATTGCACAAAACAATGACATGGCAGACAGAATTAATTCCCTGCTTCACGCATACAGTGAAATGATGATTGGGCGTATGGGCATGCCTTATAAGGAATGTGGATTATACATTATAAACATTACATTGGACGGTCAGGAAGAAAGGATTGCAAAACTTTCTCATGACTTAAGTCTGCTGCCGGGAGTCAGTATAAAGACGACTTTTGCGAAAGGAGAATTCTAACATGATTAAAATAGCAGTATATGGGAAAGGCGGAATCGGTAAATCAACTACGGTTTCCAACGTATCTGCCGCCCTCAGCGAGATGGGATATAAAGTAATGCAGATCGGATGTGACCCGAAGGCGGATTCCACATTAAATCTTCATGGAAGAGAAAAGGTGGAGACGGTCCTGGATTTGGTCCGCACCAGAAAAAATGATTTTACATTAGAGGATATGGTGGTGGAAGGATTTGGCGGTGTCATCTGCGTAGAAGCCGGAGGTCCTACACCGGGACTTGGCTGTGCGGGAAGAGGCATTATTGCAGCCTTGGAAAAGCTGGAAGAAAAAGGTGCCTATGAGGTATATGAGCCGGATGTTGTATTTTACGATGTATTAGGAGACGTAGTTTGCGGCGGTTTCTCCATGCCGATGCGTGGCGGCTATGCCGATAAAGTATTTGTTATTACATCAGGAGAAAATATGGCAATCTATGCAGCTGCCAACATTGCCATGGCAATTGACGGATTTAAGGGAAGAGGCTATGCAGATCTTGGCGGCCTTATCTTAAACCGAAGAAATGTAAAAAGGGAAGAAGAAAAAGTAGAGGAGCTTGCGGAAGATATTCATACGAAGGTGGTGGCTTCCATTAATAGAAGTCCTGTTGTTCAGGAAGCGGAAGAACTGAAAAAGACAGTCATTGAAGCATTTCCGGACAGTGACATTGCCGATGAATACCGCAAACTGGCAAAAGAAATGTTAAAGATATGCGGGGTGACGCCATGTTAAAGAAAGTAAATGCAGGAATCAGCCATGAAGGTGCCGAGATTGCCATCAAAGATGCAGCATTTCCGTCACCATTTGTCTCAGGTCTTGAGTATGCATCCCCGGCGAGAGGAATGTGGAATATCGTACATACAGGAATGCTGATTCCGGAAGCTCATGAGATCTTTGTATGTGCGGCAAGCTGTCTGCGGGGCGTTGTGCTTACGGCAGCAGAGATGGGAGCCCAGGAACGGTTCTCTACTGTGGAGATTAAAGAACAGAACCTGTTAAACGGTGATATGGAAGAACTGCTCATTGAAGGTGTCAGTGATATCATAGAGAAGCTTCCAAAACGTCCTCCGGTAGTGCTTGTGTACACAAGCTGTATGCATCATTTTGCAGGATGTGATCTGGGAATGATGTATAAAGAACTGGAAGCAAGACATCCGGATATTGTCTTTATTGATTGTTATATGAATCCTATTATGAGAAAAAGCGGGATGACGCCGGACCAGCTTATGAGAAGCCGTCTTTACATGCCGCTAAAAGAAAGGGAAAAGAAAGAAAATGCAGTGGCTATTATCGGGAATGACCTTCCGATGATGAAGGAAAGTGATCTGTATGTTTTCCTGAAAGAAAACGGAATGAAAATTCATGAAATCACTTCCTGCAAAACTTATGAAGAATATCAGGAAATGGCGGAGAGTTCCGTTTACATCTCCAGTTATCCATCTGCTGTCATGGGAGGGGACATGCTTGCCGAACGGCTTGGAGGCATCCATTTTTACTTTCCGTTAAGTTACGATTACGATGTGATTGAAGAAAAGATGACAGAGCTTGCCGGTCTGCTCGGAGTATCTGCACCTGGTTTTACAGGGAAAAGAGAACAGTGTGAGAAAGCAAAGAAAGAAGCAAAGGCGTTGATTGGAGAGATGCCGATTGCTATCGATTATACTTACTGTCCGAAGCCGTTAGGTCTTGCTAAGATGCTTCTGGATGCAGGATTTAACGTGCAGAAGGTATATCTGGATGCAATCATAGGGGAAGAGAAGGAAGATTTTCTTTATTTAAAAGAACGGTATCCGGACCTTCTTCTTTATCCTACGGTTCATGCCAAGATGCGTTTTATGGCAGCGAAGGAACCGGGCGATATTCTTGCCATCGGGCAGAAAGCAGCCCATTTTAATAACACGAAACATTTTGTAAATGTAGTAGAAGGCGGCGGCATGATTGGCTATCAGGCTATTCTACAGACACTCGAATATATGAAAGAAGCATACTTGGAAGAAAAAGATGTGAGAAATCTGATTCAGATCAAAGGTATGGGATGTGGAGGCTGCCAATGAGACAGACAGCAAGAATTATATCAACATGCTCAGCAGATACTTTTGGCGTATGTTCCGCCCTTTTCGAACTTGGGGGCATGATTATTATGCATGATGCCTCCGGATGCAATTCCACTTATACAACCCATGACGAGCCAAGATGGTACGACACGGACAGTATGGTGTATATCTCCGGCCTTTCCGAGATGGAAGCCATCATGGGGGATGACACCAAGCTGATTGATGATATTGTGGATGCGGCAAAAGAATTACATCCGGATTTTATTGCCGTAGCAGGCACTCCCATTCCGACGATGACAGGATTTGACTTTGATTCTATTGCCTATATGATAGAGGCTGAGACCGGAATTCCTTCCTTTGGTTTTGACACAACGGGAATGAACACTTATGTGCATGGAGCTTCTATGGCTCTGGCAGCCTATGCCAAGCGTTTTGTGAAACAGGATGTGGAACAGACAGAGCATCTGTCCGTGAATATTTTAGGGCTTACTCCTCTTGATTTTTCCGTAAATGGTACAGATTATGCGGTTGAAACCTGGTTAAAAGAAGCAGGATTTGAAGTAATCTCCAAATGGGCCATGGGAAGCGGGAAAGAAGAACTTGTGAATGCTGGAAAGGCCAGGGTGAATCTGGTTGTTTCTGCTACAGGACTTGGTATTGCAAAGGTACTTAACCAAATGTTTGGAACCCCTTATGTAATAGGCGTTCCGTATGGAAAGAAGTACGGAAGCCAGCTTGAGATGAAGCTGAAAGAGGCGGCCGGTCCGGAAGTGACTGCTATGGAAAACACAAATGGAAATGTGAGTGCAGGTTCTTTAGATAAAAATAGTTTAGCCGGTTTTGATAACAGTAATGATTGTAAGAAAAAACGGAAAATTGCTGTCATTGGAGAAGGTGTTACCTCTTTAGCTTTGGCAGAAGCAATGGAGATGGAAACAGGGGCAGAGACAAAGGTAATCTGTGTGACCGAATGCGGAAAAAACATTCTTCGTGGGAAAGATGTTATGGCTTCCTGTGAGGAAGACGTGGAAGAGGCTTTGAAAGACGCAGATATTATGATTGCAGATCCTTTATATAAACCGATCTGCCCGGACAAGGTAAGATTTATCCCTCTTCCAACGGAAGCATTTTCAGGAAGAATCTACAGATCAGAGATTCCAAATCTGGTAAAGGATCTGGAAATGTTTGTACAGAAACATAACTTATAACCTTTTTGGATGAAAAAGATGATTGAAAGGAGACAGATTATGAAAAAAATAATATCCCTTTTACTTGCAGCAATGATGATAATCTCTCTTACTGCATGTGGAGACAGCAATGGAAAAGAATCCGATTCCGGTAAAGATGATGGAGCGGAAAGCGGATTTCACATGGTGACAGATCATAATGGATATGAGGTAAAGGTGCCTGATGAAATCGATCGAATCGTAGTATGTGATATATTGCCCCTTTCCAGTGTGCTCACTGTATTTTTTGATTCTGCAGAGATTGTTGCAGGTATGTCTGATACAGCCATGGCAGCGGCAAAAAATGGCCTTCTTGGTGAATTATATCCGGAAATTCTGAATGCAAAGACCGGATTTATCGAGGGAAGTACTGTGAATACAGAAGAGTTAATGAAGTTGGAACCGGATGTGGTAATCTATAATGCGGCCAATGCAGAGCTTGGAGAACAGCTTCGAAATGCAGGCTTTGCTGCAATTGCCGTATCCGTGAATAAATGGGAATATGACTGTATCGAAACATTAAACCAGTGGGTTGCTCTGCTTAGCGAAATCTCTCCGGAGAACGGAAAGACAGAGGTAGTAGAAACGAAGTCTAAAGAAATGTATGATTTTATACAGGAAAGAGTCGGCACTATCCCGGAAGAAGAAAGAGAAAGGGTATTTTTCCTTTACAAATATAGTGACACAGCCATTGAAACATCCGGAAAGAAGTTCTTCGGCCAGTGGTGGGCAGATGCGGCAGGTGCGGTGAATGTGGGGGAAGAGATGACTACAGACAATTCTGTTGTAGTCAATATGGAGCAGATTTATACATGGAACCCATCAGCTATTTTCATTACAAACTTTACATCTGCCGGTCCGGAAGATTTATATAACAATACGGTGGGAAACTACAACTGGAGTACAATAGACGCTGTAAAAAATCAGCGTGTATACAAAATGCCTCTTGGCATGTACCGAAGTTATACTCCGGGAGCGGACACACCGGTAACTCTTCTTTGGATGGCACAGACACTTTATCCGGAACTGTTTGCAGATATTGATATTGTAAAGGTTGCCATGGATTATTATAAAGACCTGTTTGGTGTTACACTGACAAAAGAACAGGCGGCATCCATCTTCGCACCGGCTGGTGAAGCAGGAGCAGGATTTTAACAGTAAATTAGTTTTTGCCGGGTAACAAGCAGAATAAATAGAAAGAAAGATAAAAGTGTGTTACATTTTGAAGAATGGACACACTTTTTTCTATAGAAATATAGATAAAATAGTATACAATAAAAGAAATACGAAACTTTTACAAAGGAGAATTACTATGGGCAGAACATTAGCAGAAAAGATCAACGCAGCAGTAGAACTTATTACAAATCTGGATTTCGACAATATGTGCCGCGAAGCTTGGAGCGAAGAAAACATAAGATAAGGGGAAGATGGTATGATTAACACAGTTATATTTGATTTAGACGGTCTTCTTGCAGATACAGAGACAAACTGGTACAAAGTCTGTAAAGAGTTGATGGGCAGCCATGGGAAAGAAATTACTCTGGATGCCTATGTGCGGGACCACAGTGGTAAGACGATTGTAGATAATGCGGATCTTTATATCAAAAATTATGAACTTCCTCTGTCCACAGAGGAATGTGTGGAATGGCTTATTACTACGGAGATGCGCTATGTGGAAAAAGGAGTTCCGATGATGGACGGAGCCATGGAACTTCTTAAGTATCTAAAAGAGAATGGGTATAAAGTAATCCTTGGAACATCCAGTAAACTGGATCGTGCTTTGACAATTTTAAAAGGGAATCAGGCGGATCAGTATTTTGACGATTTTGTTGTTGGATATGACGTTGAAAGAAGTAAACCGTTTCCGGATATTTTCTTAAAAGCAGCGGAGAAAGCCGGTGCGAAGCCGGAAGAGTGTCTGGTTTTAGAAGACAGCGAGGCGGGAATTCAGGCAGCATATGCGGCTGGAATTCCGGTCATCTGCATTCCGGATTTAAAACAGCCAAGTGAGGACTTCCGTGAGAAGACAACAGCAGTGATGGAATCCCTTCATGATGTGATAGAATATCTGAGACAACAGGAAGAATTACTGTTAGATAAGGATTAAAAATACACCGATAGATTAGGACGAAAAACAACTTGCATGCACTTTAACACTGCAGTATAATGAAGGGAAATATCTATTATCTGAAAGGAGAAGGAAACCATGAAAATCAAAGAAATGTTTGAGAAGAAAACTGTATTTTCCTTCGAAGTATTTCCTCCAAAAAAGACAAGCAACATAGAAACAGTTTATAAAACTTTAGACGAATTAAAAGGATTAACTCCTGATTTTATCAGTGTTACTTTTAGTGCCGGCGGAAGCGGCAACAGTGCCCTTGCTTTTGATGTGGTATCCAAGGTAAAAGAAGGCAATAAAGTAGAGCCGATGCTTCATCTTCCATGCATTAATTATTCAAAAGAAGAGATTGACGGCATTTTAGAGGAGTGTAAGAAGAGAGGAATCGACAACATTCTTGCCCTTCGCGGGGACATCAATCCGGACATTCCGCCAAAGAAAGATTTCAGATATGCAAGCGACCTTGTTTCTTATATAAAAGAGAGAGGCGATTTTGATATTGCGGGGGCATGTTATCCGGAAGTACACAGTGACTCTGCCAATATGGTAGAAGACATCTTAAACCTTAAGAAAAAAGTAGATGCCGGCGCCGATCATCTGATTACCCAGCTTTTCTTTGATAATGATGCATTCTATAATTTCAGAGAGAAGACCCAGATTGCAGGCATTCATGTTCCGATAGAAGCGGGAATTATGCCGGTAACCAATAAGAGCCAGATCGAGAGAATGGTAACCATGTGTGGTGCCAGTCTTCCGGCCAAGTTTGCAAAAGTAATGCAAAAATATGAGCATAATCCGGAAGCACTTCGTGACGCAGGGATTGCTTATGCCATCAATCAGATTGTGGATCTTCTGGCCAACGGAGTAGATGGAATTCATCTTTATACCATGAATAATGCCTATGTGGCAAAGCATATTTATGATGCGGTGGCAAGTTTATTGAAATAACTGGTGATAGAAATCCATGGATAATATTGTAGGTTTATTTGGAAAAAATTCTATATGATTTTGTCAAAAGGATGGTTTGATACCATCCTTTTTTATGATATAATTTTAAGTAAATAATAAGAGGAGAGGAAGCAATGAACAGCATAATCCACATTTTTACCAATCCATTTTTAGTTACCAGTTTGTCTTCCTGGGCGATCGCACAGGTGTTAAAAGTCTTTCTGCACGCCTATGTGACAGGTAAGTTTGATATTACAAGATTGTTCGGAGATGGAGGGATGCCAAGCGGACACTCCGCTACGGTTACTTCGCTGGCAACGATTACGGGTCTGATGTATGGATTCGATTCTTTCCAGTTTGCTATGGCAGCGGTGTTTGCTGTTGTTGTATGCCATGATGCTATGGGTGTTCGTCTTGAAACTGGCAAACAGGCACAGATGCTGAATGAGATTATAAAAGTCTTCGAGACAGTTACAAAACACGATCTTCCGGATGTGATCTTAAAAGAATTCGTGGGACACACACTTCCTCAGGTGACAGCAGGCGTTCTGCTTGGGATAGTGGATGCAGTGTTTGTATATTATGTGATTCTGGTATAAATATGATAGAGATGTTCCTGAGCAAAGTCTCGCAGGCAACACTTGAATATGAATAAAAAATGCAGCATTTACGCAAATACGGCAATGTTGAATCCTTATAGAAGGGAGCCGGATTTGCATAAATGGCTGCATTTTTATTGTGCAATATATATTCTTAAATGTTATATAGAGGTGAAAGACTATTTTTCAATATATTGAATTGCCACGCACTGAGGACCGCCCTGGGTTACAAAAGCAGCACCAAGGTCTAACATCTGAATCTCCACGTCAGGGAATTCTTCTGCCAGCCAGCCCATAACTTTCTTGGCATCGGAGAATGCTTCCGCATGAGATACGTGAACGATATATCGGCTGTCCACGCCTTTTTCTTTCATCTGTTTTATAACGGCCTGAACAGCGGCTTTTAATGTTCTTTTGATGGTGAATTTATCAAGTTTTTTGCTGTCCGGTGTCTGTGTCATAACCGGCTTAATCTTAAGAACTGAACCGATGGCTGCTGCCATAGGTGTAAGGCGTCCTCCTCTTCGAAGGAAAGCAAAGTCCTGTGGAATCAGGAAAGATTCATGAGTGGTCGCAGCATAGTCAAGCCAATCAAGAATCTCTTTGGCACTGCATCCATCTTCTTTCATTTTCTGGGCTTTTTCTACCATGTAGCGGTGAGGACCGCAAAGAGTGGTACTGTTGATGACGTGGATATGTTCGTTATTATCTATCATCTCGCGAACGCCGCAAGCACTCTGATACGTGCCGGAGAGACCGTCTGCCATGGAAATATTGATAATCTCACAATCGGAGTATTTTTCAAACACATCAAGGACTTCTCCGATAGGCGGCTGGGAGGATTTTGGAATCTCGCCCCGTTCGATTCGTGCATAAAAGTCTTTCATATCAAGAAGCAGGTCACGGCCGTCAAAGTCGCCAATGCTGACACAAAGAGGAACCGCTTCGAATCCTAAAGCACGTGCTTCATCCGGTGTGTAAAGAGTGGAAGAATCTGTAATAATTTGAACCATATGGAATACCTCATTATCTAGTATTTAAGTCTATTTCTTATAGTTTGCAATATCTGACAGGTTTCGTCAAGTAGTTTTGCAGAATTTATATCAGATGGGGGATGATTCCCGCTTCAAATGCATAAAGCACTAAGCAACGAGCAAAATGTATAAGTATGGACGTAAAAGAACCCCTTATTCCGGAGAGGAACAAGGGGTTATGATACAGATGGAAATAGGATCCTACAGTTTGGAATATCCGTAGCTGTTTACGATAGCATCGATCTTTTGTCTTGCTTTGCACATCGGACAGTCATGAGGTGCATAGGCCTGGTAATCAGGAAGATCTTCCGGTTCGAAGATGGTCTTAACCGGAATGCCGTTAATATGTTCTACGGAACTGAATACAGAACAGATGCCGCATACGGTGCCACCATAGTATTCTACTGCCTCGATGGCTCTTCTTACAGACTTGCCGGAAGTAATGGAAGGAGCGAGAATGAGTACCTGGCTGTTGATGACCATTCGCTGTACATTGTCCCGGAAAAGAATCTGACCGTTCTGGTGATACTCAGGAGAAACGATGGAGATATTGTTGCCATGGCTCAAAGAGTGGCGGCTTGCATCCGCAAGGTGTTCAGCCATAAAAGTCCCGATTGTGCTGGTTTCTTCTAAACAGACAATAGTGTCAACGGATGTGTTGTAAAGATACTGCTCCGCAATGGTTCTGGCTGTTTCACGGCAGTTATTGTGGCGTACCTTAACTGTGGACATATCAATGTAAGTGTTGATATGGGAGTTGCTGGTGGCAAAATGCCCCTGTAAGATTTTGATTCGAGCTTTTGGGTTTTTCTTTGATCTAAGGTCGCGTAAGCGTTCGTCCATGGTAGTCCTCCTTATCTAAGCCATTTTATAGAATTATGCTAAAAATATTGTAGCATAAAAATGATTTTTGTGCAATGTGTTGTGGCACCAATTGTAAAAAATAAGAAAAAATTACTGTCTTTATAAAGGGAGAAACATGTAATTGCCAAACTGTACATTTGTCAAACTTTACGAAAACATAATATTGTAATAGAATGGTAGCAGGGGGCAAAAAGTCATGTATTTTTGTATCTGCACGAAAAGACATGACCTTTTAAACCTGCAAGAGATTAATTAGGAAAAGGAATGTAATCTATGGCAAAAGATATGACAACCGGACATCCCCTAAAGCTCATCCTGCTTTTTACGATTCCGGTCATGATAGGCAATATGGTGCAGCAGATCTATAATATGGCGGATGCAGTGATTGTAGGCCGTTTTTTAGGTGCCGATGCTCTGGCAGCTGTAGGCGCGGTAGGCAGCCTGATGTTTTTGACTCAGGGTTTTGCCAATGGAATTGCCCAGGGGTTTGGTGTGGCTGTATCCCACGCCTTTGGTGCAAAGGACCATAAATTATTAAAACATTATGTGGCGGTTTCACTTATGCTGACAGTGATTATCTCGCTTCTTATTACTGTACCTACGGTGATATGCTGTGAGAAACTGTTGATCTGGCTTAACACACCTGACAATATTATGCAGATGGCCTACAATTATCTGGTGATAATCCTGGCAGGAATTGTCTGCAATATGGCATATAACGCATCCGCCGGAATCTTAAGAGGAGTTGGAGACAGTAAAACACCGCTCTTTTTCTTAATCTTTTCTTCTGCATTAAATATTGTGCTCGATATTTATATGATTGTTGTTCTAAAGCTTGGAACAGCAGGAGCGGCTTATGCGACCGTAATCGCTCAGGGGGTATCGGCTCTTCTTTGTTTTATCTATATGTTTGGAAGATTTGAGATTCTTAGAATTGGAAGAGAAGACTGTTATCTGGACCTTAAGACAGTAAAAAAGATGCTATCCATTGGAGTGCCGATGGCGGTGAATTACTCTGTTACGGCTCTTGGTCTTACGGTCATGCAGTCAGCAGTGAATATGTTTGGCTCTGCTGTCGTTGCTGCCTATACAGCAGCATCCAAGGTCTATGTTTTAGCTATGCAGATCCCTCTGTCCTTTGGAATGACCATGTCCACTTATTGCGGACAGAATCTGGGCGCCGAAGCATATCAGAGAATTTTTAAAGGAATCCGATATGCATTTTTACTCAGTTTTGTCATTGCAGCAGTACAGGCAGCCGCCTGTGTATTTGGGGGACCATTTGCAGTGCGGTTATTTATTGATCATCCGTCGGCAGAGATTGTAAGCTATGCTATGGAGTATTTAAAGATTGCAAGCTGTTTCTATGTACCTCTTACCTGGATCTTTATTTACCGCAATTCTCTTCAGGGACTGGACCAGGGATTTATACCTATGGTAAGCGGTCTTTTGGAATTCTTTGCAAGATATTTTACAGTGAAACTATTTGCAGGGCAGTTTGGATATACGGCAGTATGTTTTGCAGATCCTGCAACCTGGGTCACCACATCTTTTTTGCTGATGGCGACCTATTATCTGTGGAGTTATAAAAAGAGAAAAGAAGTAAAAGGATAAAAAGAATAGAAAAAGAAAAAAGCTCCGGCATATGGAGCTTCTTTCTTTGTATAGAGAAAAATTACATATCAGTAACCTGATATATCATAACTTAGGAGCTATAAAATGCTATAGCCGTAGCTGTTAACGATAGCTGTTAAAGGTTCATTGTTTTTACAAGCTGTGCAGTTTTCCGGTTCAGCAAGTTCAAAATCAGGAAGATCTTTTGTGCTGAATACGGCGTGAACAGGATAACCTTCGATTTCATCGATTGCACCGAAGATTACGTTTATGCCTTTTACATTGCCGCCGTAAGCCTGGATGCATTTGATGCTCTTATAGATTGTTCTTCCGGACATAGCAGATGCAAGGATGACGAGAACATTTTTGCCTTTGATCATAGGTTTGATGTTGTCACGAACTACCATCTGGCCGGCTTTGTCAAATTCAGGGCTTACGATATAGAATGTTTTATGGAGATTGTTTGTGCTGATTCCTGTTTTGGATAATTCATCGGCCACATAGGCACCGATTACTTCGCAGCCATCCATACAGATGATAGTATCGATTGCTTCTGCATTTGCAAGATTGTCGATCATGGAAGTGTTGAAGAATCCGCTGAATTTAGTTTCTGTTAACTGAATGCGGTGTACATATTTTTTGCACATTTCTTTTGCCACTAACTGTGCCTCGGACATTCTTGTTTTTAAAGTTGTCATGTCGATATAATAATTTACATGAAAACGGTCGGAAGAGAAATGTCCCGGGATAACGGAGAGGCATAAATCAGGGTTACTTGCGGAAGGGATTTTCTTTACATTTTCTAACATGGCTGGGTCCTCCTTTTTATATATGTTGAAATAAATGATTCTATTTTATTCGTGTCGTTAGAATCATTTGGAGTGTTTTGATAGTATTACTTTAACATGGGGAGATTTCCATGAAAAACAGAGAAAAGTTGCAGGTTGTACAACTGAAAGTTGTATGGTAAAATGCTCGCAAGAGACATTCGCTTGTTCGCAAGGGCGAATGTCTTGCGGGACAACGACGAGGAAGGAGTCGGTGTAAATGCTCGCAAGAGACATTCACTTGCCTGCAAGGGCGAATGGAGTGAGGGACGATGAGGAGCGAGTCAGCATAAACATTTACAAAAAGGTGGCGTACAATGGATTTTAAACAGTTAGAATATTTTAAAACGATATATGAAGAAGGCAGCATTTCCAGAGCTGCTGAAAAACTTTATATCTCCCAGCAGGGGCTTTCCAAGGCAATTTTAGCACTGGAGAAAGAACTGGACTGCCGGCTTTTTGAGAGAAGCTTCAAAGGAATTCAATTGAAGGAACCGGGAGAAGCATTGCTGGTTCATGTGGATCGGGTATTAGAAGAGAGGGATTGTATTCTTAGAAGTATGACAAAATATAGAGAACACGAAAAACTTTCCATTCACATGGTCATTGGATCCAGATTTTCTCTGCCCAAAGGATGCTTTAAACGATTTCTTGATCGATATCCTCAAATAGAACTGAATGTCCAGGAATTAAAAAATGAAGTATGCCTTTATAATCTGGAACATGGAAAGGCAGACGTGGCTGTTGTGATTTCTCCAGTTTTAGAAAAAGGGTACGAATGTCTGCCGATAAAAAAGGAACGAATTACTTTGGTCATGCCAAGGGAACATGAACTTGCAGTGAGGAAGGAAATTTCCGTCACTGAATTAGATGGAACGAGAATAGTGTATCATTCCGGCAGCAGTTCAGCAGTAGTGATAGAACAATGTGGGAAAAGCGGGATTCGCTTTTCAAAGATGATTGAGGTTCCGGGAATGGTGGCTCTATATCAGACCTGTTCGGCAATGGGAATTCCGGGAATCAGCCTGGAAAGTCTGGACGGGAAGATGGCATTTCCCAATTTAGTATCCGTACCGGTTTCCGAAGAAGAAGTTGCATGGGATATTACGCTGGTGTATCATGAATCCATGAAGAAAGTAAAGCCGGTTATGGAATTTGTAAACTATCTGAAGGAAAGATTGACGGATGAAGACGCGGATTTTCTTTCAGAAATGATATAGGAATAAACAGGACAGGAGATGAGACGACATGGTAACGTTTTTGACAAGTGATCCTCTCTACGAGGATGGAATAATTAGCGTATTAAATGAAGCAAATGGTTTTGTAGAGGTGCTCAGTCAGTACTGGGATGGGGCGCTTAAATGCTTATTCATCGCTTCCGACCCGGATGATTATGAGTCTAACGATGAGAATCAGGTAAGATATGGGGGCGCGATTATCGCTTCCGGTCTGGAAGTAGAGTGTTTTGATCTTTTGGATCACAGAACGGTTGATATGCCAGCGGAACAGATTCTTGACTATGATATGATTATGCTTTGTGGTGGTCATGTACCGACAGAACGAAGCTGGTTCGAAGAGATAGAACTTCGAAGACATTTGGAGCATTTTGATGGAATTGTGATAGGAATCAGTGCAGGTTCCATGAACAGCGCAGAGGAAGTGTTTGCCTTGCCGGAGATGGAAGGGGAGACCAAAGACCCGGATTATGATTGGTTCTTTGAAGGTCTTGGCTTTGCGAAGACCAGTATTATTCCTCATTTTCAGGCTATCTATGATCAGGAACTGGATGGAAGGGAATTGATTGATGACATTGCATTTTCCTATAGTCATGGGAAGAGTTTCTTAGGATTGCCGGATGGCAGCTTTGTTGTTATTGAGAATGGAATGGAGCTTGTGTTTGGAGAATCCTATCTGATTGCGGATGGGAAGATTACACCTTTTAGCGGCGAAGATGAATGCAGAGAGTACATGAATTATGGTCCGTATAAAAAAGATGTGACAGTAATCGGTGCCTCTATCATCGATGTTCTTGTTGGGCCGGTCACATCGGATGTATTTAAGACCGGTTCTCAGGCAGTGGAAATGTCAAAACTTTCTTTTGGGGGCGATGCACTGAATGAGGCAGTCATTCTTTCCAGATTTGGCAAGAAGACAGAATTAGTGACAAAACTTGGTGAGGATGAGAACGGTGCCAGGGTCTATGAATATATTCAAAAGAATAAATTATCCACAGAGAGTGTAACGGTAGAATCAGGGTTGGCAACAGCTATGAATGTTGTGTTAGTCGATGACAAGGGAGAAAGACATTTTCTTACCAATCCGAACAGTAACTTAAGAAGGCTTACAGTGGAGGACATCGATGAATATCTTAATACTGCCGCAGACATTGTGAGTTTTGCGAGTATGTTTGTATCACCGATGCTTGGAATTGATGATATGAATTATCTGTTCCAGAGAATTAAGAGCAGACCGAACCGTACTTTAGTTGTTGATATGACGAAAGCAAAGAACGGAGAGACATTAGAAGATATAAAAGAACTTCTTCCTTACATCGATTATATCCTTCCTAATGAAGATGAGATTGCTCTTCTTACAGGCATTGACGATGTTTATGAAAATGCCAGATTGTTAGTAGAGGCGGGAGTGAAATGTGCCGTAATTAAGCGGGGAAGCAAAGGTTGCTTGATTCGCACAATGGATAAACAATACGAGATTCCAGCCTATCATGTAAAAAATATGGTGGACTCTACTGGTGCTGGTGACTGCTTTGCGGCTGGATTTTTATGGGCATTGTCTGAAGGGTTATCTTTAAAAGACTGTGGAAGATTTGCCAATGTAGTTGCTTCTTGTTCTGTGGAGAAGATGGGAGCGACGGATGGTGTGCATTCTTTGAAAGAACCGATGAGAAGAATGTGGAGAAAGTGGCATTGGAGCAGAAGATAAAAAATATAGGTGATAATAATGAAGACAACAGATTTCTTTGCTCAGCCAGAAGGGACCTGGAAGAAGATTGCGTGTGAAGGGCAGGATCCGGCTCACGCAGGGGTGGTTCAAAATTTTGTAAATGCAATCGCCGGAAAAGATGAGCTGTTCATTCCGGGAGCAGAAGGAGGAAAGAGTCTGATGCTCTCTAATGCCATGTATTTATCTTCCTGGGAGAGACGTATGGTGGAAATGCCGAAAAGTTTGGAGGAAGAGCTTGCCTTTGAAGAAGCATTTGAGACAGAGTTTGCAAAGAAAGCAATGGAAAAATAATATGATATATAAATGGAAGTATACCACGCCGGATGGATTTTCCGACATGATCATGTATAGTGATGGCACTGATCTGACAGGTTTGAGTTTTATCCATTCATCAAATAAGCAGAAGCATGATGAGAATGCAGAAGATAGGTTAATTGACGTTTTTAGAGAAACTATCCACTGGCTGGACATTTATTTTTCCGGTCAGGAACCTGATTTCGTGCCGCCCTATAAGATAAATGGTCTGACTGATTTTCGAAAAGAAGTGGTGGACGAGATGAACAGGATTCCTTATGGGAAGACGATAACCTATGGTGAGATTGCGAAAAGAATCGCAAAGAAGCATGGAATAGAGAAGATGTCTGCACAGGCCGTAGGCGGAGCTGTCGGCTGGAATCCTATCTGCCTGATTGTGCCATGTCACAGAGTGATGGGAGCAAAAAGGAAGATCACCGGGTACGGCGGTGGAATCGAGAATAAGATTGCTTTGCTTGAGTTGGAAGCAGGAAAAAATAACGAAGTTTGCATATAAGTATGGAAAGATAGTTCAATCTGAGAATTCCAAGAAGTTTATGTCGGTCTCATGCAGAACATAGTTTTAATCCAAATGAGGTACAATATGAGATTAACCAGTACACAAATTCATATAGACAAAGATATCGTTTTTCGTCTGCTGGATTGCAATAAAAAGAATCCGCTCTACGAAGAAATGGAATTATCCTATGAAGTATTATTGGAAGATATCAATAAATATTGTCAGCCAAAAGGGAATCTGGATTTTGTGGATGCTTCGGAGCTTCATTTGGAAAAAGAATATGGGGAGAATGCGGTTTTCGCCATGGTTTTATATACCTTAGGGGAAGAAATCAGTGAAAGAATCGAGCGTTATTTTGAGAAAAATGAGTATTTTGATGGAATGGTGTTAGATGCCATGGCCGATTCCTGCCTTTTCTCCATGGAGGAAGAGTGGCGTGGGACTCTCGTAGAAGAATGTAAAAAGAGGAAGCTGGGAATTGCGAAGCGTATGGAAGCACCAACAGACTTTTCTATGGAGGTGCAAAGAAAAATCTGGAAGCTGTTGGATGGTGAAGGTATAGGCATTACTATGACTTCAAGAGGAATGTTTTCTCCTGTAAAAACCTTATGTCTTTTATTTTTACTGACGGATGATGCCTGTCAGAACAAAGCAGTTCATGATTGCAGGAATTGTTCTAACAAAGGTTGCAAATTGAGAACGATAGAAAAAGAGGGTGCTCTTAAACTATGATAAAATCATAGTCCTAAGAGCACCCTCTTTTCATAACTATCATAACTAGAAACCGAGTTTAGAGTAAATATTCCATACACATAATGCCATAATGACAAAAAGAAGTAAGATGAATAATTTATCTATTGTTTCTGTAGGTAATTTCTTATTCAGTTTTTTCCCAACTTTACCTCCATAGATACCACAGATCATCATACCAATCAGCATGACCCAAAGACCCGGATCTACATCCTGATAGAGGGCGGTTGGAACATTTCCTTTTACAAAGGTCATAATCAGACTGGCTGTCTGTGAAATCAGAATCATGTAAAGTGAGTTCTGCGCGGCCATTTTTGTAGGCATAGAGAGGAAGAAGAATAAAACAGCCAGGTTCATTGGTCCGTCGCAACGCCGCAGATGGCGCCTACAACAGAGGCAAGAATACTAACTACAAAAAAGATAACGTATGTCATGTTTGTTTCCTCCTAATATTGATTAAAGTATAATTTGTTTTTGGGAAAACAAAGACTACTTATTCTCTTTATCTGCATAATAAGTAGGTTCTTCGAACTGTCCCGGGAAAATATGTTTTTCCGCAAGGATTGCTGCATCTGCGATACAATCAAGACAGGAACGGAAAAGAGGCCCCTTAGATTCCTTTAAATCTGCACAGGTAACAGTGCCATTCATTTCGTTAAATTCTTTTGTGATTCTTCCTGCCAATTCATAGGATTCTTTTTTTGACTTATTCTTCTTGTCATCATCCATGTTTCCCGTGCTTGTTACAAAGCCTGCAAGATAAATTGCACCAGAGATGGCTCCGCATGTGCCGAGTCTGGCTCCCATGCCATGACCGAAAGTTTCCATTCCTTTAAAGCAGACCATAGGATCTAATCCAAGAAGATCCGCATAGGTAACTGCAACTGCCTGAGAACAGTTATATCCACTTTTTACATAATAGTCTACTGCAATCTGTGCTCTTGATTTTAACATTGTGTTTGTCCCTTCTCTTTTTGTAAATTCATTCCTTTTCAAACGCGACATGTCAATTTGAGTGTGTTTGTTATCTGTCTAACAAAACTCATTATACTACTCCCTATACAGAAAACAATTCTTATGTTATTATATAATGCATAAAAATTTTATTATATATTTTTTGTTATAAATATGTTTTACTGAATATAGATTAGGAAAATGCTGTTTTTTCATAAATCGGCTCACTTTTCATACGTAGGAGGAATGATATGACGCTGCGTCATCTTGAAATATTTGCAGAAGTCTGCCATTTGGAGAGTATCACTTTGACAGCGGTTCCAGGGATAACATTGATAATTTCTTTAAAGATGCCAATCTGACACCGATTATCGCCGCAGAAAGTATGAGTCCTCAGGTGTTGATCAAAATGTGTCAGTCTGATCTTGGCATTACCATAGCACCGGATTCACAATTGCAGGAATTTAGAAAGAATGGAGAATTTGTAGAATTGCAGATTCCGGGTTATGTAATCAGCAGAGAGTATTATCTGATTTATCATAAAAATAAGTATTTTACTTATGGAATGCAGACATTTTTAGATTATCTGCGAAATCAATTTCCGCAAAGAACATTGTAGTAAAAATGAATTATTCGAATCAGAATATAAAAAGGGTATGGTAATTGAATGATTTAATAGAACAGAAAAAACAATTAAGAAAAAAAGTAAAAGAAAAGGCAGCAGCTTTATCATCTGAATATTGTAAATTCGCTGATCGACATATTAATCATAAAGTAATATCTTTGGAAGCGTATCAGAATGCAAAAGTAGTTTTTTGTTACGTGGGAACAAAAGATGAGATTAATACAATTCCTATTTTAGAAGATATTTTAAAAAGTGGTAAACGCCTTGGTGTTCCAAAATGTATTTCATACGGTGTGATGAAAGTTTATGAAATTACCAGCTTAACTGAATTGCAACCTGGATCATATGGTATTTTAGAGCCAATAGAGGGATGCCGGCTTATAGAACCGGAAGAGATAGATTTTGCATGTATCCCTTGTCTGACATGCAGTAAGGATGGGAAACGTTTAGGCTATGGCGGTGGCTTTTATGATCGTTATCTGCAGAAGTTGTCCTGTGAAAAAGCAGTTCTTTGTCGAAGTGCGTTAATGGAAGAAGAGATTCCGATGGATGAATATGATGTAAAAATTGATATCGTTATCTCGGATGAAGAATAGAATAATAATAAGTAACGCCACAGATTCTGTATTAGTCAGTGCCTGCGGCGTTTTTTATCGTTCACATTTTTATTTTTAAAGAGGAATATTACTATTGTTTAGAATAACTGCATCAGTGAATTCCATAACGACGTTGAAAGAATATGGAATGTCTATTCCCGATGATATCCGCTTGATCAGTCTTACCGGTCATTCCATTGGCTCCATGCTTGAGACAACCATGTCTTCT
Organism: Lachnospiraceae bacterium; assembly: GCA_015057665.1. Classification (GTDB taxonomy): domain Bacteria; phylum Bacillota; class Clostridia; order Lachnospirales; family Lachnospiraceae; genus SIG292. The sequence continues at coordinate 99,479 of SVDY01000001.1, read as the reverse complement.
ATGGAAATCCCGGCTCACGAGATGGGTGAGAAAGCAGCCAGAATGATCATTACGGAATTAATACGAAAGAAGAAAAGAAGGGTAAGCCGGAGCATTTGGTATGCTAATTTATGAAAATGGTAGATGAGAAAGAGATTATGGAGTACTTAATTTCTCTTCTACAATGACCTTTTGTTGTTCTGTAACTTCCCAGTTGAATTCAATCTCTACAATTATATCATCATAACAGAGAAGATAGCAATTCAATGGACCAATCTCGGCATCATATAGTTGATATACTTCATTTGTATTCCAGCAATCAGAATCAGTTTTTAAATATCGTCTTCCGGCATAAGTAAGAGTGTTTTTTACATCCTCAAGATAGTAATTCTTACATATATTATAAAGAGGGGATAATTTCACATGAACTACTGTATAACTTAGTTGAGGTAAGGCAAAATGATCTTCCACATCCATTCTCGGACACTGTCTAAATGTCCATTTCCCTAAGAGTAAAGATTCATCACCACGTTTTTCCTTAATATAGCTTTCAAAATTCACGAATTCTATATCTATAGTTCCCAAACTTGCTGCAGCAAGCTCTTCCATTGTCAGAGGCAGTTCGTCTCTATGAATGACCCAGGTCATACCACCATGTTCATAAGTCTCTTCCTCTTTATCAGCGAAGAAACCGCGGGAGGATGCACTAAGCACGATGAAAGTAATGATTCCCATTAAGCTGAATGCAAAAACAACATCCACAAGCATGGTAATCCAGAAGTTTTTCCTTTTGGAAACTTTCTTTTTCTTAAGATAATTCTTCGTTCCATTCACAATCAGGATGAGTGTCGGCATATAGATACACATCAAGATACCGATCCAGCGTCTCAGACTGTCGCCGCCAAAGATGAAATTAAATCCCCAGTAAAGCAATGCAATTACTAAAGCAATCAAAACACTTTTCTGAAAAAGCGAAGTATTAGGAACTTTTAAAAATTCACCTTGTACAGCATGAAGTCTGGCTTTTTTATACCAGATGAAATAGCTGATCAATTCCACGCTGCATAGAAGGAAAAGGATAACAAAGGCAAATCCGGTAAATAATCTTGACGGGCTGGAGAGAAGGTCAAGGGGATCGTTTAATAAGCCGCCGACAAAGAGAACGCCGTTCATTATGGATAAGAATAACATTAGCAAATAAGTAGGGAGCATTGTTTTCTTAACAGAGGCATGAATGGTGTCAAGCTCCAGCACCGGATCCGTTTCGATTGGTGTTGGATTTTCATTTTCATTGTAAAATATCTGCATCTGTGCGGAGATGCAGGCAAGTTCCCAGCCTGTGTGAGCACAGAATTCGTGGAATGTTTTCTGATCTTCGGAAGGTTCCGGGTCAAATTCTGAAGCTTTCGGATAATAGGAAACTGCAAAATGTACGGTTTTCGGTTCTGTTTTTTTATAAATCCACCCGAAACTCGTGATTCTTTCAATCATCCAGCCATTCCTTGCCATCTTTTCCAGATGCGCGCTGATGCCGGTGTGGTCAAAAAAGGAAAATGTTTCAAATCTGCGTTTTGTGTTCTTCATTAGAATTCCTCCTTTCCGAATATCTTATAATAATCTGCCAGCTGGGCAGAAATACGGGCACATTCTTTGTCCAGTATTTCCCGTCCTTTTTCTGTAAGGATATAGCTGCGTCGTCTTCCTTCTACTTTGGTCTCACGTATCATTCCGGCTTCTGAAAATTGTTCTAATAAAGTATATAAGGTGCCGGATCCTACATTCACCCGGTGGTCTGTCATGGCAGGAACCCGGTCAAGGATGTCCATGCCGTAACATTCTTCTTTTAAACAGAGTAAGGTGTAGAACATCTGCTCCGTGAGGGTCTGAAATTTCGCTCGCGCCATGGGTTCACCTCCTATTCTCGATTATCGAGTATTTATGTTTTTATTATATTCTCGATTATCGAGAATGTCAATAGAGATTTAAAACCTCAAAATCCCGGAATGCACCTTCTGGCGGTTCCGGTGATTGAAATGACAAAGGGATTTCTTTTTCTTTGATGGGGTGTTACAATAATAGAAAAGACGATCTCGGTATTGCCCAAACAGGCCGGGCTGTACTGGAAATGACAGGGGAGAATGACGGATGAATTTGAAAACAGTTACACTTTCTATAGAAGAGAATAATCATGCCAATCTGTTGACCCATCTTAGAATTGCCGGTCATGTAATACCTGCATACTGTGCAGGAAAAGGGGTATGTGGCAAATGTAAAGTACGTTTCCTTGAGAATGCACCTGCATGGAAGGAAAATGAAGCCCGTTTTTTTACAAAAGAAGAACTGGAAGATGGCTGGAGACTGGCCTGTGAGACAAAAGTGACGGGAACAGTCCGGTTGGAGATTCTCGATATCAGAGTGAAAAAGAAAGAAGCGGAGGAAAAGAAAGAACTTGGAACTTCCAATGTACCAAAGAAAGCAGAATATGTGGCAGCAGTAGATATTGGAACTACGACAGTTGCTGTGTCCAAGATTGAAAAAACTACAAAAACTGTCATAAATACCTTGACGGGAATCAATGATCAGAAGGTATTTGGCGCTGATGTTATCTCGCGAATTCACGAAGCGAATCATGGAAAAGGAATGATGCTTCAGTTATTGGTGAAAAATACATTAAAGAGAATGTATCAGAAGCTTGGTATGTCTGTGGATACAACAAAGTCTGTGATTTCCTGTAATACAACTATGGGACATCTTCTACAGGGATATTCCTGTAAGAATCTGGGCGTGGCTCCTTATAAGCCGGTGGATCTTTCTCTCCACCAATTCAAAAACATGACCATCTTACCTGGAATCAGTGCTTTTGCCGGAGCTGACATGGTAAGCGGCATTGTTGCAACCGGTATGGATCAAAGTGAGAAGATCTCCATCTTTGTTGATATTGGAACCAACGGAGAGATGGCGATTGGCAATAAAGACAGAATTCTGGTGGCATCCGTGGCAGCAGGTCCTGCTTTTGAAGGCGGCAATATTATTCACGGTATGGCTGGAATTCCGGGAGCAATCTCTGCTGTAGAGATTGTGAAAAAAGCAGATGGAGCTTATGATAATGTACTTGAGGTTATAGGTGATGAAACACCGGCAGGCCTTTGCGGTTCCGGAGTTTTGGACACGGTTTATGAACTTAGGAAAAACAATTTGATTGATGAGACTGGTTTGCTGGCAGAAGAATACTTTGAGACGGGTTATCCTCTTGGCGGTAAGATTTTCTTTACTGCCAAAGATGTGAGGGAAGTACAGCTTGCCAAGGCAGCCCTTCGTGCCGGCATTGATGTCTTGATGAAGGAATACGAGGTGACCGGGGAGCAGATTGATTCTTTATATCTTGCTGGCGGATTTGCCTATTACATGAATGTAAAAAAAGCTGTAGGAATCGGACTTCTTCCAAAAGAATTAGAGAAGAAAGTGCAGATCGTGGGTAATACTTCTCTGGCGGGAGCGGAGTTTTTTGCCATGGAAGACGGACCGGAGAGTAAAATCCGCGAACAGTTTGTGCATGCGGTTTCCATTGCAGAGGAGATCGTTCTTGCGGACAATGAAATGTTTCAGAAATTATACGTAGACAAAATGAATTTTTAGATAAAAAGGGTTACATATTTTTGGAAGAAAATCGGAGAAGCATATTTGCAATAGTTCCATGGAGCTTTTCAAATAAAGTTCCCCGGTTTTCTTTCATTTTGTAAAAAGACTGTATTTGTTTGAAAGTGTGAATTGAAATTTCATCCTATTTTACAAAAAGAAATATTCTTTCGAATTTCCTTGTAATTAGCTTCTTTGTGCCGATTATAATTAAGCTATGGAATGGATTGGAGGAGGATAGAAGATGGGAAAAGGAGGATTGGAAATCCTGCAGGATTTTATTGTGAATGATACGAACAGACTGTCATATGAAGCGGCCAGAGCCATCAGTCAGGAGAAGTGTAATAAGCGGATGAATCCGTGCTGGTTTGTGTCACGGACGGGCTGTGGTAAAAGCCATCTGGTTTCTCTGATTGTAAAGGAATCTTTAATGAGCGGCAGAAAAGTGGAGATTGTGACTGGGGAAACTTTCTTAAGGACTTTTCTTTTTGTGATAAAAGAACAGGGCATGCAGAAAAAAGTGATAGAACAAACCATTGTGCGCAACTGGTATGGTGTGGATATACTTATTATAGAAGAACTGGATTCCTGTGTGGAGGGAAAAGGCGCAACACAGGGGTTTTTGACAGATGTGCTCTTTTGCCTGATTAGAAAGTTCGGGGTTCGCGTGATTATAACATCAAAAAGAATAGAAAAAAGTTTTTTTGACTGCCTGAAAAAAAGATGCAATGAGGTGGTTGCCGTTCCGATTTTTACACCGGATTTTTCCTTGCGTAAAAAGATAGCGGTTTCCAAGCTGGAAGCTGCGGAGCTGGATTACGACAAGGAAGGTGTGGAGTGCATTGCTGCTTATACAGGAAATGGGGCCCAGATCAGAGGGATTGTGGAACAGCTTAGGTTATACAGAGATTTGAATAAGATTGACTCTGTTACAGAAGATGTTGTGATGGATATTTTGAAAATCAAAGGATATCTGATGGGAAGATAGGAGACGGAAATGAGAATATATGTGACGGGAGATACTCATGGAGAACGGATGCGTTTTACATGTTCGGGTTACTCGATTAAAGGAAAGCTGCAAAAAGGAGATATCTTGATCGTCTGCGGAGATTTCGGTTTTGTTTTTATGGCAGATGAAAAAGAAAAGAAGTTTTTAGACCAGCTTGAAAAAGAAAACTATACCATATTGTTTGTGGACGGGAACCATGAGAATTTTGATGAATTATATAAGTACCCTGTTGAATCCTGGCGAGGCGGTAAAGTACATCGGGTCAGAAAGAATGTAATTCATCTGATGAGAGGGCAGATTTTTCATTTTCCTGAGCTGGGAATCTGCATTTTTTCTATGGGAGGGGCTTATTCCATTGATAAAATGTATCGGGAACCGGGGAAAAGCTGGTGGCCTCAGGAGATGCCGTCGGAAGAAGAGTATGATGAAGCAAGGCGTAATCTGGAAAAAGCAGATTTTAAAGTAGATTACATTATTACACATACATTGCCCGAAGACAGTATGAGCATTTTTCATCCGTATCATCCAGAAGAGGTGAAGTTGTCTTTCTTCCTGGAATGGGTACGGGAAAATGTAGACTACAAACATTGGTATGCGGGGCATCTGCATCGGGATGAGGATATTTGGAGGCATCAGACATTGCTTCTGTATGATGTGCGTGATCTGATAACCAATATTCCGGTAGAATGGAATGAAAAAGAAGATTGATTTTGAAGAAAAATATTTAAAAAGATAAATTGTAGAAAATAAAATTTACAAATATCAATTTATATTCACGTATTGAGTATTTACATGGACGACATCCTTCCCTATAATATAACATACAGTAGTTGCGGAGTTGTAGAAGATTGATTATGGGGAGGGATTTTTTATGCGTTTAAAAGAAGAAGATATTCAGAGAAACATTCAAAAGAACATGCATTATCTCATGGAGAAGAAAAATATCAAAACACGAAAAGATTTATCCACTGTATTGGGTATTTCCCAATCACAGCTTACGAAGATTTTGAATGAAGGACAGATACCTACCATGTATCCTTTTTTCATTAATGTGAGACAGTTTTTTGGCTGTACCATTGATGATTTTATTCTCACAGATATGGAAGAGATGGACAAATTTATCTATGAGGTCCGAGATGAGATTCCGGAAGAACAGTATGGGAAATTATATGGACTTTATCAGGTTTATTATTATGACAACGCTGTATTTAAAGGACGTGAGCGTTCTGATGATACAAAGGCATTAAAGTCCGGTGTGATGATCTTAAACAGAAGAAAAGGAACAGACAAACGCCGCAGAGTCCTGGCGGCTTTAGGACTGGACAAAGAAGAGGCGGATCGTTTATATGCGGAAACTGCAGAATGCTTTGTTGGTCATAACTATGAAACTGCAATGTCATTTCTGAATAGCCAGGGAGATGAAGTTCATTTATACCGCGGTGAATTTGAGCTGTCTTCCAGCAATATTTATATTAGTCTTCAGTTCGGAAATCGAGATAAATCACTGATGATTTTCCATAAACCGGAGAGTACGGCACCTAAGTATATTGGAGGTCTGGGAGCCGTTGTATCTGTCTCTAAAGGAAGAAATTCCGCGCCATGTATTCAGTATGTGGCATTGTCAAGAAACTCCATTCTTTCCTCACACGGTGAGATCGCCGAACATCTGCTGACACATTATCCGGGAGTGAAGACATATGATTCCATTGATCATCTTGTGGATATGGTACATAAGTTATATGCAGATGAAGAAGAAAAGCACCGTCTGAGTGAAGAAGAGAAGAAGTTGATGATTCGATACCGTATGGACAAGATTCTAAACGAGGCCATTGAGCGCAATCTGTTCCGCAGTGTGATTGTGTCCGAAATAGATGATGATGAGTTTTATCACTATTTGAAACGCGTGAACAATATCCACTGATAAGGGGGCGGGATTGATGACAAAAGAGAAAGAAAATGTTCTTATGCCGGAAGAGAGAAAGCAGGCAGATATGCTGTTTCATTCTCTGATCGCAGAGATGAAAAAAAGATGCATGCCTGACGTTTCTCTTCTCAAAAAGGCATATCATTTTGCTATGAAAAGCCACGGAGATGCGAAGAGAAGAAGCGGAGAACCCTATATTATGCACCCTTTAGAGGTAGCCAAGATTCTGGCAGAAGTGGGATTCGAAAGTGATCTGATTGCAGCAGCAATTCTCCATGATGTAATTGAAGACTGTAATGTGACTGCAACGGAATTGGAACAGAGATTTGGAAGCCTGATTGCAGATACGGTAGATGCGGTTTCTAAAGTAAGTGAGAAATTCACAGGAAATCCGGATTATACAAAGATGGATATTGATAATCTTTCAGATATTAAATTCCTGACAGAAACGACGAAGAAGAACAACCGAAAGGCGTTCTATATTAAGCTGGCTGACCGGATTCATAATCTTAAGACTATTAATATCTTCCCGGAAGAACAGCAGAAAGCCAAAGCGGCCCATACCAGAAACATTCTGATTCCGGCAGCGAAAAAGATGCATATTTTCAAATTGGTAGATATTCTGGAATCCCTGTGCCTGGAGATTGAAAATCCTAAAGTATACCATGAAATCCGATATGGATACAGACAGCTGCTCAATGAAAGCAGGGATGCTATTGATGGTGAATATGGACTGCGGGCTTTCTGGAAACAGCTTCTTCTTGAAAGAGAAGGTGTGTTTGGGAAAAATCTTGTTCTGTTCGAGTTTCATGAAAGATATGAGGACAGCATTTACCGGCATTTGAATGAGAAGCATCATAATATTTATGATGTGAAGAATTACATGAAGAAGAAATATATTCCGCTGTATGATATTAATTTTATTGTAAGTGATCTGTATAACGGAACCCCGGAGAGTCTGTTCTTTCAGTGCTATCCCAAACTGCATGAGAGCAAATTCCGTCTTACCATTACGGGAATTGACAAAACAATGGGTTCCAGTGCAAAGTATTACGAACTGGAAGACCGGTATGGTACAAAATACCGTTTGTTCTGCCAGAGCGAGTCAGAACTTCTGGAATATTCCCATGGTGTCATGATCTCCGGCGATATCGATGATATTCGAAGCCACATTGTATATATCAATGAAGCAGAGCCGGACGAACCGGAACACAAAAAAATCCCGGTCTACCGAAAAGATGGAAGCCTTATGGAGCTGGATGAAGGGGCGACAGTGCTGGATTTTGCATTTGCTATCAATCCTTACATCGGTATCTGCGCAAAATTTGCTTATTTAAATGGAACAACTGCGGAAGTTCCTATCTATACAAGATTGAGACCGGGCGATATGGTTCATGTTGTATCCGACCATAAAAAAGGTGAGGAAGAATTTGATATACCTCATGCCACGGTGCGCTGGTTCGAATATGTACACACAAGAGAGGCAATCAAATCTCTTTCCAGATGGATGGAGACCAATATGGACAGAGCAGTGCCGAAGATGATGGTCTATGATGAAAAAGGCAATGCCTACGAGATTGAGATGGGATCCACTGTGCTGGATTTTGCCTTTGTTTTAAGCAGGGAAAAAGGATTGCACGTCCGCAGGGCTTATTTGAATAAGTGTCCATCTGCTTCCCCTCTTGACCGTATTTTAAAATACGGAGACAGAGTAAGGTTTACTTACGATGAAGAGGAGAAGAAAACACCGGAATTTAGCTGGCTGAGCATCGTAAAGACAAAACTTGCAAAGGAAGTATTAATTGAATACTTTAATCGCAAATATCATATGAAATAAAAGGAAAAGGGTCCGGCCAGGGCCCTTTTGTCAAAAATGGAACCTCTGAAAATGTACAAAATCGCGTTCTTTTACATGAAATGAGCCATGAAATATAATAAAAACATAGGAAAAAGTGGTTTAATACAAAAGGAGGAGATAATATGAAGAAAAAAGCTTTTTTAGTTGCAGGTCTCGTTACAATGCTCTTGACAGGCTGCATGTCTGAGAAGATCGGTCAGGAGGTAGAAGGTGTAAACGAAGTCATTCAGTTGTTTTTCGATGGTAAAACAGGTGATGAAGAGAAAAAGGAAATCCTCTACGAAGAAGCAGAGAAGCCTGATCAGGAAAAAGAGTGGGATTCCAGAGATGTGTTGGAGGTGCTTGATGATCTGGCAGCCTCAATTCTTGATAAGGTATCAGCAGGCGGAGACTGGGAGAGTCAGTTGACCGAAGAAGAAAAGGATGCTGTACGCTATTACAATGTAGATGAACAGGGCTGCGGTTATTTGATTGTGGCCAGTTTTGACGGAGGAAGTTTAAAGGAGCGCTCTGTTGTGTATTCCACTACAGATTATGGCAGATGCTGGATCAATCAAAATACAGAGGGTTATGAATTTGGTGAAATACTGGAAGTGTTCGATGTAAATGATCATCTTCTTGTTTTCGGATGCAATGGCAATAACCGTGCCGGCTATACAGCTTCTTTTTGCGTCTCACATGACAGAGGACAATCCTTTGAATATGTGAATCCATTTGTAATCGTGAATCTGGACCAGCATTACATGGATTTTGTAATCAGACCTGTTTTACAGGAATGTAATCTGGAAGAGGAGACGTTCACTTTAGGCTGGACATCCCGCAAAGAGGAGGAAAAAGATTATTTTCTCACAGCGAAATACGATGTGAATCTTAACATGCTGGAAGAAATACAGCGAAGTGAATCTTTTTATGGAATTTACCGCTGGGATGTAAATAAAGAATTCCTTTTTAAAGACAGTGATCGTAGATTTCTTACAGATGAAGATGTGTGGGAATTAAAGCAGGCTTATCAGTTATACTGTAATTGCGGATATTTCGTACCTGAATTTAAAGAGATCCTTAGTTACGCCATCAACGAAATCTATTACCGAAGAGGTTATAACTTTGCAGAAACAGCCTATGAAGAGTATTTTGCAGACTATAGCTGGTACGACTGGTTTACGCCGCTATACGAAAAGCCGGAATATGCTCAGAAAGATTTCAATCAGTTTGAACAGGCAAATGTAGACCTGCTTGCTCAGTACAGAATGGTCGAAAGTGCAGCGGACAAAACTGTCAGCTGCAGACCATAAAAACAGGGAGACATCGGAAATTACGACAAAATATGCCGTGTGGAAATTATGACAAAATATGCCGCAATTTCTGGTGCTTCTTTCCAATCAATGATATAATGTAACTTAAGCTGAAAGCTGTCCCTCGTTTTGGATGCATGAAAACATCAGAAGCGGGGGCAGTCTTGACGGGATTTGAATTACGAGGATGAGGAGAAGAATATGCCTATGAAAAAGTTTTCTATGAATAATATTTCTATGAAAAAAGCTCTGACCGTGCTTTCTCTTGTGATGATTCTTGCAAGTACTTTCTTTGGCTATAGCGGAGAGGTTCATGCAGAGACAGAACATCAGGAAAAGGCAGTAAAGGCGGCCAATTTACCATCCAATGGACTGGATGTTATGCTTGTGGTAGACAACAGTAAAAGTGTTTGGAGCCAGCAGGAGGCGAGAAACGAAGCACTCCGCTGCCTTGGCAGTCTGGCAGTAGGCGGTGATATTAACATGGGCTGTGTCTATTTTGCGGATCATCTTTGTAATGCCGGGATGAAACTGCAGTCAATGGAGGATGCCGCTCAGGCAAAAGATATTCTTGCCCAGTCTGTATTCCATATGAAGGAACAGGATACGGGAAATATTGATACGAACATTGGTGTAGGCCTGCAGGCGGCAGTGAATGCTTTTGCAGATCAGAATCCAAGCCGCAAAAGAGCAGTGATTTTGTTCAGTGATGGAATCAATGAGAACCTGGCCCAGAATCCGGCCTACAAAAAGGCAGCAGATGCTTTTACCAAAGAGCAGGCTCAGATTTTAAAAGATAAGAATGTTGAGATTTACTGTGTTTATCTTCAAAAGAAAAATAACAGAGAAAATACAGACTATCTGAAACAACTTGTAAATTATTTTGAAGATGTGGATTATGCAGCGGATCGTTTTAAAAGCGTAAATGAAAATGACATCGACACTCTTTCCGAAGAGTTTGCCAAAATATTCTATGCTGTTCAAAACGGTATGAAATACAAAACCATTGACCTTTCCGCTGGAGGAAAGACAAGCTTTTACATTCCGTCCATGGGAGTGAGCAAGCTCCAGATTTTCTTAAAGAATGACAATGCCATGGAAGTGACATTAAAATGTCTGGAAGAAGACAGCGATTATACAGCGGACAGCTGGCAGGATGGAGGAAATGCATTTATTACGGTTGGAAATCCGCCATCCGGTCAGTGGGAACTTCTGGTAAGCGGCAAAGATTCGGACAAAACAGCAGGAACCATTGCCTATTACACTGATATTTCCTGTTATACAGAATTGGTGGATGTTACAGGCGGTACGGATGTTCATAAAAACAGTACTGTTAAAATAAAAGCTTCCTTTTACAATGGACAGAAGGAGGAACTGGACATTGACAAAGCGGCTCAGTTAGAAGGAACTGTCTCCTATTATGAAAATGGACAGAAAGTAACGGATCATTATCCTCTTCATCTGACAGAAAACGGTGCGGAAAGTGAAGAATTTATGATCAGAAGCTACGGAGAACATGTGGTGGAAACGACAATCTTATACGATGAGTTTGTCGACTTATCATACCCAATGCCGGCTGTTGACATAAAACCAGGTGATTTTATCATCTGCCCAATGACCGATGAAAATTTCCACGGCTATAAAAGCAATGACGGAATCCGTTTTACCATTAAAGAGACGAAACTGATTCAGGATCCGGAAGGAGAACAGATTTTCATCGAAAAAGTAGCCCAGGGCAATCAGGACAATCCGGTTACGGTGGAACTGCAAGATGGTTACTTTATTGTGACAGCAAAGAAGACCGGAGATTTGCAGTTCGCAATTTCTGTAATTGATGAAAGCGGAACAACAGGGGTTGTTTCTGTAGAAGGAAAGGTACAAAACAAACAGGTGGTGGATATTATGACAGGCGGCATGTATGGCCTTTTCCTGATTCTGTTCCTTCTCTTTATTCGCAGTATTTTAAAGAAAAACAAACTGAAAAAAGAAATAAAGGAAATGAAACAGGTAATCGGGAAAAAGCATGGAAAAGCTTTAAAGAATGCAGAGAAGTTTGATTTGGAAGAAGCGTTGTCACTCTATGAGAAATTCGGAATCATGAAAGAAGATATTCTTGATTATGAGGATGAAACAACGGCTCTTGCTGCATTCGGTCTGCGCAAGTACATAGAAGAAAACAGTGATGATCAGTTTAGAGATGCCATGGTAGATGTTCTTACAGACGCTACAGTGACAGAAAACCGTATCAAACAGCTGAAAAAAGATGCAGATGATGTGGAAGAGAAAGGGTCTGTGAACAGACTGAGAAGAAAAATCAGACATCTGATTGGAATTGAAGAAGAAATTGACAGCCTGATGGCTGAGATGGACGGACAGTATGATGTCTATCTTGCAACTGTGGCAGATATGAAAGAAGAACTTGAGCAAATCCAGGAGAAATTCTTCGAGTTTGATGACATGATGCAGGAAACCATTACCTCTACCATAAAAGTAAGAGTCAATGACGGTGAATACAGAGGAAAAATGACAGCTGGTAATCATACTGGTTATTACAGTCTGGTTGAGGATGTGAAACTGCTTAGCAGAAGCGGAAAACATATCGAGACCCTGAAATCCCTCATCGGCGACCAGATTCCAAAGATTATTGTCTGCAATTATCAAGACGACGAAGGCTGTGAGGGTCTGATGCTTCGTTCCGAGGACGGCTTTGAGATTAAGGAGTCTGCATCCAGCATTTCCGGTGAGACGGTAAAACAATACGATCTGATGAAAGGCTGTGCATACAAATTAACCATCAGAGGCATGGGTTATATTGAACTTGAGGTAGAATAGTTAGAGGGGGAACAAAAGATATGCTTGATTTTTGTCCGTACGAAGTTGGAAGAGGGAATAAAGGATTCCGCAAAATTGACAGAAACCGTCTTGCTTATGAGATGATTTTCTATGCAGGATATTCCTATGACAGCTTTATAAAAGCAACATCCAAATACAAAATTGATGGATTGATTGAAGTGGGGGAGGATACCAGACAGGCCGATTTCCATGATGTAGTTTACAGATACATGATGAAAGCTCCAAAAGGGAATGGAAAGACAGGCCCGGAGAAGCTGATCGACTGGATTCAGAAAGTTGACAGCAAGAAAACCAAGGTGGATCTTGAGCCGAAAGATTCTCTCTTTGAGGAGATTGATGAGGAAGAGCAGAGCGGATGGGATAGAAAAGACAATGTATTATCCATCGACTGCATTCCAAATGAAGACGGCAGTTATCTTATTGTCAAGAAAAATGAGGAAGAAAGAGAGGCAGTGATCGCCCAGCTGATTCCATGTTGTCCAAACTGCCACTCACGTCTGCCAATCGGCTTTTTAAATGCCGATGATTATATTGGTGTTTATCTCTGTGCGCCGGCAGGCGGCGGAAAGAGTACTTATCTTACTTCTCTTTATGCGAACCAGTTTGCCAGACTGAAAACCATTGGAGAAAAGGTGAAGATCGTGCCGGCCCACTATAGTTCCAATGCAAGCAACAGCAGCTGGTCAAACTCAGAAAAGAAAGATCTTGGAAAAATTGCAGTAGATACTTTTTATGAAGAAAGAGTAGAAGCATCAAAAATGCTGGTAAATCAGGGAATCTGCCCTGATCCGACAAATACAGAGCAGCTGATCCGTCCTACCTTTTTAAGAGCTCTTGTTCCGGGAGAGAAGGGCAATAAAGTGTTAATGGTGGGTATTTATGATAATTCCGGCGAAGTGCTTGCAGAAAGTCAGGCCATGAATGAAAAAATCATTATGCTTGCCAATATGTATGCACAGATTTATATGATTGAACCGGTTCAGTTCGGCGTATATCCATCCGAAACAGAAGAAGAGAATACTGCAGACGGTACAGGTTTCCGGGATGTCCGCCTTTTAGAAATTCAGGAACAGGGAGAATATCAGGCTGATAATGAAGATAATGTTATCACTGGCAAAGAATTGCTGGAAGTTCCAAAGCAAAGAGTAAAATCTCTGGCGGACAGAAAGACCGGCAATACAGATAAGGATGGAGAACACAGTCTTTACCGCACACCGTTTGATTTGCTGACCAAATTAGAGTCTGACATGAGTGAGATCGGCATGGATTTCCCTTTTGAAGACCAGCACATTGCCTTTACTATCATCAAATGTGACTTGTTAAAGAATCTTGATGTGATGCAGGATTACGACTATCTTTTTGATCCTCAGAACAGAAAGATCAATCAGAAGGTTCTCTGGGATGATGATCTTGCTTCTATGAGAGATGAGGACAACAAGGAAATTATCGATAAATTGCTGTTTGCAACGGAAGACGGGGAAGAGAATGAGGCGCTTTTAGAAAGCGTGACCTGTGCTTCTCAGTCCTGGCATTTGGTGAGTGCTCTTGGAACCGGTACAAAAGCTATTCCAAATACAACACCAAAGAAATACCAGCTGACGGGTAAGTATGATCCGATCCGCCTGGAAGAACCTCTTGTCAAATGTATTATTAAAAGAATTAAAGAAAATGGTTGGAAATAATCAGGAGATCAGACGTTATGAAATTTCATCAAGCCTATTATACATGGGATTGGGAACAGCTGACGAAATACCAGGGCGGACTTGGCATTCATGCCTCCAGCTGTAAAAACAATGATTTTCTAAATCATTGTATGAAGCTTGGAGCAAGATTAAAATCAGAACCTGCCAATGAAACTGCAGAACTCCTTCTTTATTCTGAAGAACTTGGTTATGTGGGGGCTTTCATAAGCCCCCGTGAAGATGTCAGCGGGAAGAACAGAGCCAACATGCTCTGTCATCTCTTTGTTGCTGCAGAGAAGCCGGATAACATGGATCTTTATGATTATCTGGTGGAATACCCATATCATACCCATATAAAAGCAGATCTGGAACCGGTGGAATGTGTTGGAATCCAGACAGAAAAAGAGAAATATTTTAATCAGTTATTGGAAAAGTACAGCTTCGATTCAGAGAAAATGGCTGTGCTTATTTGGCGTTTGTATCAAAAGCTGTTTGATAAGCTGACAAAGGTGCCAATGGTATTTTCAAGGGAATGTCATCCGGACAGACAAAAAGATGGAGAAATGGCAAGAGAATTGACCTGGCTTATGTATCATCTTTCTCCGGAAAAAGAATTTAGGGAAAAACATTGGTATGACAAATTGACCTACGGTGTTCATACAGAGGCAAATACAAAGGATATCAGCCTTTATTATACAGACGAGAATGTATGGAACAATGCTTTTTACATTGATGAAGAAAATGACGTGGAAACAGAAGCGGTGCCGCCTGTATTTATAAAAATGGGTGAACTTGCCTGTTCTTCAGAAGAAAAATCCGGTCTTTCCGCTCTAGAGACCTTTGTTGATTCCCTTCGGGAAGACAGCCAGCAGAAGCTGTTGTCTTACGAACAGATGGATTTCCTTTATGAACGCTGGAAAATTAAGAATGGTTATCAGGTAGAGGAAAGTTACATCAAAAAGCACCTGGATGAATTGTTGGAACAGGCCCATGATTCTTTCTGGCATAAGGAATATTTATATGAGGCCTTATCCATGGTAGATTCATCAAACAGAGTGTTTTTAAGAAATTTGTGGTTAAAAATGATTTATGAACAGCGGAGTGATTTTCCTGTCATGAAGCAGGAGGAGAAAAACTTATATCAAAATCTTGCCTTTTCCCTTCTTCATAAAATGCAGGAAGTTAATCAACAGGATTTCGCTACAGCACTTCATTCCCTGCCAAAGGAAAGCCTTAAGGATGTTTTAGAAAGATACATGGAGGAAGATGCCGGATTTATTCTGGAAGAACTGGATCAGATGTCCGATTTGGAGTCTCTGAAAACTGCTGCCTTAAAATACGGAAGTTTATCATCAAAATTTACTGTCATTGCAGATAAAATAATTGCATTTGCGAAAAAATGTTATGAGGCCGGGACAAGAGAAGAAAGAGAGAATCTGTCAGATTTTATGGATGATAAGATCAGCAATCTGTCTCTTAAAGACAAATGGCAGGTTTATCAAAATTTATGGTTATCTACGCGCGATACGGATATTCTTTCCTTCCTTGCCAAGCAAAAAGGCCGGATTGAGGGAAGACATGCAGGGGAAACCTATGAATATCTTGTGGCTTACGCCGAAAAACTGGATTCTAAGAATGAACGGATTCAGGAACTTCTGGACATGGAAGAAGAATTCCGAAAAGAATACAGGGATGTGATTGCCGATGAATCTATTCTTCAGATGGAAGATATCAAGAGAAACTGGACCATTGCCCGGGAAGTGAATCGTTTGAAACAGGCCGATCTGAAGACTCTGTTTGAAAAAACCTTAAAAGAACTGGGTTATGAGGAATGTTATAAACAGTGGTTTAGAAGAGCAGTGGAGATTCTTGGAGACTTTCGAACACGTTTGGAGAAAGAGGACTTTGTGCAGTTGCTTGAGTACCGCACAGAGGGATGGCTGATCCTGGAACAGGATAAGACGGAAGAATGGAAAGAGTTTGATAAGCAGCTGAAAAAACAGCTTTCCAAATATTATGCGGATTTTTCCTGGAGAGTTTTGTATTACACCAGTGAACCTGCGGATCAGGTAAATGAAACATGGAGTTATATCAATCTGGATTATGATAGTTTCTGTTCTTGCAGCAGAACCTTTGAATCTTATCCGGAGAAAGCGGATCTTTTAAGAAAAGCAACAGGGTATAAGAGGGAATCTTATAAAAAGGCCTATCTGCTCTGGGAAAAAGTAAAGAGGGGTACACGACTTTATTATGACAGTCTGGATGACATTGCAGATGATCAGATCAGACCGCTTATGGCAATTCTTGAGAAGACTCTCATAGAGAAAGAAGATTATATGCCTGTGGACCTTATGAACTTGTGTCTGTTTTTACATTTTCGTTTTAACCGGGAAGAGAGAACTTATAAAGTTCTTTACAGAAAAGCTGCTCAATATGAAAGATTTTACCAAAACAAGGATTTATGCTGTCTTTTGAAAGAAAGACAAATGGTGCTTCAGGTGAAGATGAATCTTAAAGTTCCTCATGGAAGAATCTTGGATGAGATGGTTATTTTCCTTGAAAAATACGAACTGGAAAATGAAAACAGAAAAGAATTCAGATTTTATAAAACGGCATCTTTCTTAAAAGAAATAAAAAAACGCTTTGATAAAGAAGAAATTGAAAAAGTGTTCGGAATCAATGACATGATAAGACAGTTGGAGAAGGTCTTTTATGATACAGAGATTGGATTAAAACAATCTCAGAGAAGAAAAGGAGATTGTATGAGTTCACTGGAAAGATTGGAAATGGAAAAAGCCCGTCTTATGAAGCAACTTGAAGAATGCGAGCATAGCATCAGAGAGAAGCGGAGCGAGTTGGAAAGGAAGATACGGGAAGAACAGGAAGCGCGGCAGGAATATGTAAGACAGTGTGAAGCTCTAAGCAGAGAACCAAAGGCTGAACTCTTAAAGAGTGAGGAAATACGGGTGCAGAAGCTAATGGCAGAAGAACCGGTCCAGGAACCGGTTGCACAACCACCGGTCCAGGAACCGGTTGCACAACCACCGGTCCAGGAACCGGTTGCACAACCACCAGTCCAGGAACCGGTTGCACAACCGCCAGCTCAGGAGCCGGTTGCAGAAAAATCTGCCAAACCGGATTTTAGTGAGTATTACATCTATGGTGCAGATATCGTATAGAATGCCAAAGAGGGAAGAGTAATTCAATGTATAGACAAAATAAAATGGAACAGGAGTACTGTTCTTATATTAGCAGTCTGTTTCAAAAACTGAAAAAAGAACAGAAGATGAATCAGAGTGATTTTGGGAAACAGATCCTTCACTTTCAGCGTGACAAAAAAGGAAAGCCCATTGGCGTAAAAGGCTATGTCCGTGGTTCCGTGAAAAACTGGATGGAGGGTACGAACTGTCCGGAATATAAGGAGTCTTTAATCTGCTTTGCTCTGTTGGATCTTTGCGGTTCAACAGAGGCGGTACCCGGTCTTTCAAAAGAAGAACGGGATAAAAGGCTGCACCATGTGGAAAAAATTATGTGGACATATCTTGGCAAAAAACTTTACAGCCGGTATCCGCCGGAAGCAATGTTGATCTGTGCGGCAAGAGGTGTCATTTCCATAAAAGACATACCTGTTTTGTTGGAGGAAGCGGGTCTTGATCAGTTTGTAATTTCAACAGAGGAAGCGAAAAAAGCCGGATGCAAACGTGTTTCAGATGTTATTTTCGAACAAATCTGCGAGGCAGACAGCAAGGAAGAACTTTTGAAAATCATTGAAGAGAATCGAATATATTATGCCCTAGGATACAAAACTCTGGGAATCCGGATTCGTGATTTGTGGGAAAGGAAATATACAGGCCATTCTTTTGTACAGGCGGTTTATGTACTTGCACCACGATATCAGAATACATATCGGAAAATGATGGATGACAGCCTCCAGGTCAGCCGGGAATTTATAATCCAGTTCTGCTCCCAGATGAAATTTGACCGAAATATGATTAACGAAGCTTTAGATACAGCAAGGATGAGACCTTTAGAACAGGAAGAAACACTGCCGGATTATTTTGAAGGCATCAGAAATTTTTCTTTTGCCGGACGTCTGGGATCCATTGTCCAATTGGCAGTGTATCTTGGAGTTGCTGTAAAAGACCGGGAGTTTTTAGAGGAGTTTCGAAATCTGCCCTATTATTTTTATCTGAATCATTATTTTTCTCTGGACTCTGTTGAAAAACAGTATGGAGAGATGAAGGATGCTTTAGAAAAACAGGAAGTGGAAGATTTTGCAGAGCTCATTCAAAATGAAAAAACAAGCTGGGGAGAGAGTTTAAAGGAATATATTCATGCGATTAATCAGGAATTGAATGACTGGAAAGAGGAAGAACGAAAAAGTTATAAAGCTTATGTTCGTGGATATCAGAAAATGTATAATTCCTCCCGGATTTCCAGCGCTGATTTTTCGAAAGAATTAAAGCTGGAAGCGGAATGTCTTTATCTGCTTTCCACGTTTTCCTATGGAATTCTGCTTGAAAAAGAGTTTCATGGAGAACTATCTGAAGAGGATTTAAAGAGTCTGAAAGAGAAAATCAAAAAAGAAAGTTCTATCAAAGAGGAAGAAGGGGAAATGATTTATAACTTTTTGAATGCTTTGTGGGTGCTTTTTTTAGAGGACAGACGATTAAATATGTACAAAGGAGTATTTATCCAGGGAATCAGAGGGACTGACGAGGAACCGGTTTCCGTATATATAAACTGGGAAGATACGGTAATACTACTTAGTGAATCCTGGAAAATTGCTCTTAATATGTAAAAAATATAATAAGTAATAAAAGGAAAAGGTATTAATGTCAAAATCGGGTTCATTGGCAGGGAAGCCTTGCTCTGATATGATATTTGTATAGTCGGAAAAAGAAGATTAATACAAAGCACAGAGGAGGATTTCACTATGAACACAGAGATGATTAACATTGGCATTGGTTTTTGTTTTGCAGCAATTATTATCCTTTTCCTTTTTCTTTTAACAAAGGATAGCGAATTTTTTCACAAAGAGCCTCGCTCTTATAAGAAAAAAGACAGAAAGAAAGAGGAACGCCCTAAACACAAAGAAAAGGCAGACACTTTCAAAGGAGCTGCTCAAAAAGCAGGAAAACCTGTAGAAAAATTTATTAATAATAATAAAGGAATTGCACCTGAGCTTCCGGTAAAAGCAACGATTTATTACAGACTTCCGGATAAAAAATCTTATAAAGAAGTATCTGTAAAAAATGTTCCTTTTAAGATTGGAGCCATGGGTTCCGGTGCAGACCTTGAATTAGATGATTTATCTGTTCTTGATAAGCATGCAGTACTTAATCTGGTTGATACAAAACAGGGATGTGTATATTCTTTTAAGAACTATGCGAAAAAGATTTACACTGACTACCTTGATCAGGAAGGTGCAAAGCCTGAATGGGTTAAGGTGGAAAAGAATGACAAGGTATATTTAAAGAACTCCAGAGAAGCCTTTTATGTAGGCAATACAAAACTTCTCATTGACACTGTCAGCTTAGAACGTTCTGTTTCAAAAAGCGATGTGGATTTATTTAAGTCTGCTGCTGAAACAGGAAAGGATGAGGAGGACAAGAACTTAAATGGTGTCGGAGCGGTGCCGGAACCGGAAGAACAGACCTATGACCGCAAAAGTAGAACACCTTCCGACAGAGTTTTTGAAGAAAACGTATTAGATATGGATGACATCAGCTGTTAGTCCGTGAAGGAGGAAACATGAAAGTATATCAATCAGAAAAAATAAAAAAGAAGAAGGCCTTCATGGAATCTGTGAACCAGGGCATGCCGGTTTTACTTGGTTTATTTCTGGTTCAGGCAGCCTTCTTATTATACTCCTGCTGGCGTGGAAAGGGAGAGGTATTTATCAGAATTTCTCTGATCCTGATTCCTTTAACACTGGTAACCTTTGGTGTAGTACACCTTATGAAAGGAGATGCATATCTGGTTATCTGGAATGCACTTCTTCTCAATATGGGATTTCTGATTCAGGCAGTCTGCCAGGATTTAAATGAAGAAGGCCTGTCAGAATCCATTCAAAAAGATATTTTAAAGCTGTGCATTGCTTTTGCGCTGGCCTATATGGCAGCCATTGTTTTCCGTTTTGTTTCTGACTGGCTCAGCCTTGAGATTATGATTCCTGTATTCCTGCTCTTTCAGACAGGACTGATGGCAGCCCTTCAGTTTTTAGGAAGAGAAGTCGGTAATGCAGATCAGAAGGAACAGATTGCCAAGATCGTAATGAATCTTGGAGGAATTGATGTACAGCCTATGGAGTTTATTAAAATTATATACGTATTTGTTTTAGGTATTATTCTTTGTAAGAATGAATATAAAGACAAAAGATTCCTGAAGCTTCCAAGAGAGTTCTGGGCAGCTGCATATATCCTTTTCACAGCAGTACCGTGTATTCTTTTATTCAATGAAGGAGGAAGTGCTCTTATTCTTCTTCTTACAGGTATTGTAATGGTACTTCTCTTCGGTGATAAAAGAGAGATTGTAAAGCTGTATGTGAGCATAGGATCTATTTTGGCCGGTGCGGCCTGTGTACTGACTTTGTTACTCCACGATAAATATACTTTGTTTGAGAGAGTACCAGTACTGAATAAACTGATTCTTTTCCTGGACAAGGTATATCAGAGATTTTATGTGTTGTTTTCTCCTGAAGCAGGCGGACAAAATATTCAGTCCCAGAAGGCAATTGCAATGGGAAGTCTCTTTGGTCCTTCCACAAATCGTTATCTCGTTTATGTTCCAAGACAGGAAGAGGATATGATTTTCAGTAAATTGGTTGGAACAACCGGTATCGTAATCGGCATCATTGCCATAGGTGCTATTTTCCTCATGTTTCGTGAGGGACTTGTGATTGCGAGAAAAAATTGTGACAGTTATTATAAAGGACTTTCCATAGGTTTTTCTCTTGTACTGGCATTAGAAGGTGCTGTACATATTGCATGTAACCTTTCACTTTTTCCAATCACCGGTATCCCGTTGTATTTTGTATCTCATGGTTTTTCAAGTATGACAGGTGGAATGATCATGGTGGCATTTCTGATCGTACTTTCAAGAGGAACACAGGAAAGGAGTCTATATGTGGAAGAAACTTATTATGAACGTATCCGAAACCTTCGCAAGTAATGGTGAATCAGAGCATGAGAACAAGGTGGATACAAGAATGAATCTGTTCTATCTTGTTTTTGGAATTCTTTTTCTTCTCTTTATTGCGGTTATGTTTTATCGTTCCGGTGTTGTAAAGGGACTGAACAGAAATGCAGACAGACTGAGAGAACAGACAATAAAAGAGAGAGATGCCGTGACCATTACGGCAGGTAATGTATATGATAGCAAGGAGCAGCTTCTGGTAGAACATAAAAATCCAAATGAAGCCGGTGTTTATACAGATGGAACACTTTATTCTCCCCTTATTGGTTATCTGCGAAGCCGCACAGCAGTGCAGGATGAAACAGGCAATGTGACATACAAAGCAGACGGAGAACGTCTCCTGAAGCTCTATACAACGGAGAAAGAAGATCTGTTCCAAAATACAGGAATTGACGGAAGAAAAGGAAGAGATTTGATTCTTACTTTAGAACATGAGCTGCAGGCAGAAGTTGACCGCCTCCTGACAAAGGAGATGGGAACTGAGGCAAGAGGCATGGCCATTGTAATGAATGCAAAAACAGGAGAAATTCTGGCATGCGTATCCCATCCAAGCTATGATTACAATGATTTGACCAACAGTCTGGCCGCTATGAATCAGACTGCAGATGAGGAAGAGGTCAGATATCCGATTTCCCATAAAGGTCTTGTCTCTCCGGGAAGTATCTTTAAAATCATTGTAGCGGCGGCGCTCATAGATAATGGCTTAGAAGATCTTACCGTACTTGACAATAATCAGGAAATAAACGGTATTATGGTGGAAAACTCTTATGGTTCTACAGGCCGGTACATTAATTACCATACAGCTTTGGAAAAATCATCCAACGTCTTTTTTGCCCAGGCAGCTTATCTGCTTGGAAAAGACAAACTGGATGAGGCGGCTGCAAAATTCATGATCGGAAATGACAAAATCTATGATTTTGGTACAGTGGCTGGTTACTGGAACATTGATGAGAGCGATCCGGTTTCTCTTGTAAATGCAGGATATGGCCAGGCAGACACTTTATTTTCCGGAATGACAGCGGCTATGATGACGCAGGCAGTGGCAAATGACGGCAAGATGATGGAGCCTTATCTCATTCAGGAGATTCGGGATGCCAATGGTCATACTGTAGAATACGGAGAACCGAAAGTACTCAGTGAAGTGACCGGCAAAGAGACCGCTGACAAGGTGACAGCAGCCATGCTTGCAGCGACCAAATCCCATCTTCATGTTGTGGAAGGTGCTTCCAACAGAGCTGTTTATGAAAAATATGAAATTGCAAGTAAAACAGGTACGGGAGAAAATGGCGATGCAGGTGATACCAATAATGCATGGGTGGTAAGTTTTGCTCCTGCCAGTGATCCACAGTATGTAGTTGTGGCAAATCAGTGTAAGACGGATAAATACGGACAGGACCTGATGGATACAGTGGCAGGGATTTATGGTTACCTGTTTGAAGAAAATTAAAAAGCTTTCAGCAGAGGATTCTGCTGAAAGCACATAGATAGATATATTATAAAATCAATTGAAATCAAATTCTGTTATTTTAAAAACGATAAAAAGTTTTTATAATAAGTAGATAGAAGATCCAGCTGACCCTCAACGGTAGGGGCGCAGCAGCTGGAGTCGTTATTCAGAACATCTTTATCCGGGTTTTCATTTTCAAAAAGATGGAGAAAGTACATCTTGAAATATTCCCGGAAAAAGAAGTGTTCATTGGCAAGGTCGCGGCGATTTAACTGAGCGAAAGAAGATTCGCTTGTATAAAAGAGCCTTGCCTGAAAAAACATCATGGTTCTTGTCAGGGATGCAGCCAATGGGCGGCCACTGGTTTCTAACCGATAACGGGATTCATACTGTTTATAATTCTGAAGATCCTGACAGGAACGATGAAAACAAAAGGTAAAGTCAATAAATTTGATATCAAAAGTGTTACTATTTGTAATAATAATATTTTTAGGAGAAAGGTCAAAGTACACGATACCATGCTGATAAAGGAAGTAAAGCGTATGGTATACCTGAGTACAGATATGAGTGATAGTATCTTTGGAAAGAAGGAATGCCGGCTCCCTGGTTCTTGCCGGTTTTCTTTTGGAAAGATATTCATCCAGAGTAATTCCGGAAATTAGTTCCATCTCAATACCCGGTGCATCCTGGTAAGTGATGAGGCGGTAGTACTTAGGTAACGTAGGACACAGTTTCGCAAGGGGTGCCATAAGTTCAAATTCTTTCTGAAAACCAATGCGGAACTTGGCATAATCATCTTCATATCTGCAGACTTTCAACATACGGTCTCCCTTACCGGAGGGACCCGGATGACAGTATAAGATGCATTCTTCCGTTGTCAAATGAGTCTGATAGTGTGTGTCCTGATTCATAACATACTCTCCTGAAAATTGTTAATTAAAAATATAACATATTCATGTAAATAAAACAAGAAAAGAGGGATAAAATGTCAGTTTATAAGATTTTTGGCCGGACAGAAAAATCAACAGATCCGGGACATAAGAACAACGAAGACAATTACCTGTTCATGGAAGTTTCTCTCATGAATGATGAAAAACTGCTCCTCATGGTCGTGGCAGATGGAATGGGAGGCTTGGCAGACGGAGACAAGGCATCCACTCATGCATTGGAAGCATTTCTCCTTAAGATGCAGGAAAAACTGCTTTCCTATTATATGGAACGTAAATTTACCCATTATTCTCTCACAAACAATGCAGGAGAGCTTGTAGAATTGATTCGTGAAGCTGTCATTTACGCAAATCAGCAGGTATATGAAAAAGCAGATCCCTATGTACAGACCGGCACTACTTTATCCGTAGCTGCAGTTCTGGGCTCCTACGCAGTTGTAGCAAACATCGGAGATTCTCCGATTTACTACTATAATAAAGAAAGAGAAGAGATGCGCCTCGTATCCAGACTTCAGACCAAGGCGGAAGACGACGTTGAAAAAGGACTGTACCGCAGATACAGCGAAATTTACTATAACAATGACCATATTCTTACAAAAAGTATGGGCAGACTTGAAATGCTTGCAGGAGAAGATATTTTCGTGGATGTGATCGGATATATTAATCCGGGAGATATGATTCTTGTGGGTTCTGATGGGGCTTTTGGCAGAATGCAGGAAGAGGAAATCTATGAGGTGATCAGCCGCAAGGCAGAATATAAAGTGCTGGAACAGCTCTTTGCCCGTGCAAGAGAAGATAAGGCGGATGATCAGTCTGCAATATTGTATAAAAGAATGGAGAACTGATTCTCATGTTAAAAAAGGGACAGAAGATTTTGATGGATCATTTTCATTATGAAATGATGAGTGATGCACTGGATAATAGAAAAATGAAAGAAGTACTCTATACGGCAAAAGCAAAGAAATGCTATGAAAATGGAGATACAGAGGAACGTTTTATCAAATTTGTGACCACGGATCAGAAAGAATTGCTGAAACGTCTGCAAAAAGAGAGCCGATTTGTCATGCACTATCCCTTCATTGGCAAAATCTACGGAGGAAATGCAGGAAAGACGGAAGACGGTGACCGTGTATTTGTAGTAGAAATAGAATATATCCGTGGGGATGATTTGAAGAACGCCATTGAACTTAAATACTTTAAAGAAGAACAGGAAGCACAGGTTTTGCTGATTTTCTATCAGCTTCTCCGGGCAGCAAACTACTACTCCAAATGTGAAAGAGAAGAAGATGCATACCTTCACCGGGATATTAAACCGGAAAATATTATGCTGGTAGAAAGAGACGGATTGTTCTATCCGGTCTTAATTGACTTTGATTTTGCCCATATCAGAGGAAGCAGATCAACGGACATCCTGCTTAACCAGGAGGGGACAGGGCATAACCTGGGCGGCACCTTCGGCTATGCGGATCCAAGAGCATGGGGGCCTTTTCGTCTGGATATTCAGGCGGATATCTACTCCATGGGAAGAACGTTCTGTTTCTGCCTTCTTAGCAATGAATGGAGAGAACTTGAGTTGGACCAGCACAAGAAAGAACCAAACGAGTACTATACTCATGATGAGTATATCCGCATCGGAAGAAAGATGGTAAAGCTCTGTGAGAAGAAGGAAAAAGGATTGCCGCTTCCGGACGAAACAGATGAATCCTATTTTACCCCGGATTGGATGAGACTGGCATACGGACTTGATATGAGCCGGTTTGATTCCAGATACCGGGAAGAGAAATACAAGCCATTGATGGAGATCCTTAAAAACATGGTGGCCGCACCATGGGCAAGATATAAGGACTTTGGAATTATTCTTCAGGATATGGAGCGGTTCCTTGAAACTTTCTATGGCAGAGAGAAGATGGAAATGATGGGATTTGACCATATGCTGTTGGAAGAAAAGAAGAAGGAAGAGGAAGATCCGGTTTATTTCTTTTGCAATTATGAACAGGGAGACGGTGCCAACCGTAAAAATCCTTTTGGAAATTCAGGAGAATTAAATCACGGCGAGATGAAAGACCTCTATTTATGTAATGTAAAAATCGCCACCATTTATAATAAAAAGGGAACCATTCATTATATTACATACGGAACGGATGTAAAAACCGGTTCAGGAAAGAAATACGGTATCCTTGGCAAGGAAGAGAAAGAAAATGTTTTCTATTACAAGGGATACTCCATAGGAATGATAGTGGAAGAAGCTTAAGATAAAAAGGAGCAGAGATTATGGCAAAAGGAATCAATAAAGAGGATTATTTTAATCTGTCAAAAGAAGAGAGAGCAGCGGCAAGAAGAAAGAAAAGAGAGGCTGCAAAAAGAGATGTGAAAGAAAATGAACTTGATGATTTTCTCACTGAAAATGAAATTCCCGAGATGGAGGTCATAAAAGAGGCAGAGGCGGAAGAGGTACTGCCTCCAGTAAAAGAAGTGGTCGTGGAAGAACAGGAAGAGGTAAAAGACAGAACTTTCTCCGACGGAACGGATACCCGTCTTCCGGTTCGGAAAAGAGTCCGTCCCGAAGCAGATTTATCTCTTCTTGAACAGAACCGCAGAAAATCAAAAGAGAAGAAAGAAGTCTATATCGATATTGTCATGGACGGCACCTATTCTTTTACCACAATATTTCCTTCCGTTTACCGTGTCTTAGAGCAGGCCGTACATAAAATCAGCAAAGAAGCAAGAGAATATGCAGGCTGTACCGTACATTATGGTTTGACTGTTCTTCATGAAGATGGAGAGCCAGTGAAGTTTGATGAGGAATACTTCACCACAGATACTGACACATTTATGGAAGCAGTGCAGAACATTGAATTTAGAGGCGGCAGCCCGGATGGGGTGGAAAATATCAATGGTGCAATCAAAGAAGCACTCCGCACCCTTGCCAATCATACAGAAGAGTATGCAAGCCGCGGCCTGATTATTCTGACAGATTCCAAGTCAAAGGCGCCTCGTGAGAAATACACCAATCTTGCCAATGCCAAATATAATAACCTTCGTTTTGTCATTGGATATTTTTACGATATTTACTTCTCAGGAATCTTCCCGATTGTGGATGGAAACGGAGCGCCGGCGGAAAACAACAAAAATGACACCAGTTATTACTCCATCCGCGAGCTTTTAAAGAATTCCAGTGAGAAAGAAATGCAGGAGATTGTAAATAGCATTCTTAGAAAAGTGTCTGTTTGGAATCAGGCATAGAAAGGAAGAAGAATGGATTTAGAACGATTTCGAAAGGCAATTCCCCTGGGAAAGACAGCGGCCAATGTGGTTTTTGCCATTATGATGACGAGAAGTGACCAGACAAATGTAAACAACGTGAATGCCGTTTTGGAGAAAATCCAGATGGATATCCGTCAGAAAGTAAAAGAAGGATCTTCCATCCGAAAAGCATTTGTCTATCGCAATATACAGCTTAATACCTTTTCTTTTGAGGAGGCATCTGTAGAACAGATCTACTATATGGATTACATTAAGAGAGGGAATCCCCTTTCACATACCCTTCTTAGAAGTCTGATTGTCTTAGAGGAAGAAGCAGAGCATCACAGCAAAAGTAAAAATATCCTCTGCATGATCTTAGACAGTACGCCGGAACGTGCAGAATGCAGCCAGATGATTGATATGATGAAATCCTTTGAGGAACTGTCATATATTCCGGTGTTAATTAAGACAGGAGAAGCGGCGGCTTCCCCCCTTGATCAGTATATCAATGAAAAATGTGGAGAAATCTACGACAGGAAAGAATTAATGGAACAAGATACAGTGACTTTTATCTAGGAAGATAGGAGGAAAGATTATGAGTTTATCAGTAAATGCAAATGTAACAAGTTGTGTTAATTATGCGGCCGCACACAGTATTGTATCTTTGGTGAACAAAGTGGAGATTACCTCAGACATGGAATTACAGGCTGTCCTGAGAATTTATTCTGTGCCTGAATTCATCTTTGAATACAAGGAAAACATCACTCTTCAGAGTGGAACTACCGTATTTAAAAACGTGAAAACTGTTTTGAATGATACATTTTACCAGACGAACCTGCAGGAAGCCAAAGATGGGGAAATCAAAGTGGAAATTCTCGATTTGGAAGAACAGGATAAGGTACTTGCTTTTTACAATGTGCCTGTACATATTCAGCCATATGATCACTGGGATGCCAGAAATTACGCATACACCTTGCCTGTTTATATGCAGCCAAATGATCCTTTAGTGGCTGAGGTGTTGAAAGTGGCAGGTAAATTTGCCAATGAAAAAGGCTGCAGCATGTATGGTTATCAGGGAAGATCAAGAGAATCCGTTAAGATTCAGGCCGAAGCTATCTATAAAGCGCTTCAGGAAATGGGACTTCACTATATTTCATGTCCGGCAAGTTTTGAAACAAGCGGACAGAAGATCCGCATTCCAAGAAGAGTTCTTCATGAAAAATCAAAACAGGGTACCTGTCTGGATCTGGCCGTTCTTTATGCTACCTGTTTGGAAGCGGCATCTTTAAATAGTGTCATCATCGTCATCAGCGGACATGCTTTTGCAGCCGTATGGTTAGAGGATTATAAATATCTTTCTTCCAACATGGTTACAGATGCCCAGGAAGTGATTTCCCATAAAGATACCAACGGCGGAGCTCTCATGCCTGTAGAGTGTACTGCATTTACAGATGGCAAAGCCTTTGGCTTTGAGAGTGCAGTGAATAGTGCAAGAAACAGTATGGATCATACTTATTACGCTGTTGACACAGCAAAATCAAGAATGGCCGGTTTAAATCCGGTATATTCCTATACGGATGAGCCGATTTGTGTTCCGGATAACTCTGATCCTGCAGCAGATGAACCGGAAGAGGTACCTGTACCTGCAGCAGATGAACCGGAAGAGGTACCAGTACCGGCAGCAGAAGAGCCGGAAGAAGAGAAGGCGCCGGAGAAACCTTCTGTCATCCCTGGTGTGGATTCTGATAAAAGAAGAATGGAAAAAGCGGACAAACAGCTTTCTAAATTAGATAAACTGAAAAAACAGGCAATGGATTTTACTCTTCGCAATCATCTTCTGTCCTGCAAGAAAGATTCTTTGAGTCTGTTTTTGGAAGAATTTCCGGTTCCTGAATTTTTAATGAACCAGTATGATGAACTGGCCATGGACCAGCTGCTTCATCAGATTCTTCTTGATCAGGGAATGAAAGAAGAGGAACTGGAATCTGTTCTTGGACGCATGAAGATCAATGACAGAGACGAGAAGAGAGAGACCGGTCACGGCAGTCTGTTCCTTACTTTGGGAAGTCTTCAGTGGAAGAGAGAAGGAGAAGAAAAAGTATATCATGCACCTTTATATCTGTGTCCTTTCGAAATTGAGAAAAATAAACGGGGAGAGCACATCTGCAAGGTGGACCGCAGCAAGATTCGCTTTAATCTGGTATTAAAAGAGTTCTTAATGCAGGAATATGATATTGATATTCAGGAACTGAAGGACGATCCGGAAGATAATCTGGAGCAGGAGATGGCAGGACTCCGCTACTTTATCGGAAAACAGAAAAGCTGGAAGGTAGTGGAAAACACTGCAACCATCGGATTTTATGCGATTCCAAATGAAGCAATCTATAACGGTCTATCCGATGAAAAACTTGAAAAACATGATATTGCAAAAGGTCTGTTGAATTCTAAGATGACCTGGAAAAAAGAAGTGGAAGATCGGGTCGTTCCTGCCAATGAAACAGGCGTGTACATTTTCCAGTCCGACAGTTCTCAGGCAGCAGTGGTTGAGAGCGCCTGTACAACAAAGGCGCAGGTTGTCATCGGCGGTGCCGGAAACGGTAAGAGCCAGACGATTGGCAATACAGTTGCAGAATATATGAAGGCAGGACGCAATGTCCTTGTTCTTACGGAAAAGATTTCAGCAGCCCAGGTACTCAAAGACCTTCTTGGTTCCGCAGGCTTTGGTCCTTTCTGTCTGGAAGTGATTTCAGGAAAGGATGATGCACAGAGTGTAATCCGCCAGATTGACAGCAGCATCCATTTCATGGAAGAGTACGAAGAATCTTATGAAGCAAATTCTTATTACCTGGACAGATATCAGGACTGTAAAGATAAAATAGAAGCATTCAACCGTGGAATGAAAGAAAAAGGTATTTGCGGTCATTCTATGGATGAATTGATTCGTATGCATGAAAAATACAAACATATTTCCTGTGACATCAAATGGGATAAGGCAAAGACAGCCATGAATCATCAGGAAGCAGAATATCTGGTGGAAGGCCTTGCTGAAACAGTCAAATACAGCGGTAAAAAGAATACAAAGTACACAGAATTTATGAACTGCCATATGACTTCTGATTCTGAAAAGAAAGAAGCTTTAAAAGCAGTGGATACTGCCCTTGATTCTCTGGCTTTATTAAAAGATGCAATGACTGAACTGGAACGTCATCTTCCTGCAGACATTTCTTACAAGAATGAGAAAGAACGTTTAAAGAAAATCGTATCCTTTGCGTCTGTTATGACCAGCTGTCCTGTTGTGGGAGAAGCTTTAGACAGTCTTCTTGATGAAAGCAGGGGAGAAGAGGAAGAAACAAGAAATAACATCCTGACTTATCTGGATGAGATGAAAGAAGCCAATCCTAAGAGCAGCCGTTATAAAGAGGCGAAGAAACGTCTGGATGGGGAACTGAAAGACCTCTTAAGAATGGGAGAAAGAATGAAACTCTTAAATAAGGATGTAAATGAGATTTATGAATATGTCCTTAACAACAAACTTTATCTCCTTGATAAAGATGGAAGATATGACAGAGCAAAGGAAGAAGCATTACAGCATGATGTGAGAGATTATAAGAGATGTATCTCCAAGGTAAGCGGCAACGGACCGGATTCCAAGGTGATGGAAGATACTCTTTATCTCATCTGCTCCGGCAAGAAAAAAGAACTTAAAAAACTTGCCTGTCTTGTGGGAGAAAAATATAAATCCTATTCTGTTGCCCAGAAGAAGGCGGAAACATACGTTGTTTCAGATAAAGAAGGATTCCAGTTAAGATATCCGGAGGAAATGATGGCCGTACTCTTCCAGCAGTGGAAGCAGAGTGTAAATTCAGAAAAACGCCGGAAAGGCTACGAAGCCATTTACAAAATGGCGGCAGAAATCGGTCTGACCTCTGTTCTGGAACAGCTGGAAGAACAGGTGGAAGCAGAAGATATGCTGCCTGCTTTCCGCAAAACATGGTGTGAATATAATATCTGCCAGATTGCAAGCCAGATTCCGGAAATTAATCAGTTTGATCCATCTCTTTATAAAATCGATATTGCACGATTTAAAGATTATGAAAAGAACCTCCGCGAGGAATTCCGCAGACTGACTATTTATAACCAGATGAAACGTCTGCCTAGGGTACAGGACGGTGCGCCTGATATGCCGGAACTGGGCGTGCTTAACAAAGTGATTCGTATGAACAAAAAAGCAGTGTCCATCCGCAGTATTTTTGAACAGGCACCAAATCTTCTGTTTTCTATGTATCCATGTATGATCATGGATCCAAATGCAGTGGCTGAATATCTTCCAAAAGATTTTCCAATGTTTGACATGGTGATTATTGATGAGGGTTCCCAGATGCCTGCCTATAAAGCTTTGATTCCAATCTCCAAAGGACATCAGTGCATGATCTTCGGCGATGAACATCAGATGACTCCGACTTCTTTCTTTAAACGTCAGTTGGAAGATGAAGATGGATATATGAGTGCAATGGAATCTGTTTTAGAAGACGCTATTGGCTGTTCCATGCCTAAGAAAATGCTCAAATATCATTACCGTTCTGAACATGAAAGTCTCATTGCATTTTCCAATGACCGCTATTATAGAAATGAAATTGTAACCTTCCCTGCTTGTGATACGAAGATTAAAGGTGTAAAATATATCTTTGTAGAAGATGGATGTTACGAACGCGGAGGAAAGAAAATCAATCAGCCGGAAGCAGCAAAAGTGATCGAAGAAGTACGAAACATTTTCCATGAACTTCCGGAAGATACAGAAGAGACAGTGGGAATTGTAACCTTAAATCTGGCTCAGAAAAATCTGATCGAAAATCTTTTAATGAACTCCTGCGTCGGTGATGAAGTCTTCGCCAATTACGTAGATAAGCTGGTCAGCGTTGTGAATCTGGAAGCATGCCAGGGTAAGGAATGGAGTCATGTAATCATTTCTCCTGCTTACGGACCGGATGAGAAGGGAAGCTTCACCGTAAACTTTGGACCAATCGGAAAAGAAGATGGAGGAAACCGCCTGAACGTACTGATTACAAGAGCGAAGAAGAGCATGCATGTTGTGACGAGCCTTCTTCCGGAGATGATTGGAAAAACCGACGTGGCCGGAACAAAAGATTTCCGGGATTTCCTCTCTTATGCCCGCGGCAGTCTTCAGTACGATACCCGTCAGAAGGATATTTCCAGAGAAGAAGACAGTCTTGTTCATTCCATTGCCTCTTCCATTCGGGAACTGGGATACGAGGTTCACACAAACATTGGCGCCAGCAAGTGCAAGGTGGATATCGGCGTAGTAAGCAAGCAGGATCCGGATACTTATATGATGGGTATCTTACTGGATCAATTCACAACATCCGGCTTTAGTGTAAAGGATACAGAAGTGATCCGTATGGAAGTATTAAAGAAAAAAGGCTGGAATGTATATCGGATTCATACTTTGAACTGGTATGAGGATGCAGAATATGAGGCTGACTTATTGCGAAGAGAATTAGAAAAGATTGAGGAGAGCTTCAATGAAAATTGAAAACGACAAAATAAGAGCCAAAGATTTAAATGCTGTATGGCCGAATGAAGGAGATACAAGTTTAGAAAGCAGACAGCAATTTGAGAAACTCCACAGGGAGTTTCTCAAATCTGCCTGTAATTTAGAATTAAATAAATTATATGAGATTATTCCGGAATCCTATGGGGAATCCTATCAGGAATTGAAAAACGCATCCAAAGACTGGCGTTCTTTTTATTTTACTCTGTGGGAACTGATTCCTGCCTGCGGTGAAAAGGACAGCAGAGTGAGAAATAAGCAGATCATAGATGCTATGTACCAGACTCTGTCTAAAAATGCGGATTTCTGCCAGAAAGGTTATATTGACAAGGAAAAATCCTACGTCGTTCTGGAACTGATTCTGGATATTTTAATGGCAGGATGGTTCAAAGACAAGATGGGCTATCCGGCCATTCTATGTGATTTAATGGTAAACATGAAAGATGGAGAATTGGATGGATTTTATGGCAGAAAAGCGCAGCTTCATATTTGTTCTTATATGATGACGAAATTATCTGAGGAAGAGAAAGAAGAGGTGTGCACAAAGGAAGCCAGACCGGGGATTTTCGGAGCCTTTGAACAGGAATTGAAAAAATACATCTATACAACCAGACAGTTACGAAAGGAACCTGTTTCTTCTAAGGAGAAACAGGAAGACGAAAAAGTCAGTTCTGATGATCGTGCAAAAGAAAATGAAAATCGGATTCAATCAGAAGAGAAAATGAAAGCAAAGGCAATCCAAGGAGAAGAAGCGGGAGAACCAGCAGTCTCCGAGAAAAACAATTCTTTTCTCACCTTTATGAAAGAACGCGGCCTGTTTATTGTCATGGGTATCTTCATGATCGGTATGATTTTGTGTATGGCTGCGGTCTTCGGTGCCGGAAGCAATAACCTGAAAGAGGAGAATGACAAACTGAAACAGGAGATTCAGATTCTTATGAAAGAAAAAGAAGAACTGGAGGAGGAAATTGAGAAGTTAAAAGACGCGGAGGCGGTTC
The DNA here is from genome assembly GCA_015057665.1 of Lachnospiraceae bacterium. GTDB lineage: Bacteria > Bacillota > Clostridia > Lachnospirales > Lachnospiraceae > SIG292. The sequence continues at coordinate 65,845 of SVDY01000001.1, read as the reverse complement.
CTACGATCACTACGGATGGGAAATTAAACACGGACGAAGGAACAGAAGACGAAACATCTGAGAGTACGGATGAGGGAACCGATGAAGAAATGGAATAAATAACACATCTTTTTGAAACATTAAAATCTATAGTTTACAAAAGCGGATTTTTTCCGGCATACTTTCGAAAAAAATTTATATTTCGAAAGATGCCGGAATTTTTTTATTTTATAACATATTTCCCTATTCATAAAGGTGAAATAAAAGGAAGCTTTCATTGTTTATAATATCAGCAAAGACTATGACACAATAGGCATGTTACAGAGGTGAATGAAATGAACTATGAGAACGGAAGAACAAATGAGACAGAAAACTGGAATGAAGGATTACTGTATGACAGCCTTTTTTCCGATGAAGAAGAGTTGAATCTTATATATAATGACCAAGACGACTGGGGAATGGCTGGAGATGCAGTGATTGAAAAATATGTCACCCTGGAAGAAGGATTTGATATTACAAGAAACCGCTACGGATACCTGAATCTGGAATATTGGGCAGGAATCACAGGCTGTACCGTGGACCAGATCATTTATCGTGCCAATGGAAAAATCATGTGGAGAGAACCCAGACAGGTGGAACTTGACGCAGATAAGACAGTGGGATGGGTAACAAGAGAGCAGATTTTAAAAGGAAACCGAATCAGAAAACTGAAAGAAGCCAAAGAAATACACAGAAGATATGGAGGCGTGGAGGAGGTTATCAAGCTGCTTGAGGATAATCTTCCGGAGGAAATCGCCGGTACAGATATTCATGTGAATATGGGCTCGACCTGGGTGCTGAAAATCGAAAATTTTGTATCAGATTTTATTGCAGAACTTTTAGACATGTCTGTTCCTCCTAAGGTAAATTATGAGGCATACAGGGGCAAGTGGACCATAGAATGCCTTGTTCCGCCCAATGAAGTTCTGAATAATTCCACTTATGGAATTCCACAGATGCCATGCATCCGTATTCTGGAACATAAGCTCAATGCCAGACCAATCAAAGTTTTTGATCAGGTATACAGTTATGAAAAAGGAATGTATGAATCAGTGCTTCATAGAACAAATACACTTGTAGCCCAGGAGAAAAGCAAGGCAGTGGATATTCGTTTTCAGGAGTACTGTCATGGTAACAAAAGCAATGAAGATCTTCTCCAGGAAGCATATGTGGATGAGTATGGATATGGTTTATGTGAATTTAACGGAGATTATTTGACTTTAGAAGATGCGGCGGAGAAAATTATTCTTTACAAACATCTGAAGAATGCAGTCGCTCATATTATGACCTGTCCCAATGTGCTTCTGGCTCACGTGGTAGGTTCAGGAAAGACTTATGAGTATGGATGCGGCATCCATGAACTGACTCGTCTTGACATCTGTAAGAAGGCCGTTGTTGTTGTGCCTAATGCAACTCTCGACGCGGCAAGCCAGGCTTATCAGGAACTTTTTCCAATGGATCCGGTGCTGGTCTGCCGTCCCAGAAAAGAATTTTCTCCGGCAAACCGAAAGCAGACCCTGGAGAAAATCAAAAACTCAGACAGACTGGTTGTTTTTATGGCCTATTCTTCCTTTGATATGCTGACTATGACAAGAAAGTATGCATTTGCCAAAAAGGATGCCCAATTAAGGGAGTGTGCAAGACAAATCGCCAACGCAGATAATTATATGCAAAGAGGCAGACTGAAGGCCATGGAGAAGACGATGATAAAGTCTGTTCAGGCTTATAAAGAAGCATTTAAAGATACAGAAACAGCCTGTTTCGATGAACTTGGTTTTGACATCCTTGTTGTGGATGAAGCTCATAATTACAAGAACATTACACTGGATTACAGTGCAGACAATATTGTAGGACTTCACTGCAGAGGAAGCAAAAAAGCGGACAATATGTTAGAAAAAGTCCGTTATATTCAGGAACAGGATGGCCGGGTCATCTTTGCAAGCGGGACTCCGATTACAAACAGTATGGCAGATTTATATGTACTTCAGTATTATCTGCAGCCGGAAGAGTTAAAGATGTGCAATATTTATCACTTTAATGACTGGATCAATACATTCTGTGAAGAAGAACATAGTTTTGAAGTGGATGTGGACAGTAAAAATGGACGTTTTGTTACCCGTTTCAGCCGCTTTCACAATCTGACAGAATTGATGGCTATGTTTTCTGAGGTGTGTGATTTTTATCAGGGTGAGAATGGAGAACTGGATCTTCCGGACTTTCAGGGCTATACAGACATAGTAGTCAAGAAATCACAGGAGCTTAGGGATTATATTGAAGAACTGGCGGTCAGAACAGAGGCGATTCGCAATCATGATGTGAACCGAAGAGAAGATAACCTGTTAAAAATAACAGTACAGGGACGACAGGCAGCGCTCCATATGGGACTTGTAAAACCGGAACTGACTTATTTGACAAAGGAGAGCAAGATAAATGCTGCCGCTCAGAAAATGGCAGAACTCTACTTTGCTTTTGAAGACAAGTGTCAGATTGCATTTTCGGACATTTCAACTCCTAAGGATCGTTTTAATATTTATGATGAACTGAAAAAAGAACTGGTCTGCCTGGGTGTGGAATCCGGCCATATTGCCTTTATTCATGATGCGGTAACAGAGGCCCAGCGTACCAGCCTGGAAAGACGATTTAACAGAGGCGAGATTCGAATTCTGGTAGGATCCACGGCAAAGCTTGGAACAGGAAGTAATGTGCAGGAACGTCTGGTTGCGGTCCATCATCTGGATGTGCCGTGGCGCCCGGCAGATATGGTGCAGAGAGAAGGAAGAATTCTCCGTCAGGGTAACAGCTGCAAGGAAGTATATATTTTTCGATATATTACAGAATGTTCCTTTGATGCATATACCTATCAGATTCTTGAAAATAAACAGAAATTTATTGCACAGTTCCTGTCCGGTTCTCTTTCTTACGTACATCGGGATGAAAGCGACTGCGCGGATACCATTCTTTCTTATGCAGAGATAAAGGCACTTGCCATCGGAAATCCGTTGATTAAAGAGCGTGTGGAAGTGTCAAATCGATTGGAACATGCAAGAATTCATCAGAGACAGAAGAGAAAAGAACTTCTTGGTCTGGAAGAATTACAGGAACGTCTGCCTGTAATGATTCAAAAACAGAAAAAGCGTTATTCCAATGTGAAGGCAGACATTACATATTATGAAAAGTGCAAAGAATCTGTAAAGAGAGACGAAAGAAGAAGCTTCGGTGAAGAACTTTTGTATGCTCTGAGAGATAATGTGATGCGGGACAAAGAACGCTTATTTCATGAATATCAGGGGTTTGATGTGATCTTGCCAAAACATATGCATGAGGATGAGCCATATGTGATTCTGGAACGTGAAGGCAGTAACCGCTATTCTGTTACCATGGACGGGAAGAAAGAGATGGGAGTCTGTCAGAGACTGGATCACTGTCTGGATCATCTGGATAAAGAACTGGAACGGCATGGAGAGAAGCTGCGCCAACTGCTGACACAGGAAAAACAGGCAAAAAAAGAGCTGGAGACAGGAAATCCTTATGATGAAGAAGTAACTGCTCTGGCTGAATACTTAAAGGAAATCGACGATAAATTAATGGAGGATACAGCGGCATGAGCTTAGAAAATAATATTCCGGGTACAACAGTAGACCGTTTTATAAAAGAAATGAGCCTGCTCTATACAGTTGTCATAAAAGACGGCTGGTCTCTCTCTATGGTTCCGGCCCCATTTATATGGGGGCCGCCTGGAGTAGGGAAAAGCGAAGGCGTTTATCAGATTGCAGAAGAGATTGGCCAAAATACAGGAAAAAAAGTGATCGTGACAGATATACGTCTGTCCATGTTTTCACCGATCGATTTAAGAGGTGTTCCGGTAGCAGATGCACAGAAAGAATTTGCAGTATGGCTGAAACCTAAAATATTTGCCCTGGATGAATCAGAGGATACAGTGAATATTATTTTCTTTGATGAACTGTCCAGTGCACCTCAGCAGGTACAGGCTGCGGCATATCAGATTACTTTAGATCACCGTATCGGAGAACACCGGCTTCCGGATAACTGTATTATTATGGGGGCAGGAAACCGTACCATTGACAAGTCCGTTGTCTTCCGCATGCCTAACGCTTTGGCAAACCGTCTGCAGCACTATGAAATCACTGTGGACTTTGAATCGTGGAGAACCTGGGCGGTTCAGCATAATGTACATCCTTATGTGTTAGGATATCTGTCATTTGACAGAGGAAGATTATGCCAGGAAGAAATTCCTGCAGAACAGATTCCGTTCCCATCACCACGTACATGGATGTTTGTCTCCAACATGATACGGATTATGGAAAAAAGAAAATCAGTCCATGATTTATATTCCCAGATCAGCGCCTGTGTGGGCACCGATACGGCAGGTGCCTTTTTGGCTTGGTGTAAACACCATGGACAGATTCCTGATGTAGAAGATATCTTCCAAGGAAAACGGACCATGTATCCGGTCACACCGGACGGACTCTATGCACTGGTAACAGCCATGCTTCGATATATCGAAGACCGAGAAGCATCCGTAAGCCATAAAAAAATGAAGATAGAAGAGCTTGAAAATATGGCAGTCTATGTCTCAAGATTCCCGACAGATTATCAGGCCTGCCTGTATCACAGTCTGGAGCAGATGGACAGTGTGATGAATCATTTAAGAAAGATAAAAGTTTATCGGGATTATAAACGCCGTACGAACGGAAGTATTTAAGCGGGGCAGGTGAGAGTAAAGAAGGATGAAAGAGACGTTGAATAAAAAAGATTTAATGAATAAACTTTCGGCAGCAAGAGCATTTCTGCTGCTGAAAGCCCCTTTTTATGGAACTCTTTTAATGAATCTTAAATTCGCACTGGCCAGCTGTGGAACGGCCTGTACAGACATGAGAAGAATTATATGGGATCCGGAATTTCTGAACCGGCTTTCTCTGGAAGAGATAGAGTTTGTTATGATCCACGAAGTGATGCATTGTGTTTTGAACCACATTAACAGAGGCAAGGGAAAGATAGCAAAGCTATATAATGTGGCGGCGGATATCGTGGTCAATTCTATGATTCTTCATACGTATACCATGGATGAGTTTACCGTGGACGGACAGCCTGTCATGCATCTTGCTCCGGATGGAGTGGAAGGAAAGGAATACTCAGCAGATCAGGTATATGAGATGCTTTATAAAAAATATGAATCGCTGCTTCATGATGCTGACCGGTTTATTCGTGAGATTGAGGCAGATTATGGAGTTGAAATAGATGACCACAATATATGGGAAAGCCTTCCCCTTGCCCCGGAGCTTTTTGATGAATGGAAAAGCAACGTCCGCCAGGCAGTAGAAAAAAGCAGCTCAAAGAACAGCATTCCTTCTTTTTTCAGAGAATTGTTAGACAGAGATGATTATACACCCATGATGAACTGGCGTTATGTATTAAACGATTTTATACGGCTTGTGGCAGATCACTATGATTTCAGCTTTACACCTGCAGACCGACGATATTCCTCCGGGGACGTAATCCTGCCTTCTTTTCATGAAGTGGAAGGGGAAGCAGTGGAAAATCTTTGGATCTTAATGGATTGTTCGGGTAGTGTAGATGACGATACTGTGTGGGTGGTTCTTCAGGAGATTAAATCAGCCATGGAACAGTTTTCCTCTATATGTGCCAAACTGAGCCATTTTGATACAAAGGTTTCCGAACCGAAGGAAGTCCGCAAAAAAGAAGATCTGAAAGGAATAAAAATAAAGGGCGGCGGCGGAACGAGTTTTCACTGCATCTTTGATTATCTGAAGGAATTTATGCTTGAAAATCTTCCGGAGGGAATCATCATCATGACAGACGGGTATGCACCCTATCCACGTGAGGAAGCATCTTTGGGAATCCCTGTCCTGTGGATTTTGATTGATAATGACAAGGATGCTCCGTGGGGAAAAAGCCTTCATATTCAATTGGAGCAAAATAATAAATAATACATAATCAGGATGACAGAAAATAAAACAGGGAGGTCTTACATATGGCTGCATTTTGGCAGAGAATCAAACAGGAAAGGAAAGCAAAGGAAGAAATAAAAAAAGAAAAACGGATACAGGAGTATATTGAAAAAAGGGAAGAGTTATTGTTTCAGTTGGAACTGACTTTGCGGAACAGTAAAAAGTCCGAGAAAGAACAAGTGATTCAGGAGAGCATCCGGGAAGTTACGTCCAGATTAGAAAAGCTGCAGGTCCGTGTAATAAAGGGAGAAAAACTGGAACTTTTCGATAAAGAAAAACATGAAGTGATTGCAAAACAGGAAGTGGATGCAGTGGAATACAACAACAAAGTCCTGGAAATATACGGTGACGGATACGAATATGAAGGGAAAGTCATCAGAAAAATGCATGTCATGATAGGGTGTGTGAAATAGATTTCTGTTTATGAATTTTTTCTTCTGAAAAAGAAACGGATCTTTACAAAGCCGCAATAATTCTTGCCTTTAAAAAGTTATAATGGTAATCGGAGAAATACGATTGATAAAGGGAGGGCTCTGAGATGAACAGACAAAGTTTTGAAGAAATTATGAACAAGCTTCTTGAACTGGCCGGTAAGAATAATAATCTTTTAGAGTATTCTGACGTGGAAGCGGCTTTTAAAGAAGAAAATCTGACAAAAGAGCATAGCCAGGAGATTGTTAAAATTCTGGAGATGCATGATGTTGAATTGATAGAGATATCAGAAACAATAGAAGATGAACTGAAGGACATGGAAGAGCCTCTCCTGTTTGAAGACTGTGCTGCTGATGATTCTGTAAAATTATATTTTAAAGAAATGGGAAGAATCCCTCTTTTGACTGCAGCAGAAGAAGTGGAGCTGGCGAAAAGAGTGGAGAAAGGTGATATCCTTGCCAGAAATAAAATGATTGAGTCCAATCTCCGTCTGGTTGCCAATGTGGCGAAACGATATGTGGGAAGAGGAGTCCATTTCCAGGATCTTGTTCAAAACGGTAATATGGGACTGATTCGAGCTGTTGAAAAATATGATCATAGAAAAGGATACCGTTTCAGTACTTATGCCTATTGCTGGATCCGTCAGGCCATTACCAGATCCATCGCTGACCAGGGAAGAATCATCCGTCTGCCGGTTCATATGACGGAGACCGTGAATCTTGTCCGCCGATTTAAAAAAGAATACGTTGTACTGCATGGAACAGAGCCTTCTGTAGAGATTATTGCAGAGGAGCTCAATATGACACAGTCCAAAGTAAAAGAGGCACTTGGCCTCATTTACGATGTCATCTCTTTGAATATTAAGATTGGCGAAGAAGAGGATGGAAATTACCTTGGTGATTTTATCAGAGATGAAACTCAGAATCCGGAAGAGGATGCATCCCATTCCCTGTTAAAAGAAGAAATTGCAAAAGCACTGGAAACTCTTGAACCAAGAGAAAAGGAGATCATTATTTTAAGATTCGGCTTAAATGGTGAGGTGCCTCATACATTGGAAAGCGTGGGCAAAAGATTTCAGCTTACACGAGAGCGTATCAGACAGATTGAAATGAAAGCTATCCGCAAGTTCAGACAGCCAGGTATTGCCAGAAGACTGCGTGATTATGCTGCCTGATGATTTATTTCAATATTTATGGCGTACACCTGGCTAAAGCGGGCCGGGTGCACTTGGAAAGGAGGACATATCATGAAAGAAAAAGCTGGGAAGATAGATCTGCATCTGCATTCTTTCTATTCTGATGGACAAGAATCACCGAAAGAGATTATCCGGCATGCAAGAGAAGATGGACAAAGTTTAATTTCCATCACAGATCATAATAAATTTACTTTTACACAGCCGCAGAACATAGATGGAGTAACAATTATTCCGGGAATTGAATTTTCTACAGCATACTGGGGTTTAGCCAGGGAAGATGCTGTGGAAGACCACATCGTAGGTTTGTTTCCTTACGGGGTGAATCCTGATGATTTTGCCGATCTTTTAGAGAATATCAGAGCAGGCAAAAAAGCCTATGTGAAAGCTATTTTAGAAGATCTGGCAACCCGTAATATCCATATTACCATGGAAGAAGTCTATGCCAGAGCAGATGAGAAGGGAGATATCGGACGCCATCCGGTTGCGGAGGTTCTGGTCGAAAAGGGATATGAACCGGATGTGGAGACTGCGATGGATCATCAGGTTGGAAACTATAGTCCTTATTATATTCCAAGCTGCAGATATATTGCCTATCCTCTCATGGAGGATGTGGTAAAAAGAATTCGTGCCTGTGGAGGGATCCCATGTCTGGCTCATCCTTATGGCTATAAATTAACAGAAGAAGAAATCGAGCAGATGATTTGTGATTTTAAACAGGCAGCAGGAGAGGTGGCTGCCATGGAGGTATATTATGAATTATATCTTCAGGATGAGGACCGCATTGCCTTTTTAGAAAGAATGCAGGAGAAGTATGGTCTTTTACCATCCAGTGCAAGCGACCGACATAGAACAGATCAGCCTTTTGCTTCCAGAGGAGATATGAAACAATTTGAAGAGATGGTGCGTGTTTTGAACGAAACCGGTCTTTCCCACATATAGTAATCATAAAATGAATTAGGTGAGGGCAGTTTATGCCATCTATTATCTTAGATCCGGGTCACGGCGGCTGGGACAATGGTGCCCAGTACGCAGGACGCCGGGAAAAAGACGACAATCTGGCTCTTGCTCTGGAAGTGGGAGCCAGACTTACAGAAGACGGCTATGATGTGATTTATACAAGAACAGAAGATGTCTATGATTCGCCGGGACAGAAAGCCCGGATTGCCAATGCATCAGGAGGAGATCTGTTTATTTCTTTTCATAGAAATTCAAGCCCCAATCCCAATACCTACTCAGGTGTTGAGACCCTTGTATTTGAAGATGAAGGTCTTGTAGGAGAATTATCAAGAAATATAAACTGGCAGCTGGAAGGTGTGGGTTTTCAGAACCTGGGAGTGAGAGAACGAAGAGATCTTACGGTTCTTAGGCGTACTCAGATGCCGGCTGTCTTAATAGAGACAGGATTTTTAAATACAGATGCAGACAATGACCTTTTCGAAGGGCAGTTTTCTCAGATTGCAGATGCCATTGCAGAAGGGATTGAGCAGACCATCGAAGAAAGGGAAGATCGATTTGATGGTGATTACAGTGTACAGGTTGGTCTGTACAGCAGTTTTGAAAGAGCCCAATATGCCTTGATGGATGCTGTGGAAAAAGGGTACGAAGGGGAAGTGGTACCATGGAAGAATTATTTTGCTGTCAGACTGGGAGATTTTGATACACTTGGGCAGGCAGAAAGCTTTGCAGCGGAATTGAGGGCAAATGGCTATGAAACTTTAGTGGTGCTTGACAGATGAAGATTTGGAAGAAGCATTCGAAAGATATGAAATAGAGATAATTTTTTGAAGGATAATATTTTAGAGACTGTGAAAAGAAAAATTTTATATGTGAGAAAAAATAAAAAAAATTAAAAAAAGGGGTTGACGAATCGACCCCTTTAAGGTATACTTCTATTTGTTGTTCGGTAAGAAACGCAGAACAAACTGAATAAGCGGGAGTGCTGGAATTGGCAGACAGGCATGACTAAGGATCATGTGAATGGATTTTCGTGTGGGTTCAAGTCCCATCTCCCGCATCAAACTTTTCTTAAAGTTTGGTTCGGTAATTGACTGCAGACAACTGAATAAGCGGGAGTGCTGGAATTGGCAGACAGGCATGACTAAGGATCATGTGAATGGATTTTCGTGTGGGTTCAAGTCCCATCTCCCGCATAAGAAGAAAGAAGACCAGAAGGTCTTCTTTTTTTGTTGTGTCAGAGATGAACCAAGGTCCGAGCTTGCTTGAGACCAGGGTGTAAGCTTACAATCCTGACGCTTCCGGTAATTGGGGATTTCTTTGATAAAGGGTTTCGGTGGTGGGAAATTCCGGCTGAAAAGGGTACAGAGGTAAAAAAGAAGGAGTAGTACCAAGAATTCTAACTTTTGGTTAACATAAACAGGTATGAAATAAAAGAAAAATCTACTGGTAAAAAAATTAGTGTTCCTGACCCGTGAAATGGATGAAAGCACGGGTTTTTTACGTTTGTTTTTCTACCAGTAGATTTTTCTAAAAGGATGATAATCCTAAAAAAGTGCATTAAAAAATACTTGTAACGAAGATTTCTAATCCAATAAAAATAAGAATGCAGCCTCCAAGGATGCCTGCCTTGCCAGCCAGCTTCGTTCCTGCTTTTTTACCAATGCCAAGTCCTGCAAAACAAATGAAGAATGTAACAATACCAATGAGAAGACAGGCCAGTGTTGCCTCCAATAAGTGATAATCGGAAATCGTGAATCCAACAGATAAGGCATCAATGGAAGTGGCAACTCCTTGTATGAATAAGCCGCTCATCCCGATGGAAGGCGTAGTGTCCTCTTCGTCACCGCCTCGAAATGACTCAAGCAGCATGCTGCCGCCTATGTAGCAGAGCAATAAAAGAGCAATCCATGGAATGGCCCGTTCAAATGCCTGAAAATACTGGGCAATCGTGGAGACGCAGATCCAGCCGATCATGGGCATGGCAAACTGGAATCCTGCAAAGATACCGGCGATGAGTCCCATTCTGCGTTTTCTCATTGCAGGTTCATGAAGACCGTTGGCAAGAGACACGGAAAAAGCATCCATGGCAAGGCCAACGCCTAATAATATACTATTAAAAAAGAAGTCAAATCCAAGTGTCATAATTCCCTCCGATTTAAAATGAGAATTTCTTCGAATAGATGCAGCATCTTTCAAAGAATTTTTATCTGATGGTGATTTATGGCATAAAAAAAGCCAAGCAGGTTTGTTTCATGCTTGGTGCCGGATAAAGGACAGACTCCATGCATGGTGTACCTTACACATACATGAGTCTCGCAATTTAAAACAAGCCAGACCTCTTCGGTCAGTATGTTGACTTGTTACGCAGGGCGCTTGCTACTCCCTCATATCTTTTGCTATTTTACAGTCTGTCTTTTGAAATGTCAATAAAATTCTTCATTTTGCATGGCTTTACTTTCCCGGGCTCTTATATTATAATTTCTGTATACATATTTCTCATCACTTTATATAAATGCGAGATGACACCTGCTTCAAATATGTAAAGAATTGAGAAACGTACGTGAATGTCCAAAACAGAAAGGTTTACAGACCGGAAAGGCGGTATATAGATGGTAGCGGAGATTATCAGTGTTGGAACCGAACTATTGCTTGGTGATATTGTGAACACCAATGCTCAGTACATTGCCAAGAAACTGGCGCATGCGGGAATAGAAGTATATTATCAGACTGTTGTGGGAGATAATCCGGACCGCCTGAAGCTTGCCCTTAATATAGCTTTTGCCAGAGCGGATATGGTTGTCCTGACCGGAGGTCTTGGACCTACCAAGGATGATCTGACTAAAGAACTTGTGGCAGAATATTTTGGAAAAAAACTTGTCTTTGACGAAGAGGTTTATGCCAATGTTGAAGAGAAAGCCTTTGCTTTTGGTGTGAAAGTAATCAGTGAGAGCATTAAGAAGCAGGCTTATGTTCCGGAAGGAGCCCTTCTTTTTAAGAATCATGTGGGAACTGCACCGGGCATGGTGCTTGCCAGAGATGGAAAGACTGCAATCTTACTTCCAGGGCCGCCGGAAGAGATGCATCCGATTTTTGATGAGTGCTGTGATGTATTCCTGAACAGATTGTCTGATAAGGTGTTCGTATCCATGAATATCCGTTTGAAAGGACCAAAGGAAGCACCGGGCAATGACGTGGGAGAAGCACCTGTGGCAGATAAGATTTCCTCTTATCTGGATTATAAGAATCCAACGGTTGCTATTTATGCCAAACCGGATGGATGCATTATCCGTATTACTGCTGCCGCGGGAGACCGGGAAGAGGCACTTAAGCTGATTGCGCCGGTCATCAATGGTATTACTGATATTCTGGCACCTGTCATGAAGGAAGTATATGAAAGTTAAGCATAAAATAAGTTAAGGATAAAAAATTGGCATGAAAGTGCCTTTTGTGTAAAATAGAAATCCCCGGTCAAATCATGTGAGATGACCGGGGATTTTTATTATATATTTTTATTATATAGAAAGAAAGGGAGTAGGGAAGAGGTTTTTATTTGGCGTCAGATTTTGCACCCAATGTGATGCGTAAATCCGTCTCTTCATACTGACCGTGATTTGTCATTCGTTTTACAGAGAGGGTAATCTCATCGCCGGCTCTGTAGCTTTCCAGCTTGCCAATCAGATTCTCCATAGAGGAGATGCTGTTGCCGTTGAATTTGGTGATAACATCCCCTGCGTGGATGCCGCCTTTGTCTGCAGGAGAGTCAGCCTGAACTTCGCGGACGTAGATACCTTCCGGAAGATTCAATTGCTGAGAATAGGATTCCGTAATGTTCATGCCGGTGATTCCAAGGTATGCCTGTTCACTTTCCGGAACGACTTCTTTGTTCATGAGAGATTTGATAATAGGAGCGGCAGTATCAATTGGAATCGCATATCCCATACCTTCTACGGTTGTATCAGAGTATTTCACTGTGTTGATACCGATGACTTCTCCTTTGATGTTTAAGAGGGCGCCGCCGCTGTTGCCAGGGTTGATGGCAGCATCTGTCTGAAGAAGAGTCATAGTCTTGTCTGTGAGGGCAACTTCTCTGTCAAGAGCGCTTACATAGCCTGCTGTTACAGATTGACCATAACCGAGAGCATTTCCAATAGCGATAGCCGGTTCTCCTACTTTTAATGCGGAGGATTGGCCAAGGGTTGCAACCTTAATGGCTGATTTGGTGTCTGCTGTTAATTCCTTTAAAGATACAGATACTACAGCAAGATCTGCGTCGGAATCATAGCCTTTGACTGTGGCATCTGCATCATTCTCGTCGATAAAACCGACAGAGATGGATTTGGCATCTTCAATTACGTGATAGTTGGTAACAATGAGAAGTTCATTGTCATTCTGTCCGATAATAATACCGGATCCTGCTCCTTCTGCTTCCTGAATGCCGCTGCCAAAGAAACCGTAATTGATTCTCTGTTCCACAATACTTGTAATGGAAACGATGGAAGGCATTACGTTTTCTACCATAGTGGAAAGGTCTGTTGTAGTGGAAATGGTATTTCCTGAAATATTTAATGTGTTTGTGGATGAAATTACATTTTTGGATGGGTCAGCAGACGGATTGATCTTATAATAGACATAATTGAATCCGTTAAATGCTGCGCCTGCCACGAGACCGAATACCAGAGCAGAGGCGATGAGTTTGGCAATATATCTGCCCTTGCCGCGTTTTTTACGTTTCTTTTTAGGGGGAGCCGGTGGGGTAGTATAGAATGGTTCTTCCTGCTGCTTTACATAACTGTAATGGTAGGTGGAATCCTGAGTTTCTGTTCCATGAGAGTAAGGATCCTGATGAGATGGCTGTTCCTCATGGAGCCGGTTAAAATAAGGTGTTTGGGCTGTTTCACTGCCAGTCTGGCTGAAGGAAGAAAAATTAGCCTGTTCTCCTGTCTCAGATCTCTGGCTGCCGGTTGTATTATCGAATAAATCAGAATTATAATCGTTCATAGAAACACTCCTTTCTGAATAAATGATTCTTTTCATAAAAATCAGCATGGTGGCTGATAGCCATATAGTATCAGTCATTTGTGTAAAAATTGTGTTGGCTTTGTCATCAAAGTATGGAGAAATGACTTTCTATATTATTATAAGAAAAAATAAAAATAATTCAATAAAACTTCTTATTCAGCATAGGAAAAAAAGGTGATATAATGCATATGAGAGGAATCCGTATGCTTGAAAGGGCGGATGATACATAGAATTACAGTATAGTAATAGACTACAGTATAGTATATGAAAGGAAACAGAAGCAGTATGGGTATGACAATGACACAAAAAATACTGGCAGCCCACGCAGGACTTGAGACGGTAAAGGCAGGACAGCTGATCAATGCCAGATTAGATCTTGTCCTCGGCAATGATATTACGACTCCCGTGGCAATCAATGAGTTTAAAAAAGCCGGATTTAAGCAGGTATTTGATAAAGACAGAATAGCCATTGTTCTTGATCATTTTGTGCCGAACAAAGATATAAAAGCAGCAGAGCAGTCAAAAAGCTGCAGGGAGTTTGCCTGCTGTCATAAAGTCAGTCATTTTTATGATGTGGGCAGAATGGGAATCGAACATGCACTTTTGCCGGAACAGGGAGTTGTGACGGCCGGAGATTGTATCATAGGAGCAGACAGTCATACCTGTACTTATGGTGCCCTGGGTGCTTTTTCCACAGGGGTGGGTTCTACGGATATGGCAGCCGGAATGGCAACAGGAACAGCCTGGTTCAAGGTCCCTTCCGCAGTCAAGTTTAATCTGACAGGAAGGCTTCCGAAAGGATGCAGCGGAAAAGATGTGATTCTAACTATAATCGGTCGGATTGGCGTAGATGGTGCCCTTTATAAAAGTATGGAGTTTACAGGGGAAGGCGTTTGTGCACTTACCATGGATGACCGTTTCTGCATTTGCAATATGGCAGTGGAAGCAGGTGCAAAGAACGGAATTTTTCCGGTAGATGAGATTACACTAAAATATCTGGAAGGCAGAAGTGGAAGAGAACCTGTAGTCTATCATGGGGACATAGATGCGGAATATGACGAGGTAATCGATGTGGATCTTAATTCAATCGTACCGGTTGTTGCCTGTCCTCATCTTCCTGAGAATACTCACCCTGCCTGTAAGCTTTCCCATATTAAGATCGATCAGGTTGTAATCGGAAGCTGTACCAATGGACGAATGGAAGATATGGAAGCGGCTTACGATATTTTGAAAGGAAAAAGGGTTGCAGATGGCGTGCGCTGCATTATTATCCCTGCAACCATGCAGATATATCGAGAGTGCATTGAGAAAGGCTATGTGACTGCTTTTATTGATGCAGGGGCAGTTGTTTCCACTCCGACCTGCGGACCTTGTCTGGGGGGTTATATGGGCATTCTGGCAGCCGGAGAACGATGCGTGGCAACGACAAATCGAAATTTTGTAGGACGTATGGGGCATGTGGACAGTGAGGTTTATCTGGCATCTCCCTATACGGCAGCAGCCAGTGCCATTACCGGATATATCACGGAATATAAGGAGGACTAGTTCATGAACACACAGGGAAAAGTATTTAAATATCCTGATAATGTGGATACAGACGTTATTATTCCGGCCCGATATCTGAATACGCCGGATGCAAAAGAACTGGCTCTTCATTGTATGGAAGACATTGATGAAAGCTTCGTAAATAAAGTAAAGGCAGGGGATGTGATTGTGGCCGGATGGAATTTTGGCTGCGGTTCGTCCAGAGAGCATGCCCCTCTTGTTATTAAGACATGCGGTACAGGCTGTGTGATTGCCAAAAGTTTCGCCCGAATCTTTTACCGCAATGCAATTAATATAGGTCTTCCGATTTTGGAATGCGAGGAAGCGGCGGAAGAGATAAAGGCAGATGAGCAGGTGCACGTAGATTTTGATACAGGTATGATTCGCAATATTACCACGGGTAAAACATACAAGGCTCAGCCATTTCCGGACTTTATTCAGAACATTATTAAAGCCGGCGGTCTGTTGAAGGCTTTGAAAGAAGGTGAAGCAGATGACTAAGAACATTGCGGTCATTCGTGGAGACGGAATCGGACCGGAGATTGTAGAACAGGCTGTAAAGGTCCTTGACCGGATTGGCGAGCTGTATGGACATACATTTGACTATGCAGAAACAGACATGGGAGGCTGTGCCATTGACAAATGGGGCGATCCGCTGCCGGAAGAAATGCTGCATCGATGCTTGAATTCTGACAGTGTTCTGTTAGGTGCTGTGGGAGGTGAACGCTGGAACCATGTGCCGGGATCTATGCGTCCGGAGAAAGGGCTGTTAAAACTCCGTGCAGCCATGGGCGTATATAGTAATAACCGGCCGGCTAAGATATGGCCGCAGCTTGCAGATGCCTCTCCTCTTAAAAAGTCTATCGTGGATCAGGGAATCGATTTTATCATTGTCCGCGAATTGATTGGCGGAATTTATTTTGGAGAACATAGGACAGAAGTGACGGATGGTGTGGAAACTGCTGTTGACATTTTGACTTATAGCGAAAATGAAATTGAGCGGATCGGAAGAATTGGCTTTGAAACTGCTCTTAAGAGAAATAAAAAACTCTGCTCCGTGGAGAAGAGTAATGTGCTGGATTCCAGCCGCCTCTGGAAGAAAGTTATGACAAGACTTTCCGAAGAATATCCGGAGGTAGAACTTTCTCACATGTTTGTAGACAACTGTGCTATGCAGATTGTAAAAGATCCGTCTCAGTTTGATGTTATCGTCACAGAGAATATGTTTGGAGATATCCTGTCTGATGAGGCCTCTATGATTACCGGTTCCATCGGTATGATACCATCTTCCAGTCTTGGTGCCGAAACCTGTGGATTATACGAACCGATTCATGGGTCTGCCCCGGATATTGCGGGAAAAGACATGGCTAATCCGGTGGGAACCATTCTTGCAGCTGCCATGATGCTCCGTTTCAGCTTTGATATGGCAAAAGAAGCGGATGCCATTGAACAGGCAGTATCGGACTATCTTGATGCAGGCTATCGTACTGCAGACATTATGAGTGAAGGCATGAAACTGGTTGGCTGTAAAGAATGCGGAACACTCATCACTTCTTATCTCACAAAATAGTATGCATTTTTGTAAGTGTAACCGAATCGGTTCCGTACTTGCTTTTTTGTTTGTTTCCATAAAATCACAAACTCACTTCAAGCCTAAAGAAGTCGATTCTGGTATCATTAATATTCATACACAAGAAATAGTGGCAGAATAAAATTTTTATATTTGCGATATTTGATAACAGCTTAGATGTTCTTGGTGAAAAGAAAAGAACGGAATAGTAAAATTCGAGTGTTTGAACACTGGAATAAAATCCATATAGAACAACTTGTGGTGAGTTTTCGAATTTTACGGAAACTGCCTGAAGCTTTTCTATTAGACCGTTCTTTTATTTGAACCATAGAACTTCTTGTTGGAATCAACTAAGAGAAAATATAAAAATTTTATTCTGCCACTATTCTATGTCCTAGCTATGATAAAGGTATACTATCTTGCAAGTAAATTCATAATTTTATTACTGCGGGCGATAAATTTACTCATCTGTTCAGGAGCAAGAGGTTTATTTGCAATAAAGGCAAGATCAAATAACTGCTCACAGAATAAAGAGGTGTGTTCTCCTTCCGGATTTGCGAGTACATACTGAACTAAGCTGTTGTTCGCATTTAATACAAGTGTCATGCTGTCAGCAGCAGCTCCGAACATGGATGGATCCATGCCGCCCATCATGCCGTACATTTCCATCATTTCCTGCATTCTTCGTGCTTCTTCGGAAAGGGTGATAATAGAAGAAGTGTCGGTATTTTTTAATTTTTCTACTTTAATATTTAATTTATCGTTATTTAATACTTTTTTAAAGAGAGAGGAAAGGGTTTCTTCAGTTTCTTTTAATTCTTCTTCATCGGCGTTTTCTTTGAAATTATCGGAAAGATCGGCGTCGATACGAAGGAATTTTACCCCTTCATTTTTCATCTCGAGATGATTGATAAAAGCTGCGTCGATGCCATGAAGCATTAAAACAGCATCCATGCCTTCTTCCTTGAACATCTGAATGTACTGGGACTGAATGGTTTCGTCTGTTACATAGAAGACCTTATTTTCATATTTCTCTTTGCCGGCTTCCAGGTATTCAGGAAGAGTAAGATATTTGCTCTCTAAGTTCTTAAATAAGATGTAGTCGTTCATTTTCTTATTAAACTTGTCATCTTTTAAACAGCCGAACTTGATAAATGGAGAGATGTCATCCCAGTATTTTTCGTAGGATTCTTTGTCTGTTTTACACATGCCGGAAAGCTTGTCGGCGACTTTCTTAGTGATATAGTCGGAAATTTTTTTCACAAAACCATCGTTCTGAAGGGCACTTCTGGATACGTTCAGCGGAAGATCCGGACAATCGATGACGCCTTTTAAGAGGAGAAGGAATTCGGGGATAACTTCCTTAATATTGTCAGCGATGAATACCTGATTATTGTAAAGCTTGATGGTACCTTCGATAGATTCGTACTGATTTGTAATCTTAGGGAAGTAAAGAATACCTTTTAAGTTGAACGGATAGTCCATGTTTAAGTGGATCCAGAAAAGAGGTTCCTTGTAATCCATAAATACTTTGTGGTAGAAAGCTTTGTATTCTTCTTCACTGCATTCATTTGGATGTTTTGTCCAGAGTGGATGAGGGTCATTGATCGGAGTTTCAGTTGGAGCGGATGTGGAATCTTCTGTTCTATCAGCAGAGTCTGTTTCTTCTGCATCAATGACTTCCGGAATGTCTTCTTTCGCTTCCTCTTCTTTGGTATCTTCATTGATGAAGAAAATGTCAACAGGCATGAAAGAGCAGTATTTGTTTATGATTTCTCTAGCACGCCATTCATTTGCAAACTCAAAACTGTCTTCATTTAAGTAGAGGGTAATCTCTGTACCGCGGACAGTTCTGTCGCTTGCTCCCATCTGATATTCTGTACCGCCGTCACATTCCCAGAATACAGCCTGTGCACCGTCTTTATAAGAAAGAGTGTCGATGGTTACTCTCTCTGCAACCATAAATGCAGAATAGAAGCCCAGACCAAAGTGGCCGATGATCTGGTCACCGTCTGTCTTATCTTTATAGTTTTCTAAAAATGCTTCTGCACCGGAGAAAGCAATCTGTGTAATGTATTCTTCTACTTCTTCTCCGGTCATACCAATACCGTTATCGATGATTTTGATAATCTTGTCTTCAGGACATACGACTACGTCAACTCTATATTTATTATCTTCCGGAGCTTCAAATTCGCCCATAAGTTCTAATTTTTTAAGTTTTGTTACAGCATCGCAGCCGTTAGAAATTAATTCACGGAAGAAAATATCATGGTCGGAATAGAGCCATTTTTTGATAATAGGAAAAATGTTTTCGCTGTTAATGGATAAAGTTCCTTGTTTCATATGATGTCACTCCTTTGAAAATGTATATGATTCAAGTCTCGCTCGCGAGACTTGGTGCGGGATTCATCCCTCATCTGACATAGTTTTATTTCGAACTATTAAATATGATAGTACTGAGAGGTAGAAAAGTCAAGGGGAAATTAGCACTCGAATAATGAGAGTGCTGATAAAGGCTGGACGTGCCCTCCTTTTGCTTGCGACACTTGAAATGACACAAAAAAAGCACTGGAACTCAGCAAATGCTGGTCCCAATGCTTTTTATTGTGTTATGCATACCTAATTTGTAACTGAATTATTCAGTAGTATAGTTATCGAAATATCCCTGAATGTAAACAACAGGTGTTCCTTTGTCACCGGAACCGGAAGTTAAATCACAAAGGGAACCAATTAAGTCTGTGAGACGGCGAGGTGTTGTACCTTCAGATGCCATCTTACCTACTAAGTTATCGTCTTTCTTCACGATTTCTTTTTTGATTGCTTCTTTTAATGCTTCGCCGGAAAGGTCAGCGAGATCGTTATCAGCAAGGTATTTTAACTTAAGTTCGTTTGGTGTTCCTTCAAGTCCTGCTGTGTAAGCTGGGGAAACAACAGGGTCAGCAAGTTCCCAGATTTTTCCTACTGGATCTTTGAATGCGCCATCGCCGTAAACCATAACTTCTACAAGTTTACCGGTTTCTTTTAAGATGTTATCCTGAATAGCATCAACAACCGGCTGGCAGTCGCGAGGGAATAATTTAACTGTAGTTTCTGTTGCTTTGTTGGAACCTAAAAGACCATATTCGCTCCAGCCGGAACCGTCGATGGATGTATTCATGATTTCGTCCATTCCGTAAACGATTTCAGCACCTGCAGCGTTTAATAAACGTTTTGTACGTGCTCTTGTATGGATATCGCAGTTTAATACATTCTTAGTATAGTTAAGAATTGCACGTGGATCGTTAGCGAAGATGATTTCACAGTCAGCGCCTTCTTCACGAACTACGCTTTCGTAATATTCAACATAATCTACACCTGTAAATTCATGTTTTTCATATCCGAAAAGCTCACGGTATTTTTCAAGAGTGAGAACGTCTGTATATGGATTCACGCCTTTTTCGTCCATATCATCAAGACTGATTAAGTGATTACCTACTTCATCAGATGGATAGGATAACATTAATACGATCTTTTTAGCGCCTCTTGCAAAACCGCGGAGACAGATTGCAAAACGGTTACGGCTTAAGATAGGGAAGATAACGCCCACTGTTTCACCGCCGAATTTGTTCTTTACGTCTTCTGCAATATTGTCTACAGATACGTAATTACCCTGTGCACGGGCAACGATGGATTCTGTCATGCAGACGATGTCGCGATTCTGAATTTCAAAATTGCCATCTTTTGCTGCTTCAAGAACAGTGGAAGTAACGATATCAACGATGTTATCGCCTTGTCTGATAATTGGGGCACGAAGTCCTCGGGATACTGTACCGATCATACGACTCATATTTATACACACTCCTTGTTATTAAATTTCATAGTAAAATAATTTAAAACAATTTCCTACCTAGGTAGTATAACAAGAAAATGTCAACTTGTAAATCGAAAATATTCTGGAAATAGAGGGAAATCATAGTTTTTTTTCATATCAATCAGCTATTGTTTTCCTACCGTCTTTTTGATAAAATAGATAAAGTAAAATCATATACTATGTATAACGAGGTGATAAAAATGAAGAAAACGTGGAAAGGATTACTGGCTTTTCTTGTTGTGTTCACACTGTTGTTTGGCATGACAGCCTGTGGCAATAAGAAAGATGAGAGTACAGAGGATCTTGCACAGAACGGCGAAGGGACAACTCTGGAAGAGGGTGATCCTGATTATGATGTAGAGGATGATCTTGTAGAAGGTATCCTCACAGAAGAAATGCTCGATCAGTTGGCGGAAGAAGAGGAAGCTACAACTGAGAAGGAAAAAGAAGATAAGAAAGAGGAGGAGAAAGAAAAAGATCCTCTTGCGAATCTGAAAAAATATTATATTAAAGTAAACCGCAAGACAAATGTAGTTACGGTTTATACATACGATGAGAGTGGCAATTACACAAAACCGGTCAAAGCTTTTGTTTGTTCTGTAGGTAAGTCAAGCAGTCCGACACCGGCAGGGAAGTTTAAGATTTCCAGCAAGCACAGATGGCAGTTAATGAAGGGCGATGTATATTCTCAGTACTGTTCCAGAATTACAGGACACATTTTATTCCACTCTGTACCTTATAGAGAAACAAAAAATGATACTTTATTTGCAAGCTATTACGACAGACTGGGAAGTGCAGCATCTTCCGGTTGTGTAAGATTAACCTGCGGCGATGCACTTTGGATCTATAATAACTGTGGCTCCGGTACAGTTGTAGAGATTTTTGATGGAAGCAGTGCTAATGATCCCCTTGGTAAACCGGGTGCTATGAAGCTTTCTGGAACTGCTTACTCCAACTGGGATCCAACAGACCCTGTTTCCAATAATCCATGGAAAACAGCAAAGCCTATCATCACAGTAGACAACTTTACGGTTGAGTTGGGCAGTGAGAAAGTAGATCTTGCTTCCAAAGCGACAGTGAAAGATGCTTATGGTAATGCATTGAAGGCAAGCATTTCCGGGAATGTAGATACAGCAAAAGCCGGAACTTATTCCGTTACATATGAAGCAAAAGACAGCCGTGGCAATACTGCCAAGAAGACTATCACTGTAACGGTAAAAGATACAAAAGGACCTGAAATTACTACAAGTCTCAATGGTACAAAATACACAGGAGAATTGACACAGGCAGCGGTTATTGATTATGTAAAAGCCAATACATCAGTGAAAGATGTAAGCGGCAATGCAAGTATCTCCAATGTTCAGGTAGTGATTGCAGAAGCAGAAGGTAAGATTAATTGTACAATTACAGCAAAAGACGCTAATGGAAATACCTCTACGTCCACAGTTGCAATGAC
Organism: Lachnospiraceae bacterium; assembly: GCA_015057665.1. Taxonomy (GTDB): domain Bacteria; phylum Bacillota; class Clostridia; order Lachnospirales; family Lachnospiraceae; genus SIG292. The sequence goes on along the minus strand of SVDY01000001.1, from coordinate 43,813 downwards.
ATTTGAAGTAGTTGTTCCTGACGATCCGACTACGGAAGATACATCTACAGAGACTCCTCCATCTACAGAGGACGAGCCTGCAACAGAAGCACCTTCTACAGAAGAAACACCATCCACGGAAGAGAAACCGTCTACAGAGGATCCATCCACAGAAGAAAAAACTTCCGCAGAAGTAACTCCTGCCGCAGAGAACAATGAGAATGCGGATGGGGAATAAGATTTCTGAAACCAGACTGCATGATACTATAAATTGAATGATACTATAATTACAAGGTTTAAGTACAGAGCGGGATTTCCGCTTCTGTACTTTTCCTATATAAAGGAAAAGATGTTAGAAAAGCTTGATAAAAATAAATTTAATGAAGGATATGAGATTATGGAGCAGAATTTTTCGATAGAGGAGCATGGGGCGTGCAGATTGTGTCCGCGTGAATGCGGCGCAGGCAGAAAACAGGGACGAGCAGGTTATTGCGGTGTCACAGGAACAGGTGTCTATGGTGCCAGAGCCGCTCTTCATATGTGGGAAGAACCTTGCATCTCTGGAGAAGAAGGGTCTGGTACTGTGTTTTTTTCAGGCTGTCCTCTTAGATGCGTTTATTGTCAGAATTATGAGATTGCCCATGCAGACAGAGGAAGTGAGATTACGGTAGAACGTCTTTCTGATATTTTTATAGAACTGCAGGATAAAGGTGCCAATAATATTAATCTTGTTACTCCGACACATTATACTATAGAGATTATACAGGCTATAGCCATGGCGAAAGAAAAGGGGCTGAAACTTCCAATCGTATATAATTGCAGCGGTTATGAGAAAGTGGAAACACTGAGACTTTTAGAAGGGATTGTGGACGTATATTTAACAGATTTTAAATATATGGATTCCCTTTCTGCCAAAAGATACTCCAATGCCTCCGATTATCCGGGAGCAGCAAAGCGGGCTCTTTCTGAGATGGTACGCCAATGCGGCCAGACTTCCTTTGATCAGAAAGGGATGATGACAAAGGGCGTGATTGTCCGTCATCTTCTCCTGCCGGGACAGATTCAGAATGGAAAAGAAGTAGTGAAGTATGTATATGAAACTTATGGAGACCGGGTGTTTTTAAGTCTTATGAATCAGTATACACCCCTTCCTCATGTGAAAGATTATCCGGAGATCAACAGAAGAGTAACAGAGGAAGAGTATGAGGAACTGGTGGACTATGCAATCGAGATAGGTGTGGAAAATGGTTTTATCCAGGAAGGGGAGACAGCGGAGGAAAGTTTCATTCCGGCTTTCGATGATGAGGGCTGGAATTAGGCTGAACAAATAAAGATAATAGAAGAAGTACAGAACAAAAGTTCGCATTTGTTCTGTACTTTTATTTTTTCTTCTGTTATAATCATAGGAACGAGAACTTTTGAATAAATGATGTAGATGATTTCAGATATATAGTTTAGATAGATGATGCGAATAATTATTTTGGATAGACAGTTTCGAATTAGAAGGAGGATACTTTGGATAGATTTGTATTACATTCTGAATATAAACCAACCGGTGACCAGCCGCAGGCCATTGATGCTCTTGTGCAAGGCTTCCAGGAAGGCAACCAGTTTCAGACCCTTCTTGGCGTTACGGGCTCCGGTAAGACATTTACCATGGCAAATGTAATTGAAAAACTGAATAAGCCTACGCTGATTCTGGCACATAACAAAACTCTGGCTGCCCAGCTTTATTCTGAATTCAAGGAGTTCTTCCCGGAGAATGCGGTGGAGTATTTTGTATCCTACTACGATTACTACCAGCCGGAAGCCTATGTGCCTTCTACGGACACATATATAGAGAAGGATTCTTCTATTAACGATGAGATTGATAAGCTCCGCCATAGTGCCACAGCGGCCCTGATTGAGAGAAAAGACGTTATCGTAGTCTCTTCCGTATCCTGTATTTATGGTATTGGTAACAAGGAAGACTATACCCAGATGATGCTGTCTCTGAGGCCAGGCATGATGAAAGAGAGAGACGAGCTCATTGACCAGCTCATTGATATCCAGTATGTGAGAAATGAGATGGATTTTCACCGTGGTACTTTTCGTGTAAAGGGAGATGTGGTTGAGATTGTTCCTGTATCAACTTTTGAAGATGCAGTCCGCGTAGAGTTCTTCGGGGATGAGATCGACCGTATTGTGGAGTTTGATATTTTGACTGGTGAGATTAAGAAAAGCCTGAATTTTGTGGCAATTTTCCCTGCGTCTCATTATGTTGTAGCTCCAGAGAAGCTGGAACAGGCTGTGGGAACCATCAAAGAAGAATTAAAAGAAAGAATCGCATATTTTAAAGAGAACGATAAATTATTAGAAGCCCAGAGAATCGGAGAGCGTACCAACTTTGACATGGAGATGTTAAAAGAGACTGGTTTCTGCTCCGGTATTGAGAATTATTCCAGACATCTGACCGGGCTGGCACCGGGACAGGCGCCGAATACACTGATTGACTTTTTCGGAGATGATTTTCTCTTGATTGTGGATGAGTCCCATATTACGATTCCACAGGTGAGAGGGATGTACGCAGGCGACCGTTCCCGCAAGCAGACGCTGGTGGATTTTGGATTCCGTCTGCCATCGGCTCTTGATAACCGTCCGCTTAATTTTGAAGAGTTCGAAGGTAAGATTGATCAGATGCTTTTTGTATCTGCCACTCCGAATGTGTATGAAGAAGAACATGAATTGTTCCGCGCAGAGCAGATTATACGTCCGACGGGACTTTTGGACCCTCCAATCGATGTAAGGCCTGTAAAGGGACAGATTGACGATTTGTTATCGGAGGTCCATAAGGAGACAGCACAAAAGCATAAAGTTCTTATTACAACTCTGACTAAGCGCATGGCGGAAGATCTGACAGAATATCTTAGAGATTCCGGTGTAAGAGTGAAATACCTTCATTCTGATATTGATACACTGGAACGTGTGGAGATTGTAAGAGACCTGCGCATGGATGTATTTGATGTTCTTGTAGGTATCAATCTTCTCAGAGAAGGGCTGGATATTCCTGAAGTTGCCCTTGTAGTCATTCTGGATGCGGACAAAGAAGGTTTCCTACGTTCGGAACGTTCTCTGGTTCAGACGATTGGACGTGCTGCCCGTAATGCAGAAGGCCGGGTAATTATGTATGCGGATACGATTACGGATTCTATGGATAAGGCCATTCGTGAGACCAATCGAAGAAGGGGAATCCAGGAAGCTTATAATGAGGAACATGGAATTACACCAAAGACGATTATTAAGGCAGTACGTGACCGGATCAGCATTTCCAAGGATGAAAAGGAAGTAAAAGAAGATTATACGAAAGATGTAGAATCTATGAATAAGAAAGAACTGAATGCGATGATCATTAAAGTAACGAATAAGATGAACAAAGCTGCGGCAGAATTAAATTTTGAAGAGGCAGCTGTACTTCGTGATCAGTTAAAAGAATTAAAGATTGCACTGAGGGACTATGATGATTAGCATCTGACATGCGTTTTGTGTGAAAGATAGGAACGTTCCTGAGTGAGAATGGAAGACCTATAATTAGAAAAGGATAAAGAATGAGTAAAAGAGAGTATCTTAGAGAATATATTAAGATTCGGGGTGCCAAGGAGCATAACCTACAGAATATTGACCTTGACATTCCACGTAATGAATTTGTTGTCCTGACCGGACTATCTGGATCAGGAAAATCTTCTCTTGCCTTTGATACGGTATACGCAGAGGGACAGAGAAGATATATGGAATCTCTGTCCTCCTATGCGAGACAATTCCTTGGCCAGATGGAGAAACCGGATGTGGATAAGATAGAAGGACTTTCTCCGGCGATTTCTATCGATCAGAAGTCTACCAACAGAAATCCACGTTCTACCGTAGGGACTGTGACCGAGATTTATGATTATTTCAGACTTTTATATGCGAGGATTGGGATTCCCCATTGTCCAAAGTGTGGAAGAGAGATTAAGAAGCAGACGGTTGATCAGATGGTGGATTCCATTATGGAATATCCGGAGGGAACAAGATTCCAGCTTCTGGCACCGATTGTGCGCGGGCGTAAGGGAGAACATGTTAAAATCTTTGCTCAGGCCAAGAAGAGCGGCTATGTGCGTGTCCGTGTCGATGGGAATGTATATGACCTCTCTGAGGAGATTACACTTGATAAGAATAAGAAACACAATATTGAGATCGTTGTTGACCGTCTGATTGTAAGACCAGGCATGGAGAAACGTCTTGCAGATTCTATCGAGACAGTTCTTCAGCTTGCGGATGGCCTAATGACGGTAGATATCATTGGCGGGGAAGAGATTCATTTTAGCCAGAGTTTCTCCTGTCCTGACTGCGGTATCAGCATTGATGAGATCGAGCCAAGAAGCTTTTCCTTTAATAATCCTTTTGGAGCCTGTCCGCAGTGTGCAGGACTTGGTTTTCAGATGGAATTTGACGAGGATTTATTGATTCCGGATCGAAGCTTAAGTATTGACGATGGTGCCATCGTTGTGATGGGATGGGCATCCAGCATGAAGAAGGGAAGCTTTTCCAGAGCCATTCTGGATGCACTGGCAGAAGAATATGATTTTGACTTAAGTGTTCCTTTTCAGGATATGAGTAAAGAGGCACAGAATATTATTCTTCATGGAACGAATGGTCACGAAGTGAAAGTCCACTACAAAGGACAAAGAGGCGAAGGTGTCTATGATGTGGCTTTCGAAGGTTTGATTCGCAATGTACAAAGAAGATATAGAGAATCTTCTGAGAACATGAAGGCAGAATATGAAGCTTATATGACAGTGTCTCCATGCGAGGAATGTGGCGGCAGACGTCTGAAGCCAGAATCTCTTGCAGTTACGGTTGCAGATAAGAATATCTATGATATTACCAATATTTCGGCAAAACGACTGGGTGAGTTTTTAGAGACAATGGAGCTTACGGATCGTCAGAAGTTGATCGGTGCTCAGATTTTAAAGGAGATTAAGGCAAGAGTCGGGTTCTTAAATCAGGTAGGGCTTGAATATCTGTCTCTTTCCCGTGCAACAGGAAGCTTATCCGGCGGCGAGGCTCAGCGTATCCGTCTTGCAACACAGATTGGTTCCGGTCTTGTCGGAGTTGCCTATATTCTGGATGAACCAAGTATCGGTCTTCATCAAAGAGACAATGATAAGCTGATTCAGGCATTAAAAGATCTGAAAGATCTTGGCAATACGCTGCTGGTTGTAGAGCATGACGAAGATACTATGCTGGCGGCAGATCATATTATTGATATTGGACCGGGAGCCGGTTCTCTTGGCGGACACGTGGTTGCTCAGGGAACAGCCGAAGATCTGATGAACAACCCGGATTCCATAACGGGGGCCTATCTTAGCGGCAGAATTCAGATTCCGATTCCGAAAGAGAGAAAAGAACCCACAGGATGGCTTACAGTGCGTGGTGCACAGCAGAATAACTTAAAAGATATTGATGTGGACATTCCTCTTGGCGTGATGACCTGTATTACAGGAGTATCCGGTTCCGGTAAGAGTTCCCTTACCAACGAGATTCTTTATAAAGCATTGGCGAAGAAGTTAAACCGTGCCAAGACAAAACCGGGACAACACAGATGCATCGAAGGCATGGAACAGCTTGATAAGATTATTGATATTGATCAGTCTCCAATTGGAAGGACTCCCCGCTCCAATCCGGCTACCTATACAGGTGTGTTTGATCAGATCCGTGATCTTTTTGCCATGACAAAAGATGCCAAAGCAAGAGGCTACGACAAAGGACGATTTAGCTTTAACAAAAAGGGCGGACGATGTGAAGCCTGTGCCGGAGACGGTATCTTAAAAATTGAGATGCATTTCCTGCCGGATGTGTACGTGCCGTGTGAGGTATGTAATGGACACAGATATAACAGAGAAACTTTGGAAGTAAGATATAAAGGAAAAAATATTTTTGAAGTTCTTGATATGACGGTAGAAGAGGCGGTGCCATTCTTTGAGAATATTCCAAGTATTCAGCGTAAGATTCAGACCTTGAATGATGTAGGTCTTTCCTATATTAAACTTGGACAGCCTTCCACAACTCTTTCCGGTGGTGAGGCCCAGAGAGTGAAGCTTGCCACAGAGCTTAGTAAGAGAAGCACGGGAAAGACTATCTATGTGTTAGATGAACCTACTACAGGTCTGCATTTTGCCGATGTTCACAAGCTTACGAATATTTTAGGAAAGCTCTGCGAAGGAGGTAACACGGTTGTAGTTATCGAACATAACCTGGAAGTCATTAAGACGGCAGATTATATTATTGATATGGGACCGGAAGGCGGCGAAGGGGGAGGCACCGTTGTGGCAACGGGAACTCCTGAGGAAGTGGCCAAAGTATCGGAATCCTATACAGGACACTATTTAAAGAAGTATCTGGAACGTTAGACAAGAAAAAGGAGACAAAGCACAAGATAGTTGCTTGTCTCTTTTTTTATGCGGGAGTACAATAAAATCAGTAATTACTTCGGCATGGTACGGAACAATTAGATGCTGTGGAAGGAGAACGGAGGTAGAAGAAAATGAAAATATTAAAAGTATATCAGGCATATTTCAGTCCGACAGGCAATACAGAAAGGATTGTCAAAGGAATCGGCAAGGCCTTTGCTGATTATGCTATGAAAGATCTTGATTTGACTGACAAAGAAGAACGTGCAAAAGAGCATAAGTTCAGAGACAGTGATCTTCTGATCATCGGCGCGCCAATCTATGGAAGCCGTCTTCCGGCAGCAGTGACAACAGCTTTAGAGAAATTCTCCGGTGTGAATACGCCTGCTATTATTATAACTTCTTATGGAAATAATGCGATTGGAGATGCTTTGTTAGAACTTAAAAAGTGTCTTTCTGACAAAGGTTTTACCGTTGTTGGAGCAGGGTATTTCTCAGCACAGCATACCTATTTGAAAGAACTGGGACGTCACCGTCCGGATGCAGAAGATATGAAGGAAATTGAAGAATTTGGTAAAGAAGCGAGAGAATGCCTCAAATTAATGGTGCATTACGATGTTGGGCCATTGAATATTCCTGGTGTCTATCCATATGCAAGACAGCCTATGGGACCGCTTCCATTTACCGTGGATACGACACAGGCCTGCTTTTACTGTAATCTCTGTGTGACAAAATGTCCGATAGGAGCTATTAGTGAGATGAATCCGAAAGAAATCGATCATGACAGGTGCATCCGCTGCGGAGCCTGTATGATCGTCTGTCCTGCACAGGCAAAATACTTCAAAGGTGACGGATATGAATCGATTCAGAAGAAGTTAAGTGCCAATGTGGATAAGAGAATGCCAAACTGGTATCAGGTGGGAAAAGGAAATAAATAGGATACTATATAAAACGAGAAAAGAGGATGGGCCCTAGGAACCCTCCTCTTTTCTTTTGTCATAAATCATATTTAAGTATTTCGTACTTTTTTAATTAATTATTTAGAATGATGCACCATTCTTATTAACTTATATAACTTATTCTATACGTTATGTATTCAGTTCAAATTAGAGAACGGAAGCTACTACGTTAAGAACGATTGTCATTAAGCAGATTGCAAATCCAGGTCCGTCGATGTGGGAATCAACGTCTGTATTGATGAGGTAACCTTCAAGGTCGCAAAGGAATGCGGAAGCAACACCAGCTACTACTGCGAATGCTACTACTGCGAATCCACCCATGCCAGCGCCAAGAGCGATCATTACTGCGTAAGCAGAGATGATACCAATCTGATGCCATCCAGGTGTTCCTGGGAAGATAAGTGTGAATGCAGCGATACCGAAGATGATAAGGTTGTAAGATCCCATGATATCAGGGTTAACTGCATTAAGTGCAAGACCTGTTCCACCAACCATTAAGGAGAATGCAACAGCGATTAACATAGACTGAGCGGATGTGATAGCACCTTTAGTTCCGGAAGCAAGACCTCTCTTACCGAATACTAAACGAGCGATGATACCAGAGATAACTACTGTCATTCCAGGGTTATCTGTTCCGAAAGGAATGATTCCTGTAGCGCCGAATACCATAGGAACAAGGATGTTACCAATGATATAGCCAAGGATACCGAATACACCACCAACTACTAATACATCAGGTTTGCCAAGAGGAGCTAAAGGTGTGCCAACTGCAGCACCAGCTTCAATGTAGCCTTTTTTAGCAGCGTAAGCTGTAGCAGCTACACCACCAGCGAAAGCGATGTGTGGTCCAAATACTGTACCGAAAGCGATTGTATCGAAGCCTGCCATGGAAGCCATAGCACCAACGATTGTGATGAGACCTGTCATAACGAATGCAGGAACAGCACCGATGCAAGAAGCGAGAACGCCACCACCGAATGCAGCAAGGAAATTAAATAACATAATAATACCTCCTATAAAGATAATCCAGTGAAAATCTTTGGTCCCTCAAATGAATTAAGAGTAACTTAAGATTTAACTTAATTAACTTCTGTGTCATAAATATGATTTATGATGCATCATAGGTTGATTTTAAATGATTTTGAACAATATGTCAATGGAATTTGGGGTATTTATTGAATAAATTGCTCAAAAAATGGGATAAAAAAATGAAAAATTTCTTAATTTTTTCTGAGTTTTGTGCAAAAAATCACAGGTTTAACAGTGTTTTTTCTACATTATGTTGTGCTAAGATTTGAGGTTTGCGGGAATACTGTTGTAAAACTTATGTGTGAAAGGAGATATTTATGCTCAATGATATTGAAATGCTTCAATCTGTGAGAAAGACCTGCAGAATGGGATGTGAGGGGATTGACGAAATTTTACCAATTACAAAAGGGGAAGACTTTAGAAAGGCTTTGGAAATACAAAAAGAGGAATACAAAAATATCTGTACAGAAGCAGACAGGATGCTTGAGTTAAAAAAGGCATCTCCGGAAGATATTAATGCTATGGCTAAAATGGGAAGTAAGACTATGACCATCATGAAAACCATGAAGGATGATTCGGAAGAACATCTGGCTGAAATGATGTATCAGGGCAGTGCCATGGGAGTTACAAAGATAATCAGAAATATGAGAGAATTTACCGGTAATGATAAAGAGGTGCGTGCCTTGGCACAACGGCTGTTAGAGACGGAAGAAAGGAATATGGAACAGATGAAAAAATTTCTTTAGTGTGTAATTATTTTTCGATATAATTGTTATAACATTATAGGCAAGAAATGAGGGGGGAATAAGAATGGAAAAAGATGAATTGATCTGCTATTATCAGCAGCATTATCGGACATTGTTCTTGTTCGCCCTTTCTTTAACGAAAAATAAGGAAGATGCAGAAGATCTGGTGGCCAATGCATTTCTTAAGGCGATTCTTTGTTATGAGGATGGAAATTTTAAAGCCTGGATTTATAAAGTCATAAGAAATGAATTCATCAATACGTATCATAATAAAAAACGTTTTGTAAAAAGAAAAGAATCCGGTCAGGAATGGGACAGGGAGGAAGCATGGGCACGGACATCAGAAGACATTTTGCAGGAATACATCAGACAGGAAGAAAAGAGATGGCTTTATCATCAGATTTACCAGCTGCCGGACAAAGAACGTCAGGTCATGATTCTGTCATCCTTTCATGAACTGAATGATGAGGAGACGGGGAAAATACTGAACCTGACAGTATCAAATGTACGAGTCATCAAACACCGGGTAAAAAAGAAACTGATAGAGTTGTATGAGAAAGAAAAGGGGGAAGACCAATGAACGAAAAAGATCTGGATAAGCTTTTGTCTCTGGATGAAGATCTGGAAGAATTAAAAGAAAAGGTTGTACATAGAAATGACGAGAAGCATATGGATGATGGAGTGTTTACAGAGACGATAGATAAGAGTGATATTTCCCTTTCCAGAAAATTGAAAAAAGCTGTGGATAAACAGATCAACAGGAAAGTATTTCGTGGGATTATTCTAACTGTTTTAGCGGGAGCTGTCATACTGTTCGTTACCTCCCTTCTTTTTGATTCCTTTTTTTATAATCCTATGAAACCAAGCAGATATGTGAAGGAAGCGGAAGAGGGATATATGGTGCATTCTGACTTCCATTTTCTTATGGATATTTATACGGGGCTTCACTTTGCCGGGAAAACTTACTGGCCGTTAGAAAGTCAAAATGAAAAGGAAGGTTTTGGTTCCTATCATATGTATGCAAAGATTCAGGATATTTATGAACCTCTTCATATTGACGGCCGTTACAATACGGTCTTTGAAATCAACCAGAACCGTTATTCAGTAGAAGCTTTAACAGAAGAACATCATTTGTCACATTATGTATGGGATTTTTATAATGACAGCAAGTGGGAAAAGGAGATTGATTACGTAAGAGAAATATGGGACATGGATGAAAAGAGAATGGCCGAAATTGAAAAACTTCCCGAATCCGCGGTGATCTATGCTAATGTTTGTTTTGATGAAGTGCGAAATCTTAAAGATGCTCTGGATTTTATCAGAAGCTACCCGGATTCTGACTTTGGCTGGATTGCCATGGATTCAGATGTGCAGGTTTTGGGTGGAACTTTTGATGGAATCCGCCTTACCACAAATTTTGGTTATGCTTTGACAGAGGAGACAAATGAAATCTATCCGAATCTGATTCTGGAATATAGTGACGGAGAAGTGACAGAAGAACAGCTTGAGCAGTGTTATCTGTCCAGACTTCAGATTTTATACGACAATCCGGAATTCTTATCAGTTGTGGAAGGAGAATCCGGCGTTTTTAACAATCAGCTGATTCGAAAAAGGGAGCAGATAAAAAGACGGTTTGATGAAATCAATACAGAAGGTCTTTGGTCTATTGGTCTTTATGGAAGGATTACACAAGAGGATTTTCTTGCTATGGTGGAAAGCGGCGAGATTACTTATGCTAATATAAAAGATGCAAAATTATCTGTTCTGTCCAAATAAAGTGTAGTATAATCATTTTATCGTAAAAAATGAGATGTGGGATAACTCTTTCGTCAAGTCTCGCTCGCGGGACTTGAATCAGAAACAATAAAATTGGAGCGTGATAAAATGAAAAAAAGATTTTTAAGTATTTTGGCGGTTTTGCTTCTGCTTGTTCTGATGACCGGATGTTTTGGACAAAATGCCAGTGAATCAGATTTGGAAGGGATAGACAGCGGGGTTACAACGGAAACTCAGATGCCGGCAGATGAAAACAGTAAGACAGAGGAAAGTACCGATGGAGCAGAAGGAACGGAAGAAATGCCGGAATCTTCAACAGAAGAGGTGACAACCACGGAAGAAGCGGCAACCAAAGAAGAACAGTCCGCTTCAACAGAAGAAGAAAAAGAAGTTGTACTGGATGAATCAAAGGCTGTAAAGGTTTGGACAACAGCTTCCACACTTAACTTGCGTAAAGCTCCAAATACCTCAAGTGAAGTATTAAAAGTTTTAAAAAGAGGAACGGAAATTAAGAAATACGAAGAAAAAGACGGCTGGGCGCTGGTAAAGGCAGGGGATACGGCAGGTTATGTCAGTGCACAATACATTGCCAAAGAAAAGCCGGCAGATCCAACCACAGCCAGACAGGAAGATACAACCGCTTCGAATAAGGAGCAGGGCGGTTCTAAAGTAGAAGCCATTCCGGGCCAGCACAGAAATCCAAACAGTGCAGTCGTAGTCATTGATCCGGGACATCAGAGAAAAGGCGACAGTACAAAAGAACCGAACGGACCGGGATCAAGTACGATGAAAGCACGTGTAACTTACGGGACAACAGGTGTTGCCACCGGTGTGACGGAATATGTGCTCAACCTGGATATTTCCATGAAGCTGAAGACAGAGCTTCAGAATCGAGGATACACGGTGTATATGACCCGGACAGGCCATGATGTAAATATAAGCAATAAAGAAAGAGCAGAATACGGCAATTCTGTTGGAGCGGATGCGGTGATCCGTATCCATGCCAATAGTTCTGATAATTCTTCTGTAAGAGGAGCAGAGACGCTTTCGCCTTCTTCCTCCAACCCTTATGTAAGTCATCTGGCAAGTGCCAGCCAGAAGCTTGGCAAATGTGTGATCAATGCTTATTGCAAGGCGACCGGTTTTAAAAACCGTGGTATGAAGACCAACGATACTATGACGGGAATTAACTGGAGTGAAATACCGGTGACCATTATTGAACTTGGTTTTATGAGCAATGGAGAAGAAGATAAAGCTATGCAGGATTCTAACATGCAGAATAACATGGTGCAGGGAATTGCCAATGGAATGGATGCATATTTTGGTTTTTAGACATTGAATCATAGAAAGCATAATAACATGAAAAAAGAAGTAAAATGCAGATGTGTTTTACTTCTTTTTCGTTTGTGTTTGTCATAAAACAGCGGGATTTTTGTAAGGGTAAAGCAAATTCTAAAGAATGTGTGAAATGCAGATTAGTTTAATTGAAAACAATGTAAAAGTATAGTAAAATCGTAAGAAATATGACGGATGCAGCATATTGTGATTTGGGCAGAAAAGTTTTAGAATAAACATACCCAGATGAAATAAATATAAAAACGAAATAAATATAAAAAGGAGAACAGAATGCTTCAGATTAAAAATATATCCAAGCAATATAAGACCGGTGATCTGGTTCAGAACGCATTAAATGATGTGAGCCTGAATTTCAGGGATAACGAGTTTGTATCCATCCTCGGACCATCCGGTTCCGGTAAGACGACCCTTCTCAACATTGTTGGCGGTCTTGACCGTTATGACAGCGGAGATTTGATCATCAATAATGTATCAACCAGGAATTACAAAGACAGGGACTGGGATTCCTATCGAAACCATACCATTGGTTTCGTATTCCAAAGTTATAACCTGATTCCTCATCAGACTGTCCTTGCTAATGTAGAACTGGCACTTACCATTGGCGGCATTTCCAAGAAGGAGAGAAAGAGACGTGCCTTGGAAGCCCTTGACCAGGTAGGCTTAAAAGAACAGGCTCATAAAAGACCCAATCAGATGTCCGGCGGACAGATGCAGCGAGTTGCCATTGCAAGAGCCCTTGTAAATAACCCGGATATCCTTCTTGCCGATGAGCCTACAGGAGCCCTTGATACAGAGACCAGCGTTCAGGTTATGGATCTTTTAAAACAGGTTGCAAAAGACCGCCTTGTTATTATGGTAACCCATAATCCGGAACTGGCAGAGGAATACTCTACTCGAATTGTAAAACTTCGTGACGGTAAGATTATAGATGACAGCAATCCGTTTAACCCGGATATGGCTAAGATGGCACCGCCGGAACATAAGAATCTGGGCAAAGCATCCATGTCTTTCTTTACAGCGATGGCACTTAGTTTTAACAATCTGCTGACAAAGAAAGGACGTACCCTGCTTACTGCATTTGCAGGGTCCATCGGTATTATTGGTATTGCATTGATTCTTTCTTTATCCACAGGATTCCAGAATTACATCGATAAGATTCAGGAAGATACGCTGACTTCCTATCCACTTACTCTTACTTCAGAGACTGCGGATGTGACCTCAGCGCTCCTTACAATGATCACGGAGGCCGGGGAAGCTGTGGCCGGAGATGTGGTAAGAGAACGGCAGCACATTAGTACTATGTTTTCTGAAATCGGCAAAAATGATCTAAAGAGTTTTAAACAATATCTGGAGAAGGAAAATGAGACAGTCGATGAGCTTACGACTCTGATTCGATATCAGTATAGTGTCAGCCCTCTTATCTATGGAAAAGACAGCACAGGGAAACTTACCCAGTTTAATCCAAGCTCCATGATTTCTGCTTTAAGCGGCGGCAGCAGTGCAAGTGCTATGATGATGGCGGGCAGTTCTTCCTCTATCTTTTATGAAATGATCGACGACAGGGAGACCTTGGTAGAACAGTACGACGTGCTTGCAGGACGCTGGCCGGAAGCATATGATGAAGCCATCCTTGTCCTTCAGGAACCGAACGGCATGCCGGATCTTTTAGTTTACAGTCTTGGCCTGCGTTCCAATGAGGAATTAAAAGATATGCTATCCACAGTTATGGCAGGAGATAAAGTAGAGAAGCCGGGAGAGCCTCTGGAGTTTACTTATGAGGATTTGTTAAATCTGGAATATAAGATTATCGATGCATCTGATACTTATAAATATAACAGTGAATATGAATTATACGAGGATATGACAGATGATAAAGAGTTCATGCAGGGTGTCTATGACAATTCTCCAAATTTAAAGATTGTGGGCATTATGTGTGGAAAAGAAGGCAGCAGCTCTTCAAGCCTTACTCCAGGTGTTGCCTATACAAAACAGTTAACAGAATATGTGATTCAGACGGCTTCTGAATCTGAAATCGTGAAAAAACAGATGGAAGAGGAAGAGATTGATGTTTTCCGAAACAAGCGTTTTGATGATGATACGGAAGAAGAAGGACTGGATTTCCAGGATATGATCTCTATCGATACGGAGATGCTTTCCGAAGCATTTAATGTAAAGATTGATGAGAAAGATATTTCAGAAATGACACAGGGCTATATGACAGAGATTTCTTCTTCTATCACTACAGATACAACGGCAGCAAAGACTGCATTTAACACGGCACTTACTACGATTGCTTCTGATCTGTTCCATAATTATATCGAAGCCAATGCCAATCCGATGCTTGGCGGCGGAGCAACGATCTCCATGAGTCAGGTAGAAACTGTGGTAAATGACCATATGGCTTTAAACAGCACAAAGGATGCCTTGGCTGCGTTAGAGGCAGAATATATGATTCCTCAGGATGTGTTTGCCTCCATGTTTTCTGAATTATTAAAAGGATTGCTTCAGTCCTATATCTCCATGGGTGCCATGGACCAGACAGCAGAAGACCTTACCGCTGTTTTGGTGCCTGATATGGTAGAACCGATGCTGGAACAGTTCCTCTCTCAGGAGATGGTGGCAGGAATGGCAGATCAGCTTGCCGCAAAGATGACAGAAGCAGTCATGCAGAAAAACATTTTGACAAAAGTCGGAGAACTGACAGCCGGACTGATGGGAACCATGGCGGATGCCTTCAATGTGGATGAAGATAAGATTGCAGGAGCGTTTAACTTTGAGCTTTCTGAAGATGAACTTTCCAGAATTATGGAAGCCATGACAGCAAGCAGTGTAGAATTAAATGCCAATACAAACCTTTTGGCACTTGGTTATCAGGATATGGAAGATCCATCCACAATTTCCTTCTATTTTAAGGATTTTGAGGCAAAAGAATCCTTCATTGAATTCCTGGATGCCTATAATGAAGATATGGAAGCGGCAGATGAAGAAAAAGTCGTAAAATACACAGATATTACCGGACTTTTAATGTCCTCCGTAAAGACGATCGTAGACAGTGTAAGTTATGTACTGATTGCTTTCGTCAGCATTTCCCTCGTCGTTTCCTCTATCATGATCGGTATTATCACTTATATCTCTGTACTGGAGAGAACAAAAGAAATCGGTGTACTTCGTGCCATCGGTGCTTCCAAGAAGAATATCTCTTCCATCTTCAATGCGGAGACATTCATCGTAGGTCTTTGTGCAGGTTTACTTGGTATCCTTGTTACCCTGGCATTGCTGCCGCCGATTAACCATATCATTCATTCCGTAACAGGCAATACGGATATTGTAGCCCTCCTTCCGGTACAGGGCGGCGTGACTCTGGTTATCTTAAGTGTAATCCTTACCTTAATTGGCGGTCTCATTCCATCCAGACAGGCAGCCAAGAAAGATCCGGTATTGGCTTTACGAAGTGAATAGTGGAACTTGATATGGTTGTTGCAGAAATATGATTGCTCAAAAGGATTCATTCTAAAACACCGATAATAAAAAATATATCCGATGTGAGACGGGTTCTGCGTCAAGTCTTGCGAACGAGAATTGAAAGATTAACTTAAAAAAAGAACCAGGCTGAAAAAAAGTTGAACCAATCAAATGATGCGTAGAACAACTTGCTGACGGAGCCCATTTGGGGTTTAACATTTTTTCAGTCTGGTTCTTTTCGTAAAATTAAAATATTAATTTTTTAGATATCTAATCCTAAGAACTGCTTTGCAAGCACACCTACAATAAAGGAAATCACTGCAACAGAAATACTGATTCCCGCCATCTCAAGAAATCTTGATTTAAATGGCTGATCCTGTGCAACAGATGTGTAATATGTAAATCCTGCAATGATTAAAATTACAATCACAAGCATACAGATGAGAGCAGCGATATAGTTGGCATTACCAAAGATAAGATATGGTGCGATCAGCAGCACTACAGTGATCAGATAAGCGATACCGGTGTATGCGCATGATTTTAAGGCATCTGTCCTGCCTTCACTTCTGGCTGCCAAAAATTCACTGGATGCCATGGAGAAAGTAGCAGAGATTCCAAGAATCAGGCCGGATAAGGCGATGAGTCTTGTGTTCTGCATGGCAAATGTGAAGCCGGCAAGGGAACCGGTAAGTTCTACTAAAGCATCATTAAGACCTAATACCATGCTGCCTACATACTGAAGGCGTTCTTCATCCAACATTCCAAGAAGGGAAGTTTCATGTTCCATCTCCTGTTCACGGATGTGAATGCTTTCCGGAACTTCATCTTTTAATAATTCATATTCCGCCTGGGCGTTTTCTTCGCCGTTTTCCATGAGTTTTACGGCAAAGGTAAATCCTAAGATTCTTGCGAGAAGTTTGTATTTGAGTACTTTGGCTTTCTCCGGTTTCATGTCAATACCGGTGTAGCCTTTCCAGATTTCATAGTGGGCTCTTTCTTCCTTTGCAAGGCGGAGAAGAGTTTCTTTGTTTTCGATGCCTTTTGCAAATTTGGCAATCTCTTCATAGATGACACTTTCTGTCAGTTCGCTCTGCTGCATCTTGCGGATGGTAGCAAGGGACTGCTCTGATACGTTCTGTGTTCGTTCCATATGATTCCTCCTGTCATTTTCTCTAAAGTGTTTTATCAGAAATGCTGTTTCATGACGATACATTCTGTTTCCTGATTTTACCTATTATAGTCGTTTTTCATTCGTCTTGCAATGATAATTCGAGAAAAATCATATTCCATGATTTCGGTTGCAGACATTATGGGATTCATGATAAATTAATAGGGAGAAGATTCTGTATGTCAGAATCAAAAGTTCGGATTAGAAAACAGGAGGAAAAACTATGTATCAGGATAATAAAATCTGGATTGGAACATCCGGTGAAGAGAAAGTATACATCTATCCAAAGATGGCCAACCGCCATGGATTAATCGCAGGGGCAACAGGAACAGGTAAGACCGTGACTTTAAAAGTCATGGCGGAATCTTTCAGTGACTGCGGCGTACCTGTATTTTTAGCAGACGTAAAAGGCGACCTTGCTGCCATGTGCAAAACAGGTGTGGAAAATGATAACGTAAACAAGCGTGTGGAAGAGATGAAGTTAGATGAATTCGGCTACGGATTTAAAGCATATCCAACTAACTACTGGGATGTATATGGTGAGATGGGTATGCCGCTTCGTACTACGATCTCAGAGATGGGACCGCTTCTTTTAAGCCAGATTCTTGACCTTAATGAGACTCAGTCTGACATTCTCACCATTATTTTTAAGATTGCAGATGATGAAGGACTGTTACTTTTAGATACAAAGGACCTTCGTTCCATGATTCAGTATGTGTCTGAACATTCCAAGGAATATGCAGATGAATACGGCAACATGGCAAAACAGAGTCTTGCGGCAATTACAAGAGCCGTTGTAGCCATGGAAGCAGAAGGCGGCGATTATTTCTTTGGAGAACCTGCATTAAGCATTACAGACTGGTTATGCACAGACTGCAACGGCAAAGGAATGATTCAGGTTCTTGACTGCCAGAAACTGATCAACAGCCCTACTACTTATTCCATGTTTATGCTCTGGCTTATGTCTGAATTATTTGAGACACTTCCGGAAGCGGGAGACAGAGAGAAGCCTAAGATGGTATTCTTCTTCGACGAAGCCCACCTTTTATTTGACAATGCTTCCAAAACACTTCTTACCAAAATCGAACAGGTAGTAAAATTAATCCGCTCCAAAGGGGTTGGTATCTACTTTATTACACAGAACCCACAGGATATTCCGGACGGAGTTCTTGGACAGCTTGGCAATAAGGTGCAACATGCTCTTCGCGCTTACACACCAAAAGAACAAAAGGCAGCAAAGGCAGCGGCAGAATCCTTCCGCGAAAATCCTGACTTTGATACATTTGAAGTACTTACAGCGCTTGGAACAGGGGAAGCCCTTATCTCTGTTCTTGATGAGAAGGGTATTCCAACGGTGGTAAAACAGTGTACCATTCTTCCACCACAGAGTATGATGGGACCGCTTGATGATACAGATAGAAATTATCAGGTGACAAATGGAATGCTTTATCCAAAATACTCTCAGGTGCTGGACAGAGAATCGGCCTATGAGATGCTTGAGAAAAAAGTTGCTCAGGAAGAATTAGAGGAACAGCAGGAAGCAGAAGCAGCAGCGGCTGCAAAACAGCAGGCAAAAGAAGAAGCTGCTGCAGCAAAGAAAAAAGCCAAAGAGGAAGAGGCTGCCAGAAAAGCAGAAGAAAAAGCGAAAGAAAAGAAAGAAAAAGAAAAGAAGAGTGCCATGAAGAAAGTAGCAAGTTCTGCTACGGGAACCATCGGCCGTGAAGTGGGAAATACCATCGGTAATGCCATTGGCGGTAAGTTCGGAAAGAAGCTTGGCGGCAATATCGGTGCTGCCCTTGGACGTGGTATTTTAAGTACGCTTTTCAAAAATTAATATAGAAACAGAAAAAAGAACCGAAGTCCGGTTCTTTTTTCGCAATGAGAAGGGGAGGATGAAAAAATCATCCCGTTCAAAAAAGAAACCAGGAGGTCTAGTATGAGCCACATTACATGGAATTTTTATTGCTCCGGCATTTTATATGGAAAGATTACAGAAAGAGAAGACGGACTCTATGTCAGTATGCTTGACAGCAGGGCAGGAAAATATGGAAAAGCAGTTCTCTATACAGAAGAAGCAGACTCCTTTTTCCGTCCTTTTTCCAGACGTACCTTATCTGATTTCTTTCAGATGAAAGAGGAATGTGAAGCAGCAGTGAAAGCCTCTGTGGAGGAATTTACCACCGTATCAGGAGCAGTATATAAAAAGAGAAAGGACAATTCCTACATTCAGCGCAAGAAAAAATATCCATTTGATTTGTTTCATGAAAATGGAGAACTGTATGCAGTGTACATGACCGTGAGGGATTCCATGGCTGTCCTTGTAAAAGAGGGCTGGGAAGAAAAGACGGTTTTAAAAGAGTGGAAAAATGTATTCGGAGAGAAGGCATTTTTGCAAAAAGCGGTGAATGGAGAGGCAGACTGTCTGGATATTTGTAAAGAAGGGATGGGACAAACTGTGCCTTATTATAGGGTAGTCTTTCGTGGCACTTTTAGGGTGGAGACAAGGGACGGAGAATTCCTCTCAACAGATGTTTATCTGCCGGATGGCTTAGAAAAGGTGCCTGTTGTATTGATTCGAACACCATATAATAAGAGCGACCAGCCGGAATGGTATTTCCCGTTTGTGCAGCGAGGCTACGGCGTGGTCATTCAGGATGTGCGAGGCCGTGAAGAGAGCACGGGAGAATGGAGATCCCACTATTATGAAGTGGAAGATGGGGATGATACACTTAACTGGATTGCAGCACAGGAGTGGAGCGACGGAAATGTAGGCATGACTGGTGGATCTTACCTTGGTATGGTTCAGTGGGCAGCAGCGGCAAGCGGCAATCCACATCTGAAAGCCATGTTGTCTGACGTGGCTGCAGGCAGTGCTTTTGTGGATTTCCCAAGACGTGGCGGCTGTATGTGTTCCGGTACTCTGGCCTGGGATTTTATGATGTCAAAGAAGCATATGGATGAAAAGTTGATGGATCAGCCGAACTGGGATGAGATTCTTGATTACCGCCCGCTTCAGACTATTCCGGAGAGGGCACTTGGTTATCCGGTTCCCTTTATCAGTGAATTGTTTGACCATGAACACCTGGATGATTTCTGGTATCGGACAAGTTGGAAAGACCGCTATGCAGGCGGTCCGGTTCCTGCCCTTATTCTGTCCGGATGGTTTGATGACAATGGCATGGGAACAACAGAAGCTCTTGATCTCGTAAAAGACTGGCCGGAGGGCAGCTGGAAGACAGTTCTTGGTGCCTGGAAACACAGCGGCAATGCTGATTATGATATTCATGGCCTTTATGTGGGAGAAGATGCCCTCCGTTATGATCTGGATGTACTTTCTATGAAGTGGCTGGAGCATTTCTTAAAAGGCGTGGACAATGGAATAGAAAAAACAGCTTCCGTAGAATACTATTCTCTTGGTGAAATGAAGTGGAAAGAAGCAGGAGAGTGGCCGCCAAAATCCGTGCAAAGGGAAATCTGGTACTTTGACGGAGCAGAAGATGACTGTGGGGCCGGAAACGGAGAAAGCTGCGGTGAAGGAACACTTACGGTTGCCCTGTTGTCAAATGGAAAGCAGAAGGATACCTATCTTTATGATCCGGCCAATCCTGCCCATCACATTATTGATATGGCGGAAAATGAAATCGAAGTTCCGGAAGATTATACGGAAGAGGAAAAGAGAAAAGACATTCTTTCCTATACATCTTCTGTTCTTACGGAGCCGCTTACTGTTACCGGGGATATGACAGTGAAGTTATACATATCCTGCGACCAGCCGGATACGGACTTCATGGTTCGATTGACAGATGTAGATAAGACAGGCAGATCTATGAAACTGGCAGATGGCATTCTTGGGGCAAAATATAGAAACAGTTTCGAAAAACCGGAATATTTAAAACCGGGAGAAGTTTATGAGTTGAACATCCGCACAACCAAGCTTTCCCATTGTTTCCTTCCGGGACATAAGATCCGTGTCACTGTTACCTCCAGCGCGAAGAATTTTATCTTCCCGAACAGTAATACAGAGAAAGGATTTAACAGCGAAGAAATCCGGACTGCCAATGTGACGGTGCATCGAAATAGAAGATATGCATCCTGTATTTATCTGCCGGTGGAAAATGGTGAATTGAGATGATAGATACACATACCCATTATGCTCATCCACAGTTCGATAAAGACAGAGAGGAAATGTTACAGAAGGCATTTGAAAACGGCGTCCGTGCGTTGGTTAACATTGCCATCACCTATGAATCCAATGAACAGATGAGAGAAATGTTTAAAGATTATGATAATGTTTATCTGTCTGTTGGGATCCATCCCTGCCGTATTACAGAGGAAGATTGTGATCATCTGGAAGAACGATTAGAAAGACTCCGTAGTTTCGCAGACTGGCAGGAAACCGTTGCCATCGGTGAGACAGGACTTGATTATTATAGAGTAACGGAGGAAGAACAGCAGGCTGTTCAAAGACAGTGGTTCCGCTTCCATATTGAACTGGCTTTGGAGAAAAAGCTTCCCCTTGTTCTTCACATCCGCGGGGAAGGAGCCATGAAGGATGCATTGGAGATTCTTCAATCCTACGAATTGTCAAAATATCCGGGAGTCTGCCACTGTTTTGTAGGTAATCCGGAAGAAGCACAAGATCTTATGAACATGGGATTCCTGTTTGGAATCGGAGGCCTCGTGACTCAGCGGAGATTAAAGGATTTAAGAGAGAGCATGAAGGTAATTCCTCTTTCTTCTGTTCTTCTTGAGACAGACTGTCCTTTCCTCGCACCGGCAGGCTACGACTCTAAAAGAAATGCTTCCGATGCACTGCCCCTTGTAGTGAAGGTGATTGCGCAGCTGAAAGGCGTGACGGAGGAGGAAGTCATAGAGCAGACAACAAAAAATGCGGAGACTGTATTTTTAAAGATGAGAATGTAAAAGTGAAAACCGCTCAGATTTTGAAGCAGATTCAAAGTCTGAGCGAATTTTTTGCAGAATTGTAACTTCCCCGTAACTTTGCCCTGTTATACTGACATCGTAAGTGAATAACAGTAATAAGAAAGGATAAACATATGGAAATAGTAAGAGCAGAAAACTTAACGAAAATATATGGCAAAGGTTCCACGAAAGTGGTTGCTTTAGACCACGTCTCATTCAGTGTGGAAAAAGGGGAATTTGTGGCTATTGTAGGAGCAAGCGGTTCCGGTAAATCAACTCTCCTTCATTTGTTAGGAGGAGTGGACCGTCCGACAGAGGGCAGAGTGTTCATCGATGGCAAAGACATTTATTCTTTCAATGATGAGAAGCTGGCAATCTTTCGAAGAAGACAGGTGGGACTGATTTATCAGTTCTATAATCTGATTCCCATTCTCAACGTAGAAGAGAATATTACCCTTCCGTTAAGCCTTGATAACAGGAAAGCAAATCAGAATAAGCTAGAAGAGCTGTTAAAGTCTCTCGGTCTTTCCGAACGGAGAAAGCATCTTCCGAATGAACTCTCCGGAGGGCAGCAGCAAAGAACAAGTATTGGAAGAGCACTGATTACCAATCCGGCCATTATTTTAGCAGATGAACCTACCGGAAACTTAGATTCCAAATCCAGCGATGAGATCGTTGCCCTGCTTCGAAAGTCCAACAAAGATTACAAACAGACCATCATTATGATCACCCATGACATGGAGATTGCCAAATACGCAGACCGGGTCCTTAAGATGGAAGACGGACGCCTGATTAATGTGTAAGCGGGAGGTGGAACTATGGATTTGTTAAAAAAACTTACCTGGAAGAATCTTCAGCTGAATAAAAAACGTGCCATTATGACCATCATCGGAATTATGTTGTCCGTATCTTTGCTGACTGCGGTTGCAAGCATGTTTTTCAGTGCCAGAACCAGTCTGATCCGGCATGAAATAGAAGAAACGGGTAATTTCCATTATGGATTTTTCCATGTGCCCATGGAAGAGGCAGAAGGATTAAAGGAACATCGAAAAGTTGAAAAAGTATATTTTACCAACCCCGTAGGCTATGCCTTATTAGAAGGCATTCAAAATGAAGATAAGCCCTATGTTTATGTTCAGTCTTATGATCAGGAAGCGATGGAGAACATGGGAATCACACTGACAAAGGGACGTTTGCCGGAAAAAGAAGGAGAAATTCTCATTTCCGAGCATCTTTCTTCCAATGGCGGCGTGGAATTAAAAGTTGGAGAGAAGATTAGGTTGGAAGTTGGAGTAAGAATGGGCGGAGGCTTTGAACTGAATCAGACCAACCCTTACGATCCTTCCGGAAATGAAACCATTGAACAGGCAGAGACAAAGGAATATGTCATTGTAGGTGAAATGGAACGTCTGTCTTTGGCAGTGGAGCCCTATTCAGCACCGGGTTATACTTTTATTACCTGTTTGACAGAAAATGAAAAAGCTGACTTTGTGGATGTCTATATCCGTTATAATAGAGCAGGATTAAAAGAACATTACGCTTTGACGGCTCAGATTCTTAATGTGAAAGAAGAGTCATTCCGTCTTCTGCATAATGACAGCGAATTCTTCCGTTTGGAAGATGAAAAGCAAAATGAAATTCACAAGGAAATTCAGAATGGAAGATATGCTTATTCCATCCATGAACAGCTGATAATGTTAGAGACCGGGGTGCTTGGAAGCTCTGCTTTGAATGCGCTGGCAGCCGCAGCTGTGCTTGTTGTCGTCATTATTATATGTACCTCTGTATTCTGTATCCGCAACAGTTTTGACATTTCCATTACAGAGAAGATCCGCCAGTACGGTATGCTTTCCAGTGTGGGAGCAACAAAGAAGCAGATTCGTAAAAATGTCTATTATGAGGCCTGCCTGCTTGGGGCTGCAGGTATTCCTCTCGGATTGCTGGCAGGAATCGCTGCGTCCATGGTTTTGATTCATGTAAGCAATCATTTCTTAAAGGACGATTTTAATATTTTACTGGTCTTTGATTTGTCCTGGCCGGTGATTGTATGTGCAGTTTTATTAAGTATGATCACCATTTTGTTATCTGCAAGGAAAAGTGCGGTAAAAGCCTCCAAAATCAGCCCGATTCAGGCAATCCGAAACAGTGAAGATATTAAGATCAACAGAGCGAAGATAACCTGTCCAAAATGGGTTGGAAAAATCTTTGGAGTTGGTGGAGAAATATCTTATAAGAATTTAAAAAGAAGCAGGAAAAAGTACCGAGCTACCATAATCAGTATTATTGTCTGCGTTTCAGTGTTTATTGCCCTCTATTCCTTCGTGGATCTGGCATTCCGTGTAGTAGATAATGAAATTGAACAGTACGGTTACAGTATTCAGGTGTCCTACACTTCCGACGGCACAGATGATTATGGAAAACAGGCAAAATCCATGGATCACACAAAAGATGTGAATGCCATGAGCGTGGCAAGTGTAATCTGGAATGAAGTGCCTTATACAGAAGAATACCGGAATTTCCATAAGGAAACCGGAGTCAGACAGGAAGATGTGGATGTTAGGCTCCGTACTTATATCATGGATGAAGACGATTTTAAAGAATATATTTCCAAACTTCATTTAAATTACGAAGAAGTAAAAGACAAAGGAATCCTGATTAATCAGGTGGATTTGTTTTATTATAAAGAGGAAATTGATGACTATATTGAAATGCGTATTGATCAGTATGATTTAAAAGCAGGAGACTGGGTAGACGGGAATTTCCTGATCCGCGGTGAGGATACAGAAATAATGCGGACGGAACCGGTTCATATCCAGATTGCTGCGGTGACCGACGAAGTTCCTATGGGAGTGCCACGAGGCGGACAGGAGGCTTATTTTATTGTAAATGAACAGTATGGAAAAAAGCTCACTGGCTCTACCTTTTTACGTTATATTTCCATAGATTCAGTGGATGCTGTGGAAAATGAAAAGGACATAGAGGCAATTTTCTCTGTTCATGAAGATTATTATAACATCCTAAATATCCATGAAAATGCCAAGGGTATGGAATCGACATATACTTTAATTGCAATTTTTCTTTATGGATTTATTATTGTAATTGCTCTGATTGGAGTGACCAACATTTTCAATACCATTACAACAAACATGAATCTTCGAAGAAGAGAATTTGCCATGCTTCGAAGCATCGGCATGACAGAGAAGGAGTTCCGAAGAATGGTATCTTTGGAAAGTTTCTTCTATGGCACCAATTCATTAATGATTGGAGTTCCAATTGGAACTATTTTATCCTATATTATATTTAAAGTGCTGATGACAGGAAGCTTCCGGATGAAATATGAGCTTCCGATGACAGGAATTCTCATTGCCGCAGGTGCGGTATTCCTCTTAATCTGGGTTATCATGAATTATTCCATGAATCAGATTGGAAAACAGAATGTGATTGAAACCATCCGAAATGAGAATATATAATATCAGCAGAAGATGTCTCCGCTTTTGATCTGCAAAGTATTAAGGGATGGGATCGGTCTTCACGAAAAAAATGTGAAAAGGAGGCAGGAAAATGATTGACATTTTGTTAGTGGAAGATAACGAGACAATTGTAAAAGGATTGGAATATGCCTTTGCCAAAAAAGATTATCAGTATAGGTCAGTTTCTTCTATAAAAGAAGCCTGTTTCCTGCTTGCTGATACAAGCTTTTCCCTGATTGTACTGGATATCAGCCTTCCCGATGGAGACGGCCTTAGCTTTTTTGAAGGCGAGATAAGAAAGCGGGGCATCCCGACTCTTTTCCTTACAGCGGTAGATGAGGAAGAAACCATTGTAAAAAGTCTTAACCTTGGAGCAGAAGATTATGTGACTAAACCATTTTCCACAAAAGAACTGATGGCAAGAATCAACCGTATTCTTCTTAGGAACAAAAAGGATTCTGTGATCCGTGCGAGAAAGCTTTCTTTTGATATGGATAAAATGACGGTTGAAAGAGAAGGAAAACCGGTGGAACTGACCAGTCTGGAACTGAAACTCCTCCATTTCCTTTTCTTAAATATCAACAGGACAGTCACCAGAAATACGCTCCTTGATAAGATATGGGAGTGGACCGGTAACGATGTGGACGACCATACAGTGACAGTCTACATGAAGCGGATCCGGGAAAAAGTAGGAAATGATATGATTACTACAGTGAAAGGGATTGGATACAGGGTAGATCAGCATGAAAAATAAAATAGAACTGAAAAAGTATATTATAGGCGTGCTGATTCTTACCGGTATCTTCTGTACTTTCGCAGGTGTGCTTCACTACTTTGAATATGTCAGTTATCAAAGGGCTTACAATGAGGCACTTGCCGGAATTTTAGTCCATTTGAAAGAAAAATATCCGGATGTGTCCGAAGGGGAGCTGATGCAGATTCTAAATGGAACGGTTGAATCTTTAGGCCATGAGGAGTCTGCTTATGAAGCAGAGCATATGCTGAGCTCCTACGGCATTGACTTACAAAAAGATGCTGTGGTGAAGAAAAATCAGATGCTGAGCATTGGGTTCTTCTTTGGCTGGATTCTGTTTGTTATGCTGGCAGCAGGGGGAATCTGTCATTTATTCCTTCGTTATAATAAAAAGAAAGACAGGGAAATCGCAGCAATTACAAGATATATCGAAGAAATCAACCGAAAAAACTATACACTAAAGCTTGATGATATGTCGGAAGATGAATTGTCCATGCTAAAGACAGAAATCTACAAAACCACGATCATGTTAAAGGAGGCAGCGGAAAATTCAAAGAAAGACAAAGAGAATTTAAAAGATGCTTTGGCGGATATTTCCCATCAGATGAAGACACCGCTCACTTCCATCCTTGTAGTTCTTGACAATCTCATTGACGATCCGGACATGGACCCGGCGGTGAGGCAGGATTTTATTCTGGTTGTGAAAAGAGAGATTGGACATATTCAGTTTCTTGTTCAGGCACTTCTTAAGATGACAAAACTGGATGCGGGAACTGTTTCGTTTATCAGGGAAGAGGTTCCTTTAAAGGATATCTGTGAGGAAGCCGTGCGGAATGTGGATGTGCTTTGTGATCTAAAGAATGTAGAAATCAAACGGAATTATTGCAATGACTATACGGAGGTACCTGCCCCATGGGTACAATCAGGGGAAAACCGGGGAGAAAAATTGTCAGTACAGAAAAAAGATGGAAAAGCAGAAAATGACCGAATCTTCTGTGATCTCCATTGGCAGACAGAAGCAGTCACCAATATCCTGAAAAATTGTGTAGAACATGCGCCGGAAGGCAGTTCTGTGTGGATAGAAACAGAGAAAAATCAGGTCTATGGTTCTATTAGGATTACAGATTTTGGACCGGGAATTGAGGAAGAAGATCAGAAACATCTCTTTGAACGTTTTTACAGAGGAAAGAATGCTTCGAAAGACGGGGTGGGAATCGGACTTTCCCTTGCCAAGTCCATTGTGGAACAGGATGAAGGAAGGATTTTTGTGGAGTCATCCAGTGAGAAGACTGTGTTTGAAATGAAATATTTCATTTAAAAAAGGGAATGCTTATAACGGCATTCCCTTAACTGATTCATATAGAATTATTTCACTAATTTGTTGGCAGCCTTTAATACTTCGATTACCATTCGAATCAGTTCTTCTAATTCTTCTTCGCTTGTAATCTCAATATCAACAGGTTCTTCTGCATCCTCCGGGAGGCTGAATGCTGCAGTTACGATAGCCATACTGTATACTTCTTCTGCGTTACATCCACGGCTTAAGTCATTGATTGGTGCATTGAGACCCTGAAGGATAGGACCTACTGCCAGATAACCGCCGAGACGGGCTGCAATCTTATGACCGATGTTGCCGGCATTGATATCAGGGAAGATGAATGTATTAGCCTGTCCTGCAACCGGAGAGCCTGGGCACTTAAGGCTTGCAACTTCCATATCAACAGATGCGTCAAACTGAAGTTCGCCGTCTACTGCAAGGTCAGGAGCAGCTTCTTTGATCTTCTTAGTTGCGTTAGCCACTTTGTCCACTGTAGGACCTTTGCCGGATCCGTGTGTAGAGTAGGAAAGCATTGCAACTTTAGGGTCGATACCGAAGATCTTCGCTGTCTTAGCAGATTCGATCGCGATCTCTACTAATTCGTCTTCGTTAGGGTCTACGTTGATGGCAGGGTCAGCCATAACAAGTTTCTCGTCGCCTTTTACCATAATCATACAGGAACTTACGATCTTGTTGCCTGGTTTTGTCTTAACGAGCTGAAGGGCTGGACGGATAGTGTCTGCTGTAGAGTATGTAGCACCGCCGAGTAAGCAGTCAGCTTTGCCCATCTTAACAAGCATAGTTCCGAAATAGTTGGTCTTGGATAATGCAGCGCGAACCTGTTCGTCTGTCATCTTGCCTTTACGAAGGGCAACCATCTCAGCAACCATGGCGTCGAATTCAGGATATGTGGCAGGATCAATGATAGCACAGCCGTCGATGCAATAGTTGTCTTTTGCTGCTGCGGCTTTGATTTCTTCTTCGTTGCCAAGAAGGATAACATTTAAAATCTTGTCCGCGGTCAGACGCTCTGCTGCACTGAGGATTCTGTAGTCGCTTCCTTCCGGAAATACGATTGTACGAGGATTTCTCTTTAAGGATTTAATCATTTTTGTTAACATATCCGAACCTCCAATATTTTCTTAAGAAGGGCTTTCCTGCCCTGACATTTGAATGAAATATCAATATATAAATATGATGATAAAATCATAAAATGGCATAATAAGCCAACATAAATTTCTACTCTTATTTTATAAAATTTTCACCATTTGGGCAACCTTTCCTAAGGGTAGATTTTTTTAAGAATATAGTAATTTATAGTGCAAATGATTTGACAAATGTGATAAAGTAGGTGTAAATTTTGGAATGAATAATTATGCACAAAAATGTGGATGGATTCCCGATGGAAGGGAAGGTTATGCATTTGCAGATCGGACAGCAGAACTTAAGAAAAGATACTCTGAGAAAGGTTATAAGACAGCATGAAAAAGACACAGAATATTAGGGAAGAACAAAGACAGCAGGAGAAGAAAGGGTTAAACATCAGTACTAAATCCTTTCTTTCTGCGATTATGATTATATTTGCTTTAATGACGGCGGTTTACGTTCTTACGTTCCTCATACCGGGCGGGGAATATGCCCGGATTTTAGATGAAAACGGAAATACGGTGATTGACCAGGCAGCGGGCTACAGTCATGTGCAGGGCGGTCTTCCATTGTGGAAATGGATTCTTTCTCCGGTTCTTGTACTGGGTGCGGAGGGCAACGGTTCTTTAATAGGAGTTATCGTTTTTCTTCTGGTTGTGGGAGGCATTTTCAACAGTCTTGAAAAAAGCGGTCTGATGAAATATATGCTTGATAGAATTGCTCATAAATTTGAGAAAAACAGATATCAGTTGTTGCTGTTGATTCCGTTGTTTTTTATGGCAATGGGTTCTTTGATTGGGTCCTTTGAAGAATGCGTGCCTCTTGTTCCTATTGTGGTGGCACTTTCTGTCAATCTTGGCTGGGATGTGCTGACCGGTATCGGCATGAGTCTTCTGGCCATTGGATGCGGATTTGCAGCAGGTGTCTGCAATCCTTTTACAGTAGGAGTGGCACAGGAACTGGCGGGACTTCCTATGTTCTCAGGAATGTGGTTTCGTGTCCTTAGTTTTGGGTTTATTTATGTTTTGTTTATCTGGTTTTTGTATTCTCATGCAAGAAAGATTGAAAAACCAGTGGAAAAAGTTTTTGGCAGCAGCGGCTTTGTTCCAAATAAGGCAATGGATAGGGGAGTTCTTCTTTTTGGAACCATACTCGGTACCGGAATTCTCCTCGTGTTAAGTTCCGTATTCGTTACAGTGCTTCAGGATTTGACCATGATTATTGTGGCTGTTATGTTCCTTGCGGCAGGTATTGCAGCGGTTCTTGCGGCTGGGATGAAGGGCAGACAGCTTGGAAGTACTTTTCTCTATGGCGTAACTTCTGTCCTTCCGGCAGTATTGATGATTCTGATGGCGAATTCCATTAAATATACCATGGTGGAAGGAAAGATTCTGGATACCATTCTTTATGGCGCAGTTACGGTTGCAGGAGAACTTCCAAAGTGGAGCATTATTCTGTTTATTTACTTCATCGTACTTGTTATGAATTTCTTTATTCCGTCCGGATCAGCCAAAGCATTTTTACTGATGCCTCTTATCGTGCCGGTAGCCCAGCTTTTTGGAATCTCCACACAGCTTTGCGTGGTGGCATTTGCTTTTGGCGATGGATTTTCTAACGTACTTTATCCGACCAACCCGGTGCTTTTGATCAGCCTTGGTCTGGTGGATGTAGAGTATGGAAAGTGGGCGAGATGGAGCGGGAAGTTCCAGGTAATGAATCTGGTGCTTACCAGTGTGCTGCTGATTGTGGGAATGGTGATTGGATATTGATGGAATTGACAAAAGAGGACATAATCATGAGTGAAATATTTGATATCGTAGATGAACAAGGTCTCCCAACAGGAGAAACCATAGACAGAGAAACAGCCCATAGTCAGGGTATATTACATAGAACAGCCCATCTCTGGCTTATGAGAAAAAGAGAAAGCGGCGTGGAGATTCTGGTTCAGAAAAGAAGTGCCAATAAAGATTCTTTTCCGTCCTGCTATGACATTTCCAGTGCCGGACACATTCCGGCCGGGGTGGATTTCAAACCCTCAGCTATCCGGGAATTAAAAGAAGAACTTGGCCTTCATGCCCGTGAAGAGGAACTGATCTACTGTGGTACGAGACGGATTCGAGGAGAAAAAGAATTTCATGGCAAGATGTTTCGGGACAATCAGGTGAGCAACGTTTATTGTATCTGGCGGGATGTGGAGCCGGAAGAGTGTATTTTGCAGTTAGAAGAGGTGGAAGAGGTTCGCTGGATCGGGCTCCGGGAATGTATGGAAAGAGTTGCTTTAGAAGATCCGGCGTTCTGCATTAAGATGGAAGAGCTTTTGATGCTGCCAAAAGAGTAAAAAGTTCCATGCTTTTCTTGGGAAGCTGGCTTTTTGATTGAAAAATACTGTCAAAGTATTTTTTATGTTGTATAATAACAGTAATAATATGAGACGGTTACCTGTAAGGTATGAAAAAACAGAAGCAGCTTGTCTATAAAGGAGAAAAAATCATGAAAATAAGCCGGCTTACCATACGGAATTTTAAATCGATCCGGGAATTGACCATAGAGAATATAGAAAATGCCCTGATTCTGGTGGGCAAGAACAACACGGGTAAGACTGTTGTTGCAGATGCGGTCCGTGCTGTGACAGGGAATTATAAAGTAAAAGAGATTGATTTTAATAATATAGAAGAGGACATTGAAATCTTAATGACTCTTGAGATTACAGAGGAAGATCTGCATCAGCTTCATATCCATGGAATTGTCAGCTGCCGCAATGAATTTGAAGACTGGATAGAAGAATTCAAAGAGATGCTTCCTTCCTATGAAAATGACAGGATGGACTTTACCTGCATCATTCAAAGGAACAAAGAGATAAGATATGCAGATACAAAGATGGAGCACAATCCCCACATCAAGGAAGTGCTGCCGAAATTATATTACATCGGTACTAACCGGGATTTAAAGCAGTTCCAGGATGACATGCTTATGTTTCAGGAATCTGCCCAGCTTTCCAAGATGCGTTCTCAGGAATGCCTTTTGAATCCTGCCAAAAACTGTGACAGATGTTTTTCATGCATAGAGGATATTAAGAAAAAGAAAGCAGATAGTCTTGAGATTTACGAGACAGCCCGTCTGTTAGAACATAAAATGTACCAATTGAATCTTCAGGATTTTTCACAAAGAGTCAATGAAAATTACAGAATGAACGGCGGTCTGGAAGAAATCAATTATACCGTTTCCTGCAATATGGAGCAGCTGTTTCATATCAACGTTGAGGCGCGGCATAAGGAACATTCCCTTGTCCGTCCAGTAGAGAAACTTGGAAATGGTATGAGAAGTATCTACATGCTCTCCCTTCTTGAGACTTATGTGGAAGACGAGAAGCAGATTCCAAGCATTATTATAGTAGAATATCCGGAGATGTTTTTACATCCTTCCCTTCAGAAAAATGCAGGAAAGATTCTGTATCATTTATCTAAGAAAAATCAGGTCATGTTTACGACCCATTCTCCAAATATGCTTGCCAATTTTACCCGCGGCCAGCTCTGTCAGATTGTGACGGATCAAGACGGTTATTCTGTGGCAAGACCGAATGCGGACATCGACGAAGTGCTAAACGATCTTGGCTATACAGCCAATGACCTGTTAAATGTTGATTTCGTCTTTATTGTGGAAGGAAAACAGGATAAGAGCAGGCTTCCGCTGCTTTTGGAACGTTATTATCCGGAGATTCGGGACAAAGAGGGCAATCTTTCTCGTATTTCCATCATTACGACCAACAGCTGTACCAATATTAAGACCTATGCCAACTTAAAATACATGAATCAGGTCTACTTAAAGGATCAGTTCTTAATGATCCGGGACGGAGACGGCAAAGATCCGGAAGAACTGGCGAACCAGCTTTGCAGATACTATAGTGAAAGACAGAAGCAGGAGATTGACAGACTTCCCCGCGTCAGAAGGGAGAATGTGCTGATCTTAAAATACTACTCTTTTGAGAATTATTTCCTGAATCCAAAAGTAATGGCTGAGCTCGGTATTGTAAAAGATGAAGAGGACTTCTGGAAGACCCTTTTGATTAAATGGAAAAAATATCTGTGGAAGCTGTCAAGCGGCAAGAAGCTGGTAAAAGCCATTGGGAAAAGAATCTATACGACGCAGGATTTAAAAGAGAACTTTGAAGCATTTAAGATTCATATGCGCGGTCACAATGTCTATGATATTTTTTATGGAAGATATCGAAATAATGAGACAGAGCTTTTAAAGCAGTATCTGGAACTTGCTCCGAGAGAAGATTTTGCGGATATTTTGGATACAATTGATAAGATTACATTTTTTGAGAGTAAGAAATAGAATATTGCTCCCCCTATACAAATAGAGTGATTTATATTATAATTATTTATTAACAAAACATATTAAAACGCTTTGAACCAAAGTGGTTTACAAGGAGGAAATTTAGATGAAATCAAACGATTATAATAAATTTTTAGCAGCCATTAAATTTGCAAATGATCAGGAGCCATCCAGAGCGAGAGAATTGCTTCGTGGAATTCAGGCAGAGATGATTGCAAAGTATGGTCTCAGTGATGATGATGTGGATTATCTTATCCGCCAGTTTAGATTCCATATTTAAGATAGAGGAGGGGCGCTCATCCATGGGTAATCTTATAATCGCTTCGCTTATATTCGTGGCATTGATGATTCCTTTTGCCTTAATTGGATATTATTTGAGAAAAAAGTGGGATGAAAGCTGCGAAAATAGAGCCAATAATCCTGTCGAAAAGCAAACAGCCATATGTCCTTATTGTGGGCATATGCAGACGAAATTCTGGGAAGTTCGCAATCCGGCATTTTGGACATGCGGGGAATGTCATCGTGTATGGGGCGATGAATCAAGAATGACGGAAGAAGAACGTCATAAGAAATGGCTGACAGATATTCAGTGTTATAATGTGGAAAACTGTCTTCCTAATTTGCAGGAAATTATAAATGTTGTTTCTGAACGTTCGGGCGCAAGTGAAGGAACGGTTTTTTTGCGCAATGGATATGTATGGTACTATGGCGGCAGAGTAATGGAGAAAATAGTTATTGCCAGGTATTGTGAGGAGACTGTTCCGACAAAAGTGGGAAGAACTCATGTGGCCAAATTGTGTTTAGATCATTGTCGAAGAAAACATTCGGACTTAACTCATTTTCGTTTTCACGGATGGTTGACAGATGACGGTGGTTTCGCATGGGAGTGGCTTGAAAATAAATAGGAATAAAATTAAAACCTCGGAATACTGATAGTGATCGGTGTTTCGGGGTTTTTTAAAAAGAGATAAATCAGAAAACTAATTTAGAAAAACAGACTTGATTAGAAAGGCAGAATATCGATGAACCATTATTACTACGACTTGTTAAACAAAGAAGGTCAGGCTGCCTATTATGCCATTAAGACAGGACTAGCTACGCTGGTTTCTTCCTTTACTGTTCCCAAATTGGAAGGGCGTACTCTTTCTGATATTTATTTTATGGTCCGCCTGGACCATCCGGAGATTTTTTATTCCAATACATTTAAATACCGATATTTTCAGGAGTCCGGTAATGCAACGCTGCTTCCGGAATATTTGTTTGACAAGAAAAAGATTCAGGACCACCAGAAAGCCATGAAAGCCAGAGTGGAAAAACTGGCAAGGCAGGCAGTTAAATTTTCTGAACAGGAAAAATTGTTATATATCCATGACTTTATCTGTCAGAATGTCCGCTATGATAAGCTGAAAAAGGCCTATTCCCATGAGATTATCGGTCCCTTAGGCCAGGGTGTCGGTGTCTGCGAAGGGATTGCCAAGTCCGTGAAGATTCTTTGCGATGCTATGGGAATCTGGTGCATCGTTGCCATCTCGGAAAACAATCCGGAGAAAAAGGTCAAATACCGCCATGCATGGAATGTGGTGAAGATAGAGGGAAAATATTACCATCTGGATGCCACCTTTGATAACACTTTGGGAAAAGGGGAGATGATCCGCTATGATTATTTCTGCCTGTCTGATAAACAGATTTTCAGGGATCATGAAAATCTTGTCTGGAAGGTTCCGGCCTGCGAGGATGGGGAACATTTCTATTATAAAGAGAAGAAACTGTCTTTTACCAAGATGGAAGATGTAAGAAAAAGAGCGGCTCAGGCAGTGAAGAAAGGAAAGATGCTTTTATTCCACTGGCGGGGCGGCTATATGACAAGAGAAGTGGTAAAAGAGATGCTTGAAATTTTTGAGGAAGAGGCGGTAAAAAAAGAACAGCATGCCAAAGTCTCTTTAAACTGGGCTCAGGCGGTTGTCCGCGTCCGGTTTGAAAAGGAGATTCCGACGGAACAGCTTCAGATGGAAGAGGCCAATGAAGGGGAACGGGAAGGTAATTCCTGACTGGAGTATGGACAGGATTTGTCTGGCTAAGCGATTTGGAGGTTGAGACCAGGAAGAATAATTCGTAATTGAATGAAGGCAGAATCTGTCTGACTGGATGATTTGGCGGGTGAGAACAAGGAAGAAGAATTGTCCTTGCACAGCAGAAAGAAAAGGGTTATAATACTGCATTGTATGTGAATAAGAAGCTGCACGGAAGTAGAGATTCCAAAGAGGAAGGCATTTCTGTGGCAGAAAAAGAGAAATAAAGGAGTTACAAAAGAATGAGCGAACAGAACATTTTAGCAACAATCGGCGAAGTAGTCATTACAGACGCAGAAGTGGATGCATTTATCGCAAACATGCCAAAAGAACAGCAGATGTACGCAAGCCACCCACAGTTTAGAAAACAGTGCTTAGACCAGATTATCTCTGTATACTTATATGCAAAGATGGCAGAAGAAGAAAAACTTGATGAAACAGAAGAGTTTAAGAAGATTATGGAAAGTGCAAGAAAAGACATCCTTGCTCAGCTTGCCATGAACAAAACTTTAAAAGAAATCAAAGTAACAGAAGAAGAATGTAAGAAATTCTACGAAGAAAATCCACAGCACTTCACAAAAGGTGCTACTGTTGCAGCGAAACATATCCTCGTAAAAGAAGAGGAAGAATGTAATAAAATTCTTGAGTCCATCGTAAACGGTGAAAAAGAATTCGAAGCGGCAGCAGCAGAATTCTCCACATGTCCATCCGGTCAGCAGGGCGGAAACCTTGGCGAATTCGGGAAAGGCCAGATGGTTCCTGAATTCGAACAGGCAGCATTTGCAGCAGAAATCGGACACGTAGTTGGTCCTGTAAAAACACAGTTCGGCTACCACTTAATTAAAGTAGAAGCAAAGAACGAAGCATCTGTTGTAGCTTACGAAGAAGTGGCAGAAAGAATCCGCACAAATCTTCTTCAGCAGAAACAGAACGAAGCTTACACAGTAAAAGCTATGGAACTTCGCAAAAAATATATGGGTGAATAAAAAAATGGCCGTTGCAATCTGCAGCGGCCTGATTTTTTAGCGGCAATTTTAAATCTCATATTAATTCCAGGTTTTCAGCTTTTCAGACGAATCCGTTTCTTCGTCTTTTGTAATATAATTTCTCGGAAGAAAATGCTGAAGCTGCTCATAACTTTCCATTTCCGCCTCCGTTTTTGGGGCAGAGGCAATTAAACCGGTACAATCGGTGGAGGAAGATACGGGAAGATAATCGTAATCTATTTCCTGAAAACTCAAATCATTCTGGAGCGGTATTTCCTTTCCAGGAAATTCGCGCTTTAACATCAGTTCCTGAGGGGATGGAAATTCTTTTTTCATAGGAGCTCCTTTCAAAATAAGATAACTTAGTATTTGCCTAATGAAAATAATATATGTAAAATACACGTAAAGACATTCGCTTGCTTGCAAGGGCGAATGTCGTGCGGGACGATGACGAGAGGAGA
Organism: Lachnospiraceae bacterium; assembly: GCA_015057665.1. GTDB lineage: Bacteria > Bacillota > Clostridia > Lachnospirales > Lachnospiraceae > SIG292. The sequence continues at coordinate 7,448 of SVDY01000001.1, read as the reverse complement.
AAAATTATGATTCGAAATGTAGATTTAAATGAAATATCCGACGGAAGATTATATACATCCAATGACATGGTAAAAGCAGATTGTCATGACTGCAAAGGCTGTTCTTCCTGCTGCCGTGACATGGGAGAGTCCATTCTTCTTGATCCAATGGACATCTGGCGTTTAAGCAGATGTCTTTCCATGACGTTTGAAGAGATGATGGACCGATATGTAGAACTGCATCTGGTGGACGGAATGATTCTGCCAAACCTTAAGATGAATGAGCAGACAGAAAGCTGTTCTTTCTTAAATGAAGAAGGAAGATGTACCATCCATCCACACAGACCCGGCATCTGCCGACTTTTCCCTCTTGGACGAATCTTTGAAGACGGTCGTTTCAAATATTTTTTACAGATTCATGAGTGTGAGAAAAAAGACCGTACAAAGGTAAAAGTGAAAAAATGGATCGGCGTTGAAAATTTTGGCACTTACGAGAAGTACTTAAATGACTGGCATGGATTTATTGTAAAATGTACAGAATCGCTGCCGGGTCTTGATGAAGGCCAGAGAAGAACGCTGACCCTTTATGTGCTTCGCGCATTCTTCCAGATGCCATATCAGTCTGAAGAATTTTATGTAGAATTCTATGAGCGTTTCCGGAATGTGAAGGAGATGTTTGGGTTTTAGATTTGTTCTTCTGGTAGGGAATCTGCTTTTGCAAACAGTAAAAAAATATAAAAATAATAATGATTATTATTATTGACAACTGCGAAAACATATGATATATTAAACTCACAACAAAGATAACAAACGGGAAACACAAAGACCGAAGGAAAATATAGAATAGAAAGCAACAATCCGGAGGATGATAATCCCGATCGAAATTATGGAGGTATATATTATGAGAAAAGAATTAGCAGTTAAAGTAAATGGTTATTTAGCAAATGTAGCAGTTTCTTATGTGAAACTTCACAATCTTCACTGGAATGTAGTTGGACCTCAGTTCAAAGCGGTTCACGAGTATTTGGAATCTATTTACGATGCTTATGCAGCAGTACTTGATGCAGTGGCAGAATTATTAAAGATGCAGGATGAGATGCCTCTTTCCCGCATGAGCGACTATCTTGCAGCAGCTTCTATTAAAGAAATCGAAGCAAGAGAATACAGTGTAGAAGAATCTATCTCTATCGTTCTTGCAGACATGGAAGAGATGAAAGCACAGGCAGCAGACATCAGAGCATTAGCAGAAGAAGATGACAACTTCCCTGTTGCGAATATGATGGAAGACAACCTTGCTGAATACAGCAAGAATATCTGGTTCTTAAAATCTATGCTGAAATAATCAGGACAAACAGGAAAGACAGAATCAGCATACTGACAAAACCCACAATGTTATTTTAATATAAAGGAACAATTCTCATTTGGCAAAGAATCCCGCCCCCCTCAGAATGGATTCTTTGCCATTCCTTTTTCTTGTATTTTCCTGTCGGAAATGATATACTTCATACAAAGTAAATGCTGAAAGAAGGGATGTTATGGACGGTATGGAACGAAGAGTAGAATCGTTTTTGAACGGAGTCAGATTCCGAAAGCTGTTTGATCAGGAATACGGACCAATTCGAAAAAAATATAATCTTTGCAGAATCGATCTTCAGATTCTGACCTATTTAGAAAGTGCGGGTGAATATAATACTTCTAAGAATATTGTAGATACCGGTTTTTTTACAAAAGGACATGTTTCCCAGTCTCTGACCCGTCTTCAGCAAAAGGAACTTGTGGAGCTTCAGCAGGATAAGCAGGACAGAAGACTGTACCATCTTTTCCTTACGGAAAAAGCAAAAGAAATCGTAAGTGAGGTTCATTCAATTCAGTGTAATATTAATAAGATTGTGTTTCAGGGTATTTCGGAAGAAGAACTTCATATTCTTTCAAAAATTGCAGCAAAGATTACAGATAATATACAAAAAGAGACAGGCATTTAAAACCAACTGATAACAGGGATCTGGTTCAGATTCCTGTTTCTTTTTTTTCAGAATTGATTTATAATTAAACGGATATGGAATTTGTCGAAGCCGTCTGCCGGCAGTGGACAGGTTTCGGAAAGAACAGAAGAAAGAGAGAAAAATAGATGATTTATCTCATATTAGCAATATTGAGCAGTGTTTCTGTTTCTCTTCTTATGAGATTCAGTGAACAGAAAGTGAAGGGAAATGTGAGCCTGCTTCTCATGAATTATATGATGTGTATTGTGCTGGCTGTCTCCTTTACCGGTCTGGGAAACGGAAGCGCACAACCAGCAGGAAGAGGTATGGCAATGGGACTCGGCGTCATCAATGGCTGTTTCTATCTGGCGAGCTTTGTGTTGTTTCAGTATAATGTGGCGAAGAACGGAGTTGTTTTGTCCTCCACTTTCATGAGACTCGGAGTGCTGGTATCCATGGTTCTATCGATCGCAGTATTTGGGGAAAAACCGGAAGTGCTGCAGATAATCGGTTTCATAATTGCGGTGGGTGCCATCATTCTTATTCAGACGGACAAAGAGAAAACAACGGCAAGCTTTAAAGCGGGACTTTTGATTCTGCTTCTCTTAAACGGAAGTGCTGATGCCATGTCTAAGGTTTACGACGAAGTGGGGAATCCGTTCTATGAAGAATACTTCCTGCTCTTTACATTCATTTTTGCAGGCATCCTTTGTTTTGCGTTGATGTTGTGGAAAAAAGAACGGATTGGGAAGGCAGAGATGATGTATGGGGTCCTGATCGGCATTCCCAATTATTTCTCCGCAAGATTTTTATTAAAATCCCTGGCTCATGTTCCGGCAGTCATTGCCTATCCAACCAACAGCGTGGCAGTTATCGTTTTAATCAGTACAGGAGGCGTACTCTTTTTTAAAGAAAAGATCAGCCGGCGCCAGATGGCAGCTATGGCAGCCATTCTTGCATCGTTGGTGCTCTTAAATATTTAATATGTTTGAAGTTCTAAGAATAGATAATCAGAAGTGAGAGGTGAAATAAAATGGAGAATCAAAAGAACAGAGAGAAAAAGAGATGGAAAAGTCTCCTTTCCTATTATAAGCCTTATCTTGGTATTTTCTGGGCGGACATGTTTTTTGCCATGCTCGGAGCAGCAGTAACACTGGTGATTCCATTGATCGTACGCCACATTACATCCAATGTAGTGGCTATGCCTATGGAGGAAGCCGTTTCAAAAATCATTCAGTTTGGAATTTTACTTGTCATCCTGGTCTGTGTAGAACTGGGATGTAATTTCTTTATTACATTTTATGGACATGTCATGGGAACTTATATTGAACATGACCTTCGAAATGACATTTTCGGACATTATCAGAAATTGTCTTTTAACTTTTTTGATAATCAGAAAGTTGGACATCTTCTTTCCAGAGTAACGGCGGACTTGTTCGATATTACAGAGCTGCTTCATCACGGACCGGAAGATATTGTCATTTCTTCGATTAAATTAATCGGTTCTTTTCTCATTCTTTACAAAGTAAATGCAGTCCTGTCCGGAACTGCCATGGCTCTTGTGGCGGTGATGGCAGTATTTGCCTATGTAATGAATAAGAAGATGAAGAGGGCATTTGCGGCCAACCGTGCCCGCATTGGAGACATTAACAGTCAGATTGAGGACAGCTTATCCGGAATCCGTGTGGTAAAATCCTTTGCAAATGAAGAAGAGGAAATGGGGAAATTCCGCGAAGGCAATAGTCGTTTCGTAGCATCAAAGAAACGCACTTACCGTTATATGGGAACCTATCATTCCGTAACCAACTTCCTAACCACATTGATTACGGTAGTTTCCCTCATAGTCGGAGCATTTCTTATGACGCAGCAGAAATTGTCCGCAACAGACCTTGTGACTTTCTTATTATATATCAGTTTATTTACGGAGCCGATTAAGAAACTGATCAATTTCACAGAGCAGTTTCAGAATGGATACAGCGGTTATTCCAGATTCTGCGAGATTATGGAGATTAATCCTGATATCGTAGATAAGCCGGATGCTATGGATCTGAAAGACGTGAATGGAGACATTACATTTGAAAATGTTTCCTTTGGATATCAGGATGTGGAAGAAAAAGTATTAAATAACGTCAATCTTCATGTGAAATCCGGAGAATACGTAGCCTTAGTGGGAAGCTCCGGAGTTGGCAAAACAACACTTTGCAGTCTGATTCCTAGATTTTATGATGTAACAGAAGGAACCATTCTTTTAGACGGACATGATATCCGGGATATAAAACTTCGGGAACTCCGCCGGCATATCGGCGTGGTACAGCAGGATGTGTATCTTTTTGCAGGTACGATTATGGAAAATATCCGTTACGGTAAGCCGGATGCCACAGAAGAAGAGATCGTTGCAGCGGCCAAAGCAGCCAATGCCCATGATTTCATTATGAATCTGGAACACGGATATGAAACAGATATCGGACAGCGCGGTGTGAAACTTTCCGGCGGACAGAAACAGCGCCTTTCCATCGCCAGAGTATTCTTAAAAAATCCGCCAGTGCTCATTTTTGATGAGGCTACTTCAGCTCTTGACAATGAGAGTGAAAAGGTGGTACAGGAATCTTTAGAAGAATTGGCTAAGAACAGAACAACATTTGTTATCGCTCACAGACTCAGTACCATTCGAAACGCAGAGCGTATTATTGTACTGACAGAGGATGGCGTGGCAGAAGAAGGCACCCATCAGGAACTGTTGGAACGCCAGGGTGTATATTTCCAGCTCTATGAAGCAGGACATTAAATTGAATGAAATGAGGCTGTCTGCAATGTTTCGATTTGCAGCAGTCTCGTTTTTTTTGTTTACACAGAAAGGATAGAAGATATATAATGAAGATTGAATTGAAAAAAGAAGGAAGAAGACATCATGAAAAAACAGGAATTTCTTCAGGGAATCAAAGATGGCATGCCCATCTGCCTTGGATACTTTTCCGTATCCATGGCCTTTGGTCTTTCTGTTGTATTGGCAGGTATGCCTCTCTGGTCCGCTGTATTGACTTCGCTTACAAATGTCACCAGTGCAGGACAGTTTGCAGGTGTGAACCTTATGTTAGAACATGCTCCCTTTGTGGAGATTTTTATGACAACGATCATTATTAATATGCGTTACTTTTTAATGTCCTTATCCGTATCCCAGAAGGTCAGTTCTAAGATGACTATGGGACAGAGACTTCTTGTCTCTTTTGGTATTACAGATGAGATATTTGCCGTATCCATGCAGAGGAAGGGAGAACTTTCCGCCATCTATATGTTTGGCCTCATTCTTATGCCGGTGATAGGATGGACTTTTGGAACGCTTACCGGTGCAGTGGCAACTTCTTTTATGCCAAAAGCCTTATCCGATGCCATGGGAATTGCTCTTTACGGTATGTTTATCGCCATTATCATGCCGGATGCCAGAAAACAGAAAAGTGTGTTGTACACAATTATTATGGCAGTGGCAGCAAGCTATGCATTTACCTATCTGCCGGTACTTAATAAAGTATCCAGCGGCTGGGTGATTATTATCATTACAATTGCTGTCAGTGCAGTGGCGGCAACATTATTTCCGATTAAAGTGGAAGAGGAGGAAGAATAATGGAGACAAGTTATATATTAGCAGGGATCGCCGTAATGGCACTTACCACATATCTGATCCGTGTTCTTCCTATGGTGATTTTCCGAAAGAAGATTACAAATGTATGGGTAAGGTCATTTTTATATTATGTGCCTTATGCAGTTTTGGCTGCTATGACATTTCCGGCGGTATTTTCCAGTACAGGGTCTACAGCGGGAGCAATAGCAGGCTGTGTGGTTGCAGTGGTGCTTGCGCTGTTTGATAAAGGACTTTTGACGGTTGCGGTCTGTGCGGCGGCAGCGGCATTTGTTGTACAGATACTTTGAATGTGAGAGCGGCAGAATGCCTGTGTAAGAAATAGAATAGACTATTGTGTTCCAGAAACTATGTAAGAAACTGGGCAGGATGTCAGCAGAAGTAAAGATGAATCAGTCGGGAGACGGCTCCCCAGGAGGATGATATGAAAGCACAAAGATTTGAACGAATTATTGCATCTATGAAAGAACAGAATATTCCGCAGATGATCATTGCGGATCCTTATTCCATTTATTATCTGACCGGCACTATGATTCAGCCGGGAGAAAGACTTCTTGCCCTTTATTTAAATGTAAACGGGAACCACAAACTTGTAGTAAACGAGCTTTTCCCACAGGGGGCAAATGTAGACCTTCCAAAGGTGTGGTACAAAGACACAGACGATGGTGTGGCATTGATTGCAGACTTTGTAGAGAAAGACAAACCAATGGGTATCGATAAAATCTGGCCGGCCAAATTCCTTCTCCGTCTCATGGAGCTTGGAGGCGGCAGCAAATTTGTCAATGCATCTCCAATCGTTGACTATGTACGTATTGTAAAAGACGAGGAAGAACAGGAACTGATGAGAAAGGCCTCCCTTGCAAATGATGCGGTTATGGAAGAAATCATTACATATGTAGGGAAAGGCCTGACGGAAAATGAGCTTGCTGCAAAGCTTTCCGAAATCTACAAAGCAAAAGGATGCGATACGGTATCCTTTACACCGATCACAGCTTACGGAAAAGGCGGAGCAGATCCTCATCATGAGACAGATGATACAAAGGGAAAATACGGGGAAGGCGTTGTAATAGACATCGGAGGCTTAAAGGACGGCTATGCATCTGACATGACAAGAACCGTATTTTTAGGAGAAGTATCCGAAAGACAGCGTGAAATCTATAACATTGTATTAGAAGCAAATCTTCGCGGCATTGCAGCTGCAAAACCTGGAAACCGTATGTGTGACGTAGATAACGCAGCCAGAGATTACATTACAGAGATGGGATATGGCCAGTACTTTACTCATAGAACAGGACATTCTATCGGCATGGAATGTCACGAATTCGGCGATGTGTCTGCGGTCAATGAAGATATTATCAGACCGGGCCAGTGTTTCTCCGTAGAACCGGGAATTTACCTTCAGGAAGAGGGCATCGGCGTCCGTATTGAAGACCTTGTTCTGATTACAGAAGATGGTTGTGAGGTGCTCAATAAATTTACAAAAGAACTGATTGTCGTGCCATTTGAGGCAGAGTAGAAAAAGGTGGGTTTGTTTTCCGGTTGGCACAATTCCATAGACGGAGACGGATCGACCAAAATGAAAATATCGACATTTTGCCATTTTATGGAGAAAAAAGTAAAAAAATTTCAAATCAGAAAAGAAAAGAATTGATTTATGAAAAATCTTTTATTATAATACTTTGTGTATTTCTTTTGATGAATGAAAGAAACTATAATTTGCCGTGAAAACATGGCGTTTATCTGCCTGTTTCGGGCAGAATAACTGTGAATCAGATAATTATTTTGGGAGGAATTAGCATGAATCCAAATATGAGACCAGAAACTATGGAACGTATCACAAATTTTGAACTTGC
>SVDY01000040.1 GCA_015057665.1 Lachnospiraceae bacterium | reverse complement strand
GAAGATGACAGATAAATTCATCAAAGAAGTGGATAAAGCAATCGAAGCAAAATCCAACGAAATTCTTACTATCTAAGCAAACGATTACCTATGCCAGGTGGCCCGGTTTTTACCGGGCTATTTGGTTTTCTTTTTACTAGGAGGTTACTAGATGAAAAAGGAAATAAACGGTCAGATGCTGGAGATTCCCCAGCACGTGGCTTTTATTCTGGACGGCAACGGCCGTTGGGCAAAGAAGAGATTTTTACCGAGAAATGCAGGTCATGTAGAAGGCGCAAAGACTGTAGAACAGGTGTTAGAAGATGCTCATAATCTTGGTATTAAATATGTAACAATGTATGCTTTTTCCACAGAGAACTGGAAACGTTCCCGGGAAGAGGTAGGAGCCTTGATGAAACTTCTGAAAAATTATCTTATGGACTGTATTGAGCGTTCTGCGAAGAACAATATGCGCGTCCGTGTCATTGGAGATATTTCTGCATTGGATCAGGAATTACAGGATCGAATTATTGAATTGGAGGAAAAATCATCTGTCAACACAGGTCTTCATTTTGCCATTGCATTAAATTATGGCGGCAGAGATGAGATTCGAAGAGCAGTTGGCAGGATTGCAGAAGAATGTAAGAATGGATTGCTGAATCCGGAAGAGATTACAGAGGATGTGATCAGTGCTCATTTGGATACAGCAGGTTTTCCGGATCCGGATCTGATGATCCGTACAAGCGGGGAAGTGCGTCTTTCCAATTTCCTTCCATGGCAGCTGGCATACACAGAGTTTTACTTCACAGAAGTTCTCTGGCCGGATTTTAACAAAGAGGAACTGATTAATGCGATTTTATACTACAACGGAAAAGAAAGAAGATTTGGGGGCGTATTGTCCTGATATTCGGAGGTAAACTATGTTTAAACAAAGATTAATGAGCGGAATCGTGCTTGTTGTGATCCTGGCGGCAGTTCTTTATTTTGGCGGCATGCCTACGTTCTTAATGACAGCAGCCGTATCCTTGGTGGGATATTATGAACTTCTTAAGGTTTTTGAGACAGAAAAGTCTCCGATTGGCGTGATTGGCTATACGGTATCCATTGTTTATTATGTGTTATTGATGGTTGAGATGGAAGCATTTATTCTTCCCCTTTCCCTGATTCTCATGATCGCACTGCTTTCTGTGTACGTACTTCGATTTCCAAAGTATCATTTCAGACAGGTGTCAGCAGGATTTTTCGGATTTTTCTATGTAACGATTATGCTTAGTTACGTCTATCAGATCCGTATGCTGGAAGCCGGCGGAATCTATGTTGTTTTATTATTCCTGGGTTCCTGGGGCAATGATACGCTGGCATATTGTGCGGGGCGTCTTTTGGGAAAACATAAGATGTCTCCTGTATTAAGTCCGAAAAAGACCATCGAAGGCGCCGTTGGCGGTGTAGCGGGAGCAGGGCTGCTTGGATTCCTGTATAGTTTAATTGCAAAACATTTTATCCTTACAGACAGTAATCTTTCTCTTGTCTTTGCCGTAATCTGTATGGTAGGAGCACTCATTTCCATTATCGGCGATCTGGCAGCATCTGCAATTAAGAGAAATTATGATATTAAAGACTATGGCACACTGATTCCGGGACATGGCGGTATTCTGGACCGTTTCGACAGTGTTATTTTCATTGCACCGATTATTTATTATTTCCTGATTTATACAGTAGGAGCATAAGATTGAACAAAAGAACGGACAGTCTTTTGGGATTGTACAGAAAGAAGGCAGTATATGAAAAAAATTGGTATTTTAGGATCAACCGGTTCCATCGGAACTCAGACATTACAGATTGTAAGAGATAACAAAGACCTTGACGTGCGTGCTCTTGCGGCGGGAAGTAACGTGGATATGTTAGAAGAACAGATCCGTGAATTTCATCCTGAGATTGCATGCCTCTGGGATGCAGACAAAGCGGCAAAGTTAAAAGAAAGAGTAAAAGATCTTCCGGTTAAGATTGTATCCGGCATGGAAGGAATGCTTGAGATTGCAGTCCTCCCTGAGATGGAAATATTAGTTACGGCAGTTGTGGGAATGATTGGAATCAAACCGACCATCGCTGCCATCGAGGCGGGCAAGGATATTGCCCTTGCCAATAAAGAAACTCTGGTTACAGCAGGTCATCTGATTATGCCTCTTGCAAAAAAGATGGGTGTATCCATTCTTCCTGTAGACAGTGAGCATTCCGCGATCTTCCAGTGTTTGAATGGAGAAAAAAGAGGTCAGGTTGATAAGATTCTTCTCACAGCTTCCGGCGGACCATTCCGTGGAAGAACAAGGGAAGATCTTGAGAATGTTACCTTAGAAGATGCCCTAAAGCATCCGAACTGGGCAATGGGAAGAAAGATTACCATCGATTCTGCCACATTGGTAAATAAAGGACTGGAAGTAATCGAAGCAAAATGGCTTTTCGATGTGGACTTTGATGACATCGAGGTAGTTGTACAACCGCAGAGCATCATTCATTCCATGGTACAGTTTGATGACGGCGGTGTTATGGCACAGCTTGGCACGCCGGATATGCGTCTTCCTATCCAGTATGCCCTCTATTATCCGGACAGAAAACCATTATCCGGAGACCGTCTTGATTTTGCAGCCCTTAAGAGCATTACATTTGAGGCGCCGGACATGGAAGTGTTTAGAGGTCTTGCCCTTGCTTTTGAAGCGGGAAGACAGGGAGGCAGCATGACAACAGCTTACAACGCTGCCAATGAGAAAGCGGTAGCCATGTTTTTAGACAGAAAGATCCGATTCCTGGATATTTGGGATATTATTGAATATTGTATGAAGGAACATCGTTTTATCGAGAATCCTTCTTTAGAAGAAATACTTGCGACAGAACAAGAAGTATATGACATGATAGAAAGCAGGTGGTAGATTGAGTATTATTGTAGCGCTGATTATATTCAGTGTGATCATCATCATTCATGAACTGGGACATTTTCTTTTGGCTAAGTTAAACGGTGTATATGTTCAGGAATTTACTTTAGGTCTTGGACCGACACTTTTTGGCTTTAAGATGGGAGAGACAGAGTATTGTCTGAAGGCTCTTCCTTTTGGCGGTTCCTGCGTCATGCTTGGGGAAGAGGAAGCCTGTGATGATGAGAGAGCGTTTAATAAGAAAAATGTATGGCAGAGAATGTCCATTGTTCTTGCGGGACCGGTCTTTAACTTTATTCTTGCCTTTTTCTTAAGCCTTTTCCTGGTTGGATTTTCCGGCGCAGATATTCCTGTGATATCACAGGTAGAACCGGGCAGTCCAGCGGCAGAGGCAGGAATTATGGCTGGGGACGAGATTGTAAAGATGGACGGAAGCCCGGTTTATAATTTCCGTGAGATTGTATATAAAATGCTGTTAAACAAAGGAGGAGACCCTGTCACATTTGTATATGAAAGGGATGGGGAAAGACAGGAAGTAACTATTACACCAAAGAAGTCGGAAGCAGGTAATTATCTTACCGGTATTGCCGGAGGTGCGAAAGTGAAACAGGATTTTTTTGGTGTAATCAAATATGCGGCTTTGGAAGTCCGCTGCCAGGTGAAGGTTGTATTCTGGAGTCTCCGCTATATGATATCCGGATACTTTACACCGGATGATATTGCTGGGCCGGTTGGAATCGTTAACATGATCGGTGATACCTATGAGGAAGCAAAAGTATATGGAGTGCTGACGATCTTTTTGTCCATGGTAAATATTGCAGTGATGATTAGCGCCAACCTTGGTGTCATGAATCTCCTTCCAATTCCTGCCCTGGATGGCGGAAGAATTCTTTTTTATCTTATCGAGATTCTCCGGGGGAAACCGATGGATCCGGATAAAGAAGGCAAGATTCATATGATCGGTCTTATGATTCTGCTGACACTGATGGTACTCATATTATTTAATGATGTGAAGAATATTCTTTTCTAGCCCGTAAGATGATTTATGACAGTGTCTTATGGCATAAAAGGAGGAAATATGTACAGAGATAATACAAAAGTAATTAAAATAGGCGACCGTGTGATTGGCGGCGGCAATCCGATTCTCATTCAGTCCATGACAAATACAAAGACAGAAGATATTGATGCTACCATTGAACAGATTTTAAGACTGGAAAAGGCCGGATGCGAGATCATCCGATCTACAGTACCTACGTTGGAAGCGGCGAAAGCCTTTGTAGAGATTAAGAAAGCAATTCATATTCCGATTGTTGCGGACATTCACTTTGACTATAAGATGGCAATTGCGGCCATTGAGAATGGAGCAGATAAGATTCGTATTAATCCAGGCAACATCGGAAGTATTGACAGAGTGAAAGCCGTTGTAGATGCGGCGAAAGCATACAAGGTGCCGATCCGTGTGGGCGTGAACAGCGGATCCTTAGAGAAAGAGATTATTGAAAAATACGGCCGCGTTACAGCGGAAGGCATTGTGGAGAGCGCTCTTGATAAGGTGAAATTAATAGAAGATATGGATTATGACCAGCTCGTCATCAGTATCAAGTCTTCCGATGTCATGATGTGTGCGAAAGCCCATGAACTGATTGCAGGAAAGACTCCATATCCTCTTCATGTGGGAATTACAGAGTCCGGAACTGTATATAGCGGCAACATTAAATCAGCCCTTGGTCTTGGTATGATTTTATCCAAAGGAATCGGCGACACCATCCGTGTGTCCCTGACAGGAGATCCGGTCAATGAAATCGCTTCAGCAAAACTGATTCTGCGCACTCTTGGTCTTAGAAAAGGCGGCATCGAAGTAGTATCCTGTCCGACATGCGGAAGAACAAATATCGATCTCATCTCCCTTGCCAATGACGTGGAGAAGATGGTTGCAAATTTCGATGACCTGAATATTAAAGTTGCTGTTATGGGCTGTGTTGTAAACGGTCCGGGAGAAGCAAGAGAAGCCGATATTGGAATTGCCGGCGGGAAAGGCGAAGGACTTCTTATTAAGAAGGGTGAGATCATCCGTAAAATTCCGGAGGCAGAATTATTATCTGTTCTTCAGGCAGAGTTAGAGAACTGGCCAAGATAGAACTGGCCATGATAAAAATGGCAGGGGAATGCAAAGCATTCCCCTTTTTAGGAGGTATATATGTCACAGATAGAAGAAACGGGCCGTATCTTTGCCGAGGTTTTTCCGGACTGCAAGATTCCGGGAAGGCTGGAAAGCATTTTTTCTCAGGTTATGGTTCGGAAAATTGTTATGTGCTCCGGAAGCACAACTTTAAAGGTTTATCTGTTAAGTGAATACCTGATACCGAGAAAAGATATGGATCTGATGGAATATTTGATCCGGGAACACATTTTCCCCGGTACCGGAGTCAATATAGAGATTATTGATCAGTACCGGTTATCCTCCCAGTACACCCTATCTGCTTTGACGGAAGAATACTGGGAGAGTATTTTATACGAAGTGAAGAAAAACAGTCAGGTGGAATACCGGCTTTTGGATAAATGCCAGTGGGGGGCAGAAGGTGATGTGCTGACCATTCTCCTGGAAGATTCTTTCCTTGCAAGAAGTAAATCACAGGAAATCAAGGAATATCTGGAACGAATCTACGAAGAACGATTTGGAATCAAATTAAAAGTAGGTTTCAATTATACGGAAGAACAAAAGAGCACTTTCTATGCGGCAAACCGCCATAAACTGAAAGTGGAAGTAGCTACGATTATGGAACAGCTTGACAATATTGCTGAACCGACAGACGAAGAAGCTTTGGAGGCGAAACGAAAAGAAGAGAAGAAGAAGCTACAGATGGAAAAACGAGCCCGCTATCTCGATCAGAGAGAACAAAATGCCCATTTCCGCAAACAGAAACGTATGCCGGATCCGGATGTTTTTTTTGGAAAATATGTGGATGGAGATGTCACACCTATTTCTGAGATTGTGGACGAGATTGGAGAAGTTGTCATTCGAGGCCAGCTCCGCAATATAGATACGAAAGAAATACCGCGAATCGGAAAGACCATTGTCATGTTTCAGATAACAGATTTTACAGATACCATTACCTGTAAAGTGTTTGTAAAAGATGATGAGCTGCCGGAGTTTATGGGAAACCTGAAAAAGGGCGGTTTCTATAAACTGAAAGGCATGGCTGTTTTTGATAAATTCGACAAAGAAATCGGTATCAGTTCGATTACAGGAATGAAAACCATTCCGGATTTCAGAACGAAACGTGTAGACACCGCACTTGAGAAACGTGTCGAACTTCATCTTCACACAATGATGAGCGACATGGACAGTGTGGTTGATATTAAAAAAGTAATTCAGAGGGCAAAAGACTGGGGGCATACCGCTATGGCCATTACGGACCATGGAGTGCTTCAGGCTTTCCCGATTGCCAACCATTGTGTGAAAAAGGATGAACCATTTAAGATTATTTACGGAGTAGAAGGCTATTTTGTAGATGATTTAAAAGAAGTGATTGTAAAGTCAAAGAATCAGAGTCTTCGGGATTCTTATGTTGTATTTGATATCGAGACGACAGGCTTCAGTCCGACTCAGAATAAGATTATTGAGATTGGAGCTGTAAAAGTGGTAAATGGTGAAGTGACGGGTGGATTCAGCCGTTTTGTCAATCCAAAAGAACCCATTCCGTTCCGTATTACAGAACTCACCAGCATTACAGATGATATGGTAAAAGATGCGGATCCTATTGAAGTGGTACTGCCTGAATTTATGGAATTTTGCGAAGGTTCCGTACTGGTTGCCCACAATGCCGGGTTTGATACTTCTTTTATTGAAGAAAGCTGTAATCAGTTAGGTCTTCCTTATGATTATACGGTAGTGGATACTTTGTCTCTCGCAAGGCTTCTCCTTACAGACATGGCCAAATTCGGACTGGCCAATCTCTGTAAGAAATTTAACATTTCTCTTGAAAATCATCATCGTGCCATTGATGATGCAACAGCCACAGGGGAAGTTTTTATTAAGTTAATTGAGATGCTGGAATCCGTAGACGCCTATACTCTGGACCAGGTCAACGAGCTGGCATCAGTATCTCCGGAGATGATCAAGAAATCTCCTACCTATCACGGCATTATTCTTGTAAAGAACGACAAGGGACGCGTCAATCTGAACCGTCTTGTATCCGCATCTCATATTGATTATTTCAATCGAAGACCGAGAATGCCAAAATCACTTATTGCAAAATACAGGGAGGGTTTGATTCTTGGTTCAGCCTGTGAAGCGGGAGAACTGTATCAGGCAATCATCTCGAAAAAGAAAGAAGAGGAACTGGCGGCTATTGTAAATTTCTATGACTATCTGGAGATTCAACCCACAGGTAACAATGCGTTCATGATAGAGAGTGATCGTTTTGAAGACATTAACTCGGTAAAAGATATCGAAGAAATCAATAAAAAGATTATTGAACTTGGACGTCGTTATAATAAGCCGGTTGTGGCTACCTGTGACGTTCATTTCCTGGATCCGGAAGACGAACAGTACCGACGCATCATGATGGCGGGAAAAGGCTTTAAGGATGCAGACAATCAGGCACCGCTTTATTTAAGAACAACGGAAGAGATGCTTTCTGAGTTTTCTTATCTTGGCAGTGACCTGGCTTATGAAGTGGTTGTCAAAAATACCAATCTGATTGCAGATCAGATTGAACGTATCTCTCCGGTACATCCGGACAAATGTCCTCCGGTTATTCCGGATTCTGATAAGACACTCCGTGAAATCTGTTATAATAAAGCCCATGAAATATATGGTCCAAATCTTCCGGAACAGGTGACGGAACGACTGGAAAGGGAACTGAAATCTATTATTGGTAACGGATTTGCCGTTATGTACATCATTGCCCAGAAACTGGTATGGGATTCCAATGACCATGGATATCTGGTGGGATCCAGGGGTTCTGTAGGTTCTTCCTTTGCAGCCACTATGTCCGGTATTACAGAAGTAAATCCGCTGGCCGCCCATTATATCTGTCCGGAATGTTTCTATACGGATTTCGATTCGGATCAGGTAAAGGAATACACCATGATGGGTGCGTCCGGCTGTGATATGCCTGACGCAAGATGTCCAAAATGCGGAGCATGGATGAAGAAAGAGGGACACGATATTCCCTTTGAGACCTTTCTTGGATTCAAAGGGGATAAGGAGCCGGATATTGACTTAAACTTCTCCGGTGATTATCAGGCCAAAGCCCATGCCTATGTGGAAGTTATCTTCGGTAAGGGAAAGGCTTTCCGTGCGGGAACTATCGGTACCATGGCGGAAAAGACAGCATTTGGCTATGTATATAAGTATTTCGAGGAACGTGAGATTGTAAAACGGCGGTGTGAGATGGAACGAATCGCAGAAGGATGTACAGGTGCAAAACGAACCACCGGCCAGCATCCGGGAGGAATTATTGTAGTGCCTCATGATAAGGAAATTTATGATTTTACAGCCATTCAGCATCCGGCCAATGATACGAACACGCCGATTATTACCACTCACTATGAATACCACTCCATTGACCACAACCTGTTAAAATTGGATATTCTGGGACACGACGATCCGACAATGATTCGCCGTCTGGAAGATTTGACAGGTATCGATGCAAAAACCATCAAATTAGATGACAAGGATGTAATGTCTTTATTCCATAATACAGATGCTCTGGGCATCAAACCGGAGGATATCCATGGAATCCCTCTTGGGTCTTTAGGTATTCCGGAATTCGGTACGGACTTTGTTATCCAGATGCTGGTAGATACCAAGCCAAAGAGTTTCTCTGACCTTGTCCGTATTTCCGGTCTGTCTCATGGTACAGACGTATGGCTTGGTAACGCCCAAGATATCATTGCCAGAGGAGATGCAGAACTTTCCGGCTGTATCTGCTGTCGAGACGATATTATGGTTTATTTAATCAACTGTGGTATTGAGAAAGGTTTGTCCTTTACGATTATGGAGTCTGTTCGTAAGGGTAAAGGATTAAAACCGGAATGGGAAGATGAGATGAAAGCCCACGGCGTTCCGGATTGGTACATTGTCTCTTGTAAGACAATCAAGTACATGTTCCCGAAAGCTCATGCGGCAGCTTATGTTATGATGGCCTGGAGGATTGCCTGGTTTAAGGTATTCCATCCTCTTGCTTATTACACCGCATTCTTTAGTATTCGTGCGTCAGCATTTTCCTATGAAATGATGTGTCAGGGAAAAGATGTGATCGAGCGAAATCTTACCCAGCTTATCAACACTCCGAAGGATATGCTCAGTAAGAAAGACCAGGATACTTTAAAAGATATGCGTCTTGTTCAGGAGATGTATGCCCGCGGCTATGAATTCTGTCCGATTGATTTAAATGTTGCCGATGATAAACGGTTCCAGATTATTGATGGAAAAATTATGCCATCCTTAAGTTCTATCGATGGTATGGGCGAGAAGGCGGCAGAAGCAGTAAAAGAAGCAACGAAAGATGGACCTTATACTTCTCTTGAGAACTTCAGAAACCGTACGAAAGTACCAAAGACGGTCATTGATAAGATGGTGGAATTCGGAATTTTAAAAGGGCTTCCGGAGAGCGATCAGTTATCTTTCGATTTTTTATAAAATTCAATTCTGAAACAGGCCGCAGAGCAAAAAGGAGTAGAAAGTATGGAAATAAGAAAAACCCAAGTATTTGCAGGAGACAGGCATTCAGGTCTGATTCTGAATAAAGACGGAGATTTGTATGTGTTTGGTGAAAACTTCAGAGGACGGTTTGACAGACGTCTTCCAGAGCTGATTCCATTTGTGAAGCCTGTTTTGCTTGCCCGTAATGTAAAACACGCTGCACTGGGCGGAACTGCTGTCATTTATGTGACGAAAAGCGGGGAAGTATGCATGGTGGGAGAATCTGATTATGTAAAACGATTCCCTGGGTTTACAGGGGCTTCAAAAGTATATGCTGTACCGGCTGATATTTACTGGATTGAGACAGAAGATGGGAAAGTGTATGCATTTGGGCAGAATAACCGTCAGCCTCCTATGGATCCTGATTTTCGGTATGATTCCAGAATCACACCGAAGGAAGAAAAGGAAGTCATCAGGTGGGAAGTAGTGAAGCAGGAATTCGAATGTGAAATCAACAACTATGATGCAAGAGATGTGGTGGATTCCGACCTTCGACATACTGCCCATAATTATGTCCGTGATCAGGAATTCTATAAGGAACTGGTAAAACAGCACACGGCAGACAATGTGATTGTCTATGTAGACCGTTGTAAAGACGAACTGCTTTCTGCCAGATACGAGAATAAATTATTTGGAAAAAAGATTATCGAAAACAGAAGATGGACTTATGAAGCCTGGGTGACCGTTGTGAATAATTCTGTCTATGAACCTGTTTTGTGCGAAAATGAGGAACTGGACAAATGGAAGGCTTCTTCAAAACCGGAGCACAGCCTTTCAGATACAACAGATGTCTCAGTTTGGGCGGATACAGCGCTGATTGTAAAAAGAACAGGAGAAGTTCTTCTTGGAATCGGCAATACAAAGAAGATTTTGGCAGGCAAGGGGGCGAAATCCTTTACTGTAAACAGAACAGTTGGGAAAGAGTGGACAGAACCTTTTGTGAAGGTGTGTGCAGGAAGCCGCGAAGCAATTCTTCTTAATAAGAGTGGAAAATTATATACTCTTGGTTATGGAGCAAAGGACGCAGACCTTGTTGGTACTAAGATAAAAGATGGGGCAATTGGATACAGAGACATTCTTTCGATTACGGAGACGGGAGATGCCAGGTTTATCCGCAGAGACGATGTAGACAGTGTGTGGGCAGAAGCATTTCAGGGATTTTCCAATGCCGTTTCTGTATATGCCAAAGACAGTCTTTTTGTAATCAGAGACAAGGATGAACAGTATCATGCTTTTGGATATAACGGACAAAGCGGACTGATTTGTTCTTATGTGAATGAACAGATTTATGATTTTGGGGAACAGATAGTAGAAGTGGAACATAAACCTGTCTACAAAACAACACCGCCTTATACAGGTGTTTCCGTTCCGGAAGACAACGGTCAGGAACAGGAGCAGCTTCTTAAATTCCACTTTATGAATATGGATATCTATCGTGATTTCCTGAAGCAATACGGAGAAGATAATGTAAGACTTGTAATGGAAAAGGTAAAATCAGAGGAAACACAGTACAAAGGGTGGAGCGATTATGTGGAACTGATTACCTATCATGTTTTTGTGGAACGCTCCAATTCAAGTATTTTCCAGCCTGTCCCTTATGAAGGAAAGAAGGTAAAAAATGCTGTGAATTATTTTTCGCAACAAAACAAAGAACAGGAATGGAAAGATGTGACTCTTCATCCTATCAAAAAAGCTTTTCGAGTGCTTGCTTCCCACTGGATTTTCCTCTGTGAAGACGGAAGCCTCATTCTGTGGAATGAGAAAGACGGACAATCCAGATACCTTATAACGGATATTATAGATATGGATATGAATGATCATTTCATTCTTTCTGAAAAATCCTGTTCAGTGATTATGGGAACAAAAGAGGTCTTTCACCAATTGGCGAAAGATGACCAGCTGGAACTGGAAACAATCATAGCAGACCCTCATTCCGATAATGCAAGAAGGCTGACACAGTAAGATGGAACATTTCAGTGATTTTTTAGATGGAACAAAGTTTTTCGGGGCGGTCGGCATGGAGAATATCCAAAGAGTACCCTGGAAAGGGGAAGGACGGAGAGAAAAACTGACCGCATACCATGTTTTATGGACCAGACCGTTTGAGGTGATTCATTCATCCGGCACTTATTCCATGGCGGAATTTGAACTGGCCACAGCCCGTTTGTCTGCAGCGGCCTGGAGAAAATATAATGGCCCCATTTATCTGATTACAGATTCTAAAGGGGCAGAATACATGAGTTCCCAAAAGATGGACGAGCATTATGATGGGATTCTTCCTCTTCTGGATGACTGTAATTATGGTGTGTATCCGAAAAAATATTGGGCGGCTGGGAAGATACAGGCATTGGAACTGATAGAGGCTCCCTGTGTTCTTCTGGATATGGACATGATTGTATGGAGACCAATCGAGGTGAAAGGGAAAGACGTAATCGTAACTCACGATGAAGACTTTCATGGGATGGTTTATCCGGATTTTTCTTATTTTAATATGAAAGAAGAATATCAGTTTCCTAATCAATGGTCGAAACATGCGAGACCGCTCAATACGTCCTTTGTCTATCTCAGAGACAATGAATTCAAAAAACGTTATGTGACAGAAGCGGTACGTTTTATGCGGAATGAGAAAAACACACCGGACACAGGAATGCAGTGTATGGTGTTTGCGGAACAGCGTATTCTTGGCATGTGTGCAGAAGCAGAAGGGCTTTTGGTGAAGATGTTACTGGATTACAGGAATCTGATGGAAAAGCAGGATTTACTCACTCATTTGTGGTCCGGAAAACATTATCTCCGGCGGAATGAGAGGCTGCAAAGAGAATATATTCAAATCTGTGATGAAAAAAGAAAAAAACTGGAGGAAGCTTCTTTATGAAAGACTATATATTAGAAGCCTGCATCGACAGTACAGAATCTGCCGTAATTGCGACTTTAGCTGGAGCCAACCGTTTAGAATTGTGCGGAAATCTCATGATTGGTGGTACGACCCCATCCCTTGCTCTTTACAAACAAATTAGAAAGACATGTGAGAATCGGATCCATGTCCTGATTCGTCCCCGTTTCGGAGATTTCTGTTATACAGAGCATGAGCTTAGTATTATGTGTGAAGAAATCCGAATGTTTAAAGAACATGGAGCAGACGGCGTAGTAATTGGTGCCTTAGCTCCGGACGGCAGTGTGGACTGGAAAGCAATGGATCGTATGATTGCTGCTGCGGATGGGCTATGGGTTACCATGCATCGCGCTTTTGATATGTGCAAAGATCCATATAGAGAACTGGAACGTTGTGTGGAACATGGTGTATCATGTATTCTTACTTCCGGACAGGAAAATTATTGTACCGATGGTCTTGCATGTCTTAAGAAACTTATAGAGATTGCAGATGACAGAATTCAGATTCTTGTGGGCAGCGGCGTGGATGCCGGTGTAATAGCCAAAGTCTATGAAGAGACAGGGGCAGCAGTATATCACATGTCCGGAAAAGAAGTGCTGGACAGCGAGATGATATATCGAAAAGAAAATGTCTATATGGGACTTGATGGATTGAGTGAATATACTGTCTGGCGTACAAAGAAAGAGAATATAGAAGCAGTTGTTGCTGTTTTAAAACAATTGTAGTGTTTGTCTGACTTGTGAAGAATTAGTATAATTAGATTAACTAAAAAAGGAGGACGATCTGACGTGGCTTTTGTAATTGAAAAGCCTGTGTTTAGATTTAAAAAGAATATGATCAAAAATGCAAAAATAGCGAAAAGTGCATGGGTTGCACATAGTGCAGATGTAATTGGAAATGTAGAAGTAGGAGAAGAATGCGGCATCTGGTACAACGCAACTGTTCGGGCAGATCTTAACAAGATAACGATTAAAGATGGCAGTAATGTTCAGGATGGTGCAGTTGTTCACTGTGATCTTGCCCATCCGTGTGAAATCGGCTCCATGGTAACAATAGGCCATAATGCGATTGTCCATGGCTGCACAATCGGTAATCGTACTATGATCGGTATGGGGGCAATTCTTTTAAATGGTTGTAAAATAGGCAATAATTCCATTGTAGGTGCAGGCGCCCTTGTGACAGAAGGCAAAGAATTTCCAGACGGGGTACTGCTTCTTGGAAGTCCTGCCAAAGTGGTGCGTGAGCTTACAAAGGAAGAGATTGAAAAGATTGAACAAAATGCAGTTACCTATATGATGCTTAAGAATGTGCAATAGAGCAAGGCAGTCATTTTTGGTTCTTAGATTATTCTTGGTACAGTGGGCTGATTTTCTCACTGGTAGATTTTTAATAATGGATTTCCAATAAAAAGGGAGAGAAGTAAAACTTCTCTCCCAAATTTTTTATACTATAACTTTATCAAGCGTAAGCCTTATTATTTAGCCCAACCGAAAGAGCATTTAACAGCTTTAGCCCAACCAGCACAGATTTCATCTCTGTGAGCAGGATCCATAGCTGGATCGAAGATCTTGGAGATCTGCCAGTTCTTGATAACGTCTTCTTTAGATGCCCAGTATCCAAC
>SVDY01000012.1:1925-61013 GCA_015057665.1 Lachnospiraceae bacterium | reverse complement strand
CGTTACAGGGGATACTGCTATGATGAGGAGACGGGATTCTATTATGTATCCACCAGGTATTATGATCCTGAGGTTGGCAGGTTTATAAGTGCGGATACGACAGATGTTTTAGGTGTATCTGGTGATCTTTATGATAAGAATCTATACGCTTATTGTGATAATAATCCTGTTATGCGTGTTGACGAGGACGGAGAATTTTGGACAGTAGCCTTAGTTAATATAGGAATAAATGTTTTTTCCTCTGTTTTAACTTCAGTAGTAACAGGAGATGATTATACTTTTTCTGGTTTTGTTAAAGACGTTGGTATTGGAATGTTAGGAGCTTCATCATATGGAGATTTAGTTGTGGGCATTGCAAGTGCGGCTCTTGCAATGAATGATAGTTATAGAAAAGGTGGCAACATGCGAGCAGTTATTTTTTCTGGTTTAACGACAGTCACGACCACGGTATTCAGTATAAGCAATCTCGCAGGGTTGTCAAATGATGTACATGGAATTACGGTAAAAACTGTTGTTGATACTACAATAGGAGCGGGCATGAGTCTTGTTACAAGCATATCCAATAATGCAGTTGTGCAAAACAATAAAAGAAAGAGCAAACCATATACAGGTAAAATTTGGAAACCACATAGAGCCAATCTTCCTATGGATTACCATAAATTTATGCGAGTAACTGGGGCTAGAGCATATTAATAATGCGAAAGGGGTGGAATAATGATAATTGATAGCGATGAAAGAAATAGTAGAATATTGATTATGGTAATAATAGTGTTGTTAATAATGTCCCTTTATATATATGCTGATTCAGGAAATATTTTAGTAGGTATTATCTGTGGAGGTATACCATTGTTATTCGTATTTCGACAATGGATGGCAATAGATAGAACCATTGTTATGAATAAACATGGATGTGAAGTTATTTTTTTGTGGTACAAAAAAAAATACAAATGGAATGAACTTGAGCTAAAAAAAATCGTATATTTTAAAAATGCATGGGGAAATAGAAATCAGTATATTAAAGGAGCAATTTTCTATAAAAAAAATAAACTCAATTTTCATGGAATTAAGCCGATGAATTATTGCGTCGTTTTTCGACCATGTTCATTGATATGTGTTAATTTTTTGTTAGAGAATGAGCCTAAAGGAGGATATTTATATCCGCATACTTATGCAGTCGATGAAAAAATATTTCTAGAAAAAATGGATGAATGGAATGTTAAAATGGAATACGAAATTATAAAGTAATTAAATATAAAGACACCATAAATAATCTGGCAAGTACATTCTGATGACTGTTGTGGCTAATTTGAGTCGGTGTTTACTGAAAAATTATATTTCAGTAGCTGAAGTTGAAATGCTATACGAATTATAATCCGAAGTGAATGCTATATGGAAATTGTTTGTTTCTGGATACACGTATAAATCCAGCCGAGACGGGGTTCTATTATCTTGGAAGCCGATACTACGATCCTGAGGTTGGTAGGTTTTTGAATGCTGATACGACAGATGTGCTGACATTAAATTGCGCAGGCTTGTCAGAAAAAAATTTATTTACATACTGTAATAATAATCTAATCTGTTTTAAAGATGTTTTAGGAACCATGGCAGAAACGGCATTTGATATTGCTACTCTTGCCTGGAGCGCAGTCGAAGTTACTATGAATCCCACTGATTTAACTGCATGGGCGGCATTAATGGGGGATGCAGTTGACTTAATACCTTTTGTAACAGGCGTGGGTGAAACGATAAAAGCATTACGAACATCATCCAAAATTGCAGAAGGCACAGCAGATGCAATTGATACATATGGTAATTTGAGAAAAAATAACAAGGGATTAGGAAAAGAAGTTCATCATATAGAAAAAAGATTTGCAGATTCCTTAAATTTGGGAAGTGAAAGTAAAATGTTAAGTATTGCTTTGGATAAAAAGGTTCATAAAGGGTATACGAAAGCTTGGAGAGAAATATTGAAGTATGGCAAAAAATATAATGATGTTCAGGTGGTCAAGGCAGCAGCTCAAGTATATTCTAATAATCCAAGGTTAATGGGAACTGTGATATATTCATTGGTAAAATAACGGAGAATGGTCATGAAATATGAATACTATTTTTGTGAGTTTTATAAAAAAGATTTGGAAAAATATTTATGTTTGAAAGGAATCAAATATAAAAAAAGCGAATGTAATATTACTGGTGATAGGATTATATTTTCGTTGTGGAGTAATAATTCGGATTTAGAGAGAACTTTAAATGAACTTAGAAATCTAAGGGTGAGAGATCCTATTGTTTTTGTAACTTATTCAGCATCAGAAATTAATACTGCAAACTGGTTAGTTTTGACGCCGAAAAAGCAGAGTATTGATATTGTTAATAGTGAAGAAGCATACGAATACTCTTGCGAATGGATATCTTCTATGGGAGTAGAAAAAGTGAATCATAAAAGACAAAAAGATTCATTTGTTGTAAAGAAAGAACCATCCATGAAGACTTCCACAGCTTTTTGGACAGAGGACACAGGATTTGCAGAATTGTTTGCAGATTATAGGGTTTGTGAAATGGTTAAAAATAACTCTCTGCGAGGAATTAAATTTGAAAATGTAAGAAATAAAAAAGGTATTTACAGTGAGCATTTATTTCAAGTGAAGACGTCAAACATTATTTGTAATGACCATATTGAATTTGGACATGGCGAACGAAAAGAAGTATGTCATATATGTGGAAAAGAACAATTTTTTATTGATGATACATATCAATTACATTTAAATGTATCGGAACTTGAAATGCAAGATGATCTATATGTCACAGAAAGAATATGGGGAGAAGGAATTGCTTATCCCTTGTACATAATTTCGCAACGGTTCTATCAATTGCTAAAACAAAATAAACTTTCGGGAGGCTTGAATCTTTCTCCTGTAATAGAAATTTTAGAGTAAAAATGTTTCCGGAATCTCCTGATAAGTGTGTTAGATTCCTGTGGCAATCCAAATATGTCGCTTGCTGATATAATGTATTGCATTTCAGCGGGTAATATTACATAAGAATTACAATCCGAAGTGGATGATGCTTTTCGTTGTTCGCTTCGGATACTTATATCAATCCAGCCGAGGTTGGATTGTAATATCCGGAGAGGATAATAGGATACTGCTATGATGCGGAGACAGGATTCTATTATGTATCCTCAAGTTATTATGATCCTGAGGTTGGTAGGTTTATAAGTGCAGATACAACGGATGTTTTAGGTATCGATAGTGATTTGTATGATAAGAATCTATATGCTTATTGTGATAATAATCCGATTACGAGAAAAGACTCAACAGGCGCCATATGGGAAACTGTGATTGATGTTGGATCATTAGCTTGTAGTGTAGTAGAAGTTGCTCTGAATCCTGGAGATGTGTGGGCATGGGCTGGCATGGTTGGAGATGCAGTAGATTTGATTCCATTCGTTACAGGAATAGGTGAATCGGTAAAGATAGTCAGAGCAAGCAATAAAATGGATGATGTTGTGGCAGCGGCAAAAGCTTTAAAAAAGAAGGTTAAAATCAGTGATTCTGTTGGGACTTATGAAATTGTATATGCGAGTGGCAAGAATTACGTTGGAAAAGGGCCTTATTCAAGGGCGATTGAGTCTGCGGTCAATCATACAAAAAAGCTTCCGTTAAATGATAATTTGGGCGATACAGTTACATCTATTCGTTGGAAAGCTACTAAAACTCCAGATAAGGCATTTATAGAAGAATTTGCATTACAAACATATAAAGGTGTTAAAAATGCGAGTACATATAATATTAATTGGAGCCCAGGTAAAAAGTTATACAATAACTTGAGAAGGTATTAAATATGACTAATTTAAATGAAATAATAACAAATTTTGACTTTTGTCATTGTGTTGAAAGAGAAGGTTTTATTTTCACATCTATCGATAAGCCAGCAAATGTATTAGATGCAATTGTAATTAGATATCCTGAAAATAGCAATTCTATTACACCACAAAAATCATTTTCAAAAAAATCATTAGAAGAACATATTGAGGTTATTAATAAATATAAGCTTGAAAAGGCTTGTATAATCGCCGAGAATATAGAGTTTATTCATCGCTGTCCATCATTAAAATGCTTTCAAATTATTCCTGCTAAATCTGCACCAGACCAATTTGACTATTCACCGTTGTATGATATACCTGAAATAAAATATCTTACAGCAATTACTGAATATAGAGATCATTTTGAGCCTACGGTTACCACTCTTGATTATTCGCGTATTAATGGGCTAAAAGAAGTGTGGATGTCTGGAAAAGGACATCTGAATTTCAAGGAGCTTGAGTTGGTTGAATATATGGATATATCTAATATGGCTATTTCTGATTTTGATGATATGAGTAGTTATGAAAGTTTAAAAAGGCTGGATATTTTAAGAACAGGAATAAATTCATTGAGAGGAATAGGTAATTTTAAAAAACTACAGTGGTTGTCTGTGGATTATGAGAGAAAGTTGAGTGATATGAGTGAAATATCAAAGATATCAAATACTTTACGCGCTCTTTCGATTGAAAATTGCCCTAAGATTACAGATTTTTCTTTTTTAAATCAAATGCATAACCTTGAACATCTATCGTTGTTTGGTAAAAATAAACTAATGAATTTAAATTTTCTTTTCAAAATGCCAAATTTAAAAACATTTACTTTTTCTATGGAGATAGAAAGTGGCGATTTAACCCCATGTTTAAATATTCCTTATGTATGGTGTAAAAAAGGAAAAAAGCATTATAATCTTAAAGATAGAGATTTGCCTAAGAATGATAGCATTGGTGGATTTGAATTACTATAGTTTTAATGGAATCATGATAAAAGGTTTCAGGAATCTCCTGACAAGTGTATTTGGAAGCCCGTGGCTATCCAAATACGTTGCTTGCTAGTATAGTGTATTGAATTTCTGGCTATCCAAGTAAACAAAATAGTTTTTTAAAAAATAGGGGTACATTTTAGCCTTTGAGTGAGGAAACCAGTGAAAAGAAGTTAATTCTTTCATTGGTTTTTCTCACTTATAGGAGGTTGAAAATGAACAAAACGAAGCTAATTATTCACGAAAGATTCAATGGGAAACAATCCTTGGAGGATGTATTTCTTTCTGCATTTCAATCCGAATCCTACCAGTTGCTACAGCATAATTCATCGAGTATAATGAATGTAACCGAACAATCTCAGGATTCATTTTATTCCGGAAAGGAATTAAAAAATGGAACAGATGATTAATGAGAACAAAATTTATAATGCAGCATTGTACTGTAGATTAAGTAAAGATGATGAGCAGGCCGGGGAAAGTGTCAGCATTGGAACACAAAAGATGATACTGGAAAAGTACTGTAAGGAGCATGATTTCCATGTGTTTGATGTCTATGTGGACGATGGATTTTCTGGTCTGAACTTTGAAAGACCAGAGTTTCAGAGAATGTTAAAAGACATCGAAGATGGCAAAATCAATCTGGTAATCACCAAAGACTTAAGCCGACTTGGTAGAGATTATATCCAAACTGGTTATTACACAGAGGTGTATTTTCAGCAAAAGCATGTGAGATATATTGTTGTGAACGACGGGATTGATACCAACCGAGAGGATAATGACATTGCACCATTCAAGAATATTCTCAACGATATGTATGCAAAAGACTTGTCGCGAAAGGTGAAAGTAGCGAAAAGGCAACGAGCTTACAAAGGACTTTTCATTAGTGCACAGACACCATATGGCTATAAGATTGATCCAATGGACAAGAACCATCTGATTGTGGATGAGGAAGTTTCTGATGTTGTAAAAGAGATTTTTAAACTTGCACTAAGTGGAAAAAGTCTGGTGCAGATCAGCAGACTCCTGACAGAGAATCAGATTTTAACACCGGGCTCTTACAAAGCAATGAAAGGTGATACCAGGTTTGAACGATACCTGAAAAATGGAAAAACTTCTTTCAGATGGTGTTATCAGACGGTTAGAGCGATTCTAAAAGACCGAGTTTATGTGGGAGATATGGTGAATCATCGCTATGAGATTTCCAATTACAAGACCAAGGAACGTATCTCCATACCAGTCGAAAAACACATCATTGTTTCTGACAGACATGAGGCTATCATAAGTCGGGAAGACTTCGAACGAGTCCAGCAATTGATTCGACTCAGACACAGACCAAAGAAACATGAATTCCAGAACATCTTTCAAAAGTTGACTTTCTGTGCAGAGTGTGGACACCATATGACCATGATGATGAAACCTTTAAAAAGTGGAACGTATCCTTTGATTCGATGTACGAATCATTTCCAGAATCCAGAGGAATGTACCCACCATCATCAGATTTACTACGAAGATTTGTATGCAGAAGTCTTAAAAAGTGTACAGAGAATTGTAAAGCAGATTAAAAGTGGAGAACTCTTAAAACGAATCCAGAGGCAGAAGAAATCTCGAAAGAATCTTGTAAAACTGGAACAGGAAAAGAATAAAATTCAGAAGAGATTAACATCTTTGAAGAAGATAATTCGAAAACTTTATGAGGATTTTGCAGAAGATTTGCTGGATAGTGAAAGCTATCATGAGATGTTAAGTGAGTATACGAAGGAGCAGAAAAAGCTGTCAGCAAGACTTTCGATGATCGATGTGGAATTAAATAGTCAGGAAGACTACGAAAAGAGCGTAGAGAAGCTGAAAAGCGTCTTAGAAGAGTATCTGACCATAGAAGAATTATCTGAAACTATGGTCAATCAGTTAATCGAGAAGATTGAAATAGGACATTCACAGAAAGTGAATGGAGTGAAACAACAGGAGATAACGATTGTGTATCGCTTTGTTGGAAAAGTAGAAGATTAGATTAAATATTTAGGAATTGAAGTGAGAAAGATACCTGACAGTCAGGAATGATTGTCGGGATACATATATAAATCCAGCCGAGACAGGATTCTATTATCTGACACACCCTTTTCTTGCATTGCAACTTTAAAAAAAATATTGTATGATAAAAGGCAGTGAATCAATACAGAAACGAAACTAGAAAGGACGAAACAACATGGCAAATCCAATCGTAACAATTACAATGGAAAACGGCGGTATGATTAAAGTAGAGCTTTATCCTGAAATCGCCCCAAATACAGTAAACAATTTCATTTCTTTAGTAAACAAAGGCTTCTATGACGGACTTATCTTCCACAGAGTTATCCGCGGCTTTATGATTCAGGGCGGATGTCCTCTTGGAACAGGTACAGGAAATCCAGGTTATTCCATTAAAGGTGAATTCAGAATTAACGGTATCAGCAACATGTTAAGACATGAAGCAGGCGTAATTTCCATGGCCCGTTCCATGATGCCGGACTCTGCAGGCTCCCAGTTCTTTATCATGCATAAAAATTCTCCACACCTTGACGGACAGTATGCAGCATTTGGTAAAGTAATCGAAGGTATGGAAGTAGTAAATGCGATTGCTGAAACGGCAACAGATTATCAGGACAAACCATATGAACCACAGGTGATGGCTTCTGTAACTGTAGACACATTTGGCGAAGAATATCCGGAACCAGTTAAATTCGGAAGATAATAAGTAAGACATTTAATGGAGACAGAAGAAGGGATATATCGGCTGTCTCCTTTTTTGTGCTGGCGACGAGCCAAAGTCCGAGCTTGCTCGGGACATTGGCGACCGCTTACAATCCCGGAATGCACCTTCTGGTGCTTCCGGTGATTGACGAGGGAATTCCTGTGAATTTCCTGATTGATAAAATAGTTTTACATCATTAAGGATAAAAAGGAATAGAAATGAAACATAAAACTTTAGAATACTATGGAACATTAGGTCCGTCCTGTATCAATACAGATACCCTGGTTCAGATGTTTCACTGCGGCATGACAGGAATCCGGCTGAACCTTTCGCACAAAAGTTTAAAAGACAGTAAAGAATGGATTCGGATTTATAAAGATGCAGCTGCAGAAGCAGGAAAAGAAGCAGACTTATTAATTGATCTGATTGGTCCGGAAATCCGTATTGGCGATCTTACCGAAACACTTCAGTTAGATATGGATGACCAGATTGTTTTGATATGGGATGAGATGCTAAACACACAGGGATATGGCACAATTCCGATTCCATCTTTCGTAAAAGAGCATTTGACCATCGGACAGGTTCTTCTTATGGATGACGGAAAAATTGAATTAGTGGTAGAAAAGACAGAAGCGGATCACTCCCTTTGCAAAGTCACAAGAGGAGGACATCTTTCTTCCAGAAAGAGCCTTGCCCTTCCGGGCTGTCAGATTAAGAATCCGCCCCTTACAGCACAGGATCATGAAAATTTAAAACATGCCGCAGAGTATGGTGTGACAGCAGTAATGCAGCCTTTTGTAAGAGGAAAAGAAGACCTGATTGAACTTCGCAATGCACTCAAAGCCTATGGAGCGGAAAAGGTAAGAATCTTTGCCAAAATTGAAAATATGGAGGGCGTTAAAAAAGTAGAAGAACTTCTGCCATACTGTGATGTGATTGTCATTGCAAGAGGTGACCTTGGCAACGCGATGCC
Source organism: Lachnospiraceae bacterium (assembly GCA_015057665.1). Classification (GTDB taxonomy): domain Bacteria; phylum Bacillota; class Clostridia; order Lachnospirales; family Lachnospiraceae; genus SIG292. The sequence goes on along the minus strand of SVDY01000012.1, from coordinate 52,470 downwards.
TCTGCCCAAACTTCCGGTTGTGCAGCAGAAGATTTCCGACATTTGCAGGGAAGCGGACAAACCCTTTATGGTTGTGACTCAGATGCTCAATTCTATGATTCAGTGTGCCGTTCCTACAAGGGCAGAAGTGACGGACATTTTCCATGCGGTACAAAATGGAGCGTCTTCCGTTATGTTAACCGGTGAAACAGCAGCAGGACAGTACCCGGTGGAAGCCATGAAAGTGCTTGTGGATACGGGGAAAGAAGCTCTTAACTATCTGCAAAAAGAGGAATTGTAGAAGCGGAAAAGAAGAAGTTATACCGAAAATGTTAAAAAAGTATCAGCGTTGTGGAATCAGTACAATTTTGTACAGAAAAAAATACGTAAAAATACAAAAATTCCTTAATTTTGTGCTTTAAAAAAATGAGAAATAATGTATAATGATAAATATATGGCTATAAAATGAACAATATTGGTTTCCGAAAGACTGATATTGTTAATTATAATGCTACCAAATGCTAAAATTTAGCAAAATTATTTAGGAGGGACAACTCAAAATGGCAAGAAAAATGAAAACCATGGATGGTAACACAGCTGCTGCTCATGCTTCATATGCATTTACAGACGTAGCTGCTATTTTCCCAATCACACCATCATCCCCAATGGCTGACTACACAGATCAGTGGGCAACAGAAGGTCTTAAGAACATTTTCGGAAACACAGTTAAATTAACTGAAATGCAGTCCGAAGGTGGTGCTGCCGGTGCAGTACACGGCTCTTTACAGGCTGGTGCGTTAACAACAACATACACAGCTTCCCAGGGTCTCTTACTTATGATCCCTAACATGTACAAAATCGCTGGTGAATTATTACCATGTGTAATCCACGTTTCCGCACGTGCATTAGCCACACACGCATTATCTATCTTCGGTGATCATCAGGACGTTTATGCATGTCGTGCAACAGGTTTCGCAATGCTTTGTTCTTCTTCTGTACAGGAAGTTATGGACCTTGGTGCAGTAGCTCACTTATCTACAATTAAAGGCCGTGTTCCATTCTTACACTTCTTCGACGGTTTCAGAACATCTCATGAAATCCAGAAGATCGAAACATGGGATTTCGATGACTTAAAAGAAATGGTAGACATGGATGCAGTTGACGCATTCCGCCGCCGTGCTTTAAACCCAGAACATCCAGTTCTTCGTGGTTCTGCTCAGAACCCTGACATCTACTTCCAGGGTAGAGAAGCTCAGAACAAATTCTATGATGCAATTCCTGCAATCGTAGAAGAATACATGGACAAAGTTAACGCTAAGATCGGTACAAACTACAAGTTATTCAACTATGTAGGTGCTGCAGATGCTGAAAGCGTTATCGTAGCTATGGGTTCCGTATGTGAAACAATCGAAGAAACAGTTGAACATATGGTAGCTGCTGGTCAGAAAGTTGGTTTAGTAAAAGTTCGTCTTTACAGACCATTCGTAGCTGAAAGATTAATCGAAGCTCTTCCTGAAACAGTGAAAGTTATCAACGTATTAGACAGAACAAAAGAACCAGGTTCTACAGGTGAACCATTATACTTAGACGTTGTTGCAGCATTAAGAGGCAGCAAATTTGCTAACGTTATGGTTAACGCTGGCCGTTACGGTTTAGGTTCCAAAGATACAACACCTGCTCAGATCGTAGCAACATTCGCTAACACAAACAAAGCTGAATTCACAATCGGTATCAACGATGACGTTACAGGTTTATCCCTTGAAGTTGGTGAAGCTCTTGACACAACACCAGAAAGCATTATCAGCTGTAAATTCTGGGGTCTTGGTGCTGACGGTACTGTAGGTGCTAACAAGAACTCTATCAAGATCATTGGTGACCATACAGATATGTATGCTCAGGCTTACTTTGATTATGACTCCAAGAAATCCGGTGGTGTTACAATTTCCCACTTACGTTTCGGTAAAGACCCAATCAAAGCAACATACTTAATCAACAAAGCTAACTTCGTAGCTTGCCACAACCCATCTTATGTAAGAAAGTACAACATGGTACAGGATCTTAAAGATGGCGGCACATTCTTATTAAACTGCAGCTGGGATATGGCTGAACTTGAAAAACAGCTTCCTGGCCAGGTTAAAGCTTACATGGCTAAACACAACATCAAATTCTACACAATCGATGGTATCAAGATTGGTAAAGAAGTAGGACTTGGAACACGTATCAACACAGTTCTTCAGTCTGCATTCTTCAAACTTTCCGGTATCATTCCAGAAGCTGATGCTATTCAGTACATGAAAGACGCTGCTACAAAATCCTACAGCAAGAAAGGTGATGCTATCGTTAAGATGAACCACGACGCTATCGACGCTGGTGCATTAAACGTAGTTGAAATCGAAGTTCCTGCTCATTGGGCTGATTGTGCAGATGAAAACATCGCTAAAGTTGTTACAGGTAACAGACAGGATGCTGTTGATTACGCTAACAACATTCAGGCTTACGTTAACGGCCAGATGGCTAACAGCTTACCAGTATCTGCATTTATGGATTATGTAGATGGTACAATGCCACAGGGTCTTGCAGCATTCGAAAAACGTGGTATCGCTGTTGACGTTCCAATGTGGAACCCAGACAACTGTATCCAGTGTAACTTCTGTTCTTATGTATGTCCTCATGCAGTAATCCGTCCAATCGCGATGACAGAAGAAGAATTAGCAGCTGCTCCAGAAGGAACAAAATCCCTTCCTATGACAGGTATGCCACAGTACAAATTCGTTATGACAGTATCCGCTCTTGACTGTACAGGTTGTGGATCTTGTGTAAACGTATGTCCAGGCAAGAAGGGCAACAAAGCTCTTGAAATGCAGCCACTTGATACACAGTTAGCAGAACAGGATGTATACGCATATGGTCAGGAATTAGATATCAAAGAAGACGTTATCGCTAAATTCAAACCAGCATCCGTGAAAGGTTCTCAGTTCAAACAGCCATTACTCGAGTTCTCCGGAGCTTGTGCAGGTTGTGGTGAAACACCTTACGCTAAATTAATCACACAGTTATGTGGTGAAAGAATGATGATTGCCAACGCTACAGGTTGTACATCTATCTGGGCTGGTTCTTCTCCATCTACACCATATACAGTAAATAAAGAAGGACATGGTCCAGCTTGGGCTAACTCCTTATTCGAAGACAACGCTGAATTCGGTTTCGGTATGTTCATGGCTCAGAAAGCTATGAGAGGCGCTTTAAAAACTAAAGTAGAAGCTTTAGGTGAAAAAGCTGAAAACCCAGACGTGAAAGAAGCTATCGCTGAATACTTAAGCACATACTACAACGGTGATGCTAACGCAGTTGCTACTAAGAAATTAGTTGCTGCATTAAGCGCTTGTGGTTGTGATGCAGCGAACGAAATCCTTAAAGACGCTGACATGTTATCCAAGAAATCCCAGTGGATCTTCGGTGGTGACGGTTGGGCATACGACATCGGTTATGGCGGTGTTGACCACGTATTAGCTCAGAACGAAGACGTTAACGTAATGGTATTCGATACAGAAGTTTATTCCAACACAGGTGGACAGGCTTCCAAATCTACACCAACAGGCGCTATCGCTCAGTTCGCAGCAAACGGTATGGAAGTTAAGAAGAAAGACCTTGCTTCTATCGCTATGAGCTATGGTTACATCTACGTTGCTCAGATCGCTATGGGTGCTGACTACAACCAGACTGTAAAAGCATTAGCAGAAGCTGAAGCTTACCCAGGACCATCCTTAGTTATCGCTTACGCTCCATGTATCAACCATGGTATCAAAGGCGGTATGAAGAATGCGATGACAGAAGAAAAGAACGCTGTAGCATCCGGATACTGGCACTTATTCAGATACAACCCAATGTTAGCTCTTGAAGGCAAGAATCCATTTACATTAGATTCTAAAGCTCCTACAATGGATTACGAAGAGTTCATCATGAACGAAGTACGTTACAACTTACTTGCTCGTAAGAACCCAGAAAGAGCAAAAGAATTATTCGCAAAAGCAAAAGCTGAAGCAGAAGCTAAATACGCTAAATTCGTTAAAATGGCAGAAGCTGAATAATCCTATAGCTTAATAAAGTTATAAAGTGATTTGAATCCCCGGGAACCAATATGGTTGCCGGGGATTTTTTGTGCCAGCGACGAGCCAAAGGCTGAGTTTGCTCAGGACCTTGGCGACAGCTTACAATCCTGGAATGCGCCTTCCGGCATTTCTGGTGATTCATTTTTCAGGAAGTAATTCTTCCTATGTGTCAAAAACGCTCCGAAGGGATAGGCCCGGATTTGAAGTAGTAAGATATCAATTGAATATCCGTGAGTCCTGTACCAAGGCTTGCCAGTAGGATTCGTATAGAATGGAAGCTTGAAAAAAGATGTATGATAATAGGTATGGAAACTTGTAAAGTACAGGTAACTGGCGTAAAATATAGTTATAAAAATAAAAAACAGTGTTGACAAATGAGAAAACAAATGATATTATAAAATTACAAACAATAACAGTAATCATTATTATAATATTAAATAAATGGAAGGAGATATCATTATGGCAGTTAAATTTTACAAATGTCCAGTATGCGGAAACATTATCACAAAGGCACACGACTCAGGAGTTCCTGTAATGTGTTGCGGACAGAAGATGGAAGAATTAATCCCTGGAACATCTGATGGAGCAGCTGAAAAACATGTACCTGCAGTAGAAGTAGACGGCAAAGTAGTTCGTGTTCAGGTAGGAAGCGTAGAACACCCAATGGCAGAGGTTCACTGGATTGAATGGATTACATTAGAATCCAAAGAAGGCGTTCAGACAAAACACCTTGTACCTGGTCAGAAACCATACGCAGAATTTGTTTTATCTGAAGATGATGAACCAATCGCAGTGTATGAATACTGCAATCTTCATGGCCTTTGGAAAGCAGAGTGCTAGAATATATAAAACAGTAATATCCCAGACATCCTCGGAAGCAAACGTTTCCGGGGATATTTTTTATAGTTAACAAATGAAAATGTGTTGCAGTAAGTTGACTGGAGATAACAGAATTGTTATGATAAATGAAAGAAAGGAGAGAATATGAATAAGTTAGTCAGTTTGCATAACGAAAATTCATATGGAATAAGCTATCAGATGTTTTATCCGGATAAGTATGAAGATAATCCTTTAATCGTATTTTTGCATGGAGCGGGAGAACGAGGGACAGATATTAGCCATGTTGATCGCTGGGCACTTCCTCGTTTGCTTAAATCCGGGCTGAAAATTCCTGCGGTGATTCTTTGCCCGCAGTGTCCGGTGGAGTATACATGGGATAATATTGTAAAAGAATTAAAAGCATTGATTGATGAAGTTGTAGAAAAATTTCAGATAAAAAAAGACAGGATTCTGATAACCGGTGCAAGTATGGGAGGGTTCGGTACCTGGTCTATGGGTATTAATTATCCGACTTTTTTTGCAGGTATTGCACCTGTTGCAGGAGGCGGGATGTCGTGGCGAGCTTCTAATCTGATTTCTACACCGGTATATGCTGTGCATGGGGAGAAGGATGGTACTGTTCCGGTTATCTATTCCCAATTGATGGTTGATGGAGTGAAAGCGTGCGGTGGGAAAGTGGAATTTATCTCATTGGCAGGTATGGACCATGGAGATGGGATAGAATATGCGTATGAGCATACTCAGTTGATAGAATGGCTTCTGAAACAGAGGAGAAAGGATTTTAGTGCTGTAGCGGAAGCATGTTCAGAGTATTTTTAATTTTATTTGGAGGAGAAAAGACGATGAATGATTTAATGGATGTAAAGAAATTATCAGAAAAAGCATATGAATTTATGATTCGTTTTAAAGCGGATGATTATGAAGACGGAAGGTATGATTTGGACAGTGAAGGGCTTTTTGTCAACATAATGAGATATACAACAAAACTGCGTGAAGAACAGAAATATGAAGCACATAAAAAATATATTGATGTTCAATATATTATTGAAGGAGAAGAAGGCTTTTATTTGAAAGACATTTCCAAAATAGAAGAAAAAGACTTGATTGATCCATATAAGGAAGAATCTGATATTATGTTTTTTGCAAATACAATAGAAGGTGAATATCATGTCCTGAAGGCGGGACAATTTTTAATCATGGATCCTTTTTGTGCTCACATGCCTGGGGTTGCTCCGGGAGAACCTGCTTATGTCAGAAAAATGGTAGTAAAAATTCCGGTCAAATAAATTTAAAATGGAAAAATAAAAAAGGAGTGTCTCAGTATTGTTAAATACAGTGACGCTCCTTTTGATGTGTACTCGTCGGATTAATGTTTAAGAAATGCTTTCTCTATGAAAAATGAACTTAGTAATGTAATAAAACAAGGTAAAAAAGTGAGCGGGAATACAAACAGATAACATAAATAAATGCTGGCTGCGATTAATAATCCGAGAATAATTGAACTAAACAGATGAGCAAACACGAATTTAAACGAAGTGATTACAAGCTGAGGAAATGTAAACACATATCGTGAAAATATGGATGTAAGCCAGGAAAGGAAACTTAACGGAACAAAAGAACAGATGACAAGTGCTATCAGAAAAACAAAAGATGTCTTAGATCCGTTTAATGCTCCGTTCCATAAGGCTGTCAGTTCAAATGTAAATAAGAAAAGCAAGACAATCATCAGAATGCTGACTGGAATTCCGTCTTTAAAGTTGGCTTTCATGTTGTCTCTAAAGAGAATGTAAGGGGATGTCTCGTTGCCTCGAAAATACTTCACTGTAGAATTGTATAAGGCAGCAGTTGCAGTGCCGATAGTTATAATCGGAATGCAGCATAGGAGCCAAAGGAGGCTTAACATTAGTACGTCGGCCAGACGGCCGCAAAAACGGAAGACGGTATTGTCCGGATTAAAGATATTTTTTAACATTTCTAATTCTCCAAATCGATTGTTATTACATAGCATAATAACACAAATTACATATTTTGAAAATAGGGAATCGGAAGATAGATGACGAGGTGCTTTTTTGTGGTAAAGTGACAAAGTGGAAAGGGTGTAAGAAAAGGATATTGTAATATTTGTATATTTTCGGAGTAGAATTTTGTGGTGAAATTGATGGAATTATCCTATATCGGAGAAAAAGTCGTTGACTATTTTGCGCTAAAGAGGTATGATTTTAATGATAACAGTTAGTGGATTTGTGTCAATTTCACTGACAAAAACAGTTTTTATTTTAAGGAGGACCCCTATAATGAAAAAGATTTTTGCAATGCTGTTAGCTTGCATGCTTGTTTTCTCCCTCGTTGCATGTGGTGGAAATGATGCTCCAGCAGGAGATCAGGCAGCTGACACAACAGAGATCACACTCTGGACATACCCAGTAGGTAAGTTCGGCGACGAAGCTACAGTTAAAGGCTTCATTGAAAAATTCAACGCAGTTCACCCAGAAATCACAGTTAAAGTTGAATACCTTGACTACACAAACGGTGACAACCAGGTAACAGCAGCTCTTGAAGCTGGCACAGCACCAGACATCATTCTTGAAGGACCAGAAAGACTTGTTTCTAACTGGGGACGTAAAGGAAAAATGGTAGACATTTCTGACCTTTGGGCAGATACAAAAGCTGACATCGAAGCACAGTCTCCTGCAGTAGTAGCAGCTTGTCAGGAAAACGGCGTATTCTATGAATATCCATTCTGTATGACAACACACTGCATGGCTATCAACTACGAAGTATTTGAACAGGCTGGCGCTCTTCAGTACCTTGACCTTGAAACACGTACATGGACAACAGAAAACTTCAAGAAAGCTCTTGAAGCAGTAGCAGGTTCCGGACTTGTTCAGGAAACAGGTGTTGTTTACTGCGGCGGCCAGGGCGGCGACCAGGGTACACGTGCATTAGTTAACAACCTTTACTCCGGTAAATTCACAAACGAAGATTACACATTATACACAGCTGACTCTGCTGAAAACGTAAAAGCTCTTACAGAACTTAAAGCTTACACAGACGCTGGTATCCTCAGCTACGACGCTGGTATCGTAGCAGCTGATGAACTTCAGCTCTTCGCTAATGGAACAATCGGTATGTCTTTCTGCTGGAACGCAGCTAACGAAGCTAACTATGCTAGCCAGGTTCAGTTCACACCATACGCTATGGCATTCCCATCTGATGACGGAACACCTGAACTTTGCGGTGGTATCTGGGGCTTCGGTATCTTCAACAATGAAGACGATGCTAAGATTGCAGCAGCTAAAACATTCATCAAATTTATCTGTGATGACGAAACACAGGGTAAAGAATCTGTAAAAGCTACAGGATTCTTCCCAGTTAAAGCTTCTTACGGCAACGTATATGCTGGAACAGAAGACGAAGCTAGAATGGGCAACTACACATCAATGATGCCTTATCTTGGCGCATACTACAACGTAGCTCCTAACTGGGCAGAACAGAGAACAGCTTGGTGGGGAATGCTTCAGGAAGTATTCGCTGGCACAGCAGTTGAACAGGCAGTAGCTACATACACAGGCGCTGTTAACAAATAAGAATTATGATTTGAGTTTTGTGAAAAACTAAATTGCATAATCATATCAAGAAAGCGCCCGCTACGTTATGAGCGTGGCGCTTTTTTGTAAACTAAAAGAGAAGGGAGAGGTCAAGGTGGCAAAAAGCACACAGCCTAGAAGCAAAGTACTGGCAAGACAGGAAACATTCACCGCTTATATGTTCCTGATTCCATCTTTGTTCTTCTTTATTACCTTTGTTATAGTTCCAATGGTAATGTGTGTATTCAACAGTTTCTTTGATTACACATCAACATCATTCAATTTTATTGGGTTTGGTAACTATGTGAGAATGTTCCAGGATGAAATTTTCATGCGTGCATTGAAAAATACAATCCTTATCGTAGTAGTTTCCGTACCTGCAGTAGTAATTTTCTCTTTATGGGTTGCATCTGCAATCTATAAGATGAGTAATTTTGCATTATCTTTCTATCGTTGTGTATTCTATCTTCCTGTAGTAACAGGTTCCGTAGCCGTTACAGTAGTATGGAAGTGGATGTTCAATAAGTACACAGGTTTATTTAACTATGTACTGAACAGTGCCGGTCTGATTGAAGAGAACATCAGCTGGCTCGGTGATGAGAGATTTGCGATTTGGTGTATCATTATTATTCTTTTCACTACATCTATCGGCCAGCCAATCGTACTTTATGTTTCTGCATTAGGAAACGTAGATAAGACTCTCGTTGAGGCTGCTCAGGTTGATGGTGCGACAGATCTTCAGACATTCTGGAAGATTAAATGGCCTTCCATTATGCCTACAACACTTTATGTTCTGGTTATCACAACAATTAACAGTTTCCAGTGTTTTGCGCTGATTGAGCTGTTAACATCCGGTGGACCAAACAACTCTACACAGACAATTATGTATTATATTTACTATGTTGTATTTAAGCTTGACCAGTTCGGTTATGGTAATGCGATGGGTGTAATCCTTGCGATCATTATTGCATTATTCTCCGCACTTCAGTTTAAACTTGGCAGCGAGAACTAGGAAAGGAGGATAAGAATGGAATCTGCAAAAAAATGGACCCCATATAAAATTATTACTGTAATTGCCCTTGCAGTAATGGCATTTTTATTCCTGTTCCCTCTGTACTGGATCGTTACAGGTTCTTTGAAAGATGCGGCTACTATTAACAGTGCCACACCACAGTGGTTCCCACTGGCTCCAACTCTTGATAACTATGTACGTCTTTTCAGCAAACCTGCTTTAAAATGGCTGTTCAACACAGTATTTATGGCAGTTGCGGCTATGGTACTTACCTGTCTGACAGCTTCTTTAGCAGGCTATGCTCTTGCAAAGAAGAGATTTACAGGAAGAGAACTTCTTTTCTCTCTTATGGTATGTGCGATGGCACTTCCAAAACAGGTTATCTTAATTCCGTTACTGAAAGAGATGGCATTCTTTGGACTTCATGACACCATATGGGCGGTTATCCTTCCTACAGTAGGTTGGCCGTTTGGTGTATTCCTGATGAAGCAGTTCGCAGAAAACATTCCAACAGAAATGTTAGAAGCAGCAAGAATTGACGGAGCAGGAGAAGTGCTCACATTTACAAAAATCGTATTCCCTATGATCAAACCTGGTGTTGGTGCGTTAGCAATTTTCACATTCATTAACTCCTGGAACGATTATTTCCTTCAGTTAATCATGCTCAACTCATCAACAAATCTTACTATTTCTCTTGGTATTGCAAAGATGCAGGCAGAAATGGCAACAGACTTTGGTCTGATTATGGCCGGTGCGGCCCTTGCAGCCGTTCCAATTATCGTTGTGTTCCTGATGTTCCAGTCTTACTTTACACAGGGCATCACAATGGGTGCAGTTAAAGGTTAAAGAACAATATAGGGTATATGGCAACTCCTGTTTTATTGTCATATGCGCCATGAAAAGAAGGAGGATATTCTGCATATCGGCGGTGCGGTAATATGGAGATTTACCGTAATGTCCCAGCGGTTCCGCTCTTCTGGGGCGAGGTGTGTGAGCGGAGGCGATCACATCACGATAAATAATATGTCAACAGTATCATTAAAAAATGTAAAAAAGATTTATGAAGGTAATGTAACAGCAGTTCATGATTTCAATCTTGAAATTGCAGATAAAGAGTTCATCGTACTTGTAGGCCCATCCGGATGTGGTAAATCTACAACACTTCGTATGATCGCAGGTCTTGAAGAGATTTCCGAAGGTGATCTTATCATCGATGACAAACGTGTAAATGACGTTCATCCAAAAGATAGAGATATCGCCATGGTATTCCAGAGTTATGCTCTTTATCCACATATGACAGTATATGAAAATATGGCATTTGCACTGGAATTACGTAAAGTTCCAAAAGATGAAATCGATAGAAAAGTAAGGGATGCAGCTGAAATTCTTGGTATTACACAGTATCTTGAAAGAAAACCAAAAGCTCTCTCCGGCGGTCAGCGTCAGCGTGTAGCTATCGGTCGAGCTATCGTTCGTGAGCCAAAAGTTTTCCTTATGGACGAACCACTTTCTAACTTAGATGCGAAACTTCGTAACCAGATGAGAGCTGAAATCATCAAACTTCGTCAGAGAATCGATACAACATTCGTATACGTAACTCATGACCAGACAGAAGCGATGACTCTTGGTGACAGAATCGTTATCATGAAGGACGGTTTCATTATGCAGATTGGAACACCTCAGGAAGTATTCGATCATCCTGCAAATATTTTCGTAGCTGGCTTCATCGGAATGCCTCAGATGAACTTCTTTGATGCAGAACTTGTAAAAAACGGTGCAGCTTACAACGTAAACGTATGTGGTGTAAACTTCCCGGTTTCTGAAGAAATTGCAGAAAAACTTGTTGCAAACAATGTTACATCCCAGCCAATTACACTGGGTGTTCGTCCGGAACATATTAAATTCCAGCAGTCTAGTGATAGTACACTTGTAGGTACTGTATCTGTATGTGAAATGATGGGTAGTGAATACCACCTTCATGTAACAACAGATGAAAAAGACGTTGTATTAAGAGTTCCTACAACAGAACTTCCTAAAGAATTTGCAAATGGTATTCCTTATGGATCTGATATTCATTATTCTTTCAGACCAGACCTCATGCACCTGTTTAACAAAGAAACAGAAAACAATCTTATTTAAATTTTGATTGCTCATAATTTAAAATAAAAAACAAAGTGCCTTCACTCGTAATAAGAGATGCGAGTGAAGGCACTTTGTTTTGTGTGATGATTTTATATTTGTGCTCAAATCATGCGACGATTTGATGAAAAAACCCCATCCCTTCGTGATGGAAGGGATGGGGTTTAACAACGACAAAACTTTATGTTAGGAAAGTATTTACTTCACAATTGATCTTAAAGATATTTCGCGCAAGCTGCATCGATCATACCAACAATTTTGTCGATGATTGCATCGTCTTCTGGAACGAGATTTACGAGTGGAGCACGAACGCCGCCAAGTTCAAGACCTTCACGTTTCTTAAGAACAGCCTTGATTGCTGCATACATATTGCCTTTGCAAGAGCAGAGAGCGTAAATGATATTATTGATATCGTACTGAAGAGCACGTGCTGTATCGAAATCACCAGCTTTTACAAGGTCAACTAATTTTAAGTAGAGTTCTGGGCAAGAAGAGTATGTTCCACCGATACCGCCGTCAGCACCAATCATAAGGCCACCGATAAGCTGTTCGTCCGGACCATTGAATACGAGGAATTCATCTCTTGCAGCTAAACCTTCAGATTTGAATAACTGGATATCCTGAATAGGCATAGAAGAGTTTTTAACACCTACTACTTTAGGGTTCTTTAACATTTCTCTTAATAAAGGAAGTGTTAATGCAACGCCAGCGAGCTGTGGAATGTTGTAGATAATGAAATCTGTGTTAGGAGCAGCTGCGGAAATGTCGTTCCAGTATTTTGCAATAGCATGTTCTGGGAGACGGAAGTAAATTGGAGGGATAGAAGCGATAGCATCTACTCCAAGGCTTTCAGCGTGAGCAGCTAATTCCTGGCTGTCTTTTGTGTTGTTGCATGCAACGTGAGCAATAATTGTAAGTTTGCCTTCTGCAGCTTCAACAACGTTTTCAAGGAGGAGTTTACGGTCAGCAACGCTCTGGTAGATACATTCGCCTGAAGAACCGCCAACGTAAACACCTTTTACACCTTTTTCTACTAAGAAACGTGTGTAAGCCTGAACTCTTTCAGGGGAAATGTTGCCTTCATCATCGTAGCAAGCATAGAAAGCAGGGATAAGACCCTGATATTTAGCTAAATTTGACATAATAATACCTCTTTCTTAAAAAATATTTATTGTATGTATGTTATGAATGGAGTTGTTAAGCCTTAGTTTTGGCCTAAAATCTCACTCATCATAAGATCTACCTGGATTAAGCAGCGTGGTAAATGGAAAGGTCCTTTGAATGTGGAGCCTTTTGTAGATGGCATAGTTGGTTTGCCGTCGCGGCGGAGATAACCATACCATTCGCCGTATTCAGAATCAGAGAAATGTTCTTTACAGTAGTCTAATGTCTTATAGAACCAGTCGAGATATTTCTCATCTTTTGTATCACGGTAGAGCATCATAGATGCGATTAAGATTTCGTTATGTGGCCACCAAAGTTTCATGTCGTGTTCGTAAGCTTCAGGTGGTAAACCAAGGCAGTCTACAAAATAGAGAAGTCCGCCATATTCTTTATCCCAGCCAGCTTCAATTGCCCAATCAAAAATCTGAGCAGCTTTAGGAATAAGAGATGTGTCGCCGGTACGTTTTGCATGTTCGAGGATGAACCAAGCACCTTCGATGTCATGACCAGGATTTACAATACGACCTTCTGTGAAGTTGAGACGAGGTGTTCCGTCTGGAGCAACGTTTTCGAGTAAGCATTTCATATCTGGTTTTACAAAATACTTGAAGATTTCGTCGATACACTGCTGAGCACGGTCATCGTATTCTGCTTTGTGTTCAGGGTCAACTCTTAATAAGATTCCGATTACATTAAGAATAATCATAGGTAAACCGAAAGATCTTCCTGTTCTTGTTTCAGGAATTGTTTTTGGTCCCATGCCAACCGGGTCGGTTGCACCATGTGCAAGATCCCAGTAAAGGTTATAAGCACGGCGTGCGCGTTCTAAGTACTCTTTTTCACCGGTGATTCCGTAGTATTCAGCATTTGCACTTGCATAGAAAGCTTCAGAATAGTAGTAACGGCGCTGACGTAAAGGTTGTCCGTCCTCTGTTACAGTGAAATACATACGATCGCCTGCTTCGTGGTTGATGCAGTGTGCCTCCATGAAATCAAGGCAGCTTTTACTTGCATCTAACCATTCCTGTTTTACTCCGTAAATGTTGCATAAATGTGCGAACATCCAACCGCAGCGTCCCTGCATCCATACACTTTTGTCTGTAGAGTAAATTTTGCCGGTGCGGTCCAAACAGGTGTAAACACCGCCATGTACTGGATCCATACCATTCTTGAGCCAGAAATCAACAACTGTTTCTAATTCTGCACGGATCCAAGCATGTTCCTGCTGGAATTTTTCTCGATTCATAGCAAATCCTCCTTTTTTAATCAAAATTCACTAACATAAATGTATCACTATGACACTTTTTTTTCAACAGAAAAGAGTTAGAAATTGAAAAATCATCTTTGGTAAAAATGAACAAAAAAAGATCTGAATAATATACAGTTTTAAAAAAAAGGCAGTAGAATGTTTAACATATATTGAAGAGTTTGTGAAATTGTGATAATATATAAAACATAAAATACCATTAGAATGGGTGAATAAGTACGATTGTGTGAAGTCAGAGGGACATGATTGTGTTATATTCTTTCAATCTTTTGGGGGGTCATCTTTTCTTATGTTTTGCGATATTAAGAAGAGATATGTAAAAAAGTAAAGGAGAACATATTATGAAAAACAAATTAGTAGCATTATTGCTTGCAATGACTATGATTGCAAGCGTACTTGCAGCTTGTGGCGGTGACAAACCAGCAGATGGTTCAACAGCTGAATCCGACACACCAGTTGCAACAGAAAAAGTTCTTAAATTAGCTCTTTCTACAAACGATGGATCTACATCTGATGACCGTGTTCCTACACCATGGTTAAACCGTAACATGGCAACAAACCTTATGTGGCGTTCCCTTTTAATCGCTGATAGCTCTTTAACAAAAACATCCCCTGACTTAGCAGAAGTTGCAGTTAGCGAAGATGGTTTAACATACACTATCACATTAAAAGAAGGACTTAAATGGTCTGACGGCGAAGCTCTTGATGCAGAAGACGTATTATGGTCTATCGATGCTCTCATGGCTGCAACAAACAAAAACGCTATCTATTCTGCAGCATTTGGTAAAATCGTAGAAAAAACTGCAGAAGGTAATGTTATTACTCTTAAATTAGACAGCCCATACGCAGCAATGTTAGATATCCTTGCTCAGTTCGCTATTCTTCCAAAACATGCACTTGAAAATGCAGATCCAGCTACAATTGATGCAGCTGATTTCTGGAAGAACCCTGTAACATCCGGTTACTACATGATGGGCGAATTAAACGTAGGTAACTACTTTACACTCGTTCCAAACCCTAATTATGAAGGAACACCTGCTAAGATCGAAAAAGTAACAGTATCTTACGTTTCCGATTTCCTTACAGCAGCTCAGTCCGGCAGCGCAGATTACCTCTATGGTAATGCATCTGACCTCGTTGAAGGTATGAGTGCTCTTGGCAACTATGAAACAATCAACGTTGACGTTCTTTTCTACAAATACTTCATCTTCAATATGAAAGGTGTAGACGGCAAAGAAAACGAAGCTATGCAGAGCCTTGCAGTACGTCAGGCACTCATCAAAGCGATCGACAGAGCTTCCTTAGCAGCTCTTTATCCATCTGCTCAGGTAATCAACAGTGGTGTACCTAACAGCAACGAAGCTTATAATGGATTCGAATATAAATTCGACGCAGAAGCAGCAAAGAACGAACTCGCTGCATCCGGCTATGACATGGGCCGTACACTTCGTATCTGCTACTACAACAACGACCAGACATCCATCGACCTTATCAATGCAGTAGTATACTACCTTGAACAGACAGGTATTAAAGTAGAAGCAACACTTTCCAATGACGGAACAACTGACTTATTCACAACACGTGATTACGATATCGGATTCAAAGGAAAGAGTGCATTCTCTATCGAAGAATGGTACACAGAATATATGAGTACAGACGCTTTATTCGCAAATATCTTTGGTGGCGATACAGCATTTGATGCAGCAGTAGCAGCTTTATCTGCAGCAGCTACACCGGAAGCAAAAGCAGCAGCGCTTAAAGATCTCCAGAAACTTGAACAGGATAACATGTACAAAGTTCCTGTATTCACAGTTGGTAACTGCGTATTCTTAAGTGATAAAGTTGCTGTTCCAAGCGGCGTAGAATTCTGTAACCCATTATATTCCTGCGATCTTGATTTCGCTAACTGGGATCTTAAATAGTTTTCTAATTGAATTAGATTAAATAAGGCTTATGCCTTTGCCCTCTGAAACACTTGGGTTCAAGTGGATATAGCGGGAGAGACGAAGTCGTTTCTTCGTCTCTCTCTTTTTTTAGCGTAAAGATACTTTTTGATATAGTTTAATTTGAGACAGTAAAAGGAGTGGTAATATGCTTAAATTCATTCTGAAGAAACTGGCTATGATGATTCCTATGTTATTAGTAATCAGTCTTCTCGTATTCTTAGGCCTGCGTTCTACAGGAATTGATCCTATTACATTTATGGTTCCTCCGGAAGTTCAGTCCCAATCTCCTGAGATCGTAGAACAACTCCGTGAAGAACTCGGTTTAAATGACCCTCTTATTGTACAGTATGTACGTTGGGTTGGTAATATCTGTAAGGGTGATCTGGGCCTTACAAACAGTGGTGAGAAAATTTCCGGTATTATTGCCGATCGTCTGCCATATACTTTGGAGTTGTCTGCCTATGCCATGTTGTTTAGTGCAGTCATTGGTATAAGTATTGGTATTATTAGTGCGATCAGACAGAATGGTATCGTAGACTATATAGGACGCGTACTTGCCGTATTCGGACAGGCCGTACCACAGTTCTTAGTTGGTATTTTAATGATTTGGATTTTCGCTATTAAATTAGGAATTTTCCCTGCAGCGAACCGTGTTAGTCCGGATGCAACAAATGCATTTCTAGACGCATTCATGCATCTGTTCCTTCCTGTAACAACACTTACTATCGGTATGGTTGCTGTACTTATGAGATATGCTCGTAATACAATGTTGGACGTATTAAATAGCGATTATATTAAAACAGCACGTTCCAAAGGTATTCCTGAATGGAAAGTATATATGAAACACGGATTCCGAAATGCGATGAAACCTGTACTTGTTATTTTAATGTTCCGTATTCCGGCATTAATTGCAGGTTCCGTTGTTATTGAAAGTGTATTCTCTTATCCGGGAATTGGTACAACAATGACAAATGCGATCACAAACATGGACTATAACTTAGTACTTGTAATTACCTTGATTATTGCAGCAGTTATGCTCGTTGCATCTTTCATGGTTGACGTACTGAATGCGGTATTAGATCCACGTGTTCGTTTAGGCGATGAGTAAGAAGGGGGTACAAGCTGTGAGTAATACAAATACTATGAGCATTAAAGAGCAGAACAAAAGCGCTGCGTCCTCTTTGATGAAAAAGAATATTCGTAAATTTTTAAGAAACAAACTTGCTGTATTTGGGCTTGTTGTTATTGTTGCAATTACAATTGCCTGTGTTGCAGCAGCAATTATGGGAATCGATTACAGCACACCAAATATGACCATGATGAAGAAACCGCCAAGTTCCGAATTTTTATTTGGTACAGATACAATCGGTAGAGATTTATTAGCTCGTGTTCTTTTTGGTGGATGTTACTCTATTTTTATCGGTGTTTTCTGTGCGGTAATGTCAAGTGTTGTTGGTGCGGTTCTCGGAGCGATTGCTGGCTACTTTGGCGGTAAAGTGGATATGCTTCTTATTCGTTTATCTGAAATCTTCCAGGCATTCCCACAGTTAGTATTAGTAATGATGCTTGTTGCGATTCTTGGTGAACGAAGCATGGGTAATATGTTGTTCGTATTTATCGTTACAGGTTGGATGACAACATTCCGTATGGTAAGAAATGAATTCATGAGTTTAAAAGGTGAAACATACGTAAAAGTATGCGAAGCTTTTGGTATGTCTAAAATCAATATCATGTTCAAACAGATTCTTCCAAATGTTCTTACACCAATCATTGTATCTACAACAACAAACGTTGCCTACTTCATTTTACAGGAAGCATCCTTAAGTTTCATCGGACTTGGTGTTGCAGATTCTACTCCTACATGGGGTAATATCTTAAATGCAGCGAAGAGTCTTCAGGTTGTACAGAACCAGTGGTGGATCTGGGTATTCCCAGGTGCTGCAATCAGTTTATTCGTACTGGCCATTAACTTCTTAGGCGATGGTCTTCGTGACGTTCTGGATGCAAAACAGCAGTAAGGAGGAAGGTAGAAATGAGTAAGAAATTCGATAGTAAAGAAATTATTTTAAATGTTGAAAATCTGAATACTACCTTCGTTTCAGACCAGAAAAAAATTCGTATCGTTAAAAATGTGTCTTTCCAGCTCAAACGTGGTACTGCTCTTGCAGTAGTAGGTGAGTCAGGATGTGGTAAGAGTGTTACAATGAACTCTATCATGAGATTCTTAGGACGCAATGCGATTATTGAAGCAGATAGTATTCAGTATAATGCACTTCATGATGGTGAAGTGAAAGAATATCATATCGAAAAAATTGATAAACCACATGGACCAGAAATGAGATCCTTACGTGGACCAGAAATGTCCATGGTATTCCAGGATCCAATGTCCAGTTTGAACCCTGTGTACAGAGTTGGTGATCAGGTTGCAGAAGGATTATTACAGCATAACAAGGGCATGACCAAAGCAGAAGCTAAAGAAAGAGTTCTTGATATGTTCCGTAAACTTGGTATTCCAGATCCGGAACAGCGTATTAACAACTTCCCACACGAATTCTCCGGTGGTATGAAACAGCGTGTAGTTATCGCTATCGCTATGATTTGTAATCCTGAACTTATCATTTGTGACGAGCCTACAACAGCTCTTGACGTTACAATTCAGGCACAGATTATGGAATTATTAAAAGACATGCAGGTAAAAGAAGGAAAGAGTATCGTTCTTATTACACATAACATGGGTCTCGTTGCTGAGATGGCAGATGAAGTTTGTGTAATGTACATGGGTCGTGTTGTTGAATTTGGTTCCTTAGAAGACGTATTCGACCGTACAAGTCATCCATATACCCAGGCTCTTCTTCGAAGCGTGCCTGTACTTGGTCTTGCGGATGGACAGAAACTGGAAACAATCCCAGGAGCAACACCTAACCCTGCAGACTTAAAGGGTGGCTGTGAATTTGCTGATCGTTGTCCATATGCTACAGACAAGTGTAGAGAAAAAGATATTCCAATGTATGAATTATCTCCAGGACATAGAGTTCGTTGTATCAGATATAGCGAATATCCACTTGCTGAAGACGGACAGAAAGATGCGGAGGTGAAATAACATGAGTGATAAAAAAGAAGTAATCTTTAAAATAGAGAATTTACAGACATGGTTCCCAATTAAAAAGGGTGCATTCAAAAAAGTAGTTGGTCATGTTAAAGCCGTTGATGATGTAAGTCTTGAAATCTATAAAGGCGAAACACTTGGTATCGTAGGTGAGTCCGGATGTGGTAAATCTACTTTTGGTAAAACTGTTATGATGCTTGAAAAAGCAACAGGAGGACAGGTTTTATTTAACTACGATGGAGAATTCCGCGATATTACAAAATTCAATAAAGAAGAGATGTTCGAATTCCGCAAAAAAGTACAGATGGTATTCCAGGATCCATATTCTGCATTAAATCCACAGAAAAAGATTTATACATCTTTCGAAGAACCATTAATCGTACATGGCATGAGTGATCAGACAGAACGTGAAGCTCGTATGCAGGAAGTTCTTAAAATGGTTAATATTCAGCCGGATTATTTAATGCGTTATCCACACGAATTCTCCGGTGGTCAGCGTCAGCGTCTCTGTATCGCAAGAGCACTTGAAGTTATGCCGGAAGTATTAATTTGTGACGAACCTGTATCTGCGCTTGACGTATCTATTCAGGCTCAGGTTCTTAATCTTATGAAAGATATCCAGAAAGATTTAAATCTTACATATCTCTTCATTGCACATGACTTAAGTGTAGTACAGTACATGTCTGACCGTATTGTGGTTATGTACCTTGGTAAGATTGTAGAAGTAGCAGATTCTCATGCTCTTTACGATGAACCATTACACCCATATACTAAGGCTTTATTATCTGCAATTCCTGTACCGGATATTCATAATGAAAAGAAACGTCAGGTACTGGAAGGTGAAGTTCCAAGTCCTATCAATAAACCAACAGGATGTGCATTCCACAACCGTTGCCCACACTGTATGGAAATCTGTAAGACACAGGATCCAGGTCTTTTCGTTCAGAATAATGAAAACGGTCATATGGTAGCTTGCCACTTATATAAAAAAGCGGATAATAACTAATTCTTCATTGAGAGGGGAACTAACGTGATATATACAAAGATTAACCAGATGAAACGTTATAAAGGCATTATGGATTCTTTGGATACAGCAATTGATTATTTGTTAAATTCAGACTTAACCAAATTGCAGCCGGGCAGAAATGAGGTTGACGGTGATGAAGTATTTGTGAATTGTTTTAATTATACAACAATTCCTGAAGAAACAGCAATTTGGGAAGGGCACAAATATTATGCAGATTTTCATGTTGTATTAGAAGGTGAAGAAAAAATTGGAGTAACAGACGTAACTTCATTAACCGCTGGTGAGTATGATGAAGCAGGCGATTTTATTCCATATGATGGACCGGTTGATAACTGGATGACTTTACGCCCGGGAGATATTCTTGTTGTGTTTCCAGAAGATGCCCATATGGTAAAAGTACAGTTAAATGGCGCTTCAGATGTAAAAAAAGCAGTATTTAAAGTACGTGTGTAAATAGAATTTAGAAACGGAAAAAACCGAAACAGTGTATTCTGTTTCGGTTTTTTATCTTTATTTAGAAAAATCAGCAATAATTCCATTATCCCAGCGAATTTCGATTGGCCGCGTCATATTAGGGTCGATTTCCGTATAGTCTTCGCGGAAGTGGGAACCTCGACTCTCTCTGCGAAGAAGTGCAGCTTTTAAAAAACTTAAGGCAGATACAAGCTGACCTTCTACAATTCGTGATTCGGTGATAGCATGAATGTCCTTAGATGGTAATCTATCCTGATCATACAAAAGCTTTTCTATTTCTGAAATCGCAAATGTAAGACCTTTTTCATTACGAACTATCATTGCATGATCATACATTAAACTCTGCAATTGGGATGTAATAGATTCGCAATCTGGGAATATCCATTCATCGAAAACGGTGGTCTTATAAGAGAACAGGTCTGTTACGTGATTGGAACATTGGCTGGCATAGGAGGCGGCCTCAATGCCAGCGCGCTGACCAAATACGAGACCATTTGCGGTAGAAAGACCGCCAATACGGTCTGCACCATGCATGCCGCCAGTGATTTCTCCACAAGCGTAAAGACCAACGATACCTGTCCAACCGTTTTCATTGATTTTTATTCCACCATTAGCAGCATGAGCAAAGATTCCCAGTTGAATAGAATCATTAACACTGATATTTTTTTCGGATAAAAGCCAGTCAAAATATATTTTTACAAATTCCGGAGGATTTGATTTGGCAGCATCGGCGTAAGATACTTCAATTCTCGGATGATTATTTAAAGAACCTTGGTAAAGAAGCTGGTCAATTTTATAAGAAGGGAGTCTGCAGGTAAAAGGACCATGCGTGGATCTGATGTCAAGCAGACTTTGTTCTTTTTCTGTGAAGAGCGCTGTTCCGTCCGGATAAGTAAAATTAGCGAAACGGAAAGTTTTTTCGTTGAATACAATACCTTTTACAGGAGATAAATAACCAGGCATCATCTGCATAAATTCAATATTAATTAGGCGGCCTCCTGTTTTTAAAGCAAGATACTGTCCTAAACCATATGCATCGTTGGTGCACAGATGATTGCGAAATAAAGTTCCGTATCCGCCGGTAGCAAGGACTAGTGAATGACATCCTATATAATGGAGAGAATCGTGATAGGAGAGGATTACACCACAGATTCTGTTATTTTCCGTAATGATATCTATAAGCGTAGCTTGTTCGAAAGATGCTATTTGGTGCTCAACAATTTGTTTTGAAAAGGCTTCGCGTAAACTCGCAGCTTCCAAACCGTTCCAATTCCGATGTTTATGATCAAAACAAGGAATGTATTCTCGCTCTGCACTTTTTTGCGCTTTTTTTGGATGGCAGCCAAGTGATTCAAGGCGAGTTATCGCTGGAGTAATATTCGATACAAAGGTTCGAACCATGTTATCGTCTGCAATATGACAACCTACATTTTGAATTGTTGAGATGAGATCCTCGATATCATCATCGTCAGCAGGACCGATTAATCCAAGTCCCCAGGTGCCGGGATAAAAGCTGGATCCGGAGAAAAGATGGGAACTAGTAACAATAGCAGTGGAACAGCCTTTTTTTGCTGATTCTATTGCAGCAGAAAGGCCTGCAATACCCGATCCAATAACTAGCACGTCGTAAAAATGTTCCATTTTTATGTTCATATATATCACCTGACTTTATATTTGTATGGTTTTAAGTATAATTATAGCGGATTTACAAACTTGTAAATCCGCTATATGATTCTATGTATGAAGTTAGAAATTATTTAACCTCTGGTAAACTTGCAACAGCCATGGACTGTCCTACACGACGGAAGTATTCGTCTGGAAGGGTTAACTGGAATTTATCAGCTACTTCTGGGTATTCATCAGCTAATACGTGTTTACATGTTTCTAATAAAAGATCTCCACCTTTTCCGCTCATTACGCGACCAAGAAGTAAAACATAACGGAAACCATATGTTTGGTGGTAAAATGCCAGAGTATGTCCTAAGTAACATCCGATAGATTCATATACTTTTGCAGCGCGTGGATCATCTTCTGCCATCAGTTTCTGAACAGCTTTTAATTTTTCTGCAGGAGAAGCAGATTCATCTAATTCAATACCTGCACGAGGAGCAAGTTTGATAACACCATCCTGAGAGAAGTATTTAACACCACATCCGATGTCACCAGCCCATTCATCAATCATAGCATCTGGATTTGCATCAACTGGTACGAAAGCAAGTTCGTTGAGCCATCCGGTAATGCAACCGTCTTCATCAACGTAACCAACTGCTTCACTTGTACCCATAGCAATACCGAGTACATTAGTATCTTTGATACTCATAGTTCCTGCTAATGCGGAAACATCACCATCGTTAGCAACTGCATACGGTACATCGCCAAAAGTATCTTTAACAGCACGGATATAGATATCTTTTACTTTTTCTTCGTAAAGATCCTTAGGAACTTTTAAGAAAAGAGATGCATTCATGGTACGATTGTTGATGAAAATACCTGCGGAAGAAATACCTACAGCATCTACGCGAGGCATATGTGCTGCAGCAGATTTGAATGCAGATACAATTCCATCATAATGGTACTGAGGATCCTCTGTAATCTTAGGAAACCATACTACTTCTTCAGAGAATACCGTTTCGCCGTCGATTACCGCTGAAACTTTTCTGTCAGAACCGCCAGCATCAAAACCGATACGGCATCCTTCTAAATGACCTCCCATAGGAATTGGACAGTTTTTTTCTTCCGGGATATCATCTGTAAGAATAACTTCGAATGGATTTTCAAAAATATTAGACATGAAATCCCAATCAAATTCACGTGCACCGCCTTTGCAGTAAACACTGCAAAGATATTCGTAGATTGCTTTATCATTTACATATACTCTGAAACCGCCCTGTAACCAAAGCATTGTTTTTACGATGCGATCGACATAGTAGTTGTCTGCAACAGCCATCTCCGGTGTTCCATGAATTTTTGTGTGAATAGTCGCCATCTGTTTGTCTGCACGTTCTACTGCAATGGAAATCGGCTTAGTAGCAGTTTCTAAAAAAGCCTGATTAAATTTTAAAAGAGGTGTAAACTCTGGATCCAAAGCAGGAATGTTTTTGACATTTACAGAAATACCGTAACGATTCATAATAAATCCCTCCTAAAATGTAAAGTATTTGTGTAAATTAAATATATATAGCAATATTTTAGCACAATAAAATAATATTGTCATTAGATAATTGGATGAAAGTAGATATTAATAGTCTATTTGTGGCCGAAAAGAGAAAACTTCTTTGGTTTAACAACATGAACAGAGTTTTTGAAAAAGCGATAGAATTTTTCATCTGTCATAGTAAATGGATAGTTGGCAAGTTTCCTCTTGTTGGAAAGCATTCCGTCAATATATCGTTCTACATCGGCTTCGCGTAAAGTGATTACTTCAAAGAGGCTGTCAATATATTTGGTGAAAGCTTTTTCATTTTTAAAATCCAGAAGAGTAAGAAGGCGTTTCACCTGTTCTTTGTCTTCAAAAAGATCTAGAAATGCAGGAAGGAAGATGCCCACTGCATTGCCGTGAGGAATATCATGTTCGTAAGTAAGGTAATAACTCATGCCATGAGGCAGGCTGGTTCCTGTGTGAGCGATGGAAATGCCGGCGATTGTGGATGCAAGTATTAAAGTCTGGCATTCCTGTTCACTGAGCGCCTCGCCCTTTAACAGGCAGTTCTTCACGCTGCCCCAGAGTCGAAGACCGTATTCTGTTGCCATACGGTTAAAGATAGTAGTCTTCGTATTCAAGTAACTTTCAATTAAGTGAGCCAGGGCGTCAATGGCAGTGCACACAATAATATCGCGGGAAGCAAAAGCCATGTAGGAATGATCCACAAGTGCAAGGGTAGGGAAGATTCGATGAGCAATGCTCTGTTTAGTGCGCTCGTCATGTCTTGTCAGAATGGCCCAAGGTGTAACTTCGGAACCTGTGCCGGCTGTGGTAGGCACTGCAACAACCGGAAGATGGCGGGCTGGACGGGAATCGTAAAGAAGGCTTTCGTTCTCTTCCGGATTGGCAATCATAAGGGCAATGCCTTTGGATGCATCCATAGGGGAACCGCCGCCGATGCCGATTACGAAATCTACATGTTCTTCAATACCGATCTTAGCCCCTTTCATTACCGTTTCTACAGAAGGATTTTCCTCGATTTCATCGAAAATAATATATAATACGCCTTCGCTTGTGAGTGCCTGTGTCACATCATTTAAAGAACCATTCTTTTTAGAGGAAGAACGGCCGGTAACAATTAAAGCTTTTGTGCCAAGTGCTGTTAATTCTTTTGTATGTTTTTTTACAGAGTCCTTTTCTAAATGGACTTTGGTAGGCATATAATAATCCATAAATGTCTACTCCTTTTCATAAAGTATAGGTTGGTGTCTTTTTCTAAAATTATTATAGGATATGAAAAATGTTTTTACAAGATATTTTAGAATAATGACGAAGAGATAGATAAAAATTTGGGTGATTTTAAAGATTCGTCTGGAAAGCTGTTTGATGTGACAAAAAAAGATAACAAAATTCAGACGGTAAAGAATATGAATTTGTGCAAAAGTGGCAAAAAATAAGAGAAAATCCGTTGTATAACGAAGATTTTAGAAAAGTTGACATTTTAGTTTAGCGTGCTAAAATAACAAGTGTTTCAAAGAAAATTGAAACAGACTTAGGGATGACTAATCATTGATTGAAAATTGACCTATGAACGACTAATCGATGACTGGAAATCAGACTAACTTTTGACTAATGAATGACAAGAACGAGACTAATCACAGACAGCAAGGGGAATAAAGGCTAATCATATCAGTTTCCCGTAAAAATGAATATCGGGCCATTGGCTTGATTTATAAGGCGGTGTATTTTGTTAAGACAAGGTGCGCTGTCTTTTTTCTTTTTCAAAATATAATTCGTATAGAAAAGTGGACTTATTTAAAAGAATCTGATATACTATAATTTATGGCAAAAGAATAATATGCAAACAGCATAAGGAGGAAATAAAGATGAGCGATTGTAATCATGATTGCAGCAACTGTGGAGCAGATTGCGGAGAACGTATGGCGCCTGCAGATATGATTGAAAAACTTCACAGAGCAAGTTCTGTAAAAAAAGTAATTGGTGTTGTCAGCGGTAAAGGCGGCGTTGGTAAATCTACTGTAACATCCCTTCTTGCAACAGGAATGAACAGAGCCGGCTTTAAAACAGCTATTATGGACGCGGATATCACTGGTCCTTCCATTCCAAAGGCATTCGGCTTAAAAGAACCTATCTACGGAACTGCAGAAGGTCTTTTCGTACCTGCTAAGACAAAGACAGGTATCGAAGTAGTTTCCATTAACCTTCTTCTTGAAAATGAAACAGAACCTGTATTATGGAGAGGCCCAATTCTTGGCGGCGTGATTAAACAGTTCTGGGGAGAAACATGGTGGCAGAATATTGATTTCATGTTCGTAGATATGCCTCCTGGAACAGGCGATGTACCTCTTACTGTATTCCAGTCTCTTCCTTTAGACGGAATCGTTATCGTGGCATCTCCACAGGAATTAGTTGGTATGATTGTTGAGAAGGCTGTAAATATGGCTAAGATGATGAATGTTCCAATTCTTGGTCTTGTAGAAAACTACAGCTATCTTGTATGTCCTGACTGCGGTAAGAAGATTAACGTATTCGGGGAAAGTCACATTATGGATATTGCAGCGAAGTTCAGCCTTCCGGTACTTGGACAGCTTCCAATTGACAGCCGTGTTGCTGAAGCCTGTGACAATGGTACTGTAGAAGATTTAGAAGAAATCTACTTAAATGATGCAGTAGCAATGATCGAAAGATTATAAAAAGATTATAAAAAAAGCCCGCTTCTTATGAAGCGGGCTTTTTTATTATTCAAAAATTCTTCTGATTGTAATAATACTCTTGTAAGCGGCATTGTTGGAAATCTTGATGCCGTCTTTCTTGTTACTTGCGTGAACAATCTTGTTGCCGCCCATATAGATTGCAACGTGTCCGGAGTAACAGATGATGTCACCGGCTTTTGCATTGGATAAACTTCCTACGCTCTTACCAACACTTCTTAAAGAAGAAGATGTTCTAGGAAGGCTTACGCCGAAGTGTGCATAAACCGCTTTTACGAAACCGGAGCAGTCGATACCATTTGTTAAACTGTTGCCGCCATACTTGTATGGGTTGCCAACGAACTGTAATGCGTAATTTACAACAGACTGACCGGAACCGCCGGATACTGTAGAACCACCGGAATAAGAGTTGTTGCTGCTGGAAGCAGGTTTCTTATTGGAAGAAGATGTCTTATTAGAAGAACTTGTCTTGTTGGAAGAAGGTCTTCTGTTGGATGTTGTAGGTGTAACTACAACCGGTACTTCTTCTACAGGTTCAGTGAAAGATGTACAGGAATCTTTGACGAAACCAACTTTGCCATCGTAGCGGACTTTATACCATTCGCCTGTCTTGTTAAGAACAGTGATAATTGTTGCATTATCTAATGTAGTAACAACTTCAGATTCTGTTGTTGCACCCTTTCTCATGTTGATATCATTGCCGTCAATGTAAATATTATACTGGAAATCAATGAAATCTTTGCTAACGTAACCGATTGTTTCATCGTAGGATACTTTATACCAGTCACCTTCTTTTTCAATGACTGTCATAGGATCGCCTTGATTGAACTGATTAATTACTTCGCCTTTGGAATCGGCTGTTTTACGAAGATTTAAGTTCTGTGTTGTTGCAAAAGCGATACATTCATCATTTACATAGAGTTTTTTCATGTAGCCTGTAGTGCCGTTTGCATTGACTTTATACCAATCATTCTCTTCGCCGAGGATAATCATAGAATCACCGGCTTTTAACTTGAGTAAAGATTCGGAAGATGTGGAAGCAGCAGCTCTAACATTTAAGTCGTCGGCTGTGGAGAATCCTAATGTGATCTCTTCTGCTACCGGTGGACCAACAGGTACTGTGTCTGCGTTTACGTTCACTGTTGTGAGAAAAGGAACAGCAGCTGCTGTTGCGAATAATAAGGAATATGTAACGAATTTGTTTCTGATTTTATCTGTTTCAAAGTATTTTCTCATATCTTACCTCCATACCTCTGTCAGTATACAGTGAAAATGTGTCCAAATTGTGAAAACTTTCGTAATTTTGTAATAAGTTCGTAATAATTTTAATTAGAATGAAGCATAATGTTATAAAGAAGAAACATTCACAAATTCTTAAAGAAATCCGTCTTGATTTCCGTATAGGTAATAATTATAATGGTGATTATGTGATATCAGATACAGATTTGATATATATTTCACAAGAATGAAGTGAAGGAGGAAATTAATGAACGAAAAGAAAGACAATAATAAAGATAAGAAATTTGACAGTAAAAAAACCAAAAGCCTCCTGATTCTGGTTGTGATCAGTTTGGCTATTACAATTATGTTAAATGGTGTGATGACACGAATCAAAGAAGGAAATCAGGAAAAGATATCATATGGCGAGTTCCTTTCTCTGCTGGATGCCGGTGAAGTTGAGGAAGTATCCGTTGAATCAGACCGTGTCATTCTTACTCCTAAGAATCAGAAAAACCCGGTGATCAAAACTACTTATTTTGCCATCAGAATGGCGGATGGTGAGTTGGTGAACAGACTGGAGGAAGCAAAAAAAGCAGGAAGACTTGAGAAGTATGAAGCTCCGGAAGAGAGCGGCTCTTCTATGCTTGCCATGTTCTTTGTGAACTACATTCTTCCTTTTGTATTGATCTATGGCGCATTTTATGTTTTCATGCGCATAGGCGGCAAAGGCGGCATGATGGGAAGCGTGGGAAAAAGCACAGCCAAGGTATATATGGAAAAGAAAACAGGGGTTACCTTTGAAGATGTGGCCGGCCAGGATGAAGCAAAAGAATCCCTGACTGAGATGGTAGATTTTCTTCATAATCCGGGCAAGTATTTAAAAATCGGCGCTAAACTGCCAAAAGGGGCACTTTTAGTCGGACCTCCGGGAACTGGTAAAACATTGCTTGCCAAAGCTGTGGCAGGAGAGGCTAATGTACCTTTCTTCTCTCTTTCAGGTTCCGACTTTGTGGAGATGTTCGTAGGTGTAGGTGCATCCCGAGTAAGAGATTTGTTTAAGCAGGCACAGGCCGTTGCGCCTTGTATCATTTTCATTGACGAGATTGATGCTATCGGTAAGAGCCGTGACAGCAGATATGGCGGAGGAAACGATGAAAGAGAACAGACACTCAATCAGCTCCTGGCTGAGATGGATGGTTTTGACACATCCAAAGGTCTTGTAATCCTTGCTGCAACAAACCGCCCGGAAGTACTTGATAAGGCTCTTCTTCGTCCGGGAAGATTTGACCGAAGAGTCATTGTGGAACGTCCTGATTTGAAAGGACGAATTGAAACATTAAAAGTGCATGCCAAGGGTGTGCTTCTTGATGACACCGTTGATTTTGAAGAGATTGCCCTTGCCACTTCAGGCGCGGTAGGTTCCGATCTTGCCAATATGGTAAATGAGGCTGCCCTTGGTGCAGTAAAGGCAGGAAGAACTGCAGTATCTCAGGCAGATTTATTTGAAGCCGTAGAAGTGGTCATTGCAGGTAAGGAGAAAAAAGACAGAATCTTAAGCAAAGAAGAGAAGCAGATTGTTGCATATCACGAGGTTGGTCATGCTCTTGCCATTGCCCTTCAGAAACACACAGAACCCGTTCAGAAGATTACCATCGTTCCAAGAACAATGGGTGCATTAGGTTATACCATGCAGGTGCCGGAAGAAGAAAAATACCTTATGAATAAGAATGAGATGTTATCTGAGCTGGTTACATTCTTTGGCGGACGTGCTGCAGAAGAAGTGAAGTTTCAGTCTGTTACAACCGGCGCATCCAATGATATTGAACGTGCGACAGCCCTTGCACGTGCCATGATTACCCGTTATGGAATGTCTGACACATTCGGCCTTATGGGTCTTGAAACTGTTGAGAGCATGTATCTTGACGGAAGAACGGTGATGAACTGTTCTGATCAGACTGCTGCCAAAGTGGATGAAGAAGTGATGAAGGTGTTAAAAGATGCTTATGATAAAGCGCTGACACTGATTGGTGAAAATATGGATGCTCTTGATGAGATTTCTGCTTATCTCCTTGAGAAAGAGACCATAACAGGCAAGGAGTTCATGAAAATCTTTAACCGTGTGAAAGGGATTGAAGAACCGTCAGAAACAGCTGCAGAGGAGAAATCCGAGGAACCGGCAGAAACAGCTGCCGAGAAAGAGGCTGTGGAACCGACAGAAGCTGTTGCAGAGAAGAATTTTGTGGAATCAACAGAAGGCTTTGAGGAAGCTCAGCCAGAAGAGTAAAGAAAATGTTTAATATACAGGAAGAATTAAAGAAACTCCCGGAAAAACCGGGAGTTTATCTCATGCACGACAAAAATGATGAGATTATTTATGTGGGAAAAGCCATCATACTTAAGAACCGGGTACGCCAGTATTTTCAGAGCAGTAAGAATCATACGGCAAAGATTCAGAAGATGGTGTCCCAGATTGCATGGTTTGAATATATTATTACCGCATCAGAGCTGGAGGCATTGGTGCTTGAGTGTAATCTGATCAAGGAGCACCGTCCAAAATACAACACTATGTTAAAGGATGACAAGAATTATCCTTACATCAAGGTGACGGTAAATGAAGAATATCCGCGTATCCTGTTTGCAAGAACCATAAAGAGGGACAAGGCAAAATATTTTGGACCATATACCAGTGCGGCAGCAGTGAAATCTACGATCGAACTGGCAAGAAAAATCTATCAGATCCGCTCCTGCAATCGAAGGCTTCCAAAAGATATAGGCAGGGAAAGACCCTGCCTTTATTATCATATGAAGCAGTGCAAGGCCCCGTGTCAGGGGTATGTTTCCAGAGAAGAGTACGGCCTCAGTGTAAAAAGGGCCATGGAATTTTTAAAGGGAAATTACAAAGAGGTAGTGGAGCAGCTGGAGAAGAAAATGATGGATGCTTCTGCTGAATTGGAATTTGAACTGGCAGCAGAATACAGAGATCTTATTGCGGATGTGAAACGAATCAGCGAACACCAGAATATTAACCAGAATGATATGGAAGACCAGGACGTGATTGCTCTCTCAAAAGCGAAAGAGGAAGCTGTCATTGCAGTTTTTTCCATCAGGGACGGAAAACTTCTTGGCAGGGAACACTATCATATGACAGGGGTGGAAGATTCCACAATGGAAGAGATTATGACTGCTTTTGTCAAACAGTTGTATGCAGGGACGCCTTATCTTCCAAAAGAGATTATTGTCCAGTATCCGATTCAGGAGGAAGAAGTGATCACTAAGTGGCTTTCTGAAAGGAAAGGACGGAAAGTAACCATTCTTGTCCCTAAGAAAGGGAAGCGCCACAGCCTGATGGAACTTGCTCACAAAAATGCAGCAACAGTTCTGATTCAGGACAGTGAAAGAATAAAACGAGAAGAAAAGAGAACTACAGGAGCCATGGAAGAATTGGCGGGACTTCTTGGAATGGAAAAGATTCATCGTCTGGAAGCTTTCGACATTTCCAACACGAGCGGTTCCTATAATGTAGCTTCTATGGTTGTTTTTGAAGATGGCAGGAAGAAACCGAGAGATTATCGAAGATTCCGTTTAAAAACCGTAACGGGGCCGGATGATTACCGGTCTATGGAAGAAGTATTGAGCAGAAGATTTCTTCATGGCAGACAGGCTTTGTATGAAAATCAGGGAGAGAAAGACGAGTTTGACAGCTTTACGAAATTTCCTGATATTATTATGATGGATGGCGGTAAAGGACAGGTGAATGTGGCACTAAAAGTCCTGGAAGAATTGAATTTATCTATTCCTGTGTGTGGCATGGTAAAAGATGACAATCACCGTACAAGAGGATTGTATTATAAGAATGAGGAGATTCTGTTTCCTAAGGGCAGCGAAGCCTTTCATATGATTACCAGACTGCAGGACGAGGCCCATCGTTTCGCTATCGAATATCATAAAAATCTCCGTGGAAAAAATCAGATTCGTTCCATTCTTGATGAAATCAAAGGTGTCGGACCGGAACGAAGAAAGGCATTGATGCATCATTTTAAAGACATTGAGAAGATTAAAGAGGCTTCCGTAGAAGAACTGACTCAGGTTGAAAATATTACTGAAAAGGTAGCGGAAGAAATTTGTCGATTTTTCCACCAGGCATAGACAAAAATAAAAGAAATATGATAATATGGGGAGAAAAAGGAGGGGTTCTATGGAGCGAGTGGCATTAACAAGACTGATAGAAAAGATGAAGCTTAATAATTTTACCCCAGATATCAATGTAGAAGATATTATGTTGACCCACAGTGATGTGAATCGACCGGCTCTTCAGCTTGCAGGATTTTTTGATCATTTTGATGCGGAACGTCTGCAGCTTGTAGGTAATGTAGAATATGCCTATATGAAGACGTTAGAAGATGATGAGGTGGCGGAAAAGGTCTATTCCAGCCTGTTTTCAAAAAAAATGCCATGTCTCGTATTTTGCCGAGGTCTGATTCCCTGTGATCGCTTGTTGAAAGTTGCCAAAGAGCATCAGATTCCGATTTTGGGAACTGGAAGAGATACCTCTGAATTTATGGCGGAGGTAATATTCTGGTTGAAGAGAAAACTGGCAGAATCCGTTACCATACATGGGGTACTGGTTGATATCTATGGGGAAGGCGTTCTGATTATGGGCGAAAGCGGAATCGGTAAGAGTGAGGCGGCAGTAGAACTGCTTCGCCGAGGGCATCGTCTTGTATCTGATGACGCTGTCGAAATCCGCAAAATTAGTGATGATACACTGATTGGCACTTCACCTGAGCTTACAAGACATCTGATAGAACTTCGAGGTATCGGAATTTTAGATGTTAAGACCATTTTTGGGGTAGAGAGTGTGAAGAAAAGTCAGACCATTGATTGTGTAGTTAAACTGGTAGAGTGGAATAAAGATACGTTCTTTGACAGAATGGGTCTGGAAGATAATTTTATGGAGATCCTCGGAAATCAGGTTGTATGCTATACGATTCCAATCCGTCCGGGCCGGAATCTTGCAGTCATCTTAGAGGCTGCAACTATTAACTTCCGTGCAAAGAAACTGGGTTATAATGCAGCTCAGGACTTATACGAAAAGGTGACCGGTAATCTGCAGCAAAAAATGAGAAAAAATGATTAATTGTAGGGGGAAAAGAAATGAAATACGCAGTAGGTGTTGATTTAGGGGGAACAACAGTAAAAATTGGTATTTTTACAGAAGACGCAAATTTGATTTCTAAATGGGAAATTAAGACGCGCAGAGAAGAGAATGGTAAATACATCCTTTCTGATATAGCAGAATCTGTATTAGAAAATCTGGAGAGTCATGGGATTAGTAAGGAAAATGTAACCGGTCTTGGAATGGGTGTTCCAGGAGGTGTTGAACAGGATGGCTCTGTTCACCAGTGTGTAAATCTGGGCTGGGGTGAAGTAAAAGTAAAAGAAGAAATGGAAAAACTGACAGGACTTTCTGTTTATCCTGCAAACGATGCGAACATTGCTGCGCTCGGTGAAATGTGGCAGGGAGGAGCAAAAGGGTGCAATAATGTAGTTATGGTCACATTAGGAACCGGTGTAGGTGGTGGAATTATTGTTGACGGAAAAATCGTTGTAGGTGCACATGGTTTTGCCGGTGAAATTGGTCATATGAAGATGCGTTATGACGAAACCGAAGTATGTGGCTGTGGCAAAACAGGATGTTTAGAGCAGTATACCTCAGCGACAGGTGTTGCACGTATGGCAAGAAGAATCCTTCAAAAAACAGAAATGGAATCTGTTCTGCGTGATATTGAGACTGTGACAGCGAAAGATGTATTCGATGCAGCAAAAGCAGGTGATCAGTTAGCACTTCAGATTGTAGATGAAGTATGCGAAATCCTTTCTCTCGGTTTATCATATATTGCATGCGTTAGTGATCCGGAAACATTTGTAATCGGAGGCGGGGTTTCTAAAGCAGGAACAATTCTTACAGAGGAGTTACAGCGTCATTATATAGATAAGGTATATGGTGAATTAAAAAAGACAAAATTTGCTCTTGCAACGCTTGGCAATGACGCCGGCATTTATGGCGGTGCTAAACTGGCCTTGGGAGAATAATCAGGGGTAACAGAAACCGTTGATTTATCAAGTTGTACAAATAATGCAAGAAAACGGAGAGGTGACCGGATTTTTTGGTTGTTTTTTCGTATTGTAAAAATGAAAGCCATCATTTAATATAATAAGGTGCACAATTATGGGCTTCCTTATATGTTGAGTGGTGGCTTCTTTATGTGTAAAATTGGAGAAGAAAGCAGGAATGAATCGATGGATCAGATTTTTTATGATAAACTTGTCAAAATTGTAGCTCCCGAATATGTTTTCACACAGGAACCAATGAAAAACCACACTACATTTCGTATCGGCGGACCGGCAGACTGGTTCGTGACGCCTGAGACAAAAGACCAGGTGAGAGACTTAATGGCTCTGGCGAAGGAAGAAGGAATGCCGGTATATGTAATTGGCAATGGAAGCAATCTGTTAGTAGGAGACGGCGGAATCCGCGGTCTTGTCATTCAGATTGGACGTATTTTTTCCGAAATTGTGATTGAAGATGATGTTTTAACTGCAAAGGCAGGAGATTCCCTTGCAAAGATTGCTCAGAAAGCATATGACGCAGGGCTTACAGGTCTTGAATTTGCAGCAGGAATTCCAGGGACTTTAGGCGGTGCAGTGACTATGAATGCAGGTGCCTATGGCGGTGAGATGAAAGATGTGTTAACTTATGTGGAAGTTCTCAGTCCGGATGGAGAAATCAGAGAATTAAAAGCAGAGGAGTTAAATCTTTCATATCGTTACAGTCTTATTCCGGAGAAAGAATGGATTGTTCTTGGTGCTAAGATGAAACTTAAAAAAGGGGATAAAACAGACATCAAAGCGAAGATGGATGAATATTCTTTAGCAAGAAGAACAAAACAGCCATTGGAGTTTCCGAGTGCAGGAAGTACATTTAAGCGTCCGACAGGATACTTTGCAGGCAAGCTGGTTCAGGACAGCGGACTGAAAGGCGCTTATGTAGGCGGAGCTATGGTGTCTGAAAAACACAGCGGTTTCCTCATTAATTACACAGGGGAAGCAACTGCCAAAGAGATGCAGAGCCTGATCGTCCAGGTACAGAAAAAGGTATATGAGGATTCCGGTGAACTGAAGATTGAGCTTCATCCTGAGGTTAAGATGATAGGAGAATTTTATCCTTTAGAACCTATGGAACCTATGGTGATGAAGACTGAGGATAAAGAATAAATGTCATTTTCAAGTGAAGTTAAGAAAGAACTGTGCAAAAAGATGAGCACAGCCCGTCACTGTCAGATTGGAGAGATTACGGCAGTATTATATCTGTGCGGGAGAATCCGTGTGGATGAACATGACCGATATTCTATCTATGTGCAGACGGAGAATGTGACGGTAGCAAGAAAGTTTTACACACTGGTAAAGAAAGCATTTCAGGCAAGACCGACCATTGTTGTAAAAAACAATGAATATTTGAAAAAAACAAGAGTATACCGAGTGAATATTAATAATCACGAGGAAGCTTTAAGGCTGTTAAAAGCAGCTAAGATGATAGATGAATACGGCAATCTTGCCGTTGAGACTGAGAAGTGGAGCCGTAATGTGCTCCAGAGGAGTTGTTGTAAGAGGGCTTTTCTTCGAGGTGCCTTTCTTGCGGCAGGTTCCATGAGTGATCCGGAGAAGAACTACCATTTTGAGATTGTCTGCAGCGGCGAGGAGCGGGCAGAAGAGATTCAGCGTGTCATGAACGAGTTTGATCTGGATGCAAAAACCATTGTGAGAAAAAAATACCACGTGGTATATTTAAAAGAAAGTTCTTCCATAGTGGATACGCTGAATATTATGGAAGCACCTCTTGCCCTCATGCAGCTGGAGAATATCCGCATTTTAAAGGAGATGCGTAATTCTGTAAACCGCCGTGTCAATTGTGAGACAGCCAATATTAATAAGACGGTAACAGCAGCTACAAAGCAGATCGAGGATATCCAGTATATCAAAGATCACAGCGGATTTTCAGGTCTTGCACCTAATCTTAGAGAGACGGCAGAGGTGAGACTGGAATATCCTGAAAGTTCTCTAAAAGAACTTGGAGCTATGCTTAATCCACCGGTAGGCAAATCCGGTGTCAATCATAGATTAAGAAAACTGAGTGAAATTGCCCAGACACTCAGGGATAAGAATGGAAAATAATCATTTAGGAGTTTAAGGAGGATACATAATGATTACAAAGACTATGACAATCCATTTACAGTCAGGACTGGAAGCACGTCCGGTGGCACTACTTGTACAGATTGCAAGTCAGTATGAAAGCCAGATCTACGTTGAAAATGGCACAAAGAAAATCAATGCAAAGAGTATCATGGGAATGATGTCTCTTGGACTTGCAGCAGGAGAAGAAATTACAATCGTTGCTGATGGTGACGATGAAAAGAAAGCCGTTTCTCATATTGAAGAATATTTAAGTGAAAAGAAAGCATGCTAATCATCGAAAGATTTGCATATTGCCTTTTGTAGGGCAGACTTGATTATAGATCAGAGAATCAAAAGGGGAATGGCACATGTCATTCCCCTGTCGTATTACATGGTGGTTCCCTTGAAGCACCATGTTGTTCATTTGACTTAAGATTAACCGAACAGAAAGGACAAAATCATGCCTAGAAAAATACCATTTGTAACAAAGAATCAAATAGAAGAAATCACAAAAATATATCCAACTCCATTCCATATTTATGATGAGGCAGGAATCCGTAAAACTGCCAGAGATTTATATAAAGCATTTTCCTGGAATAAAGGTTTTAAAGAATATTTTGCAGTAAAAGCCACACCAAACCCAACTATTTTAAGAATTTTAAAAGAAGAAGGCTGTGGCACAGACTGTTCTTCCCTTACAGAACTTATGATGTCTGAACGCTGTGATTTTAAAGGGGAAGAGATTATGTTTTCCTCCAACGAAACACCGGCCGAGGAATTTGTAAAAGCGGCTGAACTTGGCGCAATTATTAACTTGGATGACATTACTCATGTGGAATTCTTAAAAGAAACCGTTGGAATTCCAAAAACAATCAGCTGCCGTTTTAATCCGGGCGGAGTATTTGAACTTGGTACAGATATTATGGACAATCCTGGTGATGCCAAATACGGTATGACAAGAGCCCAGCTCATTGAAGCCTTTAAAATGTTAAAAGAATATGGTGCAGAAGAATTTGGTATCCACTCTTTCCTGGCAAGTAATACGGTATCCAATGAATATTATCCTGCCCTTGCTAGAATTCTTTTTGAACTGGCGGTGGAAGTACAAAGAGCAACAGGAGTACACATTGGATTCATCAACCTTTCCGGAGGTATCGGTATTCCTTATACAGAAGAAAAGGAACCAAATGACATCTTCGTTATCGGGGATGGAGTGAGAAAAGCATTTGAAGAAGTATTAGTTCCTGCAGGAATGG
Organism: Lachnospiraceae bacterium; assembly: GCA_015057665.1. Classification (GTDB taxonomy): domain Bacteria; phylum Bacillota; class Clostridia; order Lachnospirales; family Lachnospiraceae; genus SIG292. The sequence continues at coordinate 15,237 of SVDY01000012.1, read as the reverse complement.
GTGATATTAAGATTTATACAGAGCTTGGACGTTACATGCTTGCCCCTCATGGACATCTTGTAACACAGGCGGTGCATGAAAAACATACCTATAAGGAATATATCGGTGTAGATGCCTGTGCTGTTAACCTGATGCGTCCTGCCATGTATGGTGCATACCATCATATTACTGTGCTTGGAAAGGAAAGAGCAATTAAAGATCATATGTATGATATCGTTGGCTCTCTTTGTGAAAACAATGATAAATTTGCGATCAACCGTCCTCTTCCTGAAATCGAAAAAGGCGATTATCTGGTAATTCATGATGCGGGCGCTCACGGATTTGCCATGGGTTACAACTATAACGGCAAATTAAAATCTGCTGAACTTTTATTAAAAGAAGACGGAACTGTGGAAATGATCCGACGTGCAGAAACACCGGAAGATTATTTTGCAACATTATACGGATTTAATTTCTAGAAAAAGAATCTGCAACCAGTATTAAGCTGGAAGATGCAAAGTAGGAGGAAATCATGGGATTAAAAGAGATGCCTTGTGATGAATTTGTGGCTGTACTGGCGACGAAGGCTCCGGTTCCGGGAGGCGGAGGCGCATCTGCATTGGCAGGAGCGCTTGGAACTGCCCTTGGCAATATGGTAGGAAGCCTTACAGTCGGGAAGAAGAAATATGCGGATGTAGAAGAAGAAATCAAAGAACTTCAGGGAAAGAGCAATCTTTTACAGAGTCAGTTGCTCCGGTTAATAGAAAGAGACGCAGAGGTATTTGAACCGTTGTCAAAAGCTTACGGACTTCCTAAAAATACGGAAGAAGAAAGGGCGGAAAAGGCAAAAATCATGGAAGCTGCCCTTAGGGAAGCCTGTTCTGTACCTATGGAGATTATGGAAAAATGCTGCGAAGCTATTGAAGTAATCGAGATTTTTGCTAAAAAAGGTTCTGTCATTGCAATCAGTGATGCGGGAGTTGGTGCAGCATTTTTAAAGGCTGCCTTAGAAGGGGCAAGCCTGAATGTTTTTATCAACACAAAGTCCATGACAGACAGAGATTATGCGGAAGTGCTGAATATAAAAGCGGATAGGATGCTGAAAGAATATGGAACGAGAGCAGCAGAAGTATTCGAAAATGTAAAGACAAGATTAAAATAAGTACAAGAGGAATAAAAATGGCAAAACAATTGTTAGGTAAGGAAGTGACAGCGGCTTTAAATGACAGAATCCGTGCCACAGTTGCTGTCCTGAAAGAACGGGAAGTTATGCCGAAGATGGCATTTCTCCGTGTCGGTGAGAGACCGGATGATTTATCTTATGAGAGAGGTGCATCAAAAAGATGTGAGACCCTGGGCGTAACATATGAGAAATATATTCTTCCGAATGATTGTACTCAGGAAGAACTTTTAGAGACCATGAACCGGTTGAATCAGGATGAGTCCATTCATGGAATTTTGATGTTCCGTCCGCTTCCTGACCATCTGAACGAAGAGGAAGCAGTTGCGATGATGGATCCGGCCAAGGATATTGACGGTATTACTGCCGGTTCCATGGCAGGCGTATTTATGGGAACGAATCAGGGTTTTGCTCCATGTACAGCTCAGGCCTGTATGGAAATATTGGATTACTATGGAATTGACTGCACCGGCAAAAAAGCCGTTGTTGTGGGTAGAAGTCTTGTTGTAGGCAAACCGGCGGCCATTATGCTCATTGGAAAGAATGCTACAGTGACTGTCTGTCATACAAGGACCAAGGATATGCCGTCTGTTGTCCGGGAAGCGGATATTGTGATCGTGGCAGCAGGAAGACCGGGAGTGATTGATGGCAGATACCTTTCCGAAGGGCAGATTGTCATTGATGTGGGAATCAATGTGAATGAAGAAGGAAAGCTCTGCGGAGATGTGTGCTATGATGAGGCCGAGCAGATCGTTGATATGATTACACCGGTTCCGGGAGGAGTCGGAAGTGTGACAACTTCTGTTCTTGTGGGACACGTTGTGGAAGCCGCAGTGCGCAGTTTAAAATAAACAGGAACAAATGAGATGAAACTATTATTGTGTGCAGTAAATGCAAAATATATCCATTCCAACCTGGCAGTATACAGTCTGAAAGCGTACAGTGAATCTTTGAGTGCTGCACAGGGATGGGATATTAAGATAAAAGAATATACAATTAATCATTATCAGGACGACATTTTACAGGATATCTATCAGGAAAAGGCAGATGTGGTTGTTTTTTCCTGTTATATCTGGAATATGAATATCATATATGATATCTGTACGGATTTGAAACTGGCCTCTCCGTCCGCAGAGATCTGGCTTGGAGGACCGGAAGTTTCTTATGACAGTCAAAAGGTGCTTACGGAACATCCGGAGATTTCCCTTGTTATGAATGGAGAGGGAGAAAAGACATTTGCAAGACTTCTGTCAGGGGAAGTGAAAGGACAGGTTCCGGGAATCACATACAGAGAGCAGGAGACAATCTGTATGAACCCGCCGGCAGCAGTGATGGATATGGATGAGATTCCTTTTGTGTATCAGGATATGAAGGATTTTGAACATAAGATTGTCTATTATGAGACTAGCAGGGGATGCCCTTTTTCCTGCAGCTATTGTCTTTCTTCTATAGATAAGACAGTCCGTTTCAGAAGTCTCGATAAAGTGTTTGAAGAACTTGATTTCTTTGTTGAACAAAAAGTACCTCAGGTGAAGTTTGTGGATCGTACCTTCAACTGTAACCGCAGACATGCAAGAGCAATCTGGAAGTATCTTCAGGAAAAGGATAACGGAATCACGAATTTTCACTTTGAAGTTTCTGCTGATCTAATAGAAGATGAGGATCTTGCTATTATGGAGAAAATGCGTCCGGGGCTGATTCAGCTGGAAATCGGAGTCCAGTCTACTTTCGGACCGACCATTGAAGAGATTCATCGTACTATGGATTTAGACAAGCTTCGTAATAAGGTGGAGTGCATTAAAAAAATGAAAAACATCCATCAGCATCTTGACTTGATCGCAGGACTTCCTTACGAAGACTTAGCCACATTCCGCCGTTCCTTTAATGATGTATATTTTATGGAACCGGATCAGCTTCAGCTTGGCTTCCTGAAAGTACTAAAAGGTTCTTATATGGAAGAAAATGCAAAGGCTTATGAACTGATTTATCGTCATAAACCGGTCTATGAAGTGATTTCCACGAAATGGTTTAGTTACGACGATGTTCTCCTTTTAAAGAGGGTAGAGGAGATGGTTGAAGTTTATTATAATAGCTGCCAGTTCCGTTATACCCTTGCCTATCTTCTTCATTTTGCAGAAACGCCGTTTGATTTTTATAAAGAACTTGGGGACTATTATGTTGCCAATGGCCTTCACGAAAGAAAACACAATCGGTCGGCCAGATATGAGATTTTATTGGATTTTGCAAAAAAATCCGGCATGGGTGATGGGGAGATTGTAAGAGAACTTTTAACTTATGATCTTTATCTTCGAGAAAATATGAAATCCAGACCGACCTGGGCGAAAGATCTTGGAAGATGGAGCAGAGAATATCTGGAATTTTTCAGACGGGAAGAAATTGCTAGAAATTATATAAAGGATGAACCTTATGATTCCAGAAAGGCCGCAAGGCAGCATCATTTGGAATGGTGGGACTTTGATATAGAAGAAACTGTTTCGAAAGGAATGAGATCCGGTGAGGCAGGTCATATTTTATTTGATTATCACAACAGGAATCCTTTGAGCGGGGATGGAATGACAATAAAAATTAAGCATTTTTTACTTGATTGATAGTGAAAAATGAAATACAATAAACGGTAGACTATTAAAATAGCCTAACCGTTTTTTGTTTTATATTTAGAGATTTTTATTTAGATAGTTATGTTTTAGATAAGAAAGGAGAAAAAATGATTAATTTTAACAAAACAAAAACAAGAAAGACGATTTCCGCAATTATTATTTTTGTATTAATTCTTGCAATGGTGTTACCGAGCGTTATTTCCATTTTTACAATGTAAACATAGACCATATTTTATAGAAAGGAAGGATTTTGGATATGAAAGGCAAACATATTATAATTGGCGCTGCTGTTGCGGTTGTCCTTGTGGTCGCAGCTGTTTTTGCAGGTTTATCTTCCCATATGAAAAAAGTGACATCGGAAGAAGGATTTTTTACAGGTGTCCAGGTAGAAGGAATGGAACTTGGCGGACTTTCAAAAGAAGAGGCGCAGACAAAGATTGACGAATACCTGACCAAGCTTATAGCAACAGAAGTAGAACTTGGGGTTGGCGAAAAGACAGAAAAGATTACTCTTGGAGAATTAGGACTTACTTATACGAATCAGGATATTTTAACAGAAGCATATGCTCTTGGAAGAGAAGGCAGCCTGATTCAGAATTATCTTGATATTAAGAACCTGGAAAAAGAACCATCCAATTTTAAACTGGAATTTGGTTTTGACAATGAAGAGCTTCAGAATGCATTAAAGGAAAAGACCGCTTCTTATGAAGACAAGATGCAGAATGCAACTTTAAAGAGACAGAATGGTTCATTTGTAATTACAGAAGAAAAAGACGGGGTTGTATTTAATTATGAAGAAAGTGCTAAGTTAATTACAGATAAGGTAACACAGGACTGGAAAGACAGAGCAGCTTTCAAGATTGATATGATCACTCAGATTGAAAAAGCCCAGTATACAAAGGAAATGATGGAAAAAGTCACAGCTAAGATCGGTACTTTCTCCACAAGCTACAGCTCTTCTGCATCCGGAAGAAAGAAAAACGTCAAAGCAGGTGCATCCTTTATTGATGGAAACGTGATTTATCCGGGAGAAACATTCTCCGTACATGACGTGGTAACTCCATTTACTTATGACAGAGGATACGCTATGGCTGGTTCTTACTTAAATGGTGAGACGGTAGAGAGTATGGGCGGCGGTATCTGTCAGGTTTCCACCACTCTTTACAATGCAGTGTTACGAGCAGAGCTTGAGATTGCGGAACGTCATGAGCATTCCATGACAGTAGGTTACGTACAGCTTTCTGCTGATGCAGCTATTGCAGGTACATATAAAGATTTTAAATTTAAAAACAATCTGGATACCCCGATTTATATTGAAGGTATTGCCAATGGCTCTACACTTACTTTCACAATCTGGGGAGAAGAAACACGTCCATCCAACAGAACCATTACGTTTGTAAATGAAGTACTTTCTACTACATCACCAACAGAGAAGGAAGAAAAAGATCCGACTTTAGAAGAAGGTGTAAGAAAGGTAATCTCCAAAGGCCATACAGGTTACAAGACAAAACTTTGGAAGATTGTCAAAGTGGATGGAACACAGACAGATAAAATTCTGGTAAACTCAAGCAATTATATGATGTCTCCGACAAAAGTTGCTGTAGGTACAAAGAAACCGGAACCTACAACTCAGGCACCGGTTGTTACGACTCCATCTACAGAAGCGCCAGATAATCCAACAACAGCTCCGGAAACACCAACAACTCCGGAACAGCCATCTCAGAATAATGGAAATAGCGAAAATAATGGTAATTAAAAGTACTGTTGGAGAAAAATAAACAGTAAGAACGGGAAGCAGAAGAATCAGCTATGAAGACAGGAAAAGTGCCGGAGAGCGTATTGAAACGTTCCGTTATCAAACAGGTAAAAGTGAATAGAGATAAGATACTGTCCGGTCCGGGAGTAGGTATGGACGTTGGTGCCTTAGTACTGAAAGAGGGAGAGGCTGCAGTCATGTCCACAGCTCCTGTCTCAGGAACAGCAAAAGATATTGGTGTTTATGGACTCATGGCAGCTTCCAATAACCTGGCAGCGGCTGGTGCTGATCCTATTGGAATTATGCTTACCATATTGCTTCCGCCAAAGACAGAAGAAGCAGTTCTTAGGGAGTTGGTAAAAAACGTGGCAGACAAGGCGAAAGCCTGTGGTATGGCTATTCTTGGCGGACATACAGAGACCATGGAAGCAGTGCTGGAACCTGTTATCTCTATTACCGCTGTAGGAAAAGTGAAAAAAGATAAAATGCTGAGCGCCGCAGGCGCCAGACCGGGTCACGAGATTATTATGACTAAATATGCCGGTCTTGCCGGTACGGCTAAGCTTGCATGTGAAAAAGAAAAAGAATTAATGACAAGATATCCTTTGAGTTTCATAAGAGAGGCTCAGGATTTGCTTACTATGTATTCTGTAACACGGGAGGCAGAAGTGGCCAGAGAATTTGACGTAGCAGCCATGCATGACATCGCTGAGTGCGGCTTATTTGGTGCCCTTTGGGAACTTGCCGCCGCCTCCAAGGTGGGACTTGAAATCGAATTATCCAAGGTTCCAATTAGACAGCAGACAGTAGAAGTGTGTGAGTTCTACGATTTGAACCCATACATGCTGCGTTCCGGAGGAAGCCTTCTTATTGTTGCCGAAAGAGGCAGTGATATTGTGGATGCTCTTCACGATGCAGGAATCGAAGCGGCTGTCATTGGAAGAATGCGGGAAGACAATGATAAGATTGTCATATACGGAGAAGACAGAGAGACGAGATTTCTGGAACCACCGAGACGGGATGAGATATATAAGGTTTTATAGACAGTACGATTCCTATAAAACAGAGATGGCATGTTTCCGATAAGGACATTTGCCATATGATAATAAGACATAAAGTGAGGAATATATATGATGCGTGAAGAAATTCTCAGACTTTTAGAGAAAAACAGCAGAATTGATTTACATGACGTTGCAGTCATGCTTGGAACAAACGAAGCTTTAGTAGCAAATGAAATCGCTCAGATGGAGAAAGATAATATCATCTGCGGATATCACACCTTAATCAACTGGGATAAAACATCAGATGAAAAAGTAAGTGCGATCATCGAAGTACGTGTTACTCCACAGAGAGGACAAGGATTTGACCGTTTTGCAGAGAGAATCTATAACTATCCGGAAGTAAAGGCACTCTACCTTATGTCCGGCGGTTATGATTTTGCGGTGACAATCGAAGGAAGAACATTAAAAGAAGTATCCATGTTTGTATCAGAAAAGCTTTCTACAATCGAAGGTGTACTTTCTACAGCCACACATTTTGTACTTAAGAAATACAAAGAACATGGCACAACATTAGAAGTAAAACCTAAGAGCGAAAGGAAGATGATTACACTGTGAGAAACCCATTATCAGATAAAGTAGTACAGATTCAGCCATCCGGAATCCGTAAGTTTTTCGATGTGGCTAATGATATGCCGGACGCTATTTCTCTTGGCGTAGGTGAACCGGATTTTGACACTCCATGGATTGTCCGTGAAGAAGGTATTTATTCTCTGGAAAAGGGCCGTACATTTTATACATCCAATGCCGGTCTGCAGGAATTAAAAAATGAGATTTCCTTCTATTTAGAACGCAAACAGGGATTACACTATGATTCTAAGAATGAAATTATGGTGACTGTGGGCGGCAGTGAAGGTATTGATGTGGCACTTCGCGCCCTGATTAATCCAGGAGATGAAATCATTCTTCCTGAACCATGTTATGTATCTTATCTTCCATGTATCACATTGGCAGACGGCGTTCCTGTAAGAATTGATTTAAAAGAAGAGAATGAATTTAAATTAACACCGGAAGAACTTCTCGGGGCCATTACAGATAAGACAAAGGCACTGATTCTTACTTTCCCGAACAACCCTACAGGGGCTGTTATGACCAAAGAAGACCTTGCCCCTCTTGTAGATATTATCATCGAGAAAGATATCGTCGTAATCTCTGACGAAATCTATGCAGAGCTTACATACGGAAGTGACCATGTAAGTATCGCAAGCTTCCCAGGCATGAAAGAGAGAACGATCTTAATCAATGGTTTCTCCAAAGCCTATGCCATGACAGGATGGAGACTTGGTTACGCATGTGCACCAAAGCTTATCTTAGATCAGATGTTAAAGATTCATCAGTTTGCGATTATGTGTGCACCAACTACAAGCCAGTATGCTGCGGTAACTGCACTCCGTCACTGTGACGGTGCTGTGGCAGAGATGAAGGAAGCATACAATCATAGAAGACGATTTGTCTTAAATGCGTTCAAAGAGATGGGGCTTCAGTGTTTCGAACCCCGCGGAGCATTCTATGCTTTCCCGTGTATTAAGGAATTCGGTATGACATCCGATGATTTTGCTATGAAGTTCTTAGAGGAAGAGAAAGTTGCGGTTGTTCCAGGCACAGCTTTTGGAAACTGCGGCGAAGGATTCTTACGAATCTCTTATGCATATTCAATCGAAGAATTAAAAGAGGCTCTTGGCAGAATGAAGCGTTTTGTGGAGAAGCTTCGCAAGAATAAATAGTGTAGATGAAAGGAACGGTAGAAACCGTTCCTTTTTAAAAGAAAGAGGAAGAACAGATGTTAAATATTGTTTTACATGAGCCGGAGATGCCGGCAAATACAGGAAACATCGGCAGAACCTGCGTAGCTGCAGGCTGTATTCTTCATTTGATTGAACCTTTAGGGTTCAGTTTGGATGAAAAGATGGTAAAAAGAGCCGGTCTTGATTACTGGGATAAGCTTGATGTGAGAACTTATAAGAATTATGAGGATTTTCTTGCAAAGAATCCTGGAGCGAAGATTTATATGGCAACTACAAAGTCCAAACAGACTTATGCAGATGTGCAGTACGAAGATGGCTGTTACATTATGTTCGGTAAGGAAAGTGCAGGAATCCCGGAGGAGATTCTTCTTGAGAATAAGGAGACTTGCGTTCGTATTCCAATGCTTTCCAATATCCGTTCTCTTAATTTATCCAATGCTGTAGCCATTGTAGCTTACGAAGCACTTCGTCAGCTGGATTTTGCTCATCTGGAGCTGGAAGGCCAGCTTCATCGATATGAGTGGTAGTAAGGAACAGGAAGTTGAAAGAAGAAAATATACAGAGATAAAAAGTGGTTCCATACCTGTCTGTGATTAGATTGCGGGTATGGAACCATTATTTTTGTGTGCCAGTTTCGAGTCAAAGTACATGTATGTGAGAGACCTTGACAACCATAGCTAGTGCTTCGTTGAAGATTCTATATAAAGGATGCGATGGTTACGCCGGCTTCGCCTTCGCCGAATACGCCTAATCGGAAGGACTTCACGTGTTTCTGGCGTTTTAAGTAGGTGTGGATTCCTTTTCTTAAAGCACCGGTGCCTTTGCCGTGTACGATAGTTACCTGGTTAAGGCCTGCAAGGTAGGCATCGTCTAAGTATTTATCAAGTTCAGCGATAGCCTCGTCAACGGTTTTACCAAGAAGGTTAATATCGGAGGAGATGTGGGCTGCTTTATTGATACCTTTGCCGCCGCCAACGCTGTGTTTTGGCTTCTCAGGAGCCTGTTTTTGTTTCTGTAAGATCTCACAGTCTTTGATGTTGACCTGGGACTGTAAGAGCCCCATCTGTACTGTGATTTCTCCTTTGGCATTTGGAAGGGTTTTGACTGTTCCTTCTAAAGAGAATGTGTGGACGAATACATCATCGCCGATGTGGAAATCGGCTGCCGTGTGGCTGCCTTTCTTTCCTGAGCCTCGGTAGGAAAGCTTGCCTTCCAAGTCTCGCATCTCTTTACCAAGCTTACTTCTGGTTTCTTCCATCTTTTTGTTCGTATGAACGCCGGTCTGTTTCTCCCAGCCGTGGAACTTACGGATGGCATCGTCAGCCATAGTCTTGGCATTTGTTACGATTTCGTGAGCTTCTTCACGAGCCGCTCTGAGCATTTCTTCCCGTTTGGCTTTGATGTCTTCCTTTTTCTGTTTTAAGCTTTCGGAAAGCTCACGGGCTTCCTGTTTCATAGCTTCAATATGGTTCCGTTCTTCCTCAATCTCAAGTTTTGTTTTCTCAAGTTCAGCAAGAAGCGATTCGAAATCCTGAACATTTTCATCTAACTGGTCTTTTGCATTTTCGATGATGTGAGGGTCAAGACCAAGTTTTTGAGAGATAGCAAAAGCGTTACTCTTACCGGGGATACCGATTAACAGCTTGTATGTTGGCGAAAGGGTATTGATGTCAAATTCGCAGCAGGCGTTTTCAATTCCTTCTTCAGAAAGGGCAAAGCCTTTCAATTCACTGTAGTGAGTAGTTGCCATGGTTGGAACATCTAATTTGTGCAAGTAGGTCAGGATGGACATGGCAAGAGCAGCGCCTTCCTGAGGATCTGTACCGCCGCAAAGCTCATCGAGAAGAACGAGAGAGCGGTAGTCAGCCTGATTCAAAATGTTCACAATATTTGTCATATGAGAAGAGAAGGTGGAAAGACTCTGTTCAATGCTCTGTTCGTCTCCGATATCTGCGAAGACATTTTCAAATACGGAGAGACGGGACCCTTCAAATGCCGGAATGTGAAGACCGGCCTGTCCCATAAGAGTGAAAAGGCCCACAGTTTTTAAAGATACGGTTTTACCACCGGTGTTGGGACCGGTAATGATGAGCATGTTGTAATCTTCGCCCATACGGAAGTTTATCGGAACGACCGTTTTTGAATCCAGAAGAGGATGTCTTCCCAGTTTGATCTCGATGATGCCGTCTTCGTTAAAGATCGGTTCGCTGCCGTCGTAGGATTTGGCATATTTACCTCTTGCAAAGATAAAGTCAAGCTGGGTAAGCAGCATAAAGTTGTCATAAAGATTATCTTTATGGAATGCAGCATTCTCACTTAAAATAGAAAGAATACGTTCAATCTCAGCAAGTTCCCGAATATCCAGTTCCTTTAACTGGTTGTTCATCTGAACAACAGCCATAGGTTCGATGAAAAGAGTGGAACCTGTGGAGGACTGGTCATGAATCATGCCAGGGAAGCTGCTTCTGTGTTCGACCTTGACCGGGATACAGTAACGGCCGTTACGCATGGTAACGATGGTATCCTGGAGCATATTTTTGTTTGTGGAAGAGTTGACGATAGCAGCCAGCTTGGAGTGAATATTCTGGTTAACCAGCTTTTTGTTTCGGCGGATTTCCTTTAATTTGGCACTGGCTTCGTCTGTAATCTCATTTTCCGCAGCAATACAGCGGCGGATCTCAAATAATAAAGAGTGGATTGGACATAAGCTGTCGAAAATTCCCTGAAGGGAATCGGCAAGTAAGTCTTCATCCTCCGTAGAGCCGTATTCCTGAACCTGTTCGGTCAAGGCAAGAAGGCTTGCAATCGTAAGCAGTTCCTTCGTATCTAACGTAGAACCGATCTCCAATAATTTTAAAGATGGACGAATGTCAATCAGACCGGAAAAGGAAACATTTCCACGTTTATAGATACGGGAGAGGGCATCCTTTGTCTGTGTCTGCCGTTCTCGAATTTCCACAAGGTCTGTGGATGGTTTTAAATGAAGGCACATGTCTTTGGCCTGAGCGGAAGACGCATAAGGCTCTAATTGTGCCAGAATTTTTTCATATTCTAATATATGCAATGCTTTTTCGTTCATATTCTATAGTCACCTCTTATTGGCAGCCGCAAGGATCGTCTTTTGTTGGAACCTTGGAATTTGGTAAAACAAGGCGGGCAAATGTAAAGCTGCCTTTTACCAGGGCTGACCCATCTTCTGTAAAAATCTGTACGTCAATAAAGGCAAGCCTTTTGCCGTCCTTTACGATTTCCGCTTCCGCATAAATGTTGTCGAGATTTAATGCAGGACGCAGATACTGGATGTGGCTGTCCACTGTTGTAACAGTTCCTTCACTTCCAGAATGGATGGCTGCCAGACCCGCTGTTGTATCGGCTACAGTGAAGAGAAAACCGCCGTGTACCGCACCAGTGGCATTGGTAAACTGTGGTTCAATCTTTGTGCGTGTCAGACAGTAGCCTGGTTCACAGACTAACAATGTAACACCAAGGGAAGCGTGAAAAGTGTCTTTTATATGGCGCTGATACAGACAGGATGTCTGATCCGGTTGTAAATCTTTTAAGTTTGTATATTTATGTTTCATAAGTTATCCTTTATTTTTATGTCAGATGTTGAATGACTGCCGCTTCGAATTCCTAGAGAATAAAGCGGTGAGTGTCAAACTGGTATCAGTAAGGGGAACAGGTCCCCATCTGGTATAGTATATCACAAAAACGAGAAAAGAAAAGTCGGAAAAAAGGAAGAAAAACTCGTTGTTTCTAAGGTGGAAGTAGAGTATACTTACTATGTATTTCTATATCCACAGAAATACTTTATATAAAAATGACAAAATGGAACTCAGAAAGGGGTACATCATGAGATATATTGAAGAATTACGAGAGGGAATGATGGTTGCAGACATTTATCTTTGCAAAAACAAGACCATTGCCAAGACAAAAGCTGGAAAAACTTACTACTCCCTCCTTTTGCAGGATAAAACAGGAAATCTGGATGCGAAGATCTGGGAACTGACCAACGGAATCGAGAATTTTGAGCAGATGGATTACGTGAAGGTTGAAGGTCTTGTAACCAGTTTTCAGGGAAGCCTTCAGCTTAGTGTAAAACGTCTCCGCAAAGCCTATGAAGGGCAGTATGACCCGGCAGATTACATTCCTTGTACAGATAAAAATGTAGATGAGATGTACAAAGAACTGGGCGCTCTTGTAAACAGTGTGAAAAATACATATTTAAAGCAGCTTCTGTTAGCTTTCTTCGGTGATAAAGAATTTGCGGCTAAGTTTAAAGCACATTCTGCTGCTAAAAGTGTCCACCACGGATTCATGGGCGGTTTATTAGAGCATACCCTCGCTGTGGCAAAACTTTGTGACTTCTATGCGTCTCAATATCCGATTCTTAACAGAGATTTACTGATTACCTGTGCACTCTGCCACGATATTGGAAAGACAAAGGAAATCTCAACATTTCCGGAGAATGACTACACAGATGAAGGCCAGCTCGTAGGCCATATCGTCATGGGAACCATTATGCTTGATGAAAAAATGAAGCAGATTCCGGGATTCCCGGCAAAGCTTGGCAACGAGGTGAAACACTGCATCTTAGCTCATCACGGGGAATATGAATACGGTTCACCAAAGAAACCGGCCCTCATTGAAGCAATTGCCCTTAACAAAGCGGATGATACAGATGCCAAGATTCAGACTTTCAAGGAAGCTTTAATGGAGAATAAAGAAAATAACGGCTGGCTTGGATTTAACCGATTATTCGAAAGCAATATCCGCCAGACAGGTAAGTACGAGAAATAAACATCCGGATAGCCAGTGGTCAACAAACACTGTCAACGCAGATGAAGAGAATCCAGTATAGAGTCATGGGACGAGACATCGCTGGAAATTGTATAAAATATAGAAAAGAGATAGAGAACATGTCAGTAGATAAAGTACGTGAATATTTAAAACAGTATCAGTTAGAAGACAGAGTC
>SVDY01000012.1:0-1825 GCA_015057665.1 Lachnospiraceae bacterium | reverse complement strand
ATAGAAAAGAGATAGAGAACATGTCAGTAGATAAAGTACGTGAATATTTAAAACAGTATCAGTTAGAAGACAGAGTCATGGAGTTCGAAGTGTCCAGTGCCACAGTAGATTTGGCAGCGGAAGCAGTGGGGGTAGAGCCTGACATGATTGCCAAGACGTTATCCTTCGCAAAGGGCGATGGCTGTATTTTAGTTGTAGCTGCAGGAAAACATAAAATCGATAACAAAAAATTCAAACAGACATTTTCCATGAAAGCAAAAATGCTTTCTGCAGAAGATGCCCTCCGTCTTACCGGTCACGCCGTAGGAGGTGTATGTCCATTCGATGTGCCGGAAGAGGTAGAAGTATATTTGGATGAAGCATTAAAGGCATATGACATCATTTATCCGGCAGCGGGAAGTGCCAGCAGTGCAGTGAAGATGACACCGGAGGAGCTTTTTGAAAGTTCCAGAGCACGCGGCTGGGTAGATGTTTGTAAACTGTAGTTTGAACAACAGATTTTGGCATGTGGAAAATGAGATAAATGGAAAATGCCAGTCAAATGACAGGAAAATAGATAGGAAAACTATATGGAAATCAAAAAAAATCAGGATTTTGAAGTAATCATAGAAGACCTGGGTGCAGATGGAGAAGGAATCGGCAAGATCGATGGAACGTTTCCTCTTTTTATCAAAGACACTGTAATTGGTGACCGCGCTCTGGTTAAAGTTATTAAGCTAAAGAAGAATTATGGCTATGGCCGTTTGATGAAACTCATAGAGCCATCACCGGACCGTGTAGAAGCCAAATGTCCCGTGGCACGGCAGTGCGGCGGCTGCACTCTTCAGCATCTTTCCTATGAGAAACAGCTTGAGTACAAATATAACAAAGTCAAGAATTGTCTGGAACGAATCGGCGGCTTAAAAGACATTGAAGACAAGATGGAGATGACTCTTGGCATGGAAGTGCCATATTACTACCGTAATAAAGCCCAGTTTCCGGTAAGAAGAAACAAAGACGGCCGCATCGTGACCGGTTTCTTTGCAGGAAGAACACATGCCCTTGTAGAGAGCGACCACTGCTGCATTCAGGCAAAAGTCAATGATGATATACTGAAAATTGTCAAAGATTATATGACAAAATATAATGTAGAGCCATACGATGAGGAACTTCATCAGGGCCTTGTACGCCATATCCTGACCCGTGTGGGTTTTGTGACCGGAGAGATTATGGTCTGCATTATTTTAAACGGTACTGCCAAATACCTGCCTAATGCAGAGGAACTGGTTGATTCTTTAAAAGCGATTCCGAGAATGACAAGTATTGTAGTAAATGTAAACCGTGAAAAGACAAACAAGATTCTCGGCGACAAAGTGACAACTCTTTGGGGCAAAGACTATATCGAGGATTATATTGGCAATGTAAAATATCAGATTGGACCTCTTTCTTTCTATCAGGTCAACCCGGAACAGACCAAAGTCCTCTATGGAAAGGCACTGGAATTTTGTGGATTAGAGGGAGACGAAACCGTATGGGATCTTTACTGCGGCATCGGAACTATCTCTTTATTCCTTGCTCAGAAAGCCCGTCAGGTCTATGGCGTGGAAATCGTACCGGAAGCCATCGATGACGCCAGAAGAAATGCCGCATTAAACGACATGAATAACGTAGAATTCTTCGTTGGAAAGGCAGAAGAAATCCTTCCTCAGAAATACATGGAGAGCAGAGGCACTATGTATGCGGACGTAATAGTTGTGGATCCTCCTAGAAAAGGCTGCGAGGAAAGTCTTCTCAACACAATTGTTAAGATGAAGCCGAAGCGTGTGGTATATGTAAGCTGTGATCC
>SVDY01000002.1 GCA_015057665.1 Lachnospiraceae bacterium | reverse complement strand
AAAAAGCGGTGCAGCTAAAATGGAAAAGAAAGCTTCCCGTATTGCAGCAGAAGGTATTGCACGTGTTGCAATCAAAGACAATGTAGCAGTTGTTGCAGAAGTTAACTCTGAAACAGACTTCGTTGCTAAGAATGAAATCTTCCAGAATTTTGTACAGTTAGTAGCTGACAATGCACTTGCTTCCGGCTTAAACGGTGGCAAAAACGGCGAAGATGTAGAAGCTCTTCTCGAAATGAATGGTCTTAAAGACGAATTAATCGAAAAAACAGCTACAATCGGAGAAAAATTATCCGTTCGTAGATTCGAAAGAATCGAAGGTGAATGTGTAGCCAGCTACCTTCACGCAGGTGGAAAAATCGGTGTTCTTGTAGCAGCAGAAGGTGCAACAGGTGTGGAAGAAGCACTTACAAACATCGCTATGCAGATTGCAGCTATGAGCCCACAGTATATCAGCCGTGCTGATATCGCTGCAGAAGAAGTAACAAAGATGAGAGAAATCATCATTGATTCTTCTTTAAATACACCAGATTCCCTTCCAAAGCCAATCTTAAATGCTTTAATTAACAAAGCTTGCACAGACAAAGTTTGGTCTGATGAAGATATTGCTATCTACGAAGAAAAGAAAGGCAACAACTACTTATTCAACTTCCTTTCCAAAGAAGCACCAAAAGCACTTGCAGAATTAGCAATGGCTGACAAAGAAAACATCATGACAAACAAGATCTTCAACGGTGCAGTAGAAGGACGTCTTTCCAAACAGTTAAAAGAAATCTGCTTATTAGACCAGACATATGTAAGAGCAGAAGACGGCAAACAGACAGTTGCTGCTTACCTTAAATCTGTAAACCCTGCTCTCGTTATTAAGAAAGTAGTTCGTTTCGCAGTAGGCGAAGGTATCGAAAAGAAAGTTGACGACTTCGCAGCAGAAGTTGCAGCTCAGATGGCTGGAAACTAGGTTGTTCAAGTCCATAGGCACAGAAGAATCTTGTATTGGATAAGAAATCTCAACCAAAGATTTCAGAAAACCATTTGTAACAATTAAAATTTGATTTTTAGAAAATTACTCATACACCACAAAATAAAAGCACGGTCCACCACACCGTGCTTTTTTCTATAAGAAACTTTGTTTTTATAGAAAAAATGCTCTGAAAGGATCGCACTACTGTGTATACCAGGTTACTAAACTCATGGAAAGCATTCGTTAAGTCAGCCTGTGCATGCGGCGGAGTAGAAACCTGTCGCTTTGTGACCCATCGCAGGCGAGACACCTTTTATACTAAGAAATTTTTCCGGATTTTCTGGCAGACAAATCAATTTTAAATTGACAACTGCTCCTTGTATGTTATATTCTTAAATAGTGTGTAACAAATAGTTAATAAGGAGATCGTCATGACAGCAATTATTAAGAAAAATTATAAAAAAATCGGCTTGTTTACAGCAGCTATTCTGCTGGCTCTTACATTGGTCTTTTCCGATGAGATTATTGCAATCGTACTTCCGAGCGCAGCTGATTTAGAAGTCGTATCTTGTGAACTTTCTTCTGACGAATACGTGTATACAGGAGAAGCCATGGAACCGGAAGTTCTTAAGATCACTTTTAAGAACTCCAAGGGAAAAGAAATCTTAAGAACCGGAGAAGAGATTACTGTTGCAGCATACCACAACAACATGGATTTGGGTAAAGGCGATGTTGAAGTGAAGGTTAAAGGTTATATGGACACCAGCATTCTTGAAGATGTATTCCGTATTATCCCAGCCAAAACAGAAGAATTAATGGTGGCGCAGGTCACAGAAACAGGCGTTGGACTGAATTGGAAAGAAGCAGCAGGAGTCAGCGGCTACGAAATTTTCAGAAAAGAAAAAGATGCAACAGAATTTACTTTATTAAATAAAGTAACGGACGGCATGACAACAAGTTATGAGGATACAGAAATTACCTATAACAAAGTCTATGAATATCAAGTACGTGCATTCTTTTCTATGGACGAGATTTTTTACGGAGAAGTCTCAGACATTGTGACTGCATATACACCTCTTACTACACCGGTTGCAACCGGTGCATCTGCTCAGGATTATAATAAGATTCTTGTACAGTGGGAAGCAGTAGAAGGTGCTGTTGGATATCAGGTTTATCGAAGTGATGCAGCCGATGGCGAATTTTCTATGATCACAGAGATTACAGACGGAACAAAGCTGTCATATGAAGATACAGACCGCGAATGCGGAAAAACTTATTATTATTATATTAAAGCATGCCAGCAGGTGGAACAGGAAACTATATCTGGAAAAGCTTCCAACACAGTATCAGCAAAAACCGTTCCAAGTACAGTGAAGATTACCGGAAAGACAACAAATACAAACACTCAGGTAAAATTAACGTGGAAAAAATCCAGCGGTGCACAGGGGTATGAAGTATACAAAAAAGAAGGTTCTTCAGACTATAAACTTGTAAAGAAAATTGAAAAAGCTGATACATTGACATGGGAAGAATCCGGTCTTTCCAAAGATAAAGAATATACATACAGAATCCGTCCATATTGCACCGTGAATGATGCAGTAATAACAGGAGAGTATTCCAATACCTATGTGAAAAAGATTTATGTAGAGCCCGTAGCTCCGTCTACCAATAATTCCGGCAGTTCTTCAAACAGCGCTTCTTCTTCCTCTGGAAATTCATCAAACGGCAGTGCTTCTTCCGGAAATTCCAGCAGCAGCGGTTCTGCATCCGGCAGTATTTCAGGGGTAACCCAATATACATATGTACCATATGTATATGGTGGACAAACTACAAGCGGCTGGGATTGCAGCGGATTTACGAAATGGGTTATGAAGAATTATTATGGTATTACTATTTCAAGAACAGCGGCTTCTCAGGCGACAGGGGGACGCTCTGTTAGTAAAAGTGATCGTTCTTCATGGCAGGCAGGAGACCTTATTTTCTTCTCTAATGGAAGTAAAGTATCTCACGTAGGACTTTACCTTGGAAACGGCCAGATGATGCATGCTTTAAATGCAAAATATGGTACTGTAATCCAGAGCGTGGATTATTATGAAAACTGGGATCCGGGCAATTATCTTCATAGCGTAAGAAGATACCATTAATAATTTATAGAAATCATAAGATTTGTTTTAGAAAAATGATAATAAAAAGGGGATGTTTTGCAAGCAATGTCTTAACTTAATGACATTGCTTGCAAAACATCCCCTTTTGTTATGCAATAGGAAAATGCTCCGAATTTCCTGTTGCATAACAACGCAATACCGTGCCGGATGCACCTTCTGGCGCTTCCGGTGATTAAGTTCGAATTAATTTAAACGCTTTTGCGATTTCCATAACCACAATCGGTACTAATACAAGACCTACGGCTTTCAGATACAGATGTATCGGAAGAGTAATGAATCCAAAGATAATGGATAGTGGTGTGAAAAGCACCAGGCATACCAGCAAAGCAGATGCAAGGGCTGCCAGATTCAGATTTTTATTGCCGAATGGTCCGGTTTTGAAAAGAGAGTGTCTGGAACGCATGTTGAAACTGTGAAATACCTGGGAAAGTGCAAGTACCATAAAAGCCATGGTCTGACCGCCGGCTAAAACACCGGTTACGTTTTCTCCATGTTTAAATCCAATTAAAGAGAGGATACCGAACATAATACCCTGGAGAATGATCTGAATGCCGAATCCGTTGGCAAAGATTCCTTCCTCCTTAGGTTTTGGATCCTGTTCCATTATGTCTTTTTCCACATCTTCCATTCCAAGGGCAATGGCTGGTAAACTGTCAGTTACCAGATTGAGCCAGAGAAGCTGCATAGATAAAAAAGGTGATTTGTGCCAGAGAATCATGGAGAAGAATACAGCGACGATCTCTCCGATATTGGTTCCGAGGAGGAAACCAATGGTTTTCTTAATGTTTGCATAGATGCCGCGTCCTTCACGGACTGCATCAACTATGGTTGCGAAGTTGTCATCGGTCAGTGTCATATCTGCTGCCCCTTTCGCAACGTCAGTACCGGTAATACCCATGGCGCATCCAATGTCTGCAGCTTTTAAAGCAGGAGCATCGTTAACGCCGTCTCCGGTCATGGCTACGACCTGGTTTCTTCTCTGCCATGCTTTTACGATACGGATTTTGTTCTCCGGTGAAACACGGGCATAGACCGAAATCTGTTCGACCTGTGCATCCAATTCCTCTTCAGATAAGAGATCAAGCTGGGCACCGGTTAATGCTTTGTCTCCATCTTTCATAATACCAAGTTCTTTAGCGATGGCAGAAGCTGTAACCACATGGTCTCCGGTGATCATGACCGGTCTGATTCCGGCTTTCCTGCATGTGTCAACTGCAATTTTCACTTCCGGGCGAGGCGGATCGATCATACCCACCATACCCATAAAGGTTAAGTCTCTTTCTAATGATTCCGGCGTAGGATTTGTTGGAATTTCATCTAATATCTTATAAGCGATAGCAAGAACACGGAGTGCATTGGAACTCATCTCGTTGTTCATTTCCTGAGCTTTGGTCAGATCTCCCGCGATACATTTGGACATCATAATATCAAATGCGCCTTTGACAATGGCGATATATTTGCCTTCGATATGATGAACCGTAGTCATTAACTTTCTGTCTGAGTCAAATGGAAGTGCAGCCAGGCGGGGATGCTTCCGATTTAAATCATCTTTTGTCATACCGTTTTTATATGCGGCAACAATGATTGACGTCTCCGTTGGATCACCAAGATGCTGTTCTTCTGTGTCTGTAAAGACTACGCTGCCGTCACAGCAAAGAGCAGCATAGCATAGCAGTTTTTGAACCTGTGGTGAGTTTTTGGAACTGATCGGTTCCGTTTCTTCTGTGCCGTCAAGGTAAGCGTGGGTAAGAGTCATGCGGTTCTGTGTCAGAGTTCCGGTTTTATCGGAACAGATAACAGAAGCACTTCCAAGAGTTTCAACCGCAGGAAGTTTTCGAATGATGGCATTTTTCTTTACCATACGCTGTACACCGATGGAGAGAACGATGGTAACGATAGCAGGAAGACCTTCCGGAATGGCGGATACAGCCAGGGATACGGCCGTCATGAAAATATCCAGAACAGGAATACCGTTCATGATACCTACTGCGAATATAATACCGCAGGCAACAAGTGCCAGAATTCCAAGATATTTGCCAAGGTCAGCCAGTTTCTTCTGAAGAGGGGTCTGCATTTCTTCTTCCTGATCGAGAAGATTTGCAATTTTGCCCATCTCTGTGTTCATTCCGATGGCCGTTACAATTGCTGATGCGGTTCCATAAGTAATGCTGCAGCCGGAGAATACCATGTTGCTTCGATCCCCCAGAGGGGCGTCAGAGGCAACTGTTTCCTCAGCATATTTTTCGGAAGGAACAGATTCCCCGGTAAGAGCAGATTCTTCGCTCTTTAAACTAGCGCTTTTAAGGAGTCTGGCATCTGCCGGAACGTAGTCGCCGGCTTCCAGATGAATGATGTCTCCTGGAACCAGTTCGGATGCGTCAATGATTTGTTCTTTTCCGTCTCTTATGACACGGGCATGTGGTGCAGCAAGATTTTTAAGAGCATCTAAGGCTTTCTCCGCTTTGCTTTCCTGTATAACACCCATCACTGCATTTAAAATAACAATAAGCAGGATAAGCACCGGTTCGAAAAATTCACCTGGTTCTCCTTCCACACAGGCAACAATAAAGGAAATTGCGGCAGCTGCCAAAAGAATAAGAATCATTACATCTTTGAACTGGTTGATAAAACGTTCCAGTGTTGTTTTTTCCTTTTTTTCCTGAAGTTTATTTTTACCATGAATTTCCTGCAGATTTTTTACCTGTTCCAAATCCAGTCCATGGATAGGGTCTGAGGACAGAGTTTCCATTACAGACGCTATACTTTGTGCATGATAATCCAATATGGATTCCTCCTTTCTATAATAAAGAAGCCAGACAGGAAAGTATGCTTTCAAGATCCTCTTTCTCTGTCTCACCGTCACAGGTGATGCTGGCTTTTGTGTCAAAAATGACAGGACGTTTCATAATCTCGAAAACGCTGGTAGGGTTTACAGCATTCTGTCCGATGAACATCTCTACTCTTGAATTACAGTTCATACAGGTGCTTGCAAGTTTGGAAGCAAGCTGTGCGTCGAATGTTTTTTCTCTTGTTAATGTAAATGTTTTGTATACCATGTTTTACCTCCTTTGGTACAGGATTTGTAATTATGATTCTTCTTGTATCTGTTTGGATTCTCTTTTTCTTGTCATTAGTATACCACAGAAAATCATTTTTGAAATTATTTCGTTGAACATATGTGGAAGAATATGATATGATAAATCGAATTCACGGGCAGTCTGTTTGAAGTAAACGAAAAACTGTCTATAAAATCAAATATAGAAATAAAATGGAGACAGCGATGATTCAGGTAGAAAATTTATCCTTTGGTTTTCCGACCAAAGAATTATACAAAAATGTATCCTTTACCATTGAAACCGGACAGCACTGTGCTTTCATCGGCAGCAATGGAACAGGAAAGACAACTTTAGTTGATATGATTTTAAATCCGGAGAAACATCTATATGATGGTAAGATCAAGTTAGATGAAGACTGCCGCATCGGTTATGTGAATCAGTTTTCCGGAGACGAAAAGGACAAAGAAAAAACAGTATTTGGTTTCTTAAGTGAGAAATTTGTGGAAAATCTGGAGAAACAGGCAGTTCTTTGTGACAAGATGGCTACAGAAGAAGATTTGACAACAGTTTTTGAAGAATATCAGCAGGTTCTTGATCTCTTTCAGGCTTTGGATGGAGATAATTACGAGAGCAATATTAAGAAACAGCTTCCGATGATCGGCATGGAAGGAAGAGAAGGCGCATTGATTCGTGATTTGAGCGGCGGTGAATATAAACTGTTACAGGTTATGAAAGAAATGCTTTTTCAGCCCAACCTTTTAATTATGGATGAGCCGGATGTATTTCTTGATTTTGAAAACATGAATGGATTAGTGGATCTGATCAATTCTTATAAAGGGACCATGCTCGTCATTACTCATAACCGTTATCTGTTAAATCATTGTTTTAATAAGATCCTTCATTTAGAGAATGCAGATATTCAGGAGTTTGAAGGCAACTATACGGCATATAATTATATGCTTTTAAATAAGAAGATTGAACTTCAGGAACAGGCCAAAAAAGAACAGGAAGAAATCGAACGTGCAGAAAAGATGGTTGACCGTATGCGCACCAATGCGACTATTCACAGTATTGCATCTCTTGGCCGTGCTGTACATGCAAAACAGACTTATTTGGACAGACTCCGTGCGAGGGCTATTAAAGCTCCTTTTGTGGAGATGAGAATCCCGAACATTACATTGCCCCAGGTGGAAGTTGAACCTGAAAATACTATTTTAAAAGTAGAAGATTATAAAGTGGAATTCGAAGAAGTGATTCTGGAAGATGTAAACTTTGAGTTAAAAGCTGGTGAGAAGGTTGCCATCGTAGGTGCCAACGGAACGGGTAAGACGACTCTGTTCTATGACATTTTTAAGAATCATCATTCGAACGTTCACATTGCAGAGGACGCTAAGATTGGATTCCTGTCCCAGTTCTACCGCAATTTCTGGAATGAGGAAAATACGGTATACGAAGAGTTTGTCCAACTTGGTTTTGAGAACAAAAAACAGGTGCAGGATTTTCTAAAGGATTACTATTTCACAGAAGAGATGCTGAATCAGAGAATCAGCCAGTTGTCCGGAGGAGAACAGAATCTTTTACAGCTTGCGAAAATTGCAGCAGGCGATGCCGATCTGTTACTCTTAGATGAGCCGACCAGTCATCTGGACACTTATGCCCAGGTTGCACTAGAGAACGCCATCTTAGACTATCCCGGAACCGTTCTTATGGTTTCCCATGACTTCTATACCATCGTAAACTGTGCAGATTATGTTCTTTTTGTGGATGATACTACGGTAAGGCGAGTAAGAATCCGCACGTTCCGAAAAAATATCTATCAGGATCATTTCGACAAAGAGTATCTATTGTTAGAGCAGCAGAAGAAAGAACTGGAGACAAGAATCAACACCTGCATCAAAGACAATGATGTGGCTAAGGCGAAAAAACTCTGCGAACAGTTAGAGGATATTATCTTCCAGATGGAACAGAGATAACCATTTTTCGATATTCTCTCGGTGAAATGCCATATTCCTTTTTAAAAGCCCTATAAAATGCAGAATAATCACAAAAACCACAGTCTAAGGCAGTTTCCTCCATGGAGCTGCCTTCTTCGATTTTTAGTTTGGAATGGATCAGCCGGCGCTGGGTCACGAACTGATAGAAGCTGATGCCTAATTTTGATAGAAACAGTTTACTCAATGTACTGGTACTAATGTGGAATTTGCGGGCAGTATCTTCTAAAGTAATCTTCATGGCATAATTGATTTCAATATAGGAGATAATTTTGTCAATTTCTTCTTTTTTTTCAATAGGAACGATGGTTTTTTCAGACATGAAGGCGCGGCCAAGATGGGCGAGAAGGCTGGTTGTGTTGCCATATAGGGATACGTCCCAAAGGGGTGCCATCTCGCTGGCTTCCTGAACTCCTTGTTTAAATAAACGTCCCAAATATTTGTAGGAAGTGCCTTCTGTACGAAGAAGAAAATGTTCCTGTTGTTTTAGTTTTTGAAGCAGTAAGTCAGGACAGACAGAGGCAATGGTCTGAAAGAAAGCAGTACTGATCCAAAGTACAATTCTGGAATAAGGAGTAGTTGTTTCTTCCGGGAAAATGGGACGGTGGCTGATTCCCGGCGGTACAAGAATAATATCTCCGCCACGGATCCGGTAACGTTTATCTTCGATCAGATATTGAATGTTTCCGGTTTCGCAGTAGATAATCTCATAAAAAGAGTGGCTGTGCAGCTGAAGAAGTTCCGGAATATAGCTGACATCTCTGTGGGTATTTACATAAGGAGAATCCATCTCCAGTTCCTGATAGAAATTCTGTCCGTCCCGGTGCAAAAGAGAAAGAATTTTGTTCTTTAATTCTGAGTTCTTTTGCAGCTTTTCTAATTCCTCTGATGTTAAGGTATCAGGGGTATGGGAAATACCTGCCTCTTTTAATAATTCAAATATTTTCAAAGAATCGGAACGTTTCATAAAATACCTCCTGCTGCCAAGTATTAAAACTATCAGATGGAAATGAATTCACAGCAAGTCTATTATGCAAGACTTGATTCTATTTTACATGATGAAATACAAGATTTGCAATGTTTTATGTCGAATTAACAATTAAAAATGTGATTTTGGCATTGTATCATATACTTATAAGGAAACCTATATGGTAATATGAAAAGGAGAGACAAATATGAAAGCAAACACAAAAGCAGTTCGTCCTTTTGGCGTAAAAGACCAGATCGGCTATGTATTTGGCGATATGGCCGGAAGTTTTGTTAACTTATTCGTTGACGCTTACTTCCTCACATTCTGTACTTACGCTTTAGGCATTGATCCAGGCTGGATGGCAACATTATTTTTAGTAGCACGTTTATGGGATGCAGTAAATGATCCTATCATCGGATCCTTCCCTGACCGTTGGAGACTTGGTAAAAGCGGTGACAAATTCACACCATGGATTAAATTATTTATGATTCCCCTCGCTTTATCCGGTGTGTTATGTTTCTTTAAAGTTCCATTTGAAGGCGTAGCATTACATGCATGGGTGGCATTTGCATACCTTTTATTCGGGATGTCTTATACAGGAACAAGTATGCCGTTTGGTGCTATGGCTAACGTAGTATCCACAGATCCAATCGACAGAAGTAAATTAAGCCGTGCAAGAAGTATCGGCGGCGGTTTAGTAGGTGCGGTTGCCCTTGGTATGGTTCCTGTATTCTGTTTTGACAAAAATCAGAACATTCTTCCAGAGAGATTTACAATCCTTGCAGTTGTATTTGGCATTCTCTGTATTTTAAGTTACATTCTTCTTTGTGCAATGACAAAAGAACGTGTACGTGAAGTAAGAAAAGAAGGGGAAAAATTCGAATATGGCAAGGTTATCAGAGCAGCCCTTAAGAACAGACCATTACTTGGTGTTATGTTTGCCACAATCGGTTCTATGCTTACTGTAACCGGTTCCAGCCAGACATACAGCTACATTTACAAGGAAGTTTACCACAATACAAATATGATTACTGTATCTACAGTAGCAGCCATTCCATTTATGATTGTGGTATTCCCATTAATTCCAAAGCTTGTAAGAAAGTACGGCAAACGTAATGTTATCTTAATTACATCTGCAATTGGCTTATTATTCAGTGCAGTAAAATTATTCTTCTATATCGAAAATGTAGTACTCTACACCGTATTAAATATCTGCTCCATGATTGGACAGACTGCATTTACAATGCTCATCTGGGCTTTAGTATCTGACTGTCTTGACTACAGTGAGTGGAAGACCGGAGTTCGAAGCGACGGAAGTATGTACAGCTTATATACATTCAGCCGTAAAATCGGTTCCACAATCGCATCCACAGGTATTGCAGCTAGTTTAGGTCTTGTAGGGTATGTATCTGGGCTTAATGTTGTACAGACACCGGAAGCAGTAACCGGTATCTATTATGTATGTAATGCCATTCCATTTATCTGCTATGCATTCCAGTTAATCGGTATCGGTCTGATCTTTAACTTGGATAAGAAGAAAACAGACGAAATGTATGCGGAGATGAATAAAATCAGAGCTGCAAAGGCAGAATAATACTTTTTCCTTACATTGATGATGAAGGAAGGGAAATGCAATGAAAAAAATTGATTTACATATGCATATTATGACAACAATGAATCTTCCAAAGATCGGAAAGATAAATCTTTCCGGTCCGGAAAAGATGATTGCCCACATGGAGGAACTGGGCATTGGGAAAGCAGTGCTCATGTCAAGCGGAGAGAAGAAGATTCCCTTTGGCAAGAACAGTACCTGCCGTAAGATTGCACAGAAATATCCGGAGCATTTTGGCTGGATGTGTATGTTTGATGAAAAGAATCAGGGTAGTATCTATGACAGAATGGCTGAATATAAGAGGCAGGGTGCGGTAGGTGTTGGCGAACTTACGATTAACAAACGTCTTGACCATACTTTTTTGCAGACTGTTTTTGCCGCGGCCCAGAGTCTTCGCATGCCGGTGACGATTCATATGAGTCCGGAAGAAGGATTCAGTTACGGTGTGGTAGATGAACCAAGACTTCCTTTATTGGAGGGCATTCTTCAAAAGTATCCGGATCTGATTCTATTAGGACACAGTCAGGCATTCTGGATTGAGATGAGCGGTGACGCTCCTGATACAAAGGAAGAGAGAAACAACTGGGGAAAAGGTCCTGTTGTTCCGGGCGGCCGGGTGCCGGAACTGTTTGCTAAATATCCAAATCTTTACGGTGATCTAAGCGCAAACAGTGCAGGTCAGGCAATCATGCGTGATCCGGAGTTTGGACTTTGGTTTTTGGAAACTTACAAAGACCGGTTATTCTTTGCCACAGATATGGTCAATTCTGATATGGTATTTCCACTTGGTGCATGGCTTGATGAACAGGTGGAAGCCGGAAGATTAACCAGAGAAGCCTATGAATTAATCTGCTGGGGCAATGCGCAGAGGGTGTTTGGGTTATGAAAAAAATAATTACTACGAAATGCGGAGATATCCGTGGCACTGCATGCCAGTGGGAAGGGGTAACGGCTTATAAAGGAATCCGTTATGCTACTGCAGGAAGATGGGAATACCCATCTATTGTGACACACTGGGATGGAGTTTATGAAGCAACAAAATACGGTAACTGCAGTTATCAGCCAAGAACTTTCTATAACGAAGAAGAAGTTCCGGAGAAAGCATTTTACTATAATGAATTCCGTAAAGGAGAGACATATACTTATGACGATGACTGTCTTTTCTTAAATATCTGGACGCCGGAAAATGCTGTGCTGGGAGATAACCTTCCAGTTATTTTCTATATTCATGGCGGCGGCTATACGGGAGGCTGCGGCCACGAGAAACATTTTGACGGACCGGTATGGCCTTTAAAAGGTGTGATTGCTGTTACCTGTAATTACCGTCTCGGACCAATGGGATATCTCTGCCTTCCTGAATTGGAAGAAGAAACAGGACATACAGGCAATTATGGCATGTATGATCAGATTACAGCTCTTCAGTGGGTGAGAGATAACATCAGGGAATTTGGCGGAAATCCGGATAATATTACGGTAATGGGACAGAGTGCCGGGGCTATGAGTGTGCAGAATCTTTGCATCAGCCCGTTGACGGATGGTATGTTTGCAAAGGCTGTCATGAATAGCGGCGGCGGTGTAAGCAAGCTGATGAACAGCTCAGCCACAACAAAGGACCGCTTTCCTTTTTGGAAACAGGTGATGGAAGAAGTGGGATGCAGCAATGTAGAAGAACTTCGAAGACTTGATGTTTCCATTTTGTTTGAAGCATGGCAGAAACTAAAAAAAACCAGTCCAAAATACGGCATGGTTGCATCTCCTTGTATCGATGGTCATGCTCTTACCCATTCCGGAATGGAAGCTGCAAATGCAGGACTTCAGAAAAACATCCCATATATGATGGGATCTACCAGTCAGGATATGGCTCCTCCAATCATTGCTGATATGGCCAAAAACTGGTGTATCCGTCAGGATGAACAAAAGAAAAAAACGGGTTACTGCTGGTTCTTTGACCGTCAGCTTCCTGGCGATCAGTGCGGAGCATGGCATTCCAGTGAACTTTGGTATTTCTTTGGAACGCTTTCTAACTGCTGGAGACCATTTACAAAGCATGATTACAAAATAAGTGATGCAATGGTGACAGCACTTTGTAATTTTGCTAAAACAGGCAATCCAAATGAAGAAGGTTCTGATATCTGGAAACCAACTACAAAACCTCAGGACAAAATTATGATTTGGGGAGAAAAGATGCCTAAGATGGGGAAAACAAATAAACTGAAACTTTGGTATACCATGTTTACCAATAAAGCAGTTGGAGAATAGAAATTTGGGGAGTGGCAACACTCCCTTTTTTATTTCCTTCTTATATGTTATACTTAAAAAAAATATGGGAAGGAAATTGCTATGAAAACAGAGATTATTATTATAAATAAAGAACGAAATGTCACTTTAACAGCCTATACCCAGCAGGTAGGCGGTAAATTCGCCAATATTACAAAACGTCCGGCCGTCCTGATTCTTCCTGGCGGGGGATATCAGTACTGTTCTGACAGAGAAGCAGATCCGGTTGCATTTTCCTATCTTCAGGCAGGATATCAGGCCTTCATATTAAGATATAGCGTGGCGGAACATAGCAGCTGGCCCAATCCACTTGAAGATGTGGAACAGGCAATGGAACTGATCCGAAGCAGGGAAGACTGGAATGTCTATACAGATAAGGTGGCTGTGGCAGGTTTTTCAGCAGGAGGTCATCTTGCTGCAGCGGCGGCAACCATGAGTAAGAAACGGCCAAATGCAGCCATTCTCGGTTATGCGGTGACCGGGCATGATGTAAAAGCCTGTAATATGACTGCTCCTGATACAACTCCTTATGTAGATAAAAACACCTGTCCTTGTTTTGTGTTTGCCACAAGAACGGATGACCTTGTGCCGATTAAAAATAGTATTGAATTTATAGACGCCCTGGAGAAAGCAGATATTTCCTTTGAAAGCCACATTTATGCTTATGGTCCTCATGGATTTACCATCGGCAATTCCAGTGCTTTGACCCCTGGCAAACCGATCTGTAACAGAGCCCACAGATGGGTGGAAGACAGCATTGAATGGCTCAAAGATATGTTCGGCGATTTTGGCGATGGTGAGATGAGCAAACCAAAATGCAAAGGCCATTTCAGCGGAGACAGTGATGCTTATTTAAACCTTGACTGTACCATCGGCCATCTGATGAGATTTCCGGAAGCAATCGAGGCGATGGGAGATTTTGCAAAAGGCATGGATGAAGAAGAAATGTTAAAAGCAGTCAGTTCCATGCAGTTAAAAGGGGCACTGCGTTTTATGAAGGTTCCACAGGAGGTTGTAGACGACATTGGGAATAAATTGAAAGAAATTCCAAACAGAATATAAATTTGATATACGATAAGATAGAAAACGGATGGTTTGTCAAAAGACAGATTATCCGTTTCTTTACATGAAAAATATCGAAAAAAGTTAAATTCGTCCAGTAGAAGAATAGGATAAGATATGGTAAAATAAAAAAAATTGTGCGATTCTTTAGGAGTAACAATATGTATAAAGTCAAAGAACGATGGAGTAAAA
This sequence comes from Lachnospiraceae bacterium, assembly GCA_015057665.1. Classification (GTDB taxonomy): domain Bacteria; phylum Bacillota; class Clostridia; order Lachnospirales; family Lachnospiraceae; genus SIG292. Next base: position 156,668 of record SVDY01000002.1, on the reverse strand, counting down.
CATCCATCAAGGATAAATGGTTTATATTGATTTCTGTTTCCATTGCAATTATGGTATTATCCCAGTGTATGATCAGTTATTTTGGCATATCCGGGTTAAATGAATTTGAAGGGGTAATGGAGAACAATTCCGTTTACAATGAACTTCTGGAAGTGATTAAAGAAGAACAAGAGACTTTTATTGCATATATACGAAATCGAACAGATGAAAATAAAACGGCTTATGAGAATGCTGTGTCTGCTTGTGACCAATGTATCCATGCATTGCCTTTTAACTATGAAAAACTGGGTGAAGAAAGGTATGCCCGTACCTGGAATGTTATCAGTGGATACAAGGGTTATGTAAAATACAGAGATAAGGTAATAGAGCTTTCCGAGACGGATGAGTCATATATTGACTCTATGTATGAGGTGCTTGAAATGCAGGAAAGTCTTTCTTTTTATGCCAGTAAGCTTGTGCAGGTCACACTGGAACAGTGGGATTCTGTATATGAAGAAAGAGTGGCAACATTAAATACTCTGTACATATGGGTTGTTGTAACCGGCATGTTAGTTTTCCTGTTTGCTGTTCTGATCTGGCGTTATGTATCTGATGCTATCATTGGACCAATTCTTATGATTGCAGATGATTCAAGAAAGATGGCAGACAGTAAGTTCGATGTAAGACCTCTTGTGGTAGAGAACAAAGACGAAATTGGTGAACTGGTTCAGGCCTATAATAAGATGAAAGAAACAACGATAGAATATATCTATACGCTGGAAGATAAGAATCTGATGGCTGAACTACTGCATCAGGAAGAGATGGAAAAGCTTGAATTGGAGCAGCGTTTTGAACAGGCCCAGCTTGAGGTTTTAAAGTCTCAGGTGAATCCTCACTTCTTATTTAATACACTCAACATGATATCCGGTATGGCAAAACTGGAAGACGCAGATGTGACGGACCGAATGACATTAAGCCTTGCCAATCTGTTCCGTTATAATTTAAGAACAGTGGAGCAGGAAGTTTATCTGGAACAGGAATTAGCTGTTGTAGATGATTATATCTATATTCAGCAGATGCGTTTTGATAACCGTATTCAGTATGAAAAGATTGTAGAAGTAGATGAAAACAAAGCTAGAATTCCTTCTTTTACATTACAGCCGATTGTTGAGAATGCATTTGTCCACGGTGTGTCTTCTCTGGAAGAAGGCGGAATAATCAGAATTCACATCTGGGAAGAAGAAAGCATGCTCTATATTGATATATCCGATAATGGAGTGGGAATCGATAAAGAGACATTAGAAAAATTGAATCAAAAATTATTAAAGATAAATAACTCGGGGAGAGGAATCGGTCTTGGCAATATTAGCCGGCGAGTCGATATGATGTATGAAAACGGAAATGTTAAGGTAAGCAGTACACAGGGACAAGGAACAACTGTCAGCCTGATGATTCCGCAGAAACAATTGAAGGAGGGCAAGCATGTATAAAATTTTAATCGCAGATGATGAATCGATTGAAAGAAGAGTACTCTGTAAAAGTCTTACCAAAGCCTTTGGGGACAATGTAGAATTATATGAAGCGAGAACAGGACGGGAAGCAATCGAGCTGTTTGAACAGGAAGAAATCAAGATTGCAATTCTTGATATTGAGATGCCGGGAGTAGATGGTTTGGAAGCTGCAAAGATAATGCGTGAGAACAATCGTAACTGTGTTATCATTTTCCTTACTGCTTATGATGATTTTTCTTACGCAAAACAGGCAATCCGTGTGAAAGCACTGGACTATTTGTTAAAACCTTATGATGAGAAAGAATTGTTTTTGACCATAGAGGAAGCCATGTGGCATGTTGATCAGAATTATGTTTCAGAAGTGCCGGAAGAGATTCAAAAGGAAGAACAGTCCGAATTTGAAGATGCGGAGGATATTCGTTTCTCCCTTTTGAAAGAAAAAGTGGAAAGTTACATTATGGAGCACTATACGGAAGAGATTTCCATGCATGATATCGCCAATATCATGAACTATTCCGAATCTTATTTCTGTAAGTTATTTAAACAGTGTTTTAAAGTAAACTTTACAACATATCTGGCAAATCACCGCATGGAAAAAGCAAAAAGTATGCTGGAAGATCCTCTTACTAATGTAAAGGTAGTTGGTATTTCCTGCGGATATCCGGATTCTAATTATTTTGCCCGTGTGTTTAAGCGTGCGACCGGACTTACACCGACAGAATACCGTAAGAAAAAAATGAATGAAAAGTGGACAAAATAAAATCAGGTGGAGTTCTATTCTCTGCCTGTTTTTTTATTCTAAAAGAAACTTCGTTTCTATAGAATAAAAATGCTCCGCAAGGATCGCAGCTCGCAAAGTGGAAAGTTTTGCTTACGCAAACTGCTCGTGCGGCAAAGTGTGCTCTGCATGAAGAAACGGACAGTCGCGAGAGTGTGCATCGTACACTTTGTTCTTAAGCATGATTAAGAATTGTAAAATACTGTGAGAATTACAGGGAAGAAGTAGAAAAAAATATATGCATTTTGCATAAGACTAGATAATATTGTACTAATTTTCTTAAAAAATTCCGATGTTATGAATAATTCAATTAATTTATAATATTACTAGTATTAATTATAAGGAGGAATTACTTATGAAAATGAGACGCAGTCTTGCAGTTCTTTGCGTTCTGATGCTCATCGCCGGCGTATTTGCTGGTTGCGGCGGCGCAGGAAGCTCCAAGAGAATTGTACGTATTGGTCACAACCAGTCTACAGCGCATCCTAGCCACATCGCTCTGGAAGCATTTGCAGACTACATCAACAACTCTGAACTTGGTGAAAAATATGAAGTTCAGGTTTATCCAAGTGAGTTATTAGGATCTCAGAACGAGATGGTACAGCTCACACAGACAGGTGCGATCGACTTCGTAATCGCATCCAATGCTATTATGGAAACATTCAGCAAAAACTACAGTATCTTCAACTTACCATTCTTATTCTCCAGTGCAGAAGCTTATCATGCAGCTATGGATGATCCAAGTCTTACAGACCCAATCTTCCTTGCTACAGAAGACGCTGGTTTCAGAACAGTAACATGGCTTGATGCAGGTACTCGTAACTTCTACACAGTAGACAAACCAATCGAAAAACCGGAAGACTTAAAAGGTCTTAAAATCCGTGTACAGCAGTCCCCAACTAACATCGCTATGATGAATGCGTTCGGCGGTTCTGCAACACCTATGGGCTTCGGTGAAGTTTACACAGCACTTCAGTCTAATATTATCGACGGTGCTGAAAACAACGAAATGGCTTTAACAGATAACGGTCATGGCGATGTTTGTAAACACTACTCTTATGACATGCATCAGATGGTGCCAGACCTCTTACTTGGTAACGTTGCATTCTTAAATGGTCTTCCAGAAGAAGAATACGCAGTATTCGAAGAAGGATTCAAGTTAATTAACAAAGTTCAGCGTGAAGAATGGACAAAAGCTGTTGAAAACGCTAAGAACAAAGCTCAGAACGAAATGGGCGTTAATTTCTACTATCCTGATACAGCTCCTTTCCAGGAAGCATGTATGCCAATTCATGACAGCGTAGTTAAAGGCAATGCAATCCTTGAAGATATCTATGCTAAAATCACAGCTTACAACGAACAGTATCGTGCAGTAGCAGAATAATAGAGGAGGAAATTATGAGTCAGCTTAGAAAATTATTAAATACAATTTTAAACGTGCTGGCAGGAACAAGTTTCCTCGCAATGGTTCTTTTAACTTGCTGGCAGGTATTTACACGTTATATCTTAGGCAACCCTTCTTCCTGGTCTGAAGAATTAGTTGCATACCTCTTCGCTTGGTCTTCCCTTTTCGGAGCAGCTTTAGTAACAGGCGAACGCGGACATATGAACATTCCAATTCTCGTTGAAAAAATGGGTCTTGGCGCACAGAAAGCACTTGCAATCTTTGGTGAATTAGTTGCTTGTACTTTTGCAGTTGTTATCTTACTCTACGGTGGTGTTCAGATCGTATCCCTTGCTATGGGACAGATGACATCCTCCTTAGGCGTACCAGTTGGTGTATTCTATATTATGTTACCTGTATGTGGTGTGTTAAATCTTATCTATACAGTACTTAACATTATTGATATTGCAAAAGGAAACATCAAATTAGGTGCAGCAGACGAAACAGAGAAGGAGGGACGCTAGTATGGCATGGCAAGCATTATTTACAATTCTTATCGTAATGGCGATCTTTCTTGTAATTGGTGTTCCAATCTCTTACGCGATTGCTATTTCTTCTCTTGCAGCTATCTTACAGTCCGTTCCACTTGATGTAGCGGTATTAACAGCAGCACAGAGAACATTCGTAGGTATGAGTAAGTTCAGTTTAACAGCGATTCCTTTCTTCATTCTCGCTGGTAACTTAATGAACCAGGGCGGTATTGCTAAACGTATCGTAGACTTCGTACTTGCAATCCTTGGTAAATTACCAGGATCTCTTTTAGTAACAAACATCGGTGCTAACGCACTTTTCGGAGCTATCTCCGGTTCTGCTTCCGCAGCTGCAGCAGCTGTAGGTAGTATGGTTCGTGAAGGTGAAGAAGAAGCTGGTTATGATCCAGCTGTATCCGCTGCAACAAACGCAGCATCTGCTCCATCCGGACTTCTTATTCCACCATCCAATGCTATGATCACATATTCCTTAGCATCTGGTGGTACATCCGTAGCAGCACTCTTCCTTGCAGGTTATGTTCCTGGACTTATCTGGGCAGGCGCTTGTATTATCGGTGCATTAATCATCGCAACAAGAAAAGGCTACAAAGGCCAGGCTGGTAAATTCAGCTGGTCCAACCTTGGTAAAGCAACACTTGCAGCTATCCCAGCTCTTTCTCTTATTGTAGTTGTTATCGGCGGTATCATCGGCGGTATTTTCACAGCGACAGAAGGTTCTGCTATCGCTGTAGTATATGCTCTTATCTTAGGTGTATTCTACAAAAACATTACTGTTAAATCTTTATGGGATGCAACTGTTGAAGCGGCTAAGATGTCCGGTATGGTTATCTTCCTTATCGGTGTATCTAACATCCTCGGATGGGTTATGGCTTTCACACAGATTCCACAGGCTATCTCCGGTGCATTATTAGGAATCACAGATAACCAGATTATCCTTCTTCTTATCATGAACGTAATCCTTCTTGTTGCAGGTACATTCATGGACGTTACACCAGCGATCCTTATCTTCACACCATTATTCCTTCCTATCGTTAAGGGATTTGGTATGCACCCAGTACAGTTCGGTCTTATCTTAATCTACAACTTATGTATCGGTAACATTACACCTCCAGTAGGTAATACATTATTCGTAGCAATTAAGCTTGGTAAGACATCTTTAGGTAAAGTAATGCCTCATATGTTACTTTACTATGCATTTATCTTAATTGGTCTCATGCTGGTAACTTATGTACCATTCTTCACATTAGGTTTACCAATGATGTCCGGTCTTGTATAAGATTTATAAAGATTCCTAAAAAGGTGTTGCCACTTGTGGCAGCACCTTTTATCATTTATAATGTATCGTAATGGGAGATAACTCCCGGCTTCGCGGGCGGCGAGGTATAAGATGGCAGATGGGATACAGAAAGAATTGCAGGAGGACGGGGATTTGAAGACGATAAAGAATACTATGATGCTTTTTATTTTCATTATAATTGTTGGAATGTTGTTGCCGGGGTGTACTGACATTGAAATGAATCAAGACAGCGGAAAACCAGAATATGTATTTACCTATGCAGAGAATCAGCCTGCAAATTATCCTACTTCACACGCGGCTGCCAGATTTGCAGAACTGGTAAAGGAGAGAAGCGGTGGAAGAATTCATATTCAGGTTAAATATGATGCAGAATTTGGTACCCAGCAGCAGATTGTTAACCAGATGAAGTTTGGCGGTGTTGACTTTGCCAGAGTATCTTTATCCTCTCTTTCTGATGAAATTCCCAAACTGAATGTTCTTCAGCTTCCTTTTCTCTATGAAGACTCATCTCATATGTGGAGGGTTCTAAATGGTGATATTGGCGATGAACTTTGGGATAGTTTTTATGAACTTGATCTGGTTCCGCTGGCATGGTTTGATGCCGGTGCCAGAAGTTTTTATTCTACAGAACCAATTGATTCCCTGGATGATATAGAAGGTATGAATATCCGGGTACAGGAGTCTCAGTTGATGAAAGATATGATCACTTTGTTAGGTGGAAATCCAATTGACCGGGCCTACTCTGAAGTTTATTCTGCTTTTGAAACAGAAGAGATTGATGCTGCAGAAAATAACTGGTCCTCTTATCATGCAACTTCCCATTACAAAGTAGCGAGATATTATACATTGGACGAACACACAAGAGTCCCTGAGATACAATTAATTGCAGGAGAGACACAGAGATTATTATCAGATGAAGATTTTGAGATAATCAGGAATTGCGCTAAAGATGCAGCGGAATACGAAAAGCAGCTTTGGAAAGAACACGAAGAAGCTGCCAGAACCAATGTGTTGGCTTACGGGTGCAGGGAGATTATTCTTTCAGAAATTGAACTGATTCGTTTGCGTGAAAAGATGGCTCCTTTATATGAAAAATACTGTGCTGATTATATGGATATTATTGATAGAATAGTACAAGAACGGAAAAAAATAAACGATATTTTATTATTTGAAGGAAATTAAGAAGAAATAAAAAGAAAGTGAAATGAAATATGCAGGAAATATTAGTTCGTGCCGGATGCTTCGTAGCGATTATCATACTCGGCTATGCACTTCAGCGGATTGGTTTTTTTAAAGCGGAAGATTTCAGCTTGTTATCTAAAATCGTTGTTAAAATCACATTGCCAGCGGCAATTGTAACCAGTTTTGCCGGGAAACAGATAGATCCTTCCATGCTGTCATTGGCACTGATCGGTCTGGGAGGCGGTATTGCTTATATGATGATTGCCTATCTGGTCAATATAAAATCAGGAAAAGAAAAACAAAGTTTTGCCATACTGAATACAGCAGGTTATAACATAGGTAATTTCACACTGCCTTTTGTGCAGAGTTTTTTAGGACCTATGGGAGTAATCACCACCAGTCTTTTTGATACAGGGAATGCCTGTATTTGTCTTGGCGGCTCCTATAGTATTGCAGCGATTGTAAAAGAAGGAGGAAGATTTTCACCAAAGAGAATTGTGAAATCCCTTTCCAAATCAGTTGCATTTGACTGTTATGTCATTCTCGTAGTTATGAACCTTTTACACATTCCAATTCCGGGACCAGTGGTTGATTTTGCTCAGATTATTGCAAATGGAAATGCTTTTGTTGCCATGCTGATGATTGGTGTAGGATTTAAACTGTCCGGAGATAAGAGCCAGACAAAGGATATCATTCGTATCTTAGGAGTACGGTATGGCGTTGCAGCTCTGATTGCCGGAGGCTGTTACTTCCTTCTTCCATTTCAATTAGAAGTCCGTCAGGCACTTGTCATTTTGGCGTTCAGCCCGATTGCCTCTGCAGCACCAGCGTTTACAGAAGAATTAAAGAGTGATGTAGGTCTTTCCAGTGCAGTGAATTCCATTTCTATTATATGCAGCATTGTGTGTATTGTGATTTTATTACTGATTATGTTATAATAATAACTAGAAAAACAAAGACATTCGGATTGTTTTTTCCGGATGTCTTTTCTTTTTAGAAACGGAGGAATGGCAGTACATGACATATGAGAAATTATCAAAAGGTGCTTTAGGCTGTATGTATACGGCTACGGTATTGGGAACCTTCATTGGACTTATGGTTCTCATGTTAGTGAATATTTTATGGTTCGTACCGGATCGTATTCAGATTGGGATAATAATTTCCTTTGTTATTGGGGGGATATTGATTTTAAATGCTGCAATCAGTCCGTATTTTCGCTATCACAGATATCGTTACTCTATCAATGAAGAGTGTATTGATATTGAGGAAGGATACTTGTTTGTAAAACGAAATATTGTACCAATTGAACGTTTACACAAACTTCAGACAGAACAGGGACCGATAGACCGTATTTTTCATGTGGCAAAAGTAAAAGTTACGACAGCTGGAGGAGATGTGACAATCCGTTTTTTACAAAAAGAAAAAGCGGAGGCAATTGCAGAAAGCCTGAAAAACAGAATTAATCAGATTGTTGCGCAGCAGAGGATGGAAGATGGAAGAGAAGAAGAAATTTCGTAATCATATATCGGTAATTTTAGAGCAGACCGGTGCCGGCTTCTGGGTATTATTGGGCATTCTTTTCTGGCAGTTTATTGATGATCCGGAGATGATAAAGGATATCAGCAGAACAGAAGATGGATTATTCTGGCTTTTTGTGATATTGGGTGGTTTATTTGCTCTCATTTTTATTATTTTGTTGATTCAATATATTATCTGGTGCAAAACATATATCTGCGTGGATGGCACTTCTGTCATATATGAAAGAAATACGTTAAAATATCAAAAAAAGACAATAGGGATTAAAAATATTTCCAATATTAACACGGAACAGAATTTATTTGAAATCCTGATGGGAACCTGTAAAGTCAAGATGGATACCAATAGTATGTCAACGGCAGATTCTACAGATCTTGTTATTGTTTTAAAGAAAAAGGACGCAGAAGACTTTAAAAATTACATCATGAGTCTTATGAAACGAAAAGAAGATAAATTGGTTAATCATGATGAAAATGATGTGAATATCAGCCCGGATGTAAAAGCGGCGGGTATGGAGCAGATGATAGTTCATGGACTATTATCCATTCGTTTTCTCAGTGTGCTGATTGCTTTGGGTGCTATGGGAGGCCTTGTCGGAATTGCAGGAAATGTAATAAGTTCCGGTGAGAATAGTCTATCTGGACAGTTGTCAAGTATCTTGATTCTTGTCCTTTTTGCATTTTCCTCTATCTGGACCATTGTAAAAGGGTTTATACAGTATTATGGATTTCAGGTAGCTAGAAAAGGAGACAGCTTACATATTCAGTATGGTTTATTGAAGAAAGTCAATTATACGATTCCAATCGACAAAATTAATGCCATTCGACTGATACAGTCTCCACAGGCACGTTTCATGAAATATTATACCGTTGATTTGATTAATGTTGGGATGGGAGATAATCAGGAAGAAGAAAAATCCTTTTTCCTTATGTACGATAAAGAAGAACATATACTAGATGAAATTAAGCGTCTGCTTCCGGAGTTTTCTGACTGTCGGGAGATGAGGATGGAAAAACAGCCGGTATCTGTTTGGTTTGTATGGATGATTCCTTTTTCAATCATAACAATTCTGTTATTTATAAGTCTGTTTGTTATTACAGATCTGTTTCCTGAACTGTTTTTTGTTGCGACCCCGGTTACTGTTGGGATTCTATTCCTTATTATCTGGATTCTTTTTCTTAAGTATAAAACTGAGGGATATAACATGGAAGAAGACTTTCTTGGAATTTGCAAAGGTGTATTTGGAAGACGATTTATTTTTATAAAATACGATAAGATTCAATATATTAGCGCAAGTCAGAATATTATGGCAAAGCATTTTCAGATTCGGAAAGCAATCGTGTTTCTTTTGGCTTCTACGGCCAACAGAAATCATGATATACCATATTTTACAGAGACAAAACTGGGACAGTTAAAAGAGAAAATCTTAGAGCGATAATGGAAAGGAAGATACAATCATGGGGTGGAATTTTTTTGATGAGAATGGATTATTAGGCGAAAACGAGACAATCCTGTTGAGACAGATCAGGCAAGAAGAATATGTTCTTTTTGGACAGGTCTTAGCGGAAGGGAAAAACAACAAAGCAGATTATCAGACAGAAGATACCATGTCATTTTATGAGGAAGAGATTCATAGAGAGGATGCCCTTTATTGTGCCATTATCCGCAAAGATGAAAATCTGTTTTGCGGGTATATAGGGATATCGGAATTATCGGAAGAACCATGGGAATTTGCGATTGAACTTTTTAAAAGATATCATAGACAGGGAATTGGATCTCGTGCCCTTTCTTTATTTCTTGAGTCGGTGAAAGAGAGAACAGGAGTGGGTGAGTTTAAGAGCTGTGTGGAAGGTTCCAATCTTGCAAGTCAGAAGTTGATGGAGAAGTCAAAAGGGAATCTGATTGATGTTACATTTGAGAATGGGACTCCGGTCATGACATATCATCATATAATATAAAATAAGAAGGAAGTATTTTGATACAGAATCTGATTAACAGAAACTGAATAAAAATGCTTCCTTTTTTATTTAATCGTAAAGAGATGCTCCATACTTTATTTTATTTTTAATTTTCTGCGTAAGTACAATGAACAGATAAACAAAAAAACCGATGGATGTTCCTGCACCTAAGAGTCCAAAAATAATAATAAGAGGATATAATAAGATTTCCATGCTAGAAAAGATCAGAATATTTAATCAATGTCAGCAGTAATACTCACCGCTCCTCCCTCAAAATCAGATAAAATGATTTTATATTCTCCCTTTTCCAAAGGAAGTTTTACGTCAGTTTCCTCAAAGGAACTTTCTTTTACAGTGTAGATTATTTCTTTTGCTTCATTGATAAGTGTAAAACAGATAGGTGCATCTGCTGTAATAGTAAGATCCATATAATAGTTGTCTTTGTATTTGATAGGGAGAGCTGTCCATTCGATTCCGTCTTCTAAGCTGTTTGAGATTGGTGAAATGGTATCGCCGGCATAAACAGAATTATAAAATGGTCGTTGTGAAGTAAGAAAAAGATTAGCACCGTTTCCTATTACCAAAAACAGGATCAAAGCCAGGAATATGTAAGAATCGCCATTTATATTCTTTTTCTTATCCGGATCCTTCATAATTATAATCCCTCTTGCAAATACAGCAAGAATCAGAATATTGGTGATAATTGAAACGAAATGTGGGAGGTTAGGATGGAATATCTGCTCTATGATAAAGAAAATTGTCGCAACTCCAATGATGCCGCATAAGATAGAAGCTAATTTCACCCAATGCCCATTCATCTCTTTTAAGGAAGAATGGTCGGTAAAGATTTCATATTCTTCTTCCGGAAGAGAAGGGTCGTATAATTTGCGGAAATAGTGCCAGCCGTTGAATGTTGAGTTGATATATTCCCAGCCTTGTTCATGGAATGTTTCAATATATCTTCCCATGTCTTCAATGGTACCTGGATAATCCAACTGATAACGGTACTGAATATGCTCATTTCTCTTAAATCTGCTATGGAAGCAGCCGCCTTTGATTAACTGCCAGCCTTCCGCAGATGCTCTATTTAAGTCTTCGATCTCTTTCTCATAGTTCCATGCAGTATATACTTTGTAAGATGTTTTGTAATCTTTTGACATGTGTTACACCCCTTTCGCACTGTCTAACATTCTCTGTAAACGTTTGATTTCGGTTTCTAATGCATGCTTGCCGGGCTCTGTTAATTGGTAGAGTCTTTTTCGTTCCAGCCCTGGTTCTGTACTCATAATTTCTGTGATCCAGCCTTTTTTAAGCATGTTGCTGGTAGCACCATACATAGTTCCGGATCCGATGGTTACTTCTCCTTTTGACAATTCGCTGGTCATCTGCATAATACCATAACCATGGCTTGGACTTTTGGAAAGGCAGAGAAGAATGTAGTAATAACTTTCGGACATTGGTTCGCTTTTTTTCAATGAATTCACCTTCTTTTTCAGTTTTGCGAAATGTATAGAATCAGTTATATGTGTCGCGCGATGATATGTCGTTAATCGATATATCTACTGTGATTATATCGTAACACGACATATGTCGTCTGTCAACATATTTCGTGAAATAGTGATATTAACATAATTGTAAGAATTGAAGACTGTTTATTTTATTGACTGTTTGTTATAATAAAAAAAAGCTATAACAAGAAGGATTGATGATTATTATGAAAATTGAAAAAAAGAAATCAAATGAAGAAATGCAACATGATAACAAAGAAGGTAAGACATACTGGATGCCAATTGGCATGTGCCTTGGAATGTCGATAGGCCTGGCAATTGGCTCTGCAACTGATCATATGTCTATTTTTATGGTTATGGGACTGGCAATGGGAATGCTGTTTGGCGCTACTCTTGATTCCCAGAATAAGAATAAAGACGATGAGGAGAAAGAATAATATGATAAAATTATTTATAATATTTCTATTGGTTTTTGCACTCATTTATGTTCTGTATATGAGTGGTCTTATACCTATCACAGTTAAAAGTGCAGTTATGTTTATTGGTGGTAAAAGCTGTAAAAAAGCAACTTTTACTTCTTGTAACGGTTATATGAAACGAATCATTAAATTGGAAGAGGGTCGTAATTATAATTTCAAATTGGATGCCAGATTAACAGGAGGAAGGATGTCTGTTGAACTGATTGATAAAAATAAGCAGACAGTGTTACGATTAGACGAGGGTAATCATACAACAATATTTAAATCGAAACATCCTAGTCGTTATACATTAATGATTCGATTTTATTCTGCGACTGGAGAATATGCATTAGACTGGAATTAATACTTTGTGCTGAGAAAAGAGGTGAAAAGATTTTGAAGAAGTTATTATATTTTGTTTTTCTACTTGGACTTTTAGGAACACTTTGTTCTTGCGAAACCAGATTTACCGTACAAGAGGATAATGAGACTGATTCTTTCAATGATGTACGGGAAGAAGATACAACGAAAAAAGAGGAGAAAACAATGATAGCTCCTGAGGAAGATATTTTCATGCTCCGTTTTCGTACACCGGATGGATATCAAAGAACAGCCGTTGAAGAGGGAAGTTTTTCAGAGTTTTTGAGAAACTACCCGTTAAAAAAAGCAGAAAGTCCTGTCCTTTTATATAATGGAAGAGAAAAAGGGAATCAGCGTGCTCATGCAGCAGTATTGCAGCTTCCGATTGAAAATGAGGACCTGCAACAGTGTGCCGATTCTGTGATGCGTATGTATGCCGAATATCTTTGGAACGTGAAACAATATGATAAGATTATGTTTCATTTGTCGGATGGATTTGAAGCTTCTTATTCTAAATGGAGAGAAGGGTATCGAATTGGTTTTGAGAACGATAAACCATATTGGTATAAAAAGACAGGCTATGATGATTCCTACGAAACATTTGTCAAATATATGAGAATTGTATTTGCATATGCGGGAACGGCATCTATGGAAGCTTTGGAAACAAAGAATACAACATTATCTGAGTTAAAAGCAGGGGATGTTTTTATCAAAGGTGGAAGTCCGGGACATGTAGTAATGATCATGGACGTTTGTGAAAATGAAACAGGAAGTAAGGTATTTTTGCTGGCCCAGGGATATATGCCCGCCCAGGAATTTCATGTGCTTAAGAATCCGTTGCATAAAGATGACCCGTGGTATTATGAAGAAGAAGTTACTTATCCTTTCAGGACGCCGGAATATACTTTTGATGAAGGCAGTTTAAGAAAATTAACTTATCTTGAGTAAAATCCAATAGGATGAATAGTAATCATACGTGAGTTGCTTTTTATTTCAACTGCATAACGTATTCGTGGCGAGAGAGATTTGATAAAATGAAAAAGAGGATAGACATATAAGAATCATTACTGTTATACTTGTTTTAATAGGAATAACGATTATGATGTTAAATCAGTTTACCATAAAGGAGGGACCAGATATGGGATATGTATCAATTGACAGCAAAGAGGCAAAATACAGAATCGAGAATGAGACTGGTTATATCTTAGTAGATGTACGGACACCAAAGGAATATAAGAACGGTCATATTCCTGATGCAGTGAATATTCCAAATGAGACAATTGGAACAATAACTGACATTCCGGAACTTCCAAAGAAAGATCAGAGAATCTATGTATATTGCAGAAGCGGTGCAAGAAGCAGACAGGCTTCCGGCAAGCTTGCTGCCTTAGGATATACGAATATCGTTGAAATGGGCGGCATAAATACATGGCCGGGCAATTTGGTGAAATAGAATGAAAAAGGTCGACTTTCACATTCATCTGACACCTTTATATCCGGTAGAAAAATCCGTATATAATTTAAAGGAAATGTGCAGACGAAATGGTTACGAAACATTTGGCCTGCAGACTTTAACTCACGGAGATTCCAGGTTTATTCCAAAGGCCAATGAAACAGCCTTTAAAGTAAAACAACTTATTCCGGAATGCATTCTTTTTGCAGGACCTGTTCATGATGGTACCAGTTATGTGGAGCAGGTGAAAAATCTTATGGAACAAGGGGCAGACGGTATTAAACTTCTAATTGGGAAACCTTCCGAATACAGAGATTTAAATGTAAAGTACTCAGACCCTATTATAGATGCCTTTTTTGCTTATGCCGAGAAGGAAGATATCCCGGTTCTCCTTCATCATAATGATCCGGAGAAACATTGGGACAAAACAAAGATGTCCAAGGAAAGCATCGATAGAGGCTGGTATTATGATCCGCAGGTCATGCCATCTTGTCATTATTTTGACCAGGAACTGGAAAAGCTTCTTGCCAAATATCCGAATCTTCGTATTGCCGTTGCTCATATGGGATTCTATTCTAATAAGCTGGATCGTCTGACAGAACTGATGAAGAGATATCCTAAATTATACATGGATATCACACCTGCTTTAGACATTTATGAAGATTTATCTAAGGAGCAAAAAAAGTCACAGAAGTTTTTTGAACATTTTTCAGACCGTCTAATCTATGGAACCGATGCATGGAGTGACTTAGGAGAAAATGAAAAGAATCGTAAGTATAACGAGAAAAAAGTAAAGATTGTAGAGCATTTTCTATGTGGTGAATGTTCTAAAGTAATTGATGGACAGTTTACTGCATCGGTGAAGCTTACGAAAGAACAGCAGGAGGATATTTATTATAATAACTGTATGAAATTTATAAGAAGATAAAAAGGGGTGCTGTATCACCCCTTTTTATAATTCACGATTATACACGTCGCTGACTGCTTTTTTGTTACCGCCGATGATGATCAGTGCAAAGAGGGCACTTATCATCATAAAGCCAGTCAATACAGTACGGGGAGCGAATTTAATAGTCAGTATTCCGGCAACCAGTTCGCCAAGCAGATGTCCTCCTGTATTTAACATATTGAACGCACCGTTGAAACGTCCTTTTTTCTCGTCCGGAACATAATTTTGTGTAGCAGAGATTCGAATAGTGTAGCTGGTTACCCCAAGAATACCTACCACAAAGAAAACTGCCATCATAACAGGAACATTAAGGTAAAGATAGACTCCCTCTGCCAAAGCGGTGATAACATAAACAACAATAGCAATATTGTATTTGTGTCTGGCAGGATATTTGAATTTGTAGTGAATCAGACTGCCAAGCCCCCGTCCAAGGACAGACATGCCCCAGACCATAATATAGACATATTCGCCATTTGGATAGGTTTCTTTAAAATAAGGAAGAGTAATAACGCTGGATACTCCATAGGCCACAGAGGCAATGGTGAAATAATAAGTCACAGCCTGTAGACCTTTTTCCTGTTTCAAATATTCAAGACCTTCTTTTAGATCGGCAAACATCTGGCTTTTGAAAGAACCGGATGCAATGCGGTTTTGCTGTTGTAATTTTATATAATCTTCTTTTGCACTTATCTGTGTTTCCATAATGGCAGCGCAAAGGAAGCTTACTGCATTGAGTGTAAAAAGAGGAGTCATGCCGAGAATATTGTAAGCAAATGTTGCGACAGGAATCATAATCATGGAGACTGTCTCCAGGAAACTGGAGATGGAGTATGCCTTTGAATAATTTCCTTCTGTTATCAGAAGCGGATAAAAGCTCTGGTAAGCTACCGTATATATACTATTTATTGTTCCGACAATGAAACAAAAGACTGCAAGAATAGGGAAGTTAAACCATTCCAAATGAAGCACATAAGCTGCAAATGCATAGAGAACTGCAGATATAAAATCAAGGGTATAGATGGTCTTCTTTCTGGAAAAACGGTCCAAAACTGCTCCCGAGAACACAGGAACAATAATCTGAGGAAGAGTATAGGCAGCAAGATAAATTGCATACAGAAAAGTGGATTTGGTATAGTCAAGGACGAGCAGGCTAAGTGCAAAACCGCACATAGCATTGCCAACCATTGACACTGCACTGCCCAGGGTAATAATTGTAAAGTCTTTCGTCCATAGAGAACGGGCTGGTTGATTTGTATTCATTGCATATTGCCCCCTGTAAAAAATGATTGCCTAAAAACAGTATATCATTTATGCTTAAAAATAGATAGTTTAATTATAGACGCTGGGAGGGTGAATGATGAAGATAATGGTCAGTGCCTGTCTGCTGGGTGAAAACTGTAAATATAATGGCGGTAATAATAGAAATGAAAAAGTGTTAAAATTTATAAAAGGACACGAGGTTATTTCCGTTTGCCCTGAAGTGATGGGAGGACTTCCAACACCAAGAGTTCCTTCGGAAATATTAAACGGTGTGGTAACAAATAAAGAAGGAATTGTTGTAGACAAGGAATTCCGCAAAGGGGCTCAGCTTGCCTTTGATATTGCGGTGAAGGAAAACGTGGATTTGGTTATTCTTCAATCCAGAAGCCCGAGCTGCGGATCGAAGCAGATATATGATGGGACATTTTCAAAAACGTTAGTGGAGGGGCAGGGGATTTTTGCGGAACAACTGTTATGTGCTGGAATCCCCATGTTAGATAAAGAGGATTTATAGGGTATATAGAAAAATAATGAATTACTATACCCGTAAAAAGGAAAGAAAACAAGTGAAAAAGAATTCGGGTACAAACTGAGAATAATTGTCATAGTACCCGAATCTCAAATAAACTTGTCATTCCAGACAAAGTTATCATAATCATCCAATCTGCGGAAGACCGGAAAGCCCTTTTTCGATTTCTTCGTCTGTAGGAATGTAATCTGTTAAAGTTCCGTCATTAAATTTCTGGTATGCATACATATCAAAATATCCGGTTCCTGTAAGACCGAAGACGATGGTTTTTGCTTCTCCGGTTTCTTTGCATTTTTTTGCTTCGTCCAGAGCAACTTTGATGGCATGGGAACTCTCAGGAGCAGGTAAGATACCTTCCACGCGGGCAAATTCCTGTGCTGCTGCGAATACTTCTGTCTGCTTTACGGAGACAGCTTCCATAAGGCCGTCATGGTATAACTGGGAGAGGATTGGATTCATGCCATGGTAACGAAGACCGCCGGCGTGATTGGCTGCAGGGATGTAGTTGCTTCCAAGGGTGTACATTTTAGAAAGAGGACATACCATACCTGTATCGCAGTAATCATATGCGTATGTTCCCCTTGTTAAACTTGGACAGGAAGCAGGTTCTACGGCGATGATACGGTAATCCTTTTCGCCACGGATCTTTTCTCTCATGAAAGGAGCAATTAAACCGCCCAAATTGGAACCGCCGCCGGCACAGCCAATGATAATATCAGGAATAATGTCGTATTTATCCAGAGCTGCCTTTGTCTCAAGACCGATAATGGTCTGGTGAAGAAGTACCTGATTTAACACACTTCCAAGAACATAGCGGTAACCGTCCAGGTTGGTTGCGGCTTCTACTGCCTCGGAGATAGCGCAGCCAAGACTTCCTGTTGTGCCAGGATGTTTCTCAAGAATTTTTCTTCCTACTTCTGTCTCCATAGAAGGAGACGGAGTAACAGATGCACCGTAGGTACGCATGACTTCGCGGCGGAATGGTTTCTGTTCGTAAGAACATTTTACCATGAAGACTTTACAGTCAAGTCCTAAGTAAGAACAGGCCATGGAAAGAGCAGTGCCCCACTGACCGGCGCCGGTTTCGGTTGTGACACCTTTTAGACCCTGTTTTTTGGCATAATAAGCCTGCGCAATGGCAGAGTTTAATTTGTGGCTTCCACTTGTGTTGTTGCCTTCGAATTTATAGTAAATTTTAGCCGGAGTCTGTAATTTTTCTTCCAGACAGTAGGCACGTACCAATGGAGCAGGGCGGTACATTTTATAAAAATCATGGATTTCTTTTGGAATCTCAAAATAAGGGGTCTGATCATCCAGTTCCTGTTTGATTAATTCCTCACAGAAGACAGGAGCAAGATCCTCAGCAGTCATTGGTTTTAAAGTGTCTGGATTTAAAAGTGGTGCCGGTTTGTTGATCATATCGGCGCGCAGGTTATACCATGCTGTTGGCATCTCGGATTCTTCAAGGTAGATTTTGTAAGGGATTGTTTTTTCGGTCATAATATATTCTCCTTCTCTCGACAATTCCGGGACAGCAGGTCTTTTCAAATATGGGATTTTTACTGTGCAAGATTCAAAAAAGAATCCGGACAATAAAAAAACTGCCCCAGAGGATAATAATCTGCTGGGACAGGATGTTCATTCAACCTGCGGTGCCACCCGGCTTGGCGCATCAGATACGCCCTCTTTACGCATACTGCATATGCAGACTTTTGTTAACGGAGAGTCATGCTCCGGCGCACATACTCTGGAAGAAAACTTCTGTTTCAACTTCTGTTTCAATTTCCGTTTCAGATTGCCCTCGAAAGTCCATTCAGTCCTATGTTAAACACTGCAATTCCACCATCTGCAGCTCTCTGGGGTAAAAGGGATAAGACTTACTTACTCTTTTTCAACGGTTTGCTTTGCTACAGTATAGTCTTAATATTTCTTTTTGTCAACAAAAAATACTGACAATTTTTCGTGATAATATACAAAATCAGGATTATTATATTAGACAAATAGAGGTGAAATGTAAAAAATAATGGTTTTAAATTAAATTTCTTGTCAAAAACGGTTTTTATATATTATGATAAAAAGGATGGAAACATGTTCCATTCTTACAAAAGTAAACTTTTGACTTAGAGGAGAAATTACTATGGAAATCATTTTGACAGCTATTAAACTTCTCGGAGGTCTTGCCATGTTCCTTTATGGTATGGAGATCATGGGTGACGGCCTCAAACAGGGTTCCGGAGCGACCCTTAAAAACGTTCTGGGCAAATTGACACATAATACTTTATTAGGGCTGATTACAGGTACTTTGGTTACAGCAGTAATCCAGAGTTCTACAGCCACTATCGTATTAACGGTAGGTCTGATCGGCGCAGGTATTCTGAACTTAAAACAGGCTGTTAGTATTGTAATGGGTGCCAATATCGGTACAACGGTTACAGCACAGATTATCCGTCTTATGGATATTGATTCTTCAGGAAATTCCATCCTGACATTCTTTAAACCGGATACTCTTGCACCGGCTGCATTGATCATTGGTATTATTCTGATCATGTTCATCAAAAAAGAGGGATGCAAGAACGTTGGTATGATTGCCCTTGGTTTTGGTATTTTGTTTACCGGTTTAATGGGTATGACAGATGCGGTAGAGCCTTTGGCAGAATCTCAGGCATTTGTTGATATCTTATCTTACTTTACTGATGTTCCCGTGCTTGGTATTTTTACCGGTCTTGTTCTTACTGTTATTGTACAGAGTTCTTCTGCCATGGTTGGTATTCTTCAGGCTCTGTCCTCTACAGGAGTTATGACATTTGAATTGGTTTATCCTATTGTTATGGGTATCAACCTTGGTACCTGTGTTACAACTGCAATGGTATGTTCTATCGGATCTAACAAAGATGCGAAACGTACCGGTATTGTACATATTGTGTTTAACACACTTGGTACTGTTCTGTTTATGATTGTTATGACAATTATCCGTTCCACAGGCGGATTTGGCAGCTTATGGACAAGCGTTGTTGACAGCGGTACGATTGCCAACTTCCAGACACTGTTTAATTTAATAACAGCAGTTGTACTTCTTCCATTTGCAGGATTGCTTGTAAAACTGGCATGTAACATTATTAAAGATGATGAAAAAGAAGAAGAGATTCTTCCCGAAATCGCTGTTCTTGATAAGAAACTGATGATTTCACCAACGGTTGCTCTTAGTGAAGTAGCAGCAGGAGCCATTGAAATGGCATCCTTAGCAAGAAAAAATGTAGCCAGAGCCCTTCTTCAGTTTGAAGAATACAGTGAAGAACGTTCTGCAAAAATTCAGGCAGCTGAGACTCGTATTGACCAGTTTACAGATGCAGCGGATAACTATCTGATTGAACTTGCCATGAATGTGGAACAGTTATCTGACAAACGCCAGCATAATATGCTGATGCAGTGTATCCGTGATGTTGAACGTATTGGCGATTATGCAACTAATTTTGATGAGCAGGCAGAAACGCTTCATCATTCTAAGACTCACTTCTCATCTGCTGCAAGACATGAGCTGGAAATCTTAGGAAATGCTGTTCTGGAAATCTTACGATTAACAGTAGAAGCTCTGGAAAACGACAGTGATTCCACAGCACGCCGTATTGAACCATTGGAAGAAGTAATTGATGATATGGTTCTTCATTTAAAAGATCGTCATACAGAACGCCTCTGCGAAGGTACTTGTTCTATTGATACAGGACTTGTGTTTATGGATGCGCTTACTACTATGGAAAGAGCGGCAGACCAGTGCTCCAGCATTGCAATGTTAATGCTTGGACGTCACAACGAGGAGATTCTTAAGAATCATCATTTATACCTGGAAGAGCTTCATGCAAATGGCGACAGTTCTTACCGTGCAGAAATGGAAAACAGAAGAGAACAGTATCTTGTTCCTTTAAAAAATATTAAATAAAATATAATGGTAAAGGCCCTTTGATCCATAGAAAGGATAAAGGGCTTTTACACTATAACATAAAGGAATAGATGAATGGGCTGTCCTTTCATCTGTCTAAAAAGGAGGTAGTGGGATGAAAGATATTCCTTTACGTAAAAAAATAGGATTTGGTATTGTTCTGCTCTATTTGTGTTCTATTGGTACATTTATTTTTGCATTATCTAAATTGGGGATGATTCCAAATCTTTATATTATCATAGCGTCAGCTGCAGTCATAATACCATGGATCCTGATTGCCCTGATTCAGTGGAAGGCAGAAAAGAAAGCCATCATGAGCAAGGCGATTGGATTGATGCTGTCTGTCCTGTTATTTCTGGCGGCATTTTATCTGTTCAAGACAGAGAGTGCCATTGCATCTATTAGTACAACAGAGAACGTAAAAGTAGATAAGATTGTCGTTGCTGTATTGGAGGACGATCCTGCCCAGACAATCAATGATGCTGCGGATTATACTTTTGGCGTGCAGTATGTATTAAAAAGTGAGGAAATTAAAGAAGCCATCGCTGATATTGAAGAAAATCTTGGAAAAACAATAGCAAAAAAAGAGCTTGATACCATGCAGGAACAGATTCAGCAGTTATATGCCGGTGATGTAGGGGCAGTGATTCTAAACGAAGCATACATTGATATGATGGATGAAGAGATAACGGAAATCAGCGGAGGAATCCGTATTATCTATAATTATGAAGCAAAGCGGGAAGTCCAGGCGATTCCGGAACGAGAGAATCTTGAAGTGGAATCTGATGCCTTTATTGTTTATGTCAGCGGTATCGATGTTTATGGACCAATTGAGACAAACAGCCGTAGTGACGTGAATATTCTTGTGGTTGCAAATCCAACGACTCACAAAATTCTTCTTGTGACAACACCAAGAGATTTCTATATTCCGTTCCCTGGTGTGACAGGCGGCAAAAGAGATAAACTGACTCATGCGGGCATTTACGGTGTAGACGTATCCATGGCAGCTCTTGGAGCATTATATGACATTGATCCGGATTTCTATGCAAGAGTGAATTTTACATCCTTAATCAAAGTTGTGGATGCACTTGGAGGAGTGAAAGTATATTCTGAATATTCTTTTAAAGAAAATATCAACGGACAGGAGATGATTGTGTCAAAAGGCTGGAATTACTTTAACGGGGAACAGGCACTGGCATTCTGCCGTGAACGGAAACAGCTTTCCGGCGGAGATTACCAGCGTGGCAAAAACCAGGAGGCCGTATTAAAGGCAATTATTGAAAAATTATTATCTCCGGCTGTGCTGACAGGTGCAAGCGATCTTCTGAACAGCGTGAAGGGTAATGTTGAAACGAACATGAGTATGGAGCAGATTCAGGAACTCATTAAAAGCCAGTTGGATGATCCACAGCCATGGACTATAGAAATGATGGCGGCTTATGGAAAAGGAGATATGGATTATTGTTATTCCATGCCGGGCACCAGACTTTATGTATCCTGGCCGGATGAATCTTCCGTGAATTCAGTCAAACAGGCAATACAGAATATTATGGATTATCATGTAAAATAAGAATCAGAATAAAACAGGTACAGGGGTTCCGCAAGCGGGCCCCGTTCTTGTTTTCAGGGAAAAAATAAGTTATAATAGGAACAAAGAATGTCTGCCGTTTCCGATACACTTAAGTATCAAACGGCGGGTAAGAAAGCAGGAAAAACAGGATGAATGAAACGCAGGAATATCTGGAAATAATGGCCGGAAGAAAACGGTTGGAATTGGAATACAAGACAGGAGACGTAGTATCCGGATACACGGCTTACGGTCTGCATGCCAGAATCATTGAAAGCCTCCATTGCGGACAATACATTGATGGATGGGGGTTCCTGGTGGATCGGGAGTTTGAGGATGGCGATATTGCCAGGATGAAACGCCATTATTTTGAGTGGAAAGAGATAGAAGAAATGCAAAAGGCACTGGAAGATGCAGAATCGGAGCATTTAAGAAAAGAGAAAGAAAAGCTTTTGGAAGGCGTATCCTGGGTGAAAAAAGAGAATCTCCAGTTGTATGGAGGTGTTTCTTATATTCATACAATCCGGATAGAGAACGAAGAATTCCGATTGGAAGAGAAAAGAATATCCGGAATGGGAAGAGTCATTGTACCATTGTATGAAGTGGCAAAAGACATTCTGGGAGATTCTTTTTCTGAGTGTATAGATGACAGATGGTACTGGTCCTACATTAAGGAAGGCAGAGAAGAAAAACTTCTTATGTCTGGTAAAGAGGAACGGGCTTATCTGATAGTATATCGATATGGCATGCTGGTGTAGGAGGTATAAATATGAAGTTTGTATCATGGAATGTAAACGGGCTTCGTGCCTGTGTCAAAAAAGGTTTTGAAGAGTATTTTATGAATGAAGATGCGGATATTTTCTGTCTGCAGGAAACAAAGCTGCAGGAAGGACAGATTGACTGGAATCCGGAAGGATACCATTGCTACTGGAATTATGCTGTAAAGAAAGGTTACTCCGGAACTGCTATTTTTACAAAAAAGGAACCTTTACAGGTTTTTTATGGAATTGGAATAGAAGAACATGATCAGGAAGGCCGCGTAATTACCTTAGAATTTGAAGATTTCTATTTTGTAACAGTATATACTCCAAATTCACAGAATGAACTTGCAAGACTTCCATACAGAATGAGATGGGAAGATGATTTCCTTGCTTATATCAAGAGTCTGGATGAAAAGAAACCGGTTGTTTTCTGTGGAGACCTTAATGTGGCTCACAAAGAAATCGATTTGAAAAATCCAAAGACGAACCGTAAAAATGCAGGATTTACAGACGAAGAGCGCGGTAAAATGACAGACTTACTGGCGGCAGGCTATGTTGATTCTTTCCGTTATTTTTATCCGGATGCAGAAGGGATTTATTCCTGGTGGTCCTATCGTTTTAAGGCCAGAGAGAAAAATGCGGGATGGCGTATTGATTATTTTATCGTATCAGAACGAATCAAAGAAGAGATGAAGGACGCAGCAATCCGGACAACCATCGAAGGTTCCGATCATTGTCCGGTTGTTCTTGAGATTTTTTAGATTATTTTCTGCTCGTAAAAAACTGAATGAGAGCTCCGGCAGTACCAAGAATCAGGCCTCCTGTAAAGACTGTCCATCCGGCAGGAAGCGCTATGAAAACAGGCAGATGGCTTGCAATCATGATTCCGCCATGAAAAGCTGTAATGGCAATGATAGCAGGGCGCATATTTTTAACTGCAACATTCCCGGCAATGATACCAAGAACAGCGGAAACAAGATAGAGTACAGAGCCTTCCAGAGGAAGGAGCGTTGTTCCAATCTGAAATACAGCATAGGCGGCAATGAGAAATACTCCTGTCAGATATAATTTGTAGGACAGAGCAGAGAGGAGGATTCCGCCAATAACTGCACCTGCTATGGCATATCCGGTCTGATGGAAAAGCAGTATGCAAAGGTGAAAACCACCCATGGCACCCAGCAGAAAGCCCAGAACGGAAATCCAGGAACGGATCAGCCGGTAGCCAAAAAAACATTCAGCAGCATAGAGCAAAAGGCTGATAAAAGTAAGTATTGTGCCAAGTTCGGAAGACAGCTCCGACGGCAGTAATGCAAAAAGAAAATCCATAGATATCAAGCCTCCTTTTCAATAATGATATGATTTACAATATTACCATATTTCGCAGCAAAAAGCAAAAGAACAGTTCACTGTATTTTGCTGTGAGGGTAATTTTTTGTGGCACATTTTGTGGTTTTCATAATTGTGGCGAAAAATTACAGGAATGTGCATATTATTTCATGCATTTTTCCTATATTTTCACAGTGAAATATGGTAAACTGAGTGTAGATAATTGGGCAATACTATATTCTGCCATAGAGGCAGGATGATTTTCATATGCGCAATGGGAAGGAATATGTCAGATGAAGATAGAGAGACTAATTGATTTAGAAGATTTTGAATTTGATACTCTTTTGATTACATATAATCAGAAGGATACACTTAGCTTGTGTCTTGACAGAATCAGTGATATCTTCGCGGCTCTGAAGGAGGACGGGCTTGTAGGAGGCAATAAGGTATATGGAATCCGCGGCAAGGATTTCACTTACAAGGGAAGACCTTATTACAATATGGTATTTATCGGTGTGACAGAGAACGATTCTCCAAGAAAGATTCAGCTTCAGTATGGTGCAGCCATGAAAGAAGTGAAGCGTTTAAAAGGACGCAAGGTTCTTGCCATGCTTGCCGGTGACAAAGTTGTATATTGGGCAGAATCTGCACTGAAGGGTCTGTATCTGGCAGATTACGAATTTAATAAATACAAATCTGCAGCTAAGGCAGAGGACAAAGAACTGGAAGTAGGAGTGCTTACCACTCTTGAACCAGGTGAATTTAAATTAATGCTTAACAGAGCTACTTATGTTAGTGATGCAGTTAAGTATGCCAGAGATCTTGTGAATGAACCAGCCAACAAGATGACTCCGGAAGTTCTTGCTGAGACAGCGAAGAAGCTGGGTGAAGACTATAACATGAAGACAATGATTTTAGGACCGGCTGAGATTGAAGAACTGGGAATGCATGCGTATCTTTCTGTAGCTCAGGGATCTTCCAACGAACCTAGATTTATTGTGATGGAATATAACGGACGCATTACAGATCCGGATAAGCTTGCCCTCATCGGTAAAGGTATCACATTTGATACAGGCGGATACAACATTAAGTTTGGCGGCGGTATGACAGGAATGAAATACGACATGTCAGGAGCAGCAGCTGTACTTGGTGCCATGAAAGCCATTGCAGAAGCCAAACTGGAAGTGAATGTACTTGCTGTTATTCCAGCATGCGAGAACATGATTTCCGGCAATGCTTACCGGCCTGGAGACATTGTACAATCTATGAACGGTATGTTCGTTGAGATTGATAATACAGATGCGGAAGGCAGACTTACTTTAGTCGATGCCATTACATATGCAATCCGCAACAAGAGAGCAACAACAGTTGTTGATATTGCTACATTGACAGGTGCAGTGATTGTTGCACTGGGTGACCGCTACATTGGTACATTCTCCAATGACGATGCAATTATGCAGAAGGTAATTCAGAGTTCTGTAGCATCCGGAGAAGCAATCTGGAGACTTCCTCTTGCAGAAGATGAATACGAAGGAATCAATGTATCTTCTATTGCAGATATTAAGAATGCAGGCAGCTCCATGAACTGTGCAACAGCAGGTGCAGGATTTATTCAGGCATTTGTGGAAGATGTACCTTGGGTACACTTTGATATTGCAGGAACTGCAGACTCCAGAATGGACCGTGAGATCTTCTCTATTGGTGGAACAGGAAGCGGTGTACAGCTTTTATATGAACTTGCCAAGAGTTTAGAAAAACCACACAAATCTTACTAAGAATACATTTCAGGGACCGGAATTCCGGTCCCTTTTTTATGTGCTAGGGAATTCCTCCGAATTCCCTAGCACATAAAAAGCACGTCCGTGCAGGATGCGCATGCCGCGCGAGCAGAAAATTGACTGCAAAAGCAGCCGCGCGGCAGCGCAGGGTTTCGCGGGCGAAACCCTATGTTCTTCTATAAGAAACTTCGTTTCTATAGAATAAAAAATGCTCAAAAAGACACATTGTTCTTTTTCCTGCATAGAATAATAGAAAAATACAGAGACATTTGTATGGTTTGTCAGGATTTGATTTATTCCAATGATTATGCGGATTATATTATAGATACGACCAGTATAAGAGGAAGGGAATTATCCGGGAATGCGGTGTGCAGCCAGCAGATCAACCAGGAGTATGCCGTAATACAGGTTCCAAGAGAAGAGAAGGAAGAGGAGATGAGGGATTTTCTGAATTATCAGAACATTCCCCGTCTCTTTGGCCTTTTGGAATTAAGTCATCTGGAGGAAACAGGGGTAACACAGCTTCAGAGAAATCCGAATTTTGACTTGTTGGGTCAGAATGTCGTTTTGGGAGTCATTGATACAGGAATTGACTATCAGCATCCCGCATTCATTAACCCGGATGGGACAAGCAGAATCGGAATACTTTGGGATCAGAGCATTCCGTCAGAAAAACCGGATGAGGAATTTCCTTACGGAAGTATTTATAGAAGAGATCGTATGAACGAGGCGTTAGAATCAGAAAATCCCTTGGAAATCGTTCCTTCTGTGGATACTGAAGGACATGGGACTTTTCTAACGGGAGTTGCAGCGGGAAGCAGGATAGAAGACGGGGATTTTCAGGGAATTGCTCCCTTATGTGATATTGCCGTTGTAAAATTGAAACAAGCAAAAGAATATCTTCGCAGGTTTTGGCTGATTCCTTCCGATGTAACAGCATTTCAGGAAACAGATCTCTTTCTGGCGGTCCGCTTTATTCAGACCTATGCTTATGAACAGCAGAAACCTTTTGTCATATTGTTGGGATGCGGCACCAACAGCGGAAATCACGGTGAAAGTGATTATATGAAAGACTATTTAAACCATATTTCCACTTTTTCAGGTAGAAGCATCGTGCTGGCGGCAGGAAATGAAGGGAGTCTTGGACATCATTACAGAGGAAATGGATTAGATAACAGGGAATTTCAGGACATTGAAATACAGATAGCCGAAGGAGAACAAGGTTTTACGGCAGAATTCTGGGCCGATGCGCCGGATTCCTATACCGTAGGATTTCTTTCTCCCAGTGGAGAATATGTAGAAAAGATTCCTGTTTCCATATCAGGGGAAGGTGTGGATGCTGGATTTATTTTTGAGCCCACCACAATTACCGTATTCTATGAGCCTGTGGAAAGGACCAGCGGGGATTTTCTCATCTGGATCCGTATGGAAGAACCTTCTCCGGGCATATGGAAGATCCGGGTATTTAAGGAAAATGTTTTAAATGGAAGGTATGATCTGTGGCTGCCAATGGAGCGGTTTCTTAAACCTGACACAAGATTCTTGAATCCGGATCCCTATACGACCATATGCGAGCCGGGAAATGGGTCAGGACCAATGACAGTGACCGCTTATGATCATAGAAGTGATACTCTGTTTTTTCAGGCAGGGAGAGGATATACAAGAGACGAACGGATAAAACCTGATTTTGCAGCACCTGGTGTGAATGTGTACGGACCTGCCTTAAACGGAAGATACCGAAATGGAACAGGAACCAGTGTTTCTGCAGCCATTACTGCAGGATGTGCCCTGCTTTTATTGTCCTATCGTCCTTATTATACGGGCCTTCAGTTAAAAAATCTTTTGATTAAAGGTACAGAGCGTAATCAGCTTGTGTATCCAAACCGGGAATGGGGATATGGAAGAATTGATATTTATAACAGTCTGGTCAGTTTAAGCGGATTGTGAAACTTTTACTTTTTTTATAGAGGCCTTTTTGTTATAATGTAAAAAGGAAATTTTGTGTTAATAACATAATGAGGTGCAATCATGATAAGACCGGAGATTGGATTATCAGATATTTTTTTAGATTTATCTGTAGAGACAGGAACCTCTTTTGAGCGTTCCTTTACAATATATAGCAGGAATGGGCAGGAGCTTTCAGGCAAGGTAGTATCTACCAATGATAAACTGGTGCCGGTTGTAACGGAGCTGTCCGGAACGGAATGTGAGATTCCATTTTATTTTAAAGGCAAGATGGCAATTCCGGGAGAAGAACATTATGGAGACTTTCTTCTTCTTACTAATGGCGGGGAATTCAATATTCCATATTGTGTGTCAGTGACTTCCCGAAAATACCGTTTTGGAGATCAGATGATTTCAAGTCTTGATGAGTTTTATGAATTTGCCAAGGCTGACTGGAACAGGGCAAAGGATCTCTTCTTTATGAAAGATTTCCCTGAAATTATGCTGGCAGACCAGGAAGAATATCGTACTCTTTACCATGATCTGCTGAAGGGGTTTTCCAAAGATATGATTCTTGAACAGTTTCTGATGGAGTCCATGAAAAAGAAACCGGTCCGCTTATGTGCCGGACAGGATGCTGTTTCCATTGATGAAACCAATGTAGGCCGTATTACTCTGACAAAAGAAGGATGGGGCTGTCTGGAGGGAAGACTTTACAGTACATCAGGAGATTTGTATATAAATCACGAGAGAATCAGCCAGGCAGACTTTGAGGACGAAAAGGTGGAGATCTTTGTCTCTTTAAAAGAAGGCGCAAAGAAAGATAACCTGATTATTGAGTCTGCATTTTCCAGGATAGAGATTCCTGTATACAGAGTATTCAAAAGGCAGGAGGGAGCCGTAGATCCGGTACAAAAGAACAGGGGACTGGCAGAACTGCTGCATCATTTTATAGATTTTCGTACCGGGAAGTCTGACGGAGAAGAATTTGTAGAACGTTCCATGGCTCTTTATCCGATTCAGGGTGTTTTTTACGAATTATACTGCCTGCTTATCTTGATCGTAGGAGAGAGCATGGGAGCAGCCAGTTTAGAGGAATGCAATGAATATGCCGGAAGAATCGAAGAAATGGAGGCTTTCTATACGGCGGATCCGGAATGGGGAAGTTTTTATTATTATCTTATGGCATTATGGAAAAAGGACGATGGATATACAAAGAAAGCGGTAAATGAAGTAAGAAGAAGATATAAGAAGCAGAAAAGATGGATAGAGTATCTTATTTTGATTACTTTAGATGAGACTCTTGCTTTTCATTATGAGGCTCAGTGGGATGAACTGCTTTCTTTTTTAGAAAAGGGTGAGCATTCTCCATTTTTATACATTGCAATTTTGGATGTATTGAACCAGGAACCATACTTATTGGAACAGTTGGGAGACTATAAGACTTTGATGATCCGCTGGGGGCTCCGCCATCAGTATTTGTCCCAGAAGCTTATTGAACAGTTTGCAAGACTATCCATTCGGGAGAAATGTTTTAAAAAGAATCAGTTGCCGATTCTTAAAATTATTTATGATAAAAAACAGGATGAGTTATATTTAAAAGCTATTTGTTCCATGCTCATGAAAGGGAACAAACGGGAAAAGGAATACCACGTTTATTTTGAGGAAGCAGTGAGACGGCATATCAACCTGGTCGGCCTGAACGAATTTTATCTTCGCTCCATTGATTTTAGCACTTATCCTGTACTTCCAAAACTGATCTTATATTATTTTCATTACAGCAGCAGTCTTGATAAGAGGGAGAGAGCCTGGCTCTATCTGAATATTTTACGAAACAAAGAAGCTTACGATGATATCTATGAAAATTATGCCCAGAGAATAGAAGAGTTTGTCAGGGAGCAGCTGATGGAAGGAAGAATGAACCGTCATCTGAAACAACTCTATGAAATACTGCTTCCATCTCTGCTGGAAGATCCGGAGCTGGCCAAATATGTTCCGGGTATTCTTTTCCGTAAAAAACTGATCTGCATGAATCCAATGATGGAAGGCGTATATATCTGCCACCCCGAAAATGAGGAAGAAGTTCATGTCTCTTTTGTGGACGGCATCTGTCAGGCGGAGATGTATTCCAATGATGCCAGAATGTATTTTGCAGACCGTATGGGAAACCGTTATCACAGCGGTATTTCATATCAGCTGGAATCTTATCTGGACGAGCAAACATATCGAAGCTTTTGTCTGGAACACATCAGAGATGACCGAAGAGTTTATGTGAAGTGGATCAATGGTAATCCTGATGATAAAAAAGAACAGCTTGTCCGCCTGCTTGCAGAAAACGATGAAGTAAAGAGCTGGAAGAGGGAGAAGGCAGTTGAGCGTATTCTTGACTATCATTTTGAAGAAAAAACAATGGATGACCTGAATGAATGTCTGGACAAAATCAATTATCAGGTAATCAGTCCTTCCTATCGTAGAACTCTCATGAATTATTATATGGCATGCAATCGAATGGAAGATGCATATTTTGGAGTGGAATTATACGGAAGTGATCTGATGGAACCGGATCAGCTCTATATGCTTACCTGTGTGGGTCTTCATCTTCACAAAGACCAAAAAGATGACCTGCTTCTTACTATGGCTTACCGCTGTTTCATTAACCGCAGATATAATAAAGACATACTTATCTACTTAAGAACACATTTTGAAGGAAGAATATTTGACTTTCATGATCTTTGGACTGTATTAAAGAAGGAAGGCCTGCTGACCGTCCAATTCGAAGAAAAAATTCTTCGTCAGATAAGATTTGTAGGTTCAAAAGAGGAAAGACTTTTTTCCGTATTATTATCCTACATGGAAAAGGATGGAGACATGGAACTGGCTGAGTCCCTGCTGGAAGAATACAGCAGAGAATGTCTCATGCAGAACCTGAACGGCTCATATGAGAATGGAAAAACAGTACCGGAAGGGTATGTGGATGCTCTTGGAAGACTTGCCGGAAAAGAATGCCTGAGCAGAGTCTTGAACTGCCTTTCTTATCTTTATTTTAAGGCAGAAAGGGGATACAAAGAAACGGAAAAAATTAAAATTCATCGTCTGGTTCGGGATTTCTGCCGTCAGGGAGTTGTATTTCCATTTTTTCAGCGTTTTGCAGAGCTTATTGCAGTCCCTGCTTTGTGGAGGGAATCCGCCAGCTTCTGGTTTGGAAGTGAGGAAGGCAAGTCATACAGATTGTCTGTTGTTTCCAACAGTTCCGGGGAAAGCAGACAGACAATGGTTAAGATGCAGGAAATTGCTCCCGGATTTTATTATGGAAGTTTATATCTGTCCGGTTTCGAATCTATTTGCCAGGTCAGTGTTCAGGGTCAGGAAATTCCTGTTTCCGTTACAAGAATGGATGGAGTCGTCCCGGGAAGCAGAAATCATCTGCTGACGAAGATGGCTGAGGAAAAGGGCAATGCGGGAAACTGGATGACAGATTATGAGAAAATAATGGCAAGAATGAAGGAACAGCTTAAGTTCTTAAGTGACCGTTAGGCTGGAAAGGAAATATATCACATGAGCAGCAATCGACTGATTTTAGGCGCAGATATCAGAGAGCATCATCTGATTTTAAGCTGTGCCATAGAGAATCAAAAAGAATTCGTGAATGAAACATTTGCCCTTGAGAAGAATCGGGATGCAGATGAACTGATTCGTATTATCAAAGAATTTTTGGAAAGCCGTTATGAACATAACGTACCGGATTACCTTGTTTATTCCTGTGAAGACTATCCATTATCAAAGTGCAGAAAAATAGAGAAAGCATTCAGACAGGATGGATTGGGAAGAAGCGGAATCCGGCTTCTGAGCCATGAGAATTCTTTTGTCCACTATGTAATGCAGCAGAAAGAAGAACTTCACAGACATACGGTAATCGGCTTTGATTTTGATGGTAAGGAGATGACAGCATACCGCCTTTACTATCCGAATAAAAAGAATAAAAAAGAAATGAAAACAGAGAAGAAGGTTATAGGAGCATTCAGCCTGACCGGAGAAACCGAAGAAAACCGAATGGTTCTTGATCAGAAATTTGCAGATCTTTCAAAAATCATTCTTTCCAAAGAAGTGGTCAGCACTGTTTTTCTTACGGGAACCGGCTTTGATGGGAAATGGATGCAGAAATCCTTAAAAGTTATTTGCGATGGAAGAAGAGCATTCTTTGGACAGAATCTCTTTTCTTCCGGGAATTGTTTTTATGGAATGATGCTCTGCCGGAATGCCAAAGAAGATTATACGGTACAGTCTCCGGAGACAGTCGTATATGAATCCGGAGTGATGGACAGCGGGTCCGGAGAAAGCTTTGTTCCTATTACCGTTGCGGGAATTCCATGGTACGAGGCAAAAGGTTCCGTCGATGTGATTATGGAGCGGGGCGGACGTGCGGATATTGTATTTGTACATTCTCAGACAAAGGAAAAACAGGTGGAGTCTGTAGACATTTCCGGACTGCCGGCAAGACCAAGAAAGACAGGAAGACTTACCATAACTGTAGAGTTTACAGACAATCAAAGGGGTGTCATTACGGTTCTTGACAAAGGCTTTGGAGCATTTTCTCCGACGACCCATCTTGTGTTTTTTAAAGAATTCAAATTATTGTAGGAGATATACATGGGAAGAATCATTGTTACAAAAACGAAAATATCCAAAACTCCATATGTTATGAAAGAATCCGGCAATCCTTTGTATTCTTATGAAGAACTGTGTTATTACATAAAGTCCAGAATGGCTCTGTGGGTGGAGGAAAAGTCACTGGAAGGTCTGACGGAAAAGATGAAGGAATGGGGTCTTACAGTGGACAATCTGGACCATCTTTCTCCAACAGAGGCGGCAGAGAAGATATTTGAGGCAGGCAATTACATCAAAAAAGAGGAAATAGAACTGTATGTTTCCCATATGCAGATGTATGCTGCCAATGAACATATTGCGATTATCAAAGACAAAGGGGACCTGTATCTGTCCTATGGTAAAATCAGGAATGCCTATCAGTATTATTGGCAGGCATTTTCTCAGATGACGGGAGAAGAACCTGTGGAATGGAAAGCTTCATTATATCATAATTTTGGTATTGTATGCTGCCGTTTCTTCTATTGGCGGGAGGCCAAAAACTGGTTTGCTCTGGCCATTGACGCCAAAGATTCAGAAGAATCCAGAGCCGGTCTGGAATTGGTTCTTGATATGGAGAAAAAGGGATGGAGCAGTGACGGAAGTTCTGTAAATGAGAATAAACTGTTGGAAAAGCAGCTGGAATTTGTCCGTGAAATCGGATAAAACTTTTGACAGATAGAAAGTTTAGGTATATTATTAATAGATAATGTTTAAATACATGGAGGAGAAACAATGGCAAAGGAATTATCAACCACATATAATCCTGCCGATATTGAAGCCAGATTATATGATAAATGGTTAAATAAAAAATATTTCAAAGCTCAGCTTGATAGAAGTAAGAAACCATTCACAATCGTTATGCCGCCGCCTAACATTACAGGCCAGCTGCATATGGGACATGCTCTTGACAACACAATGCAGGATATCCTCATTCGTTTTAAAAGAATGCAGGGATACGATGCATTATGGCAGCCGGGTACTGACCATGCAGCAATTGCTACAGAAGTTAAGATTATCGATAAATTAAAATCCGAAGGCATCGACAAAGAAGACCTTGGAAGAGAAGGCTTCCTTGAAAAAGCATGGGAATGGAAAGCAGAATACGGCGGACGTATTATCTCCCAGCTTAAGAAGCTTGGTTCTTCCTGTGACTGGGACAGAGAACGTTTCACAATGGATGAAGGATGTTCCAAAGCAGTAGAAGAAGTATTTATCCGACTCTATGAGAAAGGATATATTTACAAAGGATCCAGAATTATCAACTGGTGTCCTGTTTGTCAGACATCCATCTCTGATGCAGAAGTTGAACACGAAAATCAGGCTGGACATTTCTGGCATATTAAGTACCCAATCGTTGGTACAGACAGATTCATTGAAATCGCTACAACACGTCCTGAGACAATGCTCGGCGATACAGCAATCGCTGTTCATCCGGATGATGAAAGATATGCAGATGTTGTCGGCAAGATGGCATTACTTCCACTTGTAAACAGAGAGATTCCTATCGTAGCAGACAGCTATGTAGATAAAGAATTCGGTACAGGTGCAGTTAAGATTACACCTGCTCATGACCCTAACGACTTTGAAGTTGGGAAACGTAACAATCTCCCAGAGATCAACGTGATGAATGACGATGCTACTATTAACGAACTTGGCGGCAAATATGCAGGCATGGACCGTTATGAAGCGAGAAAACAGATCGTAGAAGACTTAAAAGAATTAGGTTATCTTGTAAAGATTGAAGACCATGAACATAACGTAGGTATTCATGACCGCTGTCATACAACAATCGAACCATTGATCAAACAGCAGTGGTTTGTTAAAATGGAAGAATTAGCAAAACCAGCCATCGAAACTTTAAAGAACGGCACATTAAAGTTTGTTCCTGAAAGATTCGACAAGATTTATCTTCACTGGTTAGAAGGCATCCGCGACTGGTGTATTTCCAGACAGTTATGGT
This sequence comes from Lachnospiraceae bacterium, assembly GCA_015057665.1. Taxonomy (GTDB): domain Bacteria; phylum Bacillota; class Clostridia; order Lachnospirales; family Lachnospiraceae; genus SIG292. The sequence continues at coordinate 122,061 of SVDY01000002.1, read as the reverse complement.
GGGGACACAGAATTCCAGCGTATTATTGTCCACAGTGCGGTGAAATGGTAGTTGCGAGACAGAATCCGGGCGTATGTCCAAAATGCGGCTGTGATCATATGGTACAGGATGAGGATACATTAGATACATGGTTCTCCTCTGCATTATGGCCATTCTCCACACTTGGCTGGCCGGATGAAACAGATGCGTACAAGCATTTCTATCCAACAGACGTACTGGTAACAGGTTACGATATCATCTTCTTCTGGGTAATCCGTATGGTATTCTCAGGACTTGAATATACAGGCGAGACACCTTTCCATACAGTACTTATCCATGGTCTTGTACGTGACTCTCAGGGCCGTAAGATGAGTAAATCTTTAGGAAACGGTATCGATCCGCTTGAAATTATCGACAAATACGGTGCAGACGCCCTTCGTCTTACACTTGTAACAGGTAACGCACCTGGTAACGATATGCGTTTCTACTGGGAAAGAGTAGAAGCAAGCCGTAACTTTGCAAACAAAGTATGGAACGCTTCCCGTTTCATGATGATGAACTTTGAAAAAGCGGATTTATCCGGTGTGACACTTGCAGACCTTACTGATGCAGATAAATGGATCTTAAGCAAAGCAAATACACTTGTAAAAGATGTAACGGACATGATGGAAAAATACGAACTTGGTATTGCTGTAGACAAACTCTACGACTTTATCTGGGAAGAATTCTGTGACTGGTACATCGAGATGGTAAAACCTCGTCTCTGGAACGACGAAGACGAGACAAAGGCAGCAGCTTTATGGACATTAAAGACTGTACTTACAACAGCTTTAAAACTTCTCCATCCATATATGCCATTCATTACAGAAGAAATCTTCTGCAATATGCAGGAAGAGGAAGAATCTATCATGATTTCCGAATGGCCTGTATACCATGATGAATGGAATTTTGCGAAAGAAGAAGCTGCTATTGAATCCATCAAAGAAGCAGTTCGCGGTATCCGTAACGTACGTGCGCAGATGAACGTACCGCCAAGCAAAAAAGCGACAGTATACGTAGTATCTGAAGACGAACAGGTAAGAGCGGACTTTGAAGCAGGCAAAGTATTCTTTGCAATGCTTGGACGTGCTAATGAAGTATTCGTACAGGCTGACAAGACAGGAATCGCAGATGATGCTGTATCTACCATGATTCCTAAGGCGAATATCTACATTCCATTTGCTGAATTAGTAGATATTGAGAAAGAGATTGCTCGTCTTCAGGGAGAAGAAAAGAAGCTCACGGGTGAAATCAAACGTGCTCAGGGCATGCTGAACAATGAAAAATTCATCTCCAAAGCGCCGGAAGCGAAGATTGCAGAAGAACGTGCAAAACTTGAGAAATATACACAGATGTTAGAGCAGACAAAAGAGCGTCTGGCTCAGCTTATGAAGTAAGTTGGATAAAAGAACGTCTGATTTAGTCTATGAAATAAAACAGAAAGGAACGACAAGGCTAAACCGCTGTAAAGATTAAGATATTCTAAGATTTTTACAGAGTATTTATCCTTTGTCGTTCCTTTCTGTTTTATTATCGAAAGACAATGGAAAAAACTTTCTTTTCTTTGTATAGTAAGATATATAACATATAAATGAGATATAATGATTGATTACAAAAGAGCATGAAGTCTGAAATAATAATAATTCAGAATAAGATAAAGGAGAACTCATAATGACGAATAGAAAATATGCTAAAATTGAAAAAGAAGTGCTGAAAGCTCCCCGCTTTAAAGCCATTCCAAGCGTGGATAATGTGAAGCAGTATCTGGCATGGCTTGGTCATCCTGAAAAGTCCTTTAAGGTGATTCATGTGGCTGGAACGAATGGCAAGGGTTCTACCTGCTCTTTTCTTGAGTCTATATTAAGAGAGAAAGGGATTCGGACAGGACTTTTTACTTCTCCTCATTTAGTAACGATGAGAGAGAGAATGCAGATTAACCGGGAGATGGTGGATGAGGATGCATTTGTCAGGGCATATGAACAGGTAAAGAAAGCGCAGGAGGAGAGCGGCTTTTCTCCATTGACTTTTTTTGAGCTTGTGACGGTGATGGCAGTTCTCATTTTCAAAGAAGAGAAGGTTGAGTATGCTATTATGGAGACGGGAATGGGCGGCAGATTTGATGCGACGAATGCTCTTTCACCGGAGATTTGTGTGATTACGGCAATTGGAATGGATCATATGCAGTATCTTGGAGATACGATAGAAAAAATAGCAGAAGAAAAAGCAGGGATTATGAAAACAGGTGTGCCATGTGTCATGGTCGATCATGACCTGGCAATTACAAATATTATGATAAAAACAGCAGAAGAGAAGAATGCACAGCTCTGTCTGCTATCTGAGGATTCTTATAAAATCCTTAAACATGAGGGAAAAGTAATTGATTTTTCATTAAAGAGTGTTTATTATATAAATAGCTTACTGTCTGTATGTTCCAAAGGGACTTATCAGGCAGAGAATGGCGCAGTTGCAGCCGTTGCTGCAAAGATTTTATTTCCGGATATCGATGATGAAATCATAAAGAAAGGATTATTTAATGCTTTCTGGCCGGGAAGAATGGAAGAAATTGAAGATGGCGTTGTTATCGATGGAGCTCATAATGAACCATCGATTGCAGCATTTATGAATAGCGTAAGAGATGACGGATTTGACGGCAGAAGAATACTGGTATTTGCAGTGGCGGCGGACAAAGATTACAATGCCATGGCAGAAGAACTTTTAAAAGAAGGGGATTTTAGAGCAGTAATACTGACGAGAATTCCATATGAGAGAATGGAAGATCCTGCTGTCATCAGACCAGTTTTTGAACAATATACAGACGTACCAGTTTATACAGAAGAATCTATGGAGAAAGCCTACCAGATGGCTATGTCCATGAAGACAGAAGATAATGTGGTTTATATGGCAGGCTCCCTTTATTTTATCGGCAGCCTGAAGGAGTATCTGGCGGAAGCAAGCCGGAATAAGCAGCTGGAAGAAGCGGACAAGAATGACGAACTGGCAGAAACAAGCCAGGAACAGTAACCGGCATAAACAGAAAGTGTCAATCTGAATCGCCGGGTGAATTAGAAAGGTGATAACGATTATGATAGATTTTAAGAAAGAATTAGAAAATTTTAAACCTTGTCTCAATGTAGAACAGACCGAAGAGGCTATCTACAGCAGCGATTTGAAAGATTTTACTGATATCGTAAGAGAAACAGCAAAAGAAATGATGAAGAATCAGCAGGAAAGAGATTAAGGGGTAATAGAATGAATTGCAATAGATGTAACAGCCCATTAGGCGCAGACCGTTTTTGCAGCAATTGCGGTTTATCTCACAGATATATCAAAAAAGCCTGCAATACAGCGGATTACTATTATAATACAGGGTTAGAAAGAGCCAAATTAAGAGATTTGACAGGTGCAAAAGAAGCTCTGGAAAAAGCTCTTTTCTATAATAAATATCATATTGAAGCCAGAAACCTGCTCGGACTTATTTTTTATGAGACAGGAGAGATTATTGAGGCACTGAGACAGTGGGTCTACAGTATTAATTATGAAGACGTAGATAATCCTGCAGAACGTTATTTAAGTGAATTACAGATTCCAGGTTTTCTGGATGATCTTTCCCAGATGGTCAAAAAATACAACCTGGCTGTTCAGTATGCTCAGCAGGGTAGTGAAGATCTTGCGTTGATTCAGGTAAAGAAAGTAGTATCCAGCATGCCTCGATTTGTAAATGCACGTCTGCTGCTTGCTGTTCTTTATATGAAACTTGGCAAGAATGACGAAGCCAAGAAACAGTTAGAGAAGGTACTGCGAATCGACAGTTTTCATCCGGATGCTGTGCGATACTATAAGGAGCTTACCGGTGACAGACCGTCTATTGTCAGATCCAGAAAGGCACAGAGCGATACTGCAGCAAAGAAAGAAAAACCTTCAAAGAAACAGGAACTTGGCAGATATATGGAACCTGTCGGCAATAATAAGAGCCTGATCCTTACATTGATTATTGGTATTGTAATCGGTGTTGCGGCTATGTGGGTTTTAGTTATGCCGAACCAGAAGTTCAATGTGAATTCTGATTATAAAACACTGCAGGTAGAGTATAAAGAAACCGTTGCTGCAAAAGATGCAACGATTAAACAGTTAGAAGAAGACAAAGCTACATTAGAAACAGAGAATGCTGCCTTAACCGGACGTTTGGAAGTATATGCAGGCGTGAATGGCGGGGAAGGTATGTATGATGCTATTTTGAAGGCGTCTTCTCTCTATGCATCCGGTGATAAAATCGGTGCGGCGAAAGCTTTATTAAAGGTTGACGAAACCAGACTTGAATCAGATACAGCCAAATCCATGTATACTAAGATTAAGCAGGATACATTTGCAAGTTCTTCCCAGTCTTTATACGATCAGGGATATGCTAAGTATAACAACTATAAGTATTCAGAAGCATTGACACTTTTTAAGGACGCTTATGACCTGAATAATCAGAATGCAGATGCACTTTACTTCCTGGCAAGATCCTATCATCGTATGAATGACAATGAGAATGCCATTGCCAATTATAAGAAAGTTGTGGAAACATTCCCAAATACGGAGAGAGCATCTGATGCGGTAAAGAAACTTCGTGAACTTGGCGTGACAATAGAGCAGCCTGCCCAGGGAACAACAGAAGCCAACTAAGTTCAAAATCTTTTTAATATGATAAAACAAAACAGCATTTTCATATGCTTATAGTGGAATACATAAGAGAAAGCAAGAAGCAATTGCAAAGTCGAAAGACTTATGTGATTGCTTCTTTTTATTATCAGCATATACAGGAGGTTCTAGATTGGAAATTGTAACTTATCAAATCAAAAATATGTTATGGATCTGTCTGCCGGAGGAATTGGATCAATATGCAGCGGACATCATAAAAAGGAAGTGTGAAATCATTTTAATGGATCAAAAGAGGAAACATATTGTGTTTGATTTTTCAGCAACAGCATTTATGGATAGTGCCGGAATCGGTATGTTGTTTGGAAAATATCGGCAGCAGCAATTGAGAGGCGGTCAGTTGTTTGTTTACCGCCCCGGAAAAAGGATCATTCATTTACTGGAAATAACAGGGCTGATTCATCTTGTGAATATTTGTATGAGGGAAGAGGAAATAAATAAAAAGTTGGAGGAAATACAATGAGAAAAGAAGATGTTATGGAGGAAAAGTGTATGAAGCAGAAGGAAAATCAGTTGTACATAGAATTTCCGGCATTTCCGGAGAACGAAAGAATTGCAAGAATGACAGCTGCTGCATTTCTGGCGGCTATGAATCCGACCATTGAGGAAATGGATGATGTAAAAACTGCTGTGTCAGAGGCGGTGACCAATTGTATTATTCATGCCTATGACTATGAAGGACATGAGGTTTTTAAAGCTCCAAAAGTGGAAATGCTTTTAGAGCGTCAGGGGCAGACCTGTTATGTAACTATTACAGATCATGGAACAGGAATTGAGGATATTGAACAGGCCATGGAACCGCTTTATACAACAAAGCCGGAGGAAGAACGTTCCGGCATGGGATTTTCCTTTATGGAAGCTTTTATGAATGAACTGAAAGTGGAATCTGAACAGGGAAAGGGAACGAAAGTATATATGACAAAAAGAATCGGTTCATCCATGATTCAAAGCTGCACTTTCACGAAGAAAGAGGAGCAGGAAAACGGAAAGGAATAAAATCTGCATTGGAAAAAGAGGTGGCAAGTTGGATCAGACCAGAGAATGGATAAGGAGGGCAAAAGAAGGAAACCAGGAAGCGAAAGAAAAATTAATATTGGAAAATACAGGCCTTGTATGGAATGTTGTAAAAGGATTTCATGGAAGAGGTTATGATAAAGAGGAGTTGTTTCAAATCGGATGTATTGGCTTAATAAAAAGTATTGAACGGTTTGACTTAAGCTACGGCGTGAAGTTTTCCACCTATGCTGTGCCGCTCATTACAGGCGAAATCCGGCGTTTTTTTCGGGATGACGGCATGATTAAAGTATCCCGAAAATGGAAGGAAGACGGATATAAGATATACCAGACTATTCAACAATTAACACAGAAGCTGGGACGGGAACCGGATTTAAATGAAATCAGTGATTACTGCGGCATTTCTGTAGAAAATATTATTTTTGCTATGGATGCCAACGCAGAAGTGGAATCATTGAATCGCACGTTTCAGACAGATGGGAAGGAAGTTGCTGTGATGGATCGAATTCCTTCCGACGAAAATATGGAAGAGAAGATTCTTGAGCATATGGCTTTGAAACAGGCAATGAATGAGCTGACAGAAAAAGAACAGAAGCTAATCCAGATGAGGTATTTTCAAAACAAGACCCAGATGGAAGTATCACGGGAGTTTGGCGTAAGTCAGGTACAGGTCAGCCGGATGGAAAAGAAGATTCTTTTGAAATTGAGGAGCAGCTTCATGTAAGTTCAGGGCAGGATAGCATAATTTTATAAAAATGAGACATACTGACAGGGATAGATTATATGTGGGATGACTCATGCATCAAATCTTGCGCTCGAGACTGGAATGCATAGGAGTTGTAATTCAATAATTGAAAGCCAGAAAAGAGGTGTCAGTATGTCTCATTTTGTCGTTTATCTAAAAGCGGAACAGAGTGTCTGTATCAATCATAGAAAACTACGGATAAAGGATCTTGCCCAAATATACTGTTCCAATCCGGAAATGACAAAAACAATCGAGAATATCCGGCTGTTCACATTTTCTAATGAGAAATCCAGCAGAGAGACCATATCCATTTTGAAAATGATTCAGGAAATCAAAGCAATCTATAAAGATGCGGAAATATACAATCTGGGAGAGCAGGATATTCTCGTTTACTATAAAATGCCTGAAAAAAAGAATAAACTGAAAGAAAAACTAAAGGTCGGTGCTATTTGTCTGATAGTGTTTTTCGGATCAGGAATATCGATTATGGGATATAACAACGATGTGGATTTGGAAAAAGTTTTTGCAAAAATATATCTGACAACCATGGGAACGGAAGCTCCTGTTATGAATTTCATGTATGCTTTCTATGCGGTTGGTTTATTTATCGGTATGATCATCTTTTTCAATCATGCCTCCAGAAAAAGGCTGTCCGATGAACCGACTCCTGTGGAAGTACAGATGCGTATGTATGAGAAAAATGTAAATTCAGCCTTGATAACGGGCAGTGGAAGAAAAGAGGAAGAACTGGATGTGGATTCTTAAATATATGTTTCTGGGATTTATCTCGACCGCCTTTGGGTTTATTGTGGCGGGAGGATATCTGGCTCTCATCAGTCTCATTGGGATTGTGCCGAGGCTGGCTTCCATATCCAAAACATCTAAGTATATTATCAGATATGAAAATGCTATTATCTATGGAGTTGTAATCGGCTCGATTACTTTTTCTTATCCGGTGTCTCTCGAGGCTGGGCCCTTGTTGTCTGCAGCGGCAGGACTGTTTAGCGGTATTTTTATTGGTTGTCTTGCAGGGGCATTGGCTGAAGTAGTCAATGTAATTCCTATATTCTCCAGAAGGGTAAAACTTCGAAAAGGAATCCCATATGTGATATATGCCCTTGGCATTGGAAAAGGGGTGGGAGTGTTGATTCAGTATTATATAATGAAGTGAAACAAAAAGACCAGAAATAGAAAAGGAGAAAAGGATAAAATGTTAAAAGAACCTTCCAAACAGACTTATCAGGAAATGGTAGACAGTGTAACACCAAAATATAACAGGCCTAGAAACTGTATTCGGGCTTTTCTGGTGGGAGGTATCATCTGTCTTCTTGGTGAGATTATAAAACAGTGGATGATGAATGGAGTTGGACTTGGTGAGGAAGATGCTGCAACAGTAGTAACACTGACCCTGATTGCACTCAGTGTGATTGTAACAGGACTTAACCTGTTCGGTTCTATTGCAAAATATGGGGGAGCAGGAGCCCTTGTACCTATTACTGGTTTTGCCAATTCTGTGGCTTCGCCGGCGATTGAGTATAAGAAGGAAGGCTGGGTGTTCGGCGTTGGATGTAAGGTGTTTAGTATCGCAGGACCGGTGATTCTGTATGGGATTGTGACCAGCTGGGCGTGCGGGCTGGTGTATTGGGTGTTGAAAGTGATGGGAGTGGTGTAGGCTGCTCCTTTTTAATATATGCCTTGCAATAGATGTAAATAATATACAATAATGTTGAAAAATAGAGCTTGTTGTTATATAATAAATAATGGAAGTCAAAATCAGGCGGCTGCCCTCTTTTGCGGAGGGACCACCCTCCGGACGATAGAAAGGAGGGAATACGATGGTTACATATTCAGAATTGTTACAGTTTTTTATGTTCATTGTAGCCCTTGTCGGTTTGTGTTACCAAATCTTCAGGGACAAAAGGAAATAGCCGCCACTATCGGCCAATAGTGACGGCAATGTAAATATAATTGCTGGATAGGGTAGCCGTTATTTTGACTTCCTCTTTTTTATAATATAACATATTATTAATATGTCTGCAAGAATGAATGATGTAAGATTTTGTAAATAACAGGGGTTTCATAAATGTTTTAAAATCGTGCCATTTTCTTTAAAAAATGTGTATATCTATTTTAAAATTATGCTGATTCTGTATAATAGAAATTAATATAGTGCGTGAACAATACCATATAATTTCATACAGGAGAACAGTCGTATGTTTGTATTAACAAAGGAAATTATTACAGAATATTTGAAAAAGCACATGCCTGGTCTTGACTATTCCAAACCTTTAGTAATCTCTGCAATCGGTGAAGGCACGGAAGAGGAAGACGGGGACGGCTATCTAAACTTTATTTATCGTGTCAGTGATGGTAAATGCAATCTTGTTTTGAAACAGGGCCGGAGTGAAGGACGAGTTGCGGGATTTACTGATCTATCTCCTGAGAGGAACCGTTTGGAATATGAATCCATGGAGCTTCGTAAGGCGATTACACCGGAATATATCCCGGAATTGTATTTCTTTGATGCCAAGAATCGTATTTTTGCAACAGAAGATGTTTCTTATCTTCAGATATCCAGGTTCCAGCTGAATAAGTCTGTTATGTTCCCGGATTTGGCAAAACATGCCGCAGCATTTTTGGCAAAGATGCATTTTTATACTTCTGATTATTATTTGGATACAGAGACCTTCCGTAATTTGAAAATGCATTTTAACAACCATAAGATGAGAAGCATTTTTGATGATATGGTATTTGTTTCTCATGCTTATGGCGAGGAAGGGGAAGGATTTGAATTACGTGAAGAGTTGGATCCATATATCAGAAATATTGTTCTGGATCCTGCAGTTATACTGGAACGTTATAAGATGCGTGATATCTATATGAATAAAGCGGAGGCTTTAATTCATGGAGATTTCCATACATCCAACATCTTCATTGGTCAGGGCTTGATGAAAGTAATTGACATGGAATATGCTTTCTGTGGACCTGCTGCCTTTGATATCGGTTATCTGGAAAGCCATTTGCTTTCTCAGTTTGTCTGTGCAGCATTTCGTGATTATGAAACAGAAGATAAGAAAAAAGAATTTCAGGCTTATATTCTTGCAACCATGCAGCAGCTGTTTAATGATTACTGTAAGAATTTCTTCATCTATTGGAATGAAGACGCGAAGAAGATTTATCAAGGAATTGATGGACTTCAGGACTCCGTGAAGAAGAACCTGTTAAAAGACATGATTGGATTCTGTTCCACATCCAATTTGTTTCGCTGTACAAGTATTATTGATTATCCGGAATATGATGCCCTGGAAGATCCGGTGAAGAGGCGCCACGCAGTTGTATTATCGACGTTGATGGACAGACGCATGATTTTAAATCGTGAGAAATATGAGACAGTAGAAGATTTTATCGATGAAATGCTTCAGATGGAAAAGATCTACATGAAAGATTTTTATCATCAAGCATGATTGTGATAAGGAACAGCAATTATATGATTGGATAGATGTTATGGCAAAAACGTTAGCAAAGATTCAGATTGGACCAGACAGAAAAGAGAACGATCTTCATGGAACCCCGGATTATCCTTGTGAAGTATATTATACGGATTTATCAAAATATACAGCAGGATTGATGCCGGAACACTGGCATAATGAGTTGGAGTTTGGCTTTGTTGTGAAAGGCTCTCTTCTTTTAAAATGGAATGGGCAGGACACTTTGGTATCCGAGAATCAATGTTTTTTTCTAAATGCTAACGTAGCTCACTCAATGAAATTAATGGGTGAAGAAGCTTGTTTTTATAGTGTGGTCTTTCATGAAAAATTTATCTGTGTTCCGAAGCAGTTATATATAAAATATGTACAGCCTATTGTGAATGGAACTTATTATCCGATGGTACTTCTGAAAGAAGTGGAAGCAGTATCCTTAATGAAGAATGCGATACTTTGTTTTGAAAACAAAGAACCGGGATATGAATTCTCTTTTTATAATAACATTTGTGCACTATGGAATTATCTGTATCAGAATCATCCGCCGATAGATGGAATGGAACAGATTATGACACAGAGAATTCAGGATATGCTTCATTATATTTCGAAGGAGTATGGGAAGAATATTGGTGTAGATGAGATAGCAGCCAGCACAGGTATCAGTAAGAGAGAATGTTACCGTTGTTTTAAGAGTCAGCTTAACAGTTCGCCGAACATTTATCTGATGCAGTTTCGTATGAATCGTGCAGCAGAGATGATTTTACTCACTGATTATAATATGGATAAAATTGCAAAGGAATGTGGTTTTACAAGCGCAACATATTTTTCGACAAAATTTAAGGGTGTCTATGGAATGACACCGAGGGAGTATCGGGAGAGAAATCGATAAAAGGAGGTGGTACAATTGAGCAGAAAATGTATAGGATTTATCGAGGTCTGGGGCCTTGCATCTGCATATCAAGCTGCAGATACCGCATTAAAAACTGCCAATGTGCGCCTGATCGGATATGAGTATAACGGTTATGATGCTACGATTGCTGTAAAAATTGAGGGAAATGTGAGTGCAGTAAAAGCGGCTGCAATTGCGGCTTCGAAAGCAGTTTGGTCTATAAAAGGAAGTCTGAGAGGATGTGTGAAATATACTATCAAACCAGCTGTAAAGGAAGAAGTTTATCAGACACTTGTGAATAATAAGAATACAGTTGGAACGGAACCTCAGACAAAATCCGGTAAGAGACCACAGGGAACCGGTAAGAAGGGAAAATGGATTGGATATTGGAATCCGAAAGAATGTTATATATACGAATAGTGATAAGTAGGTACACAGAGTGTTGGATACGCTCTGTGTATTAATTTTGTCCCTAACCTAACACTCTTGGAAGGATGGGTGTTCGGGGTTGGATGTAAGGTATTCTCCATAGCGGGGCCGGTGATTCTGTATGGGATAGTGACGAGCTGGGTTTGTGGGCTGATATATTGGATATTAAAATGAATAATAGTTGTGTAAAGCTGTCTAAACATGAGATTAGACAGCTTTTTTCTTTAATAATAAAAAAGATAGAAGTATAAAACATGCCCACAAAGACAATACGTAATTTATACTTCTATCATACCAAAAAGAACAATTAAATAGTAGCAAAAATAAAGTTTCACTCCAAGGACACGTGTCCTTGGATTTAGAAAATTTATAACGTATTATTATAAAAAATGACAATTAGATACAGCTTAATGGATAGATATAATATACAACATATATAGTATAAGAGTGGTGAAATAGAAATGATTAACAATTTATTGGATAAATATCTTCCAATTTTGACAAAAATTGACGAGAAAAAAAGAGAACAGGTATATTCCTATTTTAAAAATGCACCAATATGGATACTGGAAAGTTTTTCAATAGAAAAAATGAAAAAAGGAAAGACTTTTATTAGGGAGGGATATCCTGCAGATACCATTTACTTCATTGTAGATGGTTTGGTAAAAGCCAGTGATTACCGGGTTTGTGATATTAAATATGATTTTATATTATTTTCTGATTTCTATGCATTTGGGGGCATGGAAGTACTTATGGATATAGATACCTATCGAACTTCCATAGAAACAGTAACAGACAGCACTATCTTAAAACTCCCAAGAAAGCAGTTTGCCAGATGGCTGGCTACAGATATTTCTGCTTTGAAATATGAAGCCAAACTCATGGGTGAGAATTTATTGCAAGAGGCGCGTACGACCAGATTGTTCCTGTTTTTACAAGGAGCAGACAGATTGATGATGCTCTTCGTGAATAGGTATAAAAAGTTTTCTGTAGATGGGAAAATGGTCTTAAAAAATGACAGACAAGAACTGGGAGAATATACAGGATTAAGTGCAAAAACTATTACCAGAGCAATAAAAAAATTAGAAGAAGAAGGAATGTTAACTAAAAAAGGAAATAACGTTGTAATATCACGTGATCAATATTTGAAAATGGAAGAGAAGTTGTCAGAAATGATATTTCAAAATGAATAATTAGATATCAATGCAATCAGGATCCAATTGCAATTGTATATAAATAATAAGAAAGGAGTGTTCAGTATGCAGAATTATTCTGGAGAAGCTGGATTACAGTACCATTTGCAGATTCGCCCAGGCGATATAGGAAGATATGTAATCCTGCCTGGAGATCCAAAACGATCAGCAAAAATTGCAAAACACTTTGATAATGCACAGTTAATAGCAGACAGTAGAGAATATGTGACTTATACAGGTTATGTAGATGGGGAAAAGGTCAGTGTTATCTCTACAGGTATTGGCGGTCCTTCCGCTTCTATTGCTATGGAAGAAGCTGTCCTTTGCGGAGCTGATACATTTATTCGTGTTGGAACATGTGGAGGTATTGACCTCGATGTGAAAGGTGGAGATGTAGTAGTAGCTACAGGTGCTATCCGCATGGAAGGAACAAGCCGTGAATATGCACCGATTGAGTTCCCGGCAGTAGCAGATCTTGATGTTACAAATGCCTTAGTAAAAGCTTGTAAAACATTAGAAGTACCTTTCCACACTGGTGTTGTTCAGTGTAAAGATGCATTTTACGGACAGCATGAGCCGGAAAGAATGCCGGTAAGCTATGAGCTGTTGAACAAATGGGAAGCATGGAAGCGTATGGGTTGTAAAGCATCTGAAATGGAATCTGCTGCATTATTTATTGCAGCCAGTCATTTAAGAGTTCGTTGCGGTTCCAACTTTTTAGTAGTTGGAAATCAGGAACGAAACTTATTAGGTATGGATAATCCAATCGTTCATGATACTGAAATAGCAATTAAAGTTGCTGTAGAAGCTATCAGAAATCTTATTAAAGCAGATAAAGAATAAACGCATAACATTCCTTAAAGGAAAGAAATGTGAAACAGGAGGAAGAAAAATGAAACAGAGACTTATTGCAATGTTACTTGCAGTAATGATGGTGTTATCTCTTACTGCTTGCGGTAGTGATTCTGGAAAAACAGATGATGATAACGCAGGGACGAAAGGAGATATGAAAGTTGCAATGGTTACTGACTCAGGAGATATCACAGACCAGAGTTTTAACCAGACAACATATGAAACATGTAAAGCATGGGCAGAAGCAAATGGAGTAGAATTCAATTACTACAAACCGGAAAGTGACTCCGATGAAGCAAGAAATGCCAGCGTAGACCAGGCAATTGCAGATGGAGCAAACGTAGTTGTATTACCAGGATATATGTTTGCAGCAGCAGTTGTGGCTCAGTCTGAACTTTATCCGGATGTTAAATTCGTTGCACTTGACGTAAGTGCAAATGATATCTGCGAAAAAGGTGTTGGCGAAGGATATGATTATATTCCTGAAAACTGGGATGTAACAGAATACTACAACACAGAAAATGTATACTGTTGTACATACCAGGAAGAAATTTCCGGATACATGGCAGGATACTCAGCTGTTAAAATGGGCTACAAAAAATTAGGTTTCCTTGGCGGTATGGCAGTTCCAGCGGTAACACGTTTTGGTTACGGATATGTTCAGGGTGCAGATGCAGCAGCAAAAGAACTTAAAATTGAAAACGAAGTAACAGTTGAATATGTATGTGGTGGTCAGTTCTACGGTGACGCTGACATTACAGCATATATGGATACATGGTACAGCACAAAAGGTGTTGAAATTGTATTTGCATGTGGCGGCGGTATCTACACATCTGCCGGTGAAGCAGCAGTGAAGACTGGTGGTAAGGTAATCGGTGTAGACTCTGATCAGTCTGCAACGATTGACGGACTTTATGGCGAAGGTATTACAATTACTTCTGCTATGAAAGGTCTTGATGCAACAGTAAAATCTGTTCTTACAGCAATCAAAGATGGCAAATGGGGAGAATACGTTGGTAAAATCGAAAACCTTGGATTAGTATCTGAGAACAATGATGAAAACTATGTAAAACTTCCGGTTGACACAACTGTATGGAACGATGGATTTACAAAAGACGATTACAATACACTTGTAACTGCACTTTATAAAGGCGAAGTTGTGGTTAACAATGATATTACAGCGTTACCACAGACAGCAATTGCTGTGAATGATTACGGCAGCATTAAATAAATAACTTGTTTTCGAAAAGGGGAAGGGGAAATAATTCCCACTTCCCTTTTTTCGACCTTTTTACAGGACAGAGGAGGGATGTATCAATGAGCAATTATGCAATTGAGATGTTAAATATCACAAAAAGATTCCCTGGAATTATTGCAAATGACAATATTACATTACAGTTGAAAAAAGGTGAAATTCATGCATTGCTTGGAGAAAATGGTGCCGGAAAATCTACTTTGATGAGTGTTCTTTTTGGTCTTTACCAGCCGGAGGAAGGTGAAATCAGAAAAGACGGCCAGAAAGTAACCATTAACAATCCAAATGATGCCAATGATTTAGGTATCGGAATGGTACATCAGCATTTTAAATTAGTTGAATGTTTTAGTGTCTTAGACAATATTATTCTTGGGGTGGAAACCACAAAAGGAGGATTTCTTCAAAAAGAAGCTGCAAGACAGAAAGTAAAAGATCTGTCTGATAAATATGGGCTTTTTGTTGATCCGGATGCAATTATCGAAGATATTACAGTAGGAATGCAACAGAGAACAGAAATTCTAAAAATGCTTTACAGAGACAATGAGATTCTGATTTTTGATGAACCAACTGCTGTATTAACTCCGCAGGAAATACAGGAACTTCTTGCAATTATGAAGAATCTTGCTGCAGAGGGTAAAAGTATCTTATTCATTACACATAAGCTTGCCGAAATTATGCAGGTTGCAGATCGTTGCAGTGTAATTCGAAAGGGTAAATATATTGGAACTGTTGATGTAAAAGATTCTTCTCCGGAAAAACTCTCTGCAATGATGGTAGGACGAGACGTTAATTTTGTAGTAGAAAAAGAGGAATGTAAGCCGGGAGAAGTTGTTCTTGATATTAAAAATATGACAGTAGCTTCCAAACGCCATAAAAAAAATGCGGTAAATGACGTATCTTTACAGGTGCACCGAGGTGAAATTGTATGTATTGCAGGTATTGATGGTAATGGTCAGACAGAATTTGTATATGGCTTATCAGGTCTTGAACCATTAAAATCCGGTACGATTATTATGAATGATACAGATATTACCAACATGTCTATTCGTAAACGCCTTGTTTCCGGTATGAGTCATATTCCGGAAGACCGACATAAACACGGATTGGTTCTGGATTATTCTTTGGAAGATAATATTGTCCTTCAGAAATATTTTGAACCACAGTTTACGAATAAGGCGGGATTTTTAAAGAGAAAAGAAATTCGTGAATATGCAAACCGTCTGATTGAACAGTATGACGTTCGTTCCGGACAGGGTGCCATTACAAAATCACGTTCTATGTCTGGAGGAAATCAACAGAAAGCGATTATAGCTCGTGAAATCGACAAAAATCCGGAATTACTTATTGCTGTTCAGCCAACACGTGGTCTTGACGTAGGGGCAATTGAATACATTCATAAACAGTTAGTGGCACAAAGAGATGCAGGAAAAGGTGTTCTTTTAGTCAGCCTTGAATTAGACGAGGTAATGAATGTATCTGACAGAATCTTAGTAATGTATGAGGGCGAAATCGTAGGAGAATTCGATCCTAAGAAAGTATCAGTTGAAGAACTGGGACTTTATATGGCTGGTTCTAAAAGAAAGGAGGCAGGAACAAATGAGTAGTTCACCAAAGAAAAAAGACAGTATTTTGAGAAATGATGGTGTCCAGACAATTCTTGGCTCATTCCTATGTATTATTATTGGTCTTTTAGTTGGATACATCGTATTAACTATTATTAATCCGGCAGGAGCTGGGAAAGCCATTGTTTCAATCTTAAAAAACTTTCTTTATTATCCAAGCAAACAGGCACAGATGAAATACTTTGGGACAACGATTGTAAAATCATCCGCTCTTTTAATGTGTGCATTATCTGTTTTATTTGCAGGAAAAGTTGGTTTGTTTAATATCGGGGCAGCAGGACAATATGTTGTGGGTATTGGTGCAAGTTTAATTTGCGCACTCAAATTTGACATGCCTTGGTATGTATGTTTATTGGCGGCTGTTTTATGTGCTGCTATTGTTGGTGGTATTTCAGGTGCATTAAAAGCATACTTCAATGTAAATGAAGTTATTTCCTGTATCATGCTCAACTGGATTAGTTTATATAGTGTAAATCTTCTTCTTGCAAAGGTAAAAGAACAGAGTACACCGTATACAAAAGATTTATCCAGTATTAACAGGGATGCCTTAATACCTACAGCAGGGCTTCATAATCTGTTTTCAAATAACGAATTTGTTACGATCGGTGTTGTTTTAGCAATCGTTATGGCAATTTTAGTCTGGATTCTTCTTGACAAAACAAAATTAGGTTACGAATTGAAAGCAACCGGTTTAAACAAGAATGCAGCAAAATACTGTGGTATGCGTGAAAAGAAAAATATCATTTTAACTATGATGATTGCCGGTGGTTTAGCAGGTATGGGTGCTGGTATTTTCTATCTTACAGGTATTGAACAGTGGATGGTTCAGACAACAAGTGTACCTGCGATGGGATTTAACGGAATCGCAGCGGCTTTCCTTGGTGGATCCCATCCGATTGGAGCCATCTTCTCATCTTATTTTATTCAGCACATTACAAGTGGTGGTACATATGTAGATACAAAATTATATTGTACACAGATTTCTGATTTAATTTCAGCATTTATCATTTATTTATGTGGTTTTGTTCTTTTCTTTAAGATGTGGCTGAACCGTTTCTTAAATAAAAGAGATGAAAAACATGCTGAAAAAGCACAGAAAGGAGGAAAAGCATAATGGTATTATTGATTCAGTATACATTGATATTTGCCTCTGTTTTACTTCTTGTAGCTCTTGGCGGATGTTTCTCAGAACATAGTGGAATTATCAATATTGGTTTAGAAGGAATCATGGTTATAGGAGCTTTAGGCGGAGCTCTTACAATGAAATATATTCCGGAAACAATGCCGGCAGCAGTAACGATTCTTCTTGTCATTTTAGTAAGTGTCTTGGTAGGCATGATTTTTTCTCTGTTCCTGGGAGTTGCCGCAATCAAATTCAACGCAGATCAGACACTGATCGGTACTGCCTTAAATCTTCTCGGACCTGCTATCGCAGTTGTATTAGTAAGGGCAATCAATATGGCAGAAAGCATTGATAATGTATCAACAACGGTACAGTACGGAACTGCAAAAAAAGCATTTATCGTAAATATTGGCAAATTTGAATTTAATTGGTTTATGTTATTTGCTTTCCTGATTTTAATTGCATCCTATGTTGTACTTTATAAGACAAAATTTGGTTTAAGACTTTGTGCATGTGGTGAACATCCTCAGGCAGCAGATTCTGTTGGAATTAACGTATACAAGATGAGATATGCAGGCGTACTTATTTCAGGAGCACTTGCAGGTCTTGGAGGTATTGTGTATATTACAGCCGGTGTTAGCGAGTGGAAGTTTGAAAATGGTGTAGCAGGTTTTGGCTTCCTTGCTTTAGCTGTTATGATTTTCGGCCAGTGGAAACCTTTTAATATTGGTCTTGCAGCACTTTTATTTGGTCTTTTCCGTGCACTTTCTAATGTTTATACAGGCTTTGATGCATTAGTAGCATTAAAATTACCAAGCACAGTTTACAATATGCTTCCGTATATCATTTCATTAATTATCCTTGTCTTTGCGTCTAAAAATTCGAAAGCACCAAAAGCCGAGGGTATCCCGTACGATAAAGGACAAAGATAGAAGAGGAAAAGATTATGACATCAGATGAACTGAAAAAGCTGCCTAAAATTGAACTTCATTGTCATCTGGATGGATCATTAAGCAAATCGTTTATTCAGACACGGCTTGGAAGAGCAGTGTCTGAAGGCGAATTAAGTGTGAATGATGATTGTGACAGTTTGAAAACCTATTTAGAGAAGTTTTCACTTCCCGGACAGTGCCTCACAAATGAAGAAGGTCTGTTTGGTGCCGGTTATGATATTTTATCATCAATGAAAAAGGAAAATGTCAAATATGCGGAGATTCGCTTTGCACCATTGCTCCATGTGACAGAAAAAATGAATACAGAGCAGGTTATTCGGACAACGCTTCAGGGTTTGAAAAAAGGAAAAGAAGACTTTGGAGTAGAATATAATGTTATTGTTTGTGCCATGAGACATCATGATGAAACTGAAAATTATAAGATGATCAAAACGGCATATGAATTTCTGGAACAGGGGGTTTGTGCTGCTGACCTTGCCGGAGCTGAAGCTGCTTATCCCATGAGTAATTTTATGAAATTATTCTCTAAAGTAAAAAAGCTTGGGATGCCGTTTACCTTACATGCCGGAGAGTGCGGAAGTGTAAAGAATATCCTGGATTCTGTGGAAGCAGGTGCAAAAAGAATAGGCCATGGAATTGCAATGACAGGTCATCCGGATGTGCAAAGAATCCTAAAAGACAAGCATATTGGTGTGGAAATGTGTCCACTCAGTAATCTTCAGACGAAGGCCGTAAGATGCATCGAGGATTATCCGATAAAAGAATTCTTAAATTCCGGAATTCTTGCAACAATTAATACGGATAATCGGACAGTCAGCAATACAACTCTTGTAAAAGAGATGAATTTTGTTCAGCAATTTTGCGGGATTTCCGATGAAGAAATTATGTTAATGATAAAAAATGCGATCGATGTTTCTTTCGCAAATGACGATTTGAAACACAAATTGTCCCAGATAATAAAAGGAGAATGATTATGGATATAATCAGAAAACAAAAATGTAAGCGTTTTCTGGCAATGTTACTTTCTGTGATTATGTGTATATCATGTCTGCCATTGCAGCCGATGAAGGTACAGGCAGCTGCAGTATGGACAGAAGTAACATCCCTAGATGATATGAAAGCTGGCGGTGATTTCGTCTTAGTAGCTAAAGTCGACGAAAATAATGTACTTGCATTAGATACTGTTATAGACAATAAGATATCAGCAAAAGAATTTGATATCAATAGTAATGAAATGCCAAAGTGGACAGTGAATTCTGTTGATGAAGGAATTAGCTTATCTACATCGGAAGGTAAATATTTAGGCTATGCATCTAGTACTAATTTTAAATCTTCCGACGATCCATATAAATGGAATCTTAATGTAAATGATAATGGATTTACGTTTAGAGCATCCGGGGATGAAACAAGAGTGATTGCGTATCAGGAATCAGGAAATCGTTTTGGTGCTTATAAGTATGGTCAGAGTGGATATACTTTTGACTTAAAAGTATACAAAGCAGTAACTGGAACTGATGAAGATAGTGGAGAACCAGATAATAATTACGTGATTACAGATGGTACCTATGTAATTTGGGCACCTTCATATAGCAAAGCTTTATCTGCAGATTATGGAAATAGCTATTATAATCCAGGTGTCGATGTAACAGAAAATGGAAATACAATTTCCGGTTACAAAAGTACAGAAGTTTGGTCTGTAACAAAATTAGAAAATGGAAATTATACAATCGCATACAATGAACAGAATCTTGCGATGGCAGATAGTTATTCAAGCATGACTCCGGGTGAAAAGCATGATGAATGGACATTGGAAGATGCAGGAAATGGTCTTTACTATGTGAAAAATGTTGGCCGCAATGCTTATATGGAATGGTATGCTGCTAAAAATTACTGGAGTGCTTACGGCACAATTGCAGAAGGCAGTGAAGGAATGTTTGCACTTAAATTTACTCCGGTAGCAGCTCCTGCAAAAGAATATCCAACTGACAGTAGTATTATAGAAACAATTGCACAGTGGGGCGGAGGTGGCCCTTATGATGAAAAAGAAAATGCAACTGTTATCTATGGCGATAAGTTAGATAGCAATGATCAGACAGACACAAATGCGGAATATTCAATTTTTGCTAATGGGTTATCTGCATTACCTTATAGTACTTCAACGTCTTCCAGCACAGGAAGTACAAGTCACTATATGGGTGGAAAAGGAGTTGGTGTAAAAGAAGGAGATTATGTACAGTTTGCCGTATCTACAGAAGGATATGGTGATATGAGTCTTTCCTTCCGACTCCGTGCATCAAACACAGCACCAGGCTCTTTCCAATTACAGTATTCTAAAGACAATGGAAAGACATTTGAAAACTTCACAACTGGAGAATACTCATACAAATATACAAGTTACAACTCTGCAGGAGAGTCTTA
Source organism: Lachnospiraceae bacterium (assembly GCA_015057665.1). GTDB lineage: Bacteria > Bacillota > Clostridia > Lachnospirales > Lachnospiraceae > SIG292. Next base: position 101,370 of record SVDY01000002.1, on the reverse strand, counting down.
TCAGGTGGAGGGTGATGGAGATATTACAGATGGTGTTGCGTTGACATCTAAAGCACCTGCAAACTATATAACATTTAAATTTGATGTGCCGGCGGGAGCTGACCATGCAGATGCTCTCCTTATTCGACTTGTACCGGGAGTAACATCAGCAAACAATGGTGAAATTAAGTCAACAGGAGCGATTCGTATCGATTCTGTAGTCTTATCCGGTAGTCCTGTCATTGATGACAGCATTACAGGTTTTGTAACCGTGGAACCGGATGCAACAGAAAATCAGATGACTGGAACGGAACTTACTATGACCTCCGCTACAGAAGGAGCAAAGATTCTTTACAGTTTCAATCAGGGAGATTGGAAAGAATATAATGCAGAAGAAAAACCTGTATTAGAAACGCTTCCTACAGTATTAGAAGTAAAAGCGATTTCTGAAGGCAAAGCAGATAGTATTACAAGAATTATTAGATATGCAGCCGGAAGCGTAGATCCAGTTAAGATGACACCAAATGGTGGAGGAGTATATATTGAAAATGAATCCGCTAAAGTAGTTCTTAGCTGCGAAACAGAGGGAGCAACCATCTATTATAAACAGGATGATGCAGAAGCTTTTGTAGAGTATGTAGAACCAATCATATTAGAGAAAGGTTTCGAAAAAACTGTAATTCAGGCGTATGGAGTAAAAGAAGGATTTAAAGATGGAACGGTTGTATCACGTACATTTACAGAAAGAACAAGCGATACATATAACATTTATTTTGGACAGCTCCATTCCCATACAAGTTATTCCGATGGTGCAGGAACAGCCAAAGAAGCATTTGAACATGCTTCCAATGTGAAAAATCTTGATTTCCTTGCAGTAACAGATCATTCCAATTCATTTGATAATGAAGCAAATGCCTCTATTGGAGATGGATCCATGAGTGAAGAATGGAAGGAACTGAAAGGATTAGCAGAAGAATATACAACAGCGGACTTTGCAGGTCTCTATGGTTATGAAATGACATGGTCTAATGGTCTTGGACATATTAATACATTTAATACTCCTGGATTCCAGAGTCGTACTCAGAAAGAATTTACAACATACAGTACAGCTTTACAGAATTATTACGAAGCATTAAAAACGCAGCCGGATTCTATTAGCCAGTTTAACCATCCGGGTACAACGTTTGGTGACTTCAGTGACTTTGCCCATTATGATGAAGAAATCGATGATTTGATTACAATCATTGAAGTAGGAAATGGAGAAGGAGCAATTGGATCCTCCGGATATTTCCCATCTTATGAATATTATACTCGTGCATTAGATAAAGGCTGGCATGTAGCACCAACTAATAATCAGGATAACCATAAAGGTCTTTGGGGGGATGCAAATACAGGACGAAGTGTCGTACTTGCAGACGATCTTAATGAGCTTGATATCTATGATGCTATGAGAAACTACCGCGTATATGCGACAGAAGATAATGATTTATCTATCATGTATACACTTGATGGCAACATTATGGGAAGTCAGTTGGCGGCAAGTGATGTTGGTGAAACTGTAGACATCGAAGTAACATTAAATGATCCAACAGATGATGTGATTGGAAAAGTTGAAGTGATTGTTAATGGTGGATTAAGTGTTGCATCTAAACAGGTAGATGGAAACAATGATACTGTAAAATTTGAACTTCCGGTAAATTATTCTTACTACTATATTAAAGTAACACAGAATGACAGAGATATTGCAGTTACTGCTCCTGTATGGGTCGGAGAAGTAGAAGCAGCGGGTATCTCTAATTTCTCAACATCTGCAGCACTTGCAGTGCAGAATAAAGAATTAGATCTTACATTAGATTTATACAATAATGAAAAATCCGATTTATTAATCGAAGAAATCACATTTACAATTAATGATGAAGTAATTCACACAGCAGATCTTACAAATGTACAGACAGTAAAAAGTATGGATACTGCATCATATGGCTTTGCCTATAAACATGATGGTCTGGGACAGACAATTATTTATGCAAATGTGAAAGCCAGCCTGAACGGAGTGGAAAGAACATACCGTGAACCGTTAAATCTTACTTATGTTTCAGAAAAAATGGTGACAAAAGTTATCATTGATGGAACCCATTACAATGACTATGTTACAGGTTATTATGGAGGCAATATGGGCAATTTTACAAAGATTGCAGCTGATAGCCAGGTAGATGTAGAAGTTGTAAGAGATGAGATTACTAAGGAAATGTTAGAAGATTGCAGCTTGCTTGTAGTATCTGCACCGGCAAGGGCAGCGGGGACTGCAAATGCAGGAGATTATGTTGCGGATTCATTTGAAGATGAATTCATTACTCTTGTTTCCGATTATGTGAAAAATGGTGGCAGTGTAGTTGTGTGTGGTCTTGCAGATTACCAGGATAAAAAGGCGGCTTCAGCAGATGGACATGCAGCAGCACAGCTTAATAAACTTCTTGAAGGAATCGGAGCTACATTAAGAATAAATGACGATGAAGCTTATGATGAAGAAAACAATGGAGGACAGGCATATCGCTTATATCCGGAAAACTTTAATCCGGACTCTGAATGGACAGCCGGTATTGTAGAAGGTCAGAAATACAGTCAGTATAGTGGATGTACCGTTGATTATAAGAACGCAGTAGAAAACGAGACAGTATATGCTGCGGAATGGGTTGTGAATGGATTTGATACAACATACTCTATTGATAGTGATGGTGATAAGATCGGCGGAGTAGAAAAAGGAAATGCGACTTTTATTGCTTCTCAAGATACAAAATTTGGCGGAACAATTTTTGCAGCAGGCGGAGTATTTATTTCTGACTTTGAAGTAAAAGCAGAATTAGACAATGCATTTGACCTGCCATATGCCAACAAGACAATCGCCGAAAATATCTTAGAAGCAGTAAGAGTAGAGTTGCCACTTAGCACAATCGCGGAAATGAGAGTAGCTGAATTTGGCGAAGTATTCCGTATCGTTGGTTATGCAACATCTAACCGAAATGAAGGAACTGCATTCTTTGATGCAATGTATCTGCAGGATGAAACCGGTGGTATTACCGTATTCCCAATTTCTGAAGATGGAAATATTCAGATCGGTACAAAGATGGAAATCGTAGGTTCTTTAGAACACTATCAGGGGGATCTTGAAATTCAGGTAATCTCTTATAAGATTTTAGATGAAGAACCATATGTATATGAACCGGAAAAAGTATCTAATAAGGAAGCCATGGATTATGATGTAAACGGTGGCAAGCTTCTTCAGATAGAAGGAGAAGTTGTTGAAGTTGTTTATGCGAATGATGGTGAAGGCGTGAGTGAGTTCGTTGTAAAAGACGAAAATGGAGATTTAGCAAAAGTCTTTATTGATGGATATATTCTTTCTTCTAAAACAGGTAAAAATGAGTTGGCGTCTATCGTCAAAAAAGGCAATACTGTATCTGCAGTTGGTATTTCCTATTTACATCCGGAAGGAGATTCTGAAGAAGGAGTATGCGTTCTTCGTGTAAGAGACTGTGAAGAAATTATTCTTTTAAATACAGCCGAGAATCAGAAGCCAGGTGAAGACCAGAAGCCGGGTGAAGACCAGAAGCCAGGTGAAGACCAGAAACCGGGTGAAGATCAGAAACCGGGTGAAGATCAGAAACCGGGTGAAGATCAGAAACCGGGTGAAGATCAGAAACCAGGTGAAGATCAGAAACCAGAGAAAGATAGTGTGAATACAGGGGATAACAATAATGTTATGCTCTGGACAATCTGTATGGTTTGTGCCGCTTTATTTGCTATGGGTATCTTCATGAAAAAGAAAAGCAAGAAACATTGCTGAAAGGAAAGTAAGCATAATTGAAACGACATATGACGAAAAATAATATGATTCGTCTGCTGGCGGCATTATCATTCCTGCTCCTGTATATTGCGTTGTTAAATTACGCAAACAGGGGCTGGAATGGATATACTATTACAGATGATTCAGGTATAGAATACGAAACAGCAAAAGTGTTAGAGGTTCTTGAAGATAATACCGTTGTTGATGAAACAATAGAAGGGCGCCGAAGGGGCAGCATGCTTCTTGGAATGGAAATTCTGACTGGTAGATATAAGGGGAACGTTGTGCAGGTCGAAAACTATTTAAGTGCGATGTACAATGTATATGTAGCAGAAGGAGATAAAGTAAGTGTACGTATAGACACGACAGGCATAGATGAATATCAAGTTTCTATATACAATTATAATCGTTCCGGTATTCTCATTGGTTTGATCCTCATTTTTGCCGTTTCTCTAATAATCATTGGAGGATGGCAGGGATTAAGAGCATTTGCTGGATTAATGTTTACATTTGTAAATGTGGTATATTTGCTTTTACCACTGACTTTAAAAGGCTATTCATCACTTCCTGTAACAATAATACTAGTCAACGTGACATGTATTGTTTGTTATTATTTGTTGGGAGGATACCAACCCAAAACAATCGGGGCATCCCTGGGATGTGTCTGTGGTATTAGTTTTTCAGCTATATTTGGAAGTATCGCTAGTAACATAACACATATTTCAGCGTACCAGATGGATGAAGCAGAGGCATTAATTCTGACTATGTCTAATACAAATCTGAGACTAGAGGGTCTATTCTTAAGCGGCATTTTGATCGCATCGATCGGCGCGATTATGGACACTGCAATGAGTGTTGCATCAGCTATGGATGAAATCAAAATAAAAAAACCGGAAGCGACAATGAGAGAACTGTTTTTTTCCGGAATGAAAGTGGGAAGAGACACTACCGGAACAATGGCGAATACTTTGGTGCTAGCCTTCGCAGGTTCTTCTTTGAACATGATGTTATTAATCTATTCCTATGATGTTTCTTATAATCAGTTAATGAATACAGATTTTATTGTGATTGAGCTGGTTAGAGGAATAGCTGGAAGTATGGGCGTTATATTGACAGTTCCATGCGTTGCAATTATAACTGCTTTTGTTTTACAAAAAATGACTAAAAAGACAAGGAGTGAAGGCTGACTATGGAAAATATAATTGAAACAAATCATCCTTTAATTCAGCATAAAATTTCTGTTTTGAGAAATAAAAATACAGGAACAAATGAATTTCGTGGAATTGTGGATGAGATTGGTATGTTGATGGGATATGAGGCGTTAAGCGATTTACCTACACAGATGGTGGAGGTCGACACACCTATTGAAACATGTCTTTCACCAATGCTTGCAGGAAAAAAACTTGCAATTGTTCCGATTCTTAGAGCAGGTCTTGGCATGTTAAATGGAGTACTTTCCTTAGTTCCATCTGCCAAGGTCGGACATATTGGTATTTACAGAGATGAGGAAACTCATGAACCCCATGAATATTTTTGTAAACTTCCTTCCCATATTTCAGAAAGATTGATCATTGTGACAGATCCGATGCTTGCAACAGGTGGATCAGCCATTGCGGCAATCGATTTGATTAAACAAAAAGGTGGAAAAAATATTAAATTCATGTCAATTATAGCAGCACCGGAAGGAATTAAAAAGCTGCATGAGGCTCATCCGGATATTCAGATTTATGTAGGGCATATCGACCGCGAATTGAATAAAGATGCCTATATTTGTCCTGGTTTAGGAGATGCCGGCGATAGAATTTTCGGTACAAAATAGGCCGGAAGCGCTTGTGTAACAGGAGGAAAACATGACAAATGCAGAGTTGATTTTAGAAGCAAAAAAAGCCAGAGAACATGCATATGTTCCATATTCACATCATAGTGTAGGAGCTGCGCTTGTTACAAAGAGCGGAAAAATATATTACGGATGTAATGTTGAAAGTGCATCTTATTCACCGACTAACTGTGCAGAAAGAACAGCATTTTTTACCGCTGTATGTGACGGTGAAAGAGAATTTGAAAAAATTGCTGTTGTTGGAGGAATGGAAGGTACGGATGGCAATGCACCATGTGCACCATGTGGTGTCTGTCGTCAAGTGATGATGGAATTTTGTGATCCGGAAAATTTTAAAATTGTGTTGGCGAATGGAGAGGACAGACAGCTTGAATTTACATTAAAAGAACTTCTGCCTCTTGGATTCGGTCCGGCTAATCTTGAGACATAAATGCACGACAGAAAGGAGGAAACTATGTATAAAAAATTAGAAAAAAGTTTAAAAAGTGTGAGAGAAAGAACTGATTTTAAACCGGAGGTCGCCGTTGTTTTAGGTTCCGGTCTGGGCGACTTTGCAAACGAAATCGGAATTGTTGATACAATTGATTATAGCGAAATTGAAGGCTTTCCTGTATCTACTGTAAAAGGTCATGCAGGAAGGTTCGTATTCGGTTATGTTGACAGAACTCCAGTCGTAATTATGCAGGGACGTGTACACTATTATGAAGGCTATTCCATGCAGGATGTAGTTCTTCCGACACGTCTGATGCGCATGATGGGAGCAAAAAAACTTCTTTTAACAAACGCAGCAGGTGGTGCGAATGAAAATTTCAAAGCAGGTGATTTAATGATGATTACCGACCATATTACAACTGCAGTGCCGAGTCCTCTTATTGGACCAAACGTTGATGAACTTGGAACAAGATTCCCGGACATGAGTGAGGTGTATAGCAAACGTCTTCAGGCTGTGATTGAAAAAAGTGCCGAAGAAGCAGGTGTTGAAATCCAGAGAGGTGTATATGTTCAGTTTACAGGTCCAAACTATGAAACACCGGCAGAAGTTAGAATGGCCAGAATCTGGGGTGGAGATGCAGTCGGTATGAGTACTGCAGTAGAAGCTATGGCGGCTAATCATATGGGTATGGAAGTTTGTGGTATTTCCTGTATTACAAATATGGCAGCCGGCATTTCTAAAGTTCAGCTTGATCATAAGGAAGTTCAGGAAACAGCGGACAGAGTAGCTAAAACTTTTAAAGAGCTTTTACGTAAAATAATTGTGAATATGTAATAGAAAGGAGATTGCATCATGGGAAAATACGAACGTATTTTTACAATTGTTATGGACTCCCTTGGAGTTGGTGCATTGCCGGATGCTGAAAGTTATGGCGATCTAGGAACAGATACGCTGGGACATATTTCCCAGTATAGAGATAAATTTCATATCCCAAATCTTCAAAAAATTGGCATGGCTAATCTTCATCCGTTAAAACAGGTACCACCTGTTGAAAAACCTCTTGGCTATTATACATATTTGCATGAAGCAAGTACTGGTAAAGATACCATGACGGGACATTGGGAAATGATGGGTCTGCACATTACAAAACCATTCAAAACATTCACAGAAACAGGTTTCCCAAAAGAACTTCTTGATGAGCTTTCAGCAAGAACAGGAAGGATTATTATCGGAAACAAGAGTTCAAGCGGCACGGAAATACTTGATGAACTTGCTGAAGAAGAAATTGCGACAGGACATATGATTGTTTATACATCTGCAGATTCTGTTCTTCAGATTTGTGGCAACGAAGAAACATTTGGTCTTGACGAGTTATATCGTTGTTGTGAAATTGCCAGGGAAATAACTTTAAAAGACGAATGGAAAGTAGGACGTATCATTGCCAGACCGTACGTGGGCAAGAAAAAAGGCGAATTCAAGAGAACAGCTAATCGTCATGATTATGCTTTGAAACCATATGGAAGAACAGCGTTAAATGCATTAAAAGAGGCAGGATATGATGTGATTTCCGTAGGGAAGATCTTTGATATTTTTGATGGGGAAGGACTTACTGAAGCATATAAGTCCAAAAGTTCCATCCATGGCATGGAGCAGACCATTGATATTGCAAAAAGTGATTTTAAAGGTCTTTGTTATGTGAATCTTGTCGATTTTGATGCTTTATGGGGACATCGTCGAGATGTAGAAGGATATGCAAAAGAAATTGAAAGTTTTGATGTAAAGCTGGGAGAATTATTAGGTGTAATGAGAGAAAATGACTTATTAATCATTACGGCTGATCACGGTAATGATCCTACGCATACAGGTACAGATCATACACGTGAAAGAGTACCTTTTATTGCATATTCGCCATCCATGAAAGGATACGGTAAGCTTGAAGACGCAGACACATTCGCAGTAATTGGTGCTACAATTGCGGAGAATTTCGAAGTGGAAATGCCAGAAGGAACAATTGGAAGTTCCATTTATGAAAAATTAATGTAATTAAAACGAATAAAAATATAAAGGAGTTTATCATGGAACAGAGAAAAGTATTAGAATGTTTAGATCATACATTACTTAATGTAACAGCAACTTGGGAAGAAATTAAAGCTATTCTTGATGATGGAATGGAATATGAAACAGCTTCTGCATGTATTCCGGCAGCTTACGTAAAAGAAGCAGCAGAATATGTAAATGGTAAATTAGCTATTTGTACAGTGATTGGTTTCCCTAATGGATACAGCACAACAGCAACAAAAGTATTTGAAACAAAAGATGCTATTGCAAACGGGGCACAGGAAATTGATATGGTTATTAATATCGGTGCTCTCAAAAACAAGAGATATCAGGAAATCGAAGATGAAATTCGTGCGATTCATGGAGCATGCGATGGAAAGATTTTAAAAGTAATTATTGAAACATGTTTACTCACGGAAGAAGAAAAAATTAAAATGTGTGAAATCGTTACAAAAGCAGGAGCAGAGTATATTAAGACATCCACAGGATTTTCAAAAGGCGGAGCGACATTTGATGATGTAGCACTTATGAGAAAAAATATCGGTGCGCAAGTGAAAGTGAAAGCGGCTGGTGGAATTGCATCCTATGATGATGCAGTAAAATTCATTGAGCTTGGAGCAGAAAGACTTGGAACAAGCCGTCTTATTAATATTATCAAAAATATAGATACAGGTGCAGGCTACTAATTAGTGAACCTTCATCCATGGAGGAAGTGGAATGGATACAGCAATGTTAATTGAAATATTCGGCTATATTGGATCAGTATTAGTGGTAGTTTCCATGTTAATGCCATCAATTGTTAAATTGAGAGTAATTAATACAATTGGTAGTATTGTTTCAGGAATTTATGCTTTGATTGTTGGAGCATTTCCTTTAGTGTTAATGAATTCATGTCTGATTATTATTAATCTATATAATCTATTTAAACTGTTGAGAACAAAACAGAGCTATGAATTAATTGACGGAAATGTATATGATACATTTGTAGCATACTTTTTAAATCGATATGAGAATGACATTAAGTTATATTTCCCACAATTTGAAAAAAATGATTTACACGGGAAGAAAGCCTATATCGTATGTTGTGATGGAAATCCGGCAAGTATATTGATTGGTGAAGAATATAAAGGTGTAATAGATATTCTAATTGATTATTCAACACCATCCTATCGTGATTGTTCTGCAGGAGAATTTTTATACTCAAAACTTGGCGAAAAGAAAATTCATACATTGGAATGTTCGCATAAAATAGCTGAATCGCATGCGGCTTATCTTAATAAGATGGGATTCGTAGAAAAAAATGGAGTTTATACTAAAAAAATAGCATAGTCCTCCTTGAAAGGAAGATCCCCTGAGAATTGTTCAATTCTCGGGGGATCTTTTTTGTGTTAGCGACGAGCCAAAGTCCGAGCTCGCTCGGGACCTTGGAGACCGCTTACAATTCCGGAATGCACCTTCTGGCGCTTCCGGTGATTATTGCTTAGGAAATTGCTCCGAATTTCCTAGGTAGTAAAACAATACTAGTACGGGAGAGTTTGCCAGCAAACGTTATTTGTAAAAAGAATAAAATTTTTTATACCTACTTTACTCGCCTAAAACTGGATACCCTATTATATAAGCAGCAAGTGATAGTAGATAAATTAACATACTATTACAAAAGAAAATAGGAAATGGAGAAGAAAACTATGAAAAAAGAAAAATTAAGCTTATTGGTTGCAATCAGTATCACAACAGGCATTTTCTGTGGTGTATGGTATGTGCTTTCAGGGATCACAGGATTAATCGGCTGGGCAGGATTTGCTGGATGTACTACATATTTTGCAACAGGAAAACATGGAGCAGAAGGATTAAAGAATGCGATTCTTCCAAACCTTGCAGGTATTGCTTGTGCAATGATCTGTATTTTCTTTGGAACCAACTTCCCTGCTTTAGATTCTGTAGGTATTTGGGCAGGTCTTATTTCTTTTGTAATCTGTATGCTTTCTCACATTAAGTGGTTTAGTTTCACACCAGGAACATTTCTTGGTTGTTTTGCCACTTTTGCGGCTGGAGGAGATTGGAAGTTATTAGTGCCATCTATCTTTGTTGGAGCATTTTTAGGATGGACATGTGATACAACAGGTATCTGGTTACATAAAAAGGTTAATGGGATAAAGGAATAATTAAGTTATTCCCAAAAGGGAAGGCTGATATTTATATATTTAAAATGGATTGCACTTATTATTTTTGAGAATAATGCAATCCATTTTTCTACATAAGGAGGAAACATGAATTATAAGGATTTATATTCAAAAAAACTGAAAACAGCAGAGGAAGCCGTTAAAGTAATTCAATCAGGTATGTGGATTGATTACGGATTCTGTGCAGACCATCCGGTTGCTTTGGATCAGGCACTGGCAAATAGAATGGAACAGGAATCTGATTTAAAAAATTTGAATTTTAGAGGGGGCGTATCTTTATGGGTTCCTGCTGTAACACAGGTAACGGACGCTAAAGAACGAATAAACTGGAATTCCTGGCATACAACCGGTGGTGAGAGAAAAATAGTTGGTGCGGGATATGGATACTACGATATTATGCGGTATTCGGAATTGCCTAGATATTATAGAGAAAATATAAAGCACATTGATGTATTAATGGTTCAAGTTACTCCTATGGATAAACATGGATATTTCAACATGGGCGTTACATCATCTCATATTGCCGCAGCTATCGAGATTGCAGATACTGTTATTCTTGAAGTTAATGAAAATATGCCGGTTTGTATGGGTGGACACGAAACAAATATTCATATTAATCAGGTAGATATCATCGTAGAAGGAGGAAATCCTCCTATTGGAGAATTGAAATCAGGTATTGCAACAGATGTTGACAAAGCAGTTGCCAGATATATTGTAGATGAAATTCCAAATGGAGCATGTCTTCAGCTTGGAATTGGCGGCATGCCAAATGCGGTCGGAGAATTAATTGCAGAAAGTGATCTGAAAGATCTTGGCGTACATACTGAGATGTACGTAGATTCTTTTATTGACATGTCACTAGCTGGAAAAATCACCGGAAAATGCAAAGCACATAATAAGGGAAAGCAGGTATTTACTTTTGCTGCCGGAACAAAGAAATTATACGATTATATCGACGGCAATCCAGAAATTATGGCAGCACCTGTTGATTATGTTAATGATATTCGTATTATTTCTGAACTTGACAATTTCATGTCTATTAATAATGCAATTGAAGTTGATCTTTATGGACAAGTTGTTTCAGAAACTGTCGGCACAAGACATATTTCCGGTTCTGGCGGACAGCAGGACTTTGTGTTAGGAGCATATTTATCAAAAGGCGGCAAAAGTTTTATTTGTTGTTCTTCAACTATACAAGGAAAAGACGGAAGCTTAAAGAGCCGTTTGAGACCATTTGTAACACCAGGTGGAATTGTAACTTGTACACGTACGAATATTCATTATCTTGTTACAGAATATGGAATTGAAAATCTGAAAGGTACTTCTACATGGCAGCGTGCGGAAAAAATTATCGGATTAGCACATCCGGACTTTCGAGATGAGCTAATAAAAGAAGCGGAAGGACTCGGTATTTGGTGTCCACATAACAAAAGATAAGAAAAAAGCAGATTAAAAGTGTCTTCTCTGGGAGAGTTGAGATTATTCTTAGCTGAATTTGTAATAATTAATTTGTGATAGGTAATTGACTGTTCGATGGAAGGATGAATTAGACTTATTTTTAACACAGTATATGTGAGGTACAAAAACACAACAATTATGATATGGGAGGATATTACAGTGAGTGTAAGAAAAACAGCAGTCTTAAGTTACAATATGACTACAGCAGATGCCAATAATCCGGATGGAAGAATTCCATTTGGACGTCAGTTTGATTTTATTGGTGACGTAGAAACAGAACTAATGATTTTGAATGACGGTGACGAATCTTTATGCCTTGGTTATACAGACGTGGAGCTTTATGAAGATGCATACGTGGGAGACATGCTTGACTTTACAGCAGAAATGATTAAAGTTGGTGGAACATCAAGAACATGCAAAATCCGTACTTATAAAGTAGCAACATTAGCTTCCAGAATGGGAATTGAAGGTGCACAGCCAGGAGATATGTACTATTTCGAAGAACCAAAATTAATCTCCGAGGGAACGGTTGTACTTGTTGTAAAAAGAGAATTGCAGCGTGGAGAGCAGCCGGATGGAGCAGTAATCGATCCATGGAGAGAATTAGATCTGTAATAAAAAATTTATAAAATCTATTTGATTATATAGAAGGAGTAAGATTATGACTAAAGAAGTAACAATGAGATATAGAATGTCAGACAGAGATGTATTTTATGGCGGTGGCGTTGTAAATGGTGCACGTTCTATTACATACATGGGTGATGTTGCAGACAGGTTAATGGCAAAAGTATATGGAAACGTTGGACGTTGCAGTAAAGTTAGAAAAATTCGTTTATTTGTTCCGTGCCATGCCGGAGATTATATGGAATTTAAAGCAAGAATTAATGAGGAAGTAGATGGTAAAGCTGTAATCGAAGTACGTTCTTTTAAAGTATGTGAATTACCTGAAAATCCACCATTTCCAAGTTCTATCGATATGATTGTAGATCCACCTATTTGTACAGTTGCAATTTTCGAGTATGAAATTCCCAGGCAACGTTAAGAAAATGGAAGAATCAAAAGAGGAAAAGGCAATGAACATGAAAGCATTAGCGGGACTTAAAGTATTAGACTTAACAACTGCATTAAATGGTCCATTCTGTACTACAATGCTTGCAGACCATGGTGCGGACGTTATCAAATTCGAAATTCCGACTGGTGAACAGAGTCGTGCGTGGGGGCCGTTAGATGAAAAGAGTGGAGAAAGTGGTTTCTACGCATTCTTAAACAGAAACAAAAAAGGATGTACTTTAAATTTAAAAAATGAAAAAGCACGTCAGATGTTCTACGAATTAGTAAAAGATGCAGACGTTGTTGTAGAAAATTACAGACCGGGCGTAACAAAAAAACTTGGCGTTGATTATGAAACATTAAAAGAAATCAACCCAAGAATCATCTATGCTTCCGGTTCCGGATTCGGACAATACGGACCTATTTCCCACAGACCTTGTTATGATATCGTTGCTCAGTCTATGGGCGGTATGGTTAATATTACAGGTTTTCAGGATGGCCCTCCTGTAAAAGTAGGACCATCTGTTGCAGACCATGTTGCGGGTATTTACTTAAGCGTAGGGGTTCTTCTTGCTTTATATCATCGTGAAAAAACTGGAGAAGGACAGCAGGTTGACGTATCTATGCAGGATACAATCTTCACTCTCCTTGAAAACTCCATCGTTAAAACAACAATGCAGGGTATTATTCCGGAGCGTCAGGGTAATATCGACCCATCTATTTCTCCATTTGATATTTATGCTACATCTGACGGATATATTGCACTTGGTGTTGGAAATGACCGTTTATTTAAAACTTTCTGTGATGTAATCGGACGTCCAGATCTTGTTGAAAACCCACTGTACTTAACAAATGATCTCCGTTGTCAGAATTATGAAAACGGTTTACAGCAATTAATTTCCGAATGGACAATGAAATATACAAAAGCGGAATTAGAAGAAATCTTTGATGAAGCTGGTATTCCATGTGGCCCTGTTCTTAATATGAAAGAAGCTATAGAACATCCACAGATCCAGGCAAGAGAAATGATGGTACATATTGATCATCCAACAATTGGAGAAATGTATTTTCAGGGTAATCCGGTTAAATTAACAAAGACTCCTCCAAGTGTTGATACACCTGCTCCATTACTTGGACAGCACAATAAAGAAGTATTTAATTTAGATGATGAAACATTAGCCCAGTTAAAAGCGGAAGGTGTTTTATAATTACGGGAGGTAAATATGGATTTTAAATTTACTGACGGACAATTAATGCTGCAGAAAACAGCAGCAGAATTTGCTGAAAAATATATTGAACCACGTGCGGAAGAAATTGATCGCACAGGTGAATTCCCAAAAGATATTTTTACTGAGATGGGTAAAGTTGGTTTCTCAGGAATTGGTACTCCGGTAGAATACGGTGGAAGCGGTGGAAATGATATTGACAAAGTGCTTGTTGTAACAGAAATCGCAAAAAAAGATGCATCTTGTGCAGCAATTCTTTCTATCCATACTATTTTTGCTTCAGTATTAAATAAGTTTGGAACAGAAGAACAGAAAAAGAAATACCTTCCTGAAACAACGAACGGTGGTGCGCTTGGTGCATTTGCACTTACAGAACCTAATGCTGGTTCTGATGCAGGTAGCGCTAAAACAACAGCTATTCTTGATGAAGAAACCGGAGAATATGTATTAAACGGAACTAAATGTTTTATTTCTGGCGGTGGACAGGCGAAAAATCTTCTTATTTTTGCATTAACAGATCCATCCAAAGGAACAAAAGGCCTATCTTGTATTCTTGTAGAAAAAGGCACACCTGGTTTCTCCGTTGGAAAAATTGAAGAAAAAATGGGTATTCATGGTTCTGAAACAGTTGAATTAATCTTTGATAACTGCAGAGTGCCAAAGGAAAATTTAGTTGGAAAAGAAGGACAGGGATTTAAGATTGCTATGACAGCTTTAGACGGTGCACGTATCGGTGTAGCTGCTCAGGCACTTGGAATTGCAGAACGCGCTCTTGAAGAAAGTGTAAAATATATGAAAGAAAGAGTACAGTTTGGCAAACCAATTGCTGCATTACAGGGACTTCAGTGGTACATCGCCGATATGGCAACTAAAATTGAATGCGCAAAATGGATGATTTACAGAGCAGCATGGTTAAAAGTAAGTGGACAGCCTTATTCCAAAGAGGCGGCAATTGCAAAATACAATGCTTCTGAAACTGCCACATTTGTAACTAACCTGGCTTTACAGATTCATGGTGGATATGGTTATATGAAAGACTACCCATTAGAAAGAATGTATCGTGATGCTAAAATTACCGAAATCTATGAAGGTACATCTGAAATTCACAA
Organism: Lachnospiraceae bacterium; assembly: GCA_015057665.1. Lineage (GTDB taxonomy): Bacteria > Bacillota > Clostridia > Lachnospirales > Lachnospiraceae > SIG292. The sequence continues at coordinate 86,196 of SVDY01000002.1, read as the reverse complement.
AGTGGTTATTTCCAGATCAGTACTGAAATAATCGGGAGGGAAAAAGATGAATATTATTGTATGTGTGAAACAGGTTCCAAATACAAATGAAGTAAAAATCAATAAAGAAACAGGCACCCTGATTCGTGAAGGTGTTGAAAGTATTATTAATCCGGATGACAAGAATGCTATCGAAGCAGCACTTGTATTGAAAGAACAGGTTGGTGCCAAAGTAACACTTCTTAGTATGGGACCACCTCAGGCAAAAGCTGCATTAAAAGAAGGGCTTGCAATGGGAGCAGACGAAGCGTATCTGCTTTCTGACAGAGCATTCGGAGGCTCTGATACATGGGCAACAGCCACAATTATTGCAGCAGCTATTGAAAAAATCGGAAATTATGATGTGATTTTCTGCGGACGCCAGGCTATTGATGGTGACACAGCTCAGGTTGGACCTGAAGTTGCAGAATTCCTTGGAATTCCACAGGTTACATATGCAAAAGATGTAAAATTGGATGGGGAAGATATTCTTGTTACCCGATATACGGAAAATGCGGATTTTCTTATTCGAGTAAAGACTCCGTGCCTTTTAACTGCTATTAAAGAGTTAAATGATCCAAGATTTCCAACGGTTGCTAAAATAATAGAGGTTTACGATGAACAGAAGGATAACATTCAGGTTCTAACATTTGCAGACATTGATGTGGATCCTACGCAGATTGGTTTAAAAGGTTCTCCAACAAATGTGTTCCGTTCTTTTGTACCGGTTAAAGAAAAACATAGTGAATTCATTGAAGGCTCTAATGAAAATGAAAAAGCGAAAGTATTAATGGAAAAGCTCGCTGCGCTTAAATTAATATAGGAGGTGAGCAGACATGAGAGCAAAAGTAAATCAAACGATTAATTTAAATGATTATAACAATGTCTGGGTCATTGCAGAGCAGAATAATGGAAAAATTGCCCCTGTGACAATTGAATTAATTGGTGAAGGAAGAAAACTTGCCAATGTTCTTTCTAAAGAATTAATGGTGATTGTTGCCGGATACAATATGAAAGAAGAAGTTGAAAATCTACTTCATTATAATGTAGATAAAGCGGTATATATCGAAAGCGCATTATTGAAAGATTTTTCTACAGACGGTTATGTAAAAGTTTTTGCTGATTTAATTCTTGAACGTAAGCCTGAGATTGTGTTGGTCGGTGCAAGTTCTATTGGACGTGATATTGGCCCAAGATTAGCTGCAAGAGTTGGTACAGGGTTAACTGCTGACTGTACGAAACTTGAAATAGATGAAAATGATCACAAATTATTAAGTACACGTCCAGCATTTGGAGGGAATTTAATGGCAACTATTGTTTGTCCGAAAAATCGCCCACAGATGTCTACAGTCCGTCCCGGCGTTATGGAAAAAGCACAGTATACCGACCAGCCAACTGGTGAACTGGAAATTGTGAAACCAGATTTAAAACAGGAAGACATACGTACAACATTAGAAAAGATAATAGTAGAAGACGGTAAAAAGGTGAATCTTGTAGATGCTAAAATTGTTGTTTCCGGCGGACGTGGTTTGAAAACTGCAGAAGGATTTTCTATGATTCAGGAATTGGCAGATTGTTTAGGTGGTGAAGTTGGCTCTTCACGTGCATGTGTGGATGCTGGATGGATTGATGCAAGTCATCAGATTGGTCAGACAGGTACAACTGTAAGACCGGATCTTTATATTGCGTGTGGTATTTCCGGTGCAATTCAACATTTAGCAGGTATGAGTGAATCGAAATATATTGTAGCAATCAACAAGGATCCGAAAGCACCTATTTTTGATATTTGTGATTATGGCATTGTAGGGGATTTAAACAAAGTAATACCATCAATGATTGAGTATCTCCAAGGTAAAAAATAGTAGGAAAGTATGTTAAAAACTTGTCGATATAAATAATATTTGATATACTACATACATATCTAAAAAAGAAGAGTTGACATAAGACAACTCTTCTTTTCGTTGGAATTAGTTACGTTTAGGGGAGAAATAAGAAATGAAAGAAGAAAAGTATTATTCTATTGGACAAGTTTCTAACATTTGTAAAATACCAATCAAAACGCTTCGCTATTATGATGAAATCGGGTTGTTGATTCCAAATATAAGAAAAGAAACAAGTAATTATAGATATTATAGTAAAGAACAATTAATCATCGCATTTATGATACGTCAATTACGTTCATTAGGATTTAATTTAAAAGACATTAAAGCGATTATTAGTGAAAATAAGATGAACTTTTACATTGACAGTATTCTTGGTCGTTTAAGAGAAATTGATGATGAAATCTTTCAGCTTGAGAAAAAGCGAAAAGAAAACGAAAGTTTATTAAAACGTCTTAGGGAAGGAAATCTCTATTTAAAAGAAAAAACCAAGATACATGAGGAAGATTTATTTAAGATAGAGATGATTCCGGAGATTCAGCTTCTCTGTTCTCGTTCCGTTATTAAATCTTATCATAATGAAGAAGTAAGTTTAGAACGCTGGATTGCCATCAATGAAGATGCACTAACAAATGGACTTGAAATCACCGGATCTATCTATGTGACTTTTTATACTGAATTGTTTGGACAGTTTTTCTCAAAAGACTGTGATATTGAATTTGCAATTCAGGTTGCGGAAGATGAAAAGGTTAATGAAAACATACATAAGTTTGGAGGTTTTTTAGCGGCAACAACTATATATAAAGGAAATTACGAGAATATTTTTAAAACATATATTGCATTAAAACGTTGGATAGATAATAACAACTATGAAGTCTGTGGTAATATTACAGAGCAGTTTATTATTTCTCCAATTGATACCCGAAATGAAGACGAACATGTAACTAAAATAATTGTTCCAATAAAAATGATTGGTAAAAAGAAATAAGCAAAAAAGTTGTCTATAGAGTCAATTTTTCAGGAGGGAAACATGTACAAGATTGTAAGTAAAGAGACACTCAACAACGCAGTTGAGCTCATGGAGATTCATGCTCCTTATGTTGCCAGAAAATGCGAACCTGGTCAGTTTATCATCATTCGTGTAGATGAAGATGGAGAAAGAGTTCCACTGACAATCGCAGATTATGACAGAGAAAAAGAGACAGTAACAATTATTTACCAGGTGGTTGGATACTCTACAGAGTTATTAAGTAAAAAACAGGCTGGCGATTATGTACAGGATTTCGTAGGTCCTTTAGGTGTACCTGCCAACCTTCATAAAACAGATAAGAAAGTAATCGGTATCGCCGGCGGTGTTGGCGCGGCTCCTTTATATCCACAGCTTCGCAAATTAGCTCAGATGGGTGTCAGCGTTGACGTTATCATCGGCGGAAGAAGTGCAGAATTCGTTATCATGGAAGAAAAATTCCGTGAATTCTGTGACAACGTATATATTGCAACAAATGACGGAACAAAAGGTACCCAGGGCTTCGTAACAGACGTATTAAAAGACCTTTTAGCAAAAGGAGAAGAATACTCAGAAGCAATCGCAATCGGACCATTAATCATGATGAAGAGTGTAGTTGACGTAACAAAACCTATCGGTCTTCCAACTATGGTATCCTTAAACCCTATCATGATCGACGGAACAGGCATGTGCGGCGGCTGCCGTGTAACGGTTGGCGGTCAGACCAAATTCGCCTGTGTTGACGGACCGGACTTTGACGGTTTCTTAGTTGACTTTGACGAATGTATGAGACGTCAGGGCATGTACAAAGAAGAAGAACACGCATGCAGAATCGGAAGGGGTAAATAATTATGGCAAACATGAGTCTTAAAAAAGTTCCAATGCCGGAACAGGCACCGGACGTAAGAAATAAAAACTTCAAAGAAGTAGCACTTGGCTATACAGCTGAGATGGCAATGGAAGAAGCAGGAAGATGCTTAAACTGTAAACATAAACCTTGTGTACAGGGCTGCCCTGTAAATGTTCCTATTCCTGAATTCATTGCAAAAGTTGCAGAAGGCGACTTTGAAGCAGCATATGAGATCATCACAAGTGAAAATGCACTTCCGGCAATCTGCGGCCGTGTATGTCCACAGGAAAACCAGTGTGAAGGCAAATGTGTCCGCGGTATCAAAGGCGAACCGGTCGGCATCGGCCGTATGGAACGTTTCGTAGCGGACTGGCACATGGCAAACGCTGCAGAAAAAGCAATCGAAATCGAAAAGAACGGCAAGAAAGTAGCAGTCGTAGGCTGCGGTCCTGCAGGTATCACATGTGCAGGCGAACTTATTAAGAAAGGTTACGATGTAACAGTATTCGAAGCCCTTCACAAACCGGGCGGAGTATTAGTATACGGTATCCCTGAATTCCGTCTTCCAAAAGCTTTAGTAGCAAAAGAAATCGAAAGCGTTGAAAAACTCGGCGTTAAGATCGAAACTAATGTAATCGTAGGCCGTTCCGTAACCATCGATGAATTAATGGAAGATGGTTACGAAGCAGTATTCGTTGGAAGCGGTGCAGGTCTCCCTAGATTCTTAAATATCCCTGGTGAGAACTTACTTGGTGTATATTCCGCTAACGAATTCTTAACACGTGTTAACTTAATGAAAGGTTACGATTTCCCTAACACACCAACACCTGTAAAAGTTGGAAAGAACGTTGCAGTCGTAGGTGCGGGTAACGTAGCTATGGATGCTGCAAGAACAGCAAAACGTCTCGGTGCAGAGAACGTGTACATCGTATACAGAAGAAGCGAGGAAGAAGCTCCTGCAAGATTAGAAGAGCTCCATCACGCAAAAGAAGAAGGAATCATCTTCAAATTCTTAAACAACCCAGCAGCAATCCTCGGCAACGAAGCAGGATGGGTAAACGGCATGGAAGTTGTAAAACAGGAATTAGGTGAACCGGATGCTTCCGGCAGACGTTCTCCAGTGCCGGTAAAAGGCTCTAACTATGTCATCGACGTTGATACAGTAGTTATCGCTATCGGTCAGAGCCCTAACCCTCTCATCCGTCAGACAACACCAGGTCTTGAAACACAGAGATGGGGCGGAATCATTGTTGAAGAAGAGACAATGGAAACAAGCAAACCATGCGTATACGCAGGCGGTGACACTGTAACAGGTGCAGCGACTGTAATTCTTGCTATGGGCGCAGGAAAGAAAGCAGCAGCGGCAATTGATGCTAAATTATCTGCGAAATAAATAATCTCTAAATAATCCCTTGAAAAAAAGCAGCAGTTGATACAGGTAGGATTTCTTCGTACATGACTTGAAATCTTTTTCCTGTCTAACTGCTGCATTTTCTTATCTGAGGGACATCTGTCCTTGTGTTTTTAGGGAAGAAGCGTATCATCAGAACCGTCGATTGATGGAGACTTTGCTGAATCCTTATATGAAAAAGTTAAAAAAATATCAAAAAACCGCTTTACTTGACCAAAACTGTATGGACTAAAATCAAAATATAAGTTGTCGGAAAAAAATTTGAGAACTTGTTATAAGGGGAGACCCTTAACAATTATAACATGGAGAAAGGCGGTTTTTACATTATGAGTAAAACAAAAATTGCACCTTATGCCCAGGAATTAGAAAAAGGGTATGATTTAAGAAGAGCTATGGAAGAAGCTTCCCGTTGTTTACTTTGCCATGATGCACCATGCAGCAAAGGATGTCCTGCGGGAACAGATCCGGCTAAATTCATTCGTTCCTTAAGATTTAGAAACGTTTGGGGAGCAGCAGAAACTGTACGTGAAAACAACCCACTTGCGGGATGTTGTGCAAATGTTTGTCCGTATGACAACATGTGTGAAAAGGCATGTAGCAGAACAGGTATTGATAAACCAATTAATATTGGAAAAATTCAGAGATTCCTTGTAGAGCAGGAAAAAGCAGAAGGAATGAACTTCATGAAACCGGAAGCGCCAAATGGCAAAAAGGTTGCATGCATCGGCGCTGGTCCTTCTTCCCTTGCATGTGCCCGTGAACTTGCATTAAAAGGATTTGATGTAACAGTATTTGAAACTAATGAAAAAGCAGGCGGAATGCTTACATATGGAATCCTTCCATCCAGATTACCACAGAATCTTGTTGATTTCGATCTTGAAACAATTGAAAAAGCAGGTGTTAAATTTGAATTCAACCATAAAGTAACTATGGATGAAATCGAACAGATGAAAAAAGATTACGATGCAGTATACGTAGGTGTTGGTTTATGGCAGTCCAAATCCGTAGATGTTCCTGGAACAGATTTTGATGGCGTTGTAAGCGCAATTGATTTCTTAAAAGGTGCAAGAAGCGGTGATGCTAATTTTAAACTTGGCGAAAATGTTGTAGTAATCGGTGGTGGTGACGTTGCTATGGATTGTGTATCTACAGCAAAACAGTTAGGTGCAACAGCAACAATCGTATATCGTAGAACAATCGAAGAAGCTCCTGCAAACATGGATGAAGTAACAGCTGTACAGAACATGGGTGTTCCGATCATTACTCAGTTTGCTCCGGAAGAAATTATTGGTGAAAACGGTAAAGTTGCTGGATTAAAGGCAAAAGGCCGCGATGGATATTCTTCATTAGTAATCAAAGCAGATCAGATTGTGTTTGCAATCGGTCAGGAACTCGCAGAAGAATTTGCTTCATTAAAATCAGGTGATGGCTTATACATGGGTGGAGATATGCTCTATGGAAGAGGTCGTACTGTAGTTGAAGCAGTAGCAGATGGTAAAGAAATGGCTGCAGCAATTGCAGAAAATTTAAAATAGGAGGATTTAGATTATGGCATTAAAGAAAGATTTATCAATCGATTTTTTAGGAGTTAAATGTGAAAATCCATTTTTCTTATCCTCTTCACCAGTAGGCGGCAACTACGAAATGTGTGCGAAAGCTTTAGAAGCAGGATGGGGAGGAATTTTCTATAAAACAGTTGGTGTGTTTATCCCTGATGAAATTTCACCTCGTTTCGATATTACAACAAAAGAAGGCACTCCATGGCTTGGTTTTAAAAATATGGAACAGATCTCCGATAAGCCTCTTGAGATGAACCTCGAATATATGAGACGTTTAAAACAGGATTATCCAAATAAAGTTATCGTTGCTTCTATCATGGGAAGTAATGATGAAGAATGGGCATATCTTGCAAAAGCAGTAACTGAAACAGGTGTAGACTTAATTGAATGTAATTTCTCTTGTCCTCAGATGACATCTTCCACAATGGGTTCTGACGTAGGAACACGTCCTGAACTCGTAAAACATTACTGTGAAGTTGTAACTGCAAACACACATCTTCCGGTTATCGCAAAAATGACTCCAAACATTACAAACATGGAAATTCCAGCGATTGCAGCAGTGGAAGGCGGTGCAAAAGGTCTTGCAGCCATTAATACAATCAAATCTATCAGTAACGTAGATATTGACTTAAATTGTGGTATGCCTGTTGTAAACGGCGAATCAGCAGTATCCGGTTATTCAGGTGCAGCTGTAAAACCAATCGCACTTAGATTTGTCTCAGATTTAAAACATGACCCTAAACTTGTTAATATTCCATTATCCGGTATGGGTGGTGTTGAAACATGGAAGGATGCCCTTGAATTCATCCTTCTTGGTTGTGAAAACGTACAGTGTACAACAGCAATTATGCAGTATGGATACCGTATCGTAGAAGATATGATCAGCGGACTTTCTCATTTCATGGAAAAACATGGAATTGAAAGAGTTCAGGATTTAGTTGGTAAAGCACTTCCAAGTATCAAAGGTGCGGATGAACTGGATCGTTCTTTCAGAATTTTACCAAAATTCGATACAGAAAAATGTATCGGTTGTGGTAGATGTTATGTATCCTGTTTTGATGGCGGCCATCAGGCAATCGCCTTTGATCAGGAAACAAGAAAACCTTCCCTTATTGAAGATAAGTGTGTAGGATGCCACTTATGTCTCAATGTATGCCCACAGATGAATTGTATTACACCTGGAGAAATATCATTCAAAGAGGGAAGAGAACCACACGATGTTGTGATTAAAACAAAATATCAGTAAAAATTGAAAAATCTGGCTTGTAAAATAAACAAGGAGGAGTGTTATAATGAAAAACTATGATTTATTGATCAAAAATGGTACAGTTGTTACCACAACAGATATGTTTCCATGCGATATTGCAGTAAAAAATGGGAAAATTGCAGCTATGCAGACAGAAATTGCTCTAGAAGAAGCAGAAACTGTGTATGATGCGAAGGGGAAATTAGTACTGCCAGGTGCTTTAGATGTACATACACATCTGCAAATGCCTTTTGGAGGCACTGTGTCTGCTGATAGTTATCTTTCTGGTACAAGAGCCGCTGCATGTGGCGGAGTAACAACCATTTTTGATTATCCTGTACAGCGTGCTGGACAGTCTATCATAGAATTGGTAAATTCCAAAAAGGATATTCTCGAAGAAGATGCTTGTGTTGACTATGCAATGCATTGTTGCATTACTGATTTGAATGGTGGAGAAATCTTAAAGGAGATGGAACAGGCAGTAGCCGAAGGCATTACCAGTTATAAATGTTTCCTTGTTTACAAAAAAGAAGGAATGATGGTTGATGATGGAACCTTAGCTCGTCTTTTACTCCGCGCCAAGGAAGTAGGAGCATTGATTAATATTCATGCAGAAAATCCTGATTTGATCGATTTAAACATTGAAAAATTTTTAAGCGAAGGAAAGACAAGCGCCTGGTATCACTATCTCAGCCGTCCGGAATTTGTAGAAGCTGAAGCGGATAAAAGGGCAGTACACTGGGGTAAACACTTAGAAGCACCGCTTTATATTGTACATATGGCGAATAAAGAAGGTTTGGAAGCATGTATTGATGCAAAACGCGATGGTGCTGAAATTTATGTTGAAACATGCCCTCAGTATCTTGAGTTTACTTGTGATGTATACAAACGTGAAGATGGTAGAAACTTTGTTTGCTCCCCTCCTATTAAAGGCAAAGAAAGTCAAGACGCGTTATGGCAGGCAATTAAAGCAGGACTTATTGATACTGTTGCAACAGACCATTGTCCATTCCAGAGTTATGAAAAAGACTGGGGTAAAGATGATTTTACTAAAATTCCAAATGGCTGTGCAGGTGTAGAAAATTTATATCCATATATGCTTGATGCAGCAAATTCAGGAAAAATAACATTCCAGCAAGCAGTTGCTCTTTGTGCTACAAATCCGGCAAATATTTTCGGATGTGATAATAAGGGATCTCTTGTTGTAGGTAAAGATGCAGATATCGTAATTTACGACAGAGACAAAGATTTTACTATTACATTAGAATCCATGCATTCTGATTATGACCATACAATTTGGGAAGGAAAACAGCTTCATGGATATCCTGTTCAGACATATCTTCGTGGACAATTAGTATACGATAATGGAGAATTTGTCGGAAAACCAGGTATGGGTAGATATGTAAAACGTAGCCCTAGAAAATAGTACATTTTGACTGAAGGGTATACAAAGCATAATATGAAAAGTCCCCTACATCTTTAGATGTAAGGGGATTTTTCATTTGAAAACTTATCAAAAGGAGTAAAAATGAACCAAAACTTAGAGTATTCACTAGAAATATTGCAATTTGTTTTGGATATGGGCATGTATTTGGTGTCATCCGGAGCGGAAATTGAACGAGTAGAAGATAGTATTGAAAGAATGTGCTTTTCTTATGGTGCAGAAAAAGTCGAAGTATTTGCATTGACTTATATGATTTCAGTAACTATTTCAGGAAATGGCTATGAAGGTGTTACGATGACAAAAAGGATAAAGTTTTTTGATCGTAACATGAGAAGATTGACAGAGTTGAACGGATTATCCAGACAAATTTGTGAAACTCAAATTAGTATTCATGAGGCCACAAAACGGTTAGAAGAAATCATAAATAAAAAATGCTATGGTTTAAAAAAAAGAATGTTGATTTATGCTGTTATTTCATTATCTTTTTCTCTCTTTTTTGGAGGAAACGGATATGATTGTATTATTTCCGGATTAATAGGAATAGTAGCCGCTTATTTTGATGTTTCCCTGGGAAGATTGGAATTGAATCGTTTCTTTCATATTTTCTTATGTTCCATTTTCTGTGGTTTCTTGGCAAATTTGGCAGGAATGACTTGTATTAGTATCACTCCGGAACTAATTAGTATAGGTAATATTATGATTTTTATTCCTGGAGTTATATTTACATGTTCTCTACAAGAGCTTTTCGCAGGAAATATGCTGTCAGGAATTACAAGGCTTGCGGAAACAGTTCTGATAAGTCTGGTAATAGCAACGGGTTTTGCGCTTGTTAATATCATATTCTAAAGGAGAAAGTGAAAATGAATTGGATACAATTAATAGGAAGTTTTTTTGGATCCGTCGGATTTGCTATGATGTTTCATTTAGAAGGATTAAGTGTTCTATGGACCTCTTTAGGAGGTGGAATGGCATGGTTTGTTTATCTTTTAATAGGAAATTATTATCCATTTTATGGAATACAGTTTCTGTATGCAAGCATTGCACTAGGATTTTATACAGAGATTATGGCTAAATATACCAAAATGCCAAGGACGGCATATATTGCTGTAGGAATTATACCATTGATTCCTGGCTTCGCTTTATATCATGCAATGTATTGTTTCCTACAAAAGAATATGACGGACGGGAAAAGCTACGCATGGGAGGCAGTTGTAACATCTACTGCCATTGCAGCCGGGTTGTTAATTGCAATGGAACTATATAAGATACTTAGAAAAGTCTCCATTAGGTGGAGGCTTGCTAAAGAATTGGAAAATAATAAATGAATATTATTTAACAAAAGGACTTTACTTACCAAAAACTGTAGGTATTATAATGAAAACCAACAGGTAGTTCTTAAATATAATCATTAGGAGGTATAATTATGTACAAATGCAGTGAATCAAGAATGGAAGATAAAATTACTACATTCAGCAAATTTGGAGATGCCGGTCATGGTGGAATTACAAGATATTCCTTATCTCCAGAAGCAATTCAGGCAAGAAATGAATTTGTAAAAAGAATGAAAGCAATCGGTTGTGAAATTAAAACAGATGATATGGCATGTGTATATGCTACTTTAAAAGGATCCGAACCTGAATTACCAGGTATCATCATGGGAAGTCATTGTGATTCTGTTAAAAATGGTGGTAATTATGATGGTATCCTTGGTGTAATGGGTGCTATGGAAGTTCTTGAGACTATCGTCGCTGAAAAGATTCCTCACAAACACAACATCACAGCTATGATCTGGACAAATGAAGAAGGTTCTTTATATCCACCTTCTATGATGGCTTCCGGTGTTCTCTGTTATGACTACTTACCAGAAGAAATCAAACCTAAATTTGTTCATGAAAACATGTTAAAATCCCAGTCAATCTTAGATTCTACACAGACATTTGGTGCGGCGTTAGAAAAATCCGGATTTAAAGGTGATAAAGCAAATAGAATTAATCCTGATGAATACAAAGCTATGTTTGAACTTCACATCGAGCAAGGACCTATTCTTGAGGCTCAGAACAATGATATCGGCGTAGTAACTTGTGTATTAGGTATGATCTGCTACAGAATTAAAACATATGGACAGGCTGATCATGCAGGTACAACACCTATGAAGTATAGACATGATGCTCTTTATGCTTCTGCAAAAATCTTACAGTATTTACATGATGAATTAGATAAATTAGATTCTGAACTCGTTTACACAACAGGTGAAGTTGTAGTTCATCCAAATGTACACACAGTAATTCCTGACTATGTAGATTTTTCTATTGATGCAAGACATGAAGATCCAAAGGTAATCGAACAGGTTGTGAAAGTAATTGAAAATATGCCAAAAGAAATCGTAGGATGTAAAGTAGAATTCGAACCTGCATGGACACGTGATACTGTTTATTTCGATAAAGAATTAGTTGGTTTTGTACAGGAATCAGTAGATGAGTTGGGATACACAAATCAGAGAATCAACTCTGGTGCCGGACATGATGCTCAGTTCTGTGCATATATGATGCCTACAACAATGATTTTTGTTCCTTCTAAAGATGGACATTCTCACTGTGAACCGGAATTTACTTCTGTAAAACAGTGTACTCAGGGTGCTTCTGTATTATTAAATGCAGTATTAAAACGCGATGCCAAATAAGTTGATGCCATAAAATTTTCTTTTTAAGAAAATCAGGAGAAGCTCATAGTCATAAATATGATTATGAGCTTCTCTTGTATTTAAATGGGAGAATAAGATGAAACAATCAGAACAAAACAAGATGGGAACGAAGCCAATTGTACCTTTAATTATTGAAATGTCTTTACCACCATTATTTTCAATGTTTTTACAGTTTACATACAATTTTGTGGATTGTATGTTTGTGGCACAGATTAGCGAAGATGCTCTGACAGCAGTCTCATTGTCTTTTCCTCTAACAACTCTTATGCTTGCTTTTTCTATTGGTGTGGGAGTTGGAATTAATGTGTTAGTCGCCAGATATTTAGGAAAAGGAGACATCGAAGAGGCAAATAATATTGTATCCCATGGTTTATTGTTGTCTTTTGCATTTGGAACTCTATTATCTATACTGTTTTCTATTATTTTAAAATCTTATTTCGTGCTTTATGTAGATGAACCGAAGATTTTGGAACTTTGTATGGAATATATGAATGTATGCGTATTCATACAGCTACCTAATATGGTACATATCGCGATTCAAAAAGTACTTCAAGGAACAGGAAATATGCTGGCACCTATGGGATTTCAGATTGCAGGTGTTGTACTTAATTTCATATTAGATCCTGTTCTTATCCGAGGTATAGGTCCATTTCCAGAAATGGGAGTACGTGGCGCAGCAGTATCTACAGTACTTGGATATACTTTGTCCATGCTAATTGCTTTTTACATACTTATCTTTACAAAACAGAAAGTAAAAATAAAAACAAAAGCATTTGTTTTTCAGATCACTATCTGGAAAGATATTTTTTATTGCGGAATTCCTTCTTTTATTATGAACGCGCTTGGTGCATTTATGGTTACCATGACAAATTCATTTTTAGTTGCATATTCTACAACTGCGGTGGCATTTTTCGGTGCTTATTTTAAAGCACAACAATTAATTGTCATGACTGTAAATGGACTTATTCAGGGATGTATTCCTATTATGAGTTTTAATTATGGGGCTGGTAATACAAAAAGATTAAAAGAAGCATTTTTAGGTGGAACGGCTATTGCAATATTTTTGATGACAATAGGAGCGCTCATTTTGATGGTTTTCCCAGAGCAACTATTGAAGATTTTTTTGGCTTCCGATGATATGTTAAGTTTTGGAATTCCTGCTTTACGGATCATGGCAATTGGTTTTATGTTTAATGGAGCTGCTACCATGGTTGCTTCTTATATGCAATCCATGAATCGAATAAAGAGCAGCATATTAATAAATATTATGAGACAGTGTGGATTTTTATTTCCATTAATATGGATACTAACGAAACAAATTGGATTGTTAGGAGTTTGGCTGGCATTTCCGTTTGCTGAGCTATTAACTTGTGGATTGTGCATTTTGATTTTAAAACACAATCATTTTTTTAATGTAACTGGTAAATAAAAAAGTGTAAAGAGGGACATCTGACCTAGATTAACTACATACTTCTTTGTAAAATACATATTAGAGTTTTTTTTCATTAAGCCAACTTAATAATACCAGTTTTTTTTGTAGTTTGATATAGCTTTCCGAATGTAGATGTTATGATTTGTTTTTTAATTATTAAGTTGGCTTCTCCTAAGTAAAGCGTTAAGGAAAAAGAGATTAAAAAGAAGGTGAAGAAGTGGAGAAAAGGGAAAGGTATAAGATTTCTCAATTCTGTATGGTTTTGAATGGAGCAATGTTCAAAAGTAATGAATTCAAAAATGAAGGTGTACCAGTATTGAAAACCTCAAATATAAAAAATAATAGAATATTGTTCAATGAATTATCTTATGTGTCAGATTTAACTGCAAAGAAAAGAAAAAAAAGCATAATTATGAATGGAGATATTCTTTTTCCTATGACCGGAAATATTGTAGGCGATAATCCGGATAGACGTGTTGGACGAGTAGCTATATTTAAAGAAGATGGGGAGTATATTTTAAATCAAAGATTATGCATTATAAGACCTGATAGAGCCGTTGCGGATAGTGAGTTTTTGGCTTATTATCTCTCTTCTGCAGAAACTTATATGTATTTTATGAACCGAGCCAAAATAACTGGAAAACAAGCTAGCATTGCGTTGAATCAAATTCAAGATTATACGATTAGTCTTCCGGACATCACAACACAAAGAAGAATTTCACAAACATTAAAAGCATTAGATTTGAAAATCGTTTTATGCGATGAACGGATGGCTGCATTAGAAAGAGAAATGCAAACCTACTATGATGAATTATTTGTTAGGAAAGCAAACTCTCCATGGAAGGCAGGTACTTTATCTGATATAGGAAAAATTGTTTCAGGCGGTACACCATCAAAGAAAAAAGCAGAGTATTTTTCAAAAAAGGGAATAGCCTGGATAACTCCAAAAGATTTATCGAATTACAAATTAAAATTTATTTCTCATGGAAAAACAGATATTTCGGAATTAGGATACAAACATTGTAGTGCTACGAAAATGCCAAGAGGCACAGTATTATTTAGCTCACGAGCACCAATTGGTTATATGGCAATTGCGACGAAAGAGTTAACAACCAATCAAGGATTTCGTTCTATTATTCCTAATAAGAATATAGGGACAGCATTTACATATTATTTACTTAAAAGTTTGCTGCCAAATATCGAGAGCAGGGCAGTGAGTACCTGTTTTCAAGAAATATCCGGAACAGTAATGAAACAAATACCTGTCATAATTCCAGATAATAATACTCTTCAGAAATTCAGTGAATTTTGTAATCCGAAGTTCAATCAGCAGTTGGATATACAAAAGGAGAAGATAAAATTGGAACAATTAAAACGTGATTTAATTTCTAAGATTATTTCTGATGAGACATATGACTTAGAGTTGTTAGCTTAAAATAAGAGGTAATTATATAAAGAATTAATAGTGTTAAATTGCAAAGGTAGTCCTTGTAACAGCATTGTTAGTTCTTTTTTATGTTTTGATAGTTGATTTTTTGTCCCTAATCTAACACTCTCGGAAGGCTGGGTGTTCGGAGTTGGTTGTAAGGTGTTTAGCATTACGGGGCCGGTGATTCTGTATGGGATTGTGACGAGCTTTTTGTGTGGTTTGGTATATTGGGTATTGAAGATATTGGGAGCAGTTTGAATACTGCTCTTTTTTCATTGACAAAGCCGAACGGCTAAGAATATAATTAAATTAAAAAATAAAGCCGAACGGCTAAGATTTGAGTGATACTAATTAAATAAAGCCGAACGGCAAAATTAAGAGGTGCTAAATGAGAATAATAGATTCAAAATCATTAGGTCAGACAATACGAATGCGAAGAAAAGAATTAAATTATACACAAGCATATCTGTCAGAATTCACAGGACTAAGTGTCACATTTATTTCTGATGTGGAGAACGGAAAACCAACGGTAGAATTAGAGAAAACCCTTAGACTCATTCATATTTTAGGAATGGATCTTTTGGTAGAAAGAAGAGGATAAAATGATTAATTTAACTGTTCAATTACCTTGTAGGAAACACAGATAACCATATAAAGAATGTATCCCTATTATATAGCGAAGATTTGAAAACAATCCGTCTGGCACCAACCTATGATATTATTAGTACGATGATATATGAAAGCAGTACCGAGAATATGGCTCTTAGTATAGGGGGAATCTATAACATTCACGATATTTCAAGAGAACAGTTTAAAAAAGAGGCTAAAAATATAGGATTAGGAAGTAAACTAGCAATTAAGCGATTTGATAATATGGTTTCAAATTTTGAAGGTGCGTTGAGAGAGTCGGCAGAGCAATTAAGGAAACAAGGTTTTGAAGGTGTAGAAGATATAGCAGCTCAGATTCTGCAAAAAGGCGGGATGCATTTGCAATAAATATCCTTTATTAAAGGTATAACATTATTTTGACATGGTAGTTTGGTCCTAACCTAACAATCTCAGAAGGCTGGGTGTGTGGGCTGGTGTATTGAGTATTGAAGGTGTTAGGAGTATTGTGGGCTGTCTAGGCTGCTCCTTTTACAATCGTCAGAAAAAATGTATTTGTTTAGTATAAGTTCGTCAGAAAAAATGTGAATACTGATTGAAAGTTCGTCAGAAAAAATGTATAGTACATAATAGAAAGCATATAATGAAAAGAAAAAAGCGGCACGGTTGCCGCTTTTTTTATATATACAACAGCTTCTTTTTTTATGGTATGGGGATGTTATGGACTTAATTATTAAAAATGCAACTATAATGATTAAGTTCTAAAACATTTAAAGCCGGACAATACTTTCTAATTCAGTACGCCCTTTTTCTGTCAATAAATGATATATCGTGGACCATGCCTGAACTCTAAAATCCGTAATACTCCCCACTGATCGTTGGAGCTGTTCAAAAGGTGCCCAGTAAATGCAGGTCATAAGAAGCATATTGATAGTCCTTTTATATTCCAGTTCAAATGTCTCTTCCCGTAATAAATCTAAGGAACGGAGACTAAGAAATGATCGTTGAAAAGTATTTACAATCTCTAAGTATGCATAGTTCTGAGTTTCGCGGATTTTCTGTGACAAAGTCGACAGCTGTGCATGATGTAAAAAGTAATAAGAATGCTCCTGCAGTATTTTTTGCATATCAGTAAAGATATCATCGAGTTCTTTTAATGTAGAAACGGTGGAAGGAAACGGTTTTTTCGGTGTATCCAGTACCAGAGTTTCCATGATTTCTTCTTTTTTCCGGAAATGATAAGTTAGATTTCCCTTACTAATACTTAATTCATCAGCAATATCTTTTAAGGATACGCCATTATATCCTCGCTCATTAAATAATCTTTTCGCCGTATCTAAAATCAGTTGTCTTGTATCTTTTTTCATCTTAATTACCCATATCCATCTCTATCTTCATCCGTGTGAGTTGCTTAATTTGCTTTAAGCCAATGAAAATAACAACAATTGCAGCAATTCCATCAGAAATCGGTCCCACAAGAAGAACACCATTTAGTTCAAACAAAGCTGGCAAAACCAAAAGTAAAGGTATCATTAAAAATCCCTGTCGTATGACAGCCATCCAGAATCCAAGTTTCGCTTTTCCGATTGCAGTGCAAAAGGTAGAAGTAATCGGCTGTAATGCATTTAAGAACAATACTGCCATATAAATACGAATGTATTTGGTAGCAAATTCATAAAAAAGAGGGTTATTTGAACCGAAAATGCTTAACAGTGGTTCTGGAAACAGCTGGAGAATGACAAATGCAGTTGCAGCTACAGTTGTGCCGTAACGAAGTGCTAATAGATAAGTTTCTTTGACACGGTCATATTTTTTGTTTCCAAGATTGAAACCGAAGATGGGCTGGCAACCGATAGCAATACCAATGATACTAGATAGGAAAACAATGGATAACTTGGATATGGCGCCGGAAGATGCTATTACGATTTCGCTTCCATATATGGACATTGCACCATAAGTCTTTAAAGCGTTCATTTGAAGAATCTGTGCAACAATGGCTAAAATGTGAGTAGTAAAGGTAGATACTCCCAATGAAAAAATGCTGATGACAACGGTGGTCTGTAATCGGAAGTTCTGTTTTAATAAAGAAACAGTCTTGCATTTTTTCATCAAATAGTACAGTGCAAGAACAGTAGATAACACCTGCCCCAAAGTAGTAGCCAAAGCAACCCCAGTGATACCCATGTCGAAACCGAATAAGAAAATCGGGTCAAAAACCATGTTGAAAATTGCTCCAGACAGTAAAACAAAACTGGAATAGTTTGGATTACCGTCGGCACGGATAAAATAGGACATACCTGTAGAAAAAATGCCAAAAGGGATTCCAAGACAGATAATTCTGGCATAAGGTGCAGCATATGGAATCATCATATCTGTAGAACCGAACAGATAAAGCATTGGGTATAAAAAGATGGAGGTAATCAATGAAATCAGAACCCCAAAAAACACCATGAGGGTAATTGCATTACCAAAAACATCAGAGGCTTGTTCTTTGTCATTTTTACCAAGATAAATACTGAATCTTGATGCGGCTCCCATTCCGATTAAGGCGGAAAGTGCAGTTATAATGGATGTGAGCGGAAATACAATATTGGTTGCCGCTATTCCTAAATCTCCGATGCTCCAGCCAATAAACATCTGATCGACAATATTGTGAAAAGAATTAACCAGCTGGCTGATTATACCGGGAATGGCAAATTTCCAGATTAGATTTTTCACAGGCAGTGTACCAAGAGGGTTATTCGTTGCCGTGTTCGTTTGCATATAAGTACCTCCTATTATTAATAAAAATAGTACGAACGTCCTAATAATAGTATAGAGTATAATATGCAGTTTCGCAAGGACTATAATTTTATTGCGATGAAAGAATATTAATGTTTTCTAGCTCTTCCCGTTGACTTTCGAATCTGCAGCTGTGGCTGATACTCTAATCGCATAAGAGGCTGTTTCTTATCCTTATTCTCAAGCGTTAACCATTTCCGTTGATTTATCAGCATCTCTACTGCATCTCTTCCCTTAATATCTACACAATAATCAATGGTTGTCAGAGAAATGCCACTAAAAGTGGAAGCTAACGTATTATCAAAAAGTAATGCAAGTGCTATGGGGGCAGCCATTTTTGGTGCAGCAGCAGCGGATGAATCCATTACAGGATATAAAAATGCGAATGAAGTTGCAGCAGCTCTGGGAAAGATTAACGAAGAAGTGTATGTTCCAAATCCTGAGAATGTAAAAGTGTATGATCAGTTATATACAGAATATAAAACTCTTCTGCATTACTTCGGAAGAGGAGCAAATGATGTTATGAAGAGATTAAATGCGATTCGTGATGAACAGAATAAATAGATATAAGTTATCATTTTTATAATCAAAAAAACAATGAAAATCGAATTGTTTCTGCATATTAACAGGAATAATTCTTGTCAAATTCAAAAACTAAGTGTATAATCCATATAGAAATAAAAACAGGGGAGCTTGTATCGGCAGGCTGAGAGGAAGTAATCAACTTCGACCCTATAACCTGATGCGGGTAATGCCGCCGTAGGAAGTCATAGCACAGATTTTTTACAGGAGGCATTTAAAAAAAGTGTCTCCTGTTTTATTTTTTACAATTTAACAACCAAGGGGAGCTTGTATTGGCAGGCTGAGAGGAAGTAATTAACTTCGACCCTATAACCTGATTTGGATAATGCCAACGTAGGGATGCGTGCCATAGAGTAATGAATAGAAGAAGTTATCCATTTCAGAATCCAGGATAGCTTCTTTTTTTGTGTTAGCGACGAGCCAAAGTCCGAGCTCGCTCGGGACCTTGGCGACCGCTTACAATCCCGGAATGCACCTTCTGGTGCTTCCGGTGATTATCTTAAAAAGAGATAAGGCTTTCGGTGGATGGAACAGATGAGCTGTACTAAAAAAGAAGAACCTGATGAAGATGCAAATGAAAATACAGGAGGTGAAACTATGGTAAAGATTAATGGAGAAGATCGGAATCTTGCAGGGATGACATTGACTCAATATCTTGCAGGGACGAATTACAATCCCAAAAGAATCGCAGTAGAGAGAAACGGTGAGATTGTCCCAAAAGCCAGATACGAAGAAACAATCTTTCAGGATGGCGACCATATTGAAGTTGTCAGTTTTGTAGGAGGGGGTTGATATGTTTCCGACAAAAGAGGAATGGAATAGAGCTCTAGAGGAGCGTCATGGAAAAGAAATACAGGAGAAGTTTGCAGGAGCAGTTGTTGCAGTCTGCGGTCTGGGCGGTCTCGGATCTAATATAGCGATTGCGCTTGCAAGGGCAGGAATTGGTAAGCTGATTCTGATTGATTTCGACAAGGTAGATTTAACCAATCTTCACCGCCAACAATACAAACCGGCACAGATTGGAATGTATAAAACAGAGGCCCTGGCTGAAAATTTATCTGAGATTGCACCTTATAGTGCTTTGGAGACCTACAATATCATGCTTACGGAAGAGAATGTGCCGGAGCTATTGAAGGAAGCAGATGTTATATGCGAAACGTTTGATAATCCGGAATGTAAGGCTATACTTGCCAATGTTGTCTTATCCGATATGTATGGAAAATATCTGATTGCATCTTCTGGAATGGCGGGACTAGGAAGTGCCAATTCCATTCAGACGCGTAAAGTAATGAAATATTTTTATATCTGTGGTGATGAAATCAGCGATGTAGAGGCCGGAATGGGACTCGTATCTTCCAGAGTCATGGTGTGTGCTGCTCATCAGGCGCATTGTGTCCTGCGTATCATTGCCAATAAAGAGTAGTGCATATGAGAAAGCATAGTTTAGAAAAGAAAATTTGAAAAAACAGACTGTAGTAACATTCCAAACGGAGTGAGAGAACAAGCACAAAAGGAGAAAAGAAAATGATGAAAGATCCATTGATGATTGGTGGCCATGAATTTGAATCCCGTTTTATATTGGGTTCCGGCAAATACTCTATGAAACTGATTGAGGCAGCGGTAAAAGACGCCGGTGCCCAGATGATAACACTTGCAGTCCGCCGTGCAAACACAAAGGAACAGGAGAATATTCTTGACTATATACCGGAAGGGATTACGCTGATCCCCAATACCAGCGGTGCGAGAAATGCGCAGGAAGCAGTCCGTATTGCAAGACTTGCCAGAGAACTTGGCTGTGGTAATTTTGTAAAAGTAGAAATTATGAGAGATTCCAAATATCTTCTGCCGGATAACCAGGAAACGATAAAAGCGACAGAAATTTTGGCAAAAGAAGGCTTCGTTGTCATGCCTTATATGTATCCGGACTTAAATGCTGCCCGTGATATGGTAAGTGCCGGTGCAGCAACAATCATGCCTCTGGCATCTCCGATTGGATCAAATAAGGGGCTTGCAACAAAAGAGTTTATTCAGATTCTCATTGATGAGATTGACCTTCCGATTATTGTGGATGCAGGAATTGGAAGACCATCTCAGGCATGCGAAGCCATGGAGATGGGTGCAGCAGCTGTTATGGCAAATACAGCTCTTGCTACAGCGGGAGACCTCCCAATGATGGCGTCTGCATTTCGTCAGGCAATCGAGGCAGGGAGAAAGGCGTACCTGTCAGGACTTGGCCGAGTGCTCACACGAGGCGCATCCGCATCTGACCCGCTGACCGGATTTTTACGAGACTAATTTTAGAAGGAGACAGAAATGGAAAATGAGTTTTTTGTGGATTCGAAACATTTGAGCGAAGAAGCACGAAAAAAGAAACACCGTTTGGAGACAGAACCGTCCTTTCGACAGAATCATATGGAGTATCTTCCCGGAATGGAAATCATAGATTCTGATGTGTGCGAAAAAGTGATGAGCCAGATGAATTCTTATGATTACAGCCAATACACCGCAAAGGATGTCAAGGCAGCATTAGAACATGACAGCTGTTCTATTGAAGATTTGAAAGCACTTATTTCTCCGGCTGCAGAGCCATTTTTGGAACAGATGGCACAGAGAGCCAAAATCGAGACAAGCAAACATTTCGGCAATACAGTATATCTGTTTACCCCTTTATATATTGCCAATTACTGCGAGAATTATTGTGTCTATTGTGGATTTAACTGCTACAATCACATCAATCGAATGAAGCTTACGATGGAGCAGATAGAAAAAGAGATGAAGATCATTGCTGACAGCGGAATGGAAGAAATCCTTATTCTGACCGGTGAGAGCAGGTCTATGAGTGATGTTTCCTATATTGGGGAGGCCTGTAAGCTGGCGAGAAAGTATTTTCGCATGGTAGGGTTGGAAATATATCCGGTCAATACAGAAGAATACCATTACCTTCATGAGTGTGGTGCTGATTATGTAACTGTATTTCAGGAAACCTATGACAGTGACAAATACGAGCAGCTTCATTTACTCGGACATAAACGAATCTGGCCCTATCGTTTTGATGCTCAGGAAAGGGCATTGATGGGAGGAATGAGAGGCGTGGCATTTTCCGCACTTCTCGGACTGTCTGATTTTCGAAAAGACGCCTTAGCCAGTGCCCTTCATGTCTATTACCTTCAGCGTAAATACCCTCATGCAGAGATGGCACTGTCCTGTCCGAGACTGCGTCCAATCATTAATAATGAGAAGATCAATCCATTAGATGTGCATGAAAAACAGTTGTGCCAGATCATCTGTGCTTACCGCATTTTTCTTCCTTATGTGGGAATAACAGTTTCCTCGAGAGAAAGTGCCGAATTCCGCAATGGTATTGTTAAGATTGCAGCTACAAAAGTTTCCGCAGGCGTTTCTACAGGAATCGGTGACCATGAGAGCAAATACAATGGAAACGAGTCGGAGGATGCTCATGGAGATGAACAGTTTGAAATCGATGATAACAGGAGTCTCCAAAAGATGTATCAGGATATTGCAGAGGAAGGACTGCAGCCTGTTTTAAATGATTATCTCTATTTATAACTTTTGGAATGTAAGAAAGGATGGTCCGCAAAAGAGCATGCCAGCGGACGGATTAGAAAATGAAAAAACTGGATACAAGATTATATTTTATAACAGATAGCAACGGATTTACAGAAGAAGAATTCTTATACCGGGTAGAGCAGGCACTCATGGGAGGAGTAACCCTGATGCAGCTTAGGGAAAAAACGAGAACAACGAGAGAATATATAGAATTGGCAGAAAAAGTACATCAGATTGCTGTAAAATATCAGGTTCCTCTCATTATCGACGACCGGGTTGATGTGGCGCTTGCTATTGGTGCCGAAGGAGTTCATGTAGGAAAAGAAGACATGACAGTTGCAATGGCACGAAAGCTGATGGGACCGGATAAGATTGTAGGTGCGACAGCAAAGACGGTACCATGGGCATTGGAAGCCTATGAACAGGGAGCAGATTATCTTGGAGTAGGAGCTATCTATCCTACAACAACAAAGGTAAAAACAGTTCTTACTTCCACTGAGACACTAGCTGATATTTGCAGGACCGTACCGATTCCGGCCAATGCAATTGGAGGACTTAACAAAGGCAACATAGACATTTTACAGGGGATTCCGGTTGGAGGCATTTGCGTGGTTTCTGCCATTATGAAGGCAGATGATCCGAAACAGGCGGCAATGGAGTTAAAAGCCAGAGCAGAGGAACTGAAATTGATCTAAAAGGAGAAAAAATGAAAACAGCATTATCAATTGCAGGGAGTGATTCCAGTGGAGGCGCCGGTATTCAGGCAGATATTAAGACTATGACCATGAATGGTGTGTATGCCATGACTGCAGTGACAGCCCTGACTGCACAGAATACGACAGGTGTAAGTGCTATCATGGAATCGCCCCCGGAATTTTTAAAGGAACAACTGGATGCCATCTTTCAGGATATCTATCCGGATGCAGTAAAAATCGGCATGGTATCATCATCTGAGCTGATTCATGTAATAGCAGAACGGCTAAACCATTACAAAGCCCGGAACATAGTCATTGATCCGGTTATGATAGCAACCAGCGGTTCGGCTCTTATGAAAAGTGACGCTGTAGAGATTTTGACAAAAGAATTGTTTCCAATTGCATCTGTAGTGACTCCTAACATTCCGGAGGCACAGATTCTTGCGGCTATGACTATTACAAATAGTGAAGATATGAGAGAAGCAGCAAAAAAAATAGGAACACTATATGGATGCGCTGTTTTATTAAAAGGAGGACACAGCATCAACGATGCCGATGATCTTTTGTGGGAGAATGGAGAAGCACATTGGATAAAAGGAAACAGAATCGATAATTCCAATACACATGGTACAGGATGTACTTTGTCCAGTGCCATTGCGGCTAATCTGGCAAAAGGCTGCTCTTTAATAACTGCTGTGCAGAATGCAAAAGATTATATATCCGATGCACTGATGGCGATGCTTGATCTTGGAAAGGGTTCCGGACCTTTAAATCATGCTTTTGCGTTAGAAAAATCTGGAGGAAAGGAATAGATAAAGAAAGACATTGTCAGAATGCGAAAAAAGTTGCAAAATACCTTGCTTCTCATCCAAAGGTAGAAAAGATAAAACAATCAAACTTGCGTAAGAAAAGAAACTATCATAAAAACAGCCGTCTCTACTATCAATAGGTAGCGACGGCTATTCTCACATTTTAAGCTTCATTTTCCAACTTTGTCATTTTCTTAAAACTGACTGCTACCATAGCCAGAGACAGAATTCCTGCTGCCAGATCAGCAATCGGCCCCGCATATAAAATGCCGTCAATACCTAAGAATTTTGGAAGAATCAGTAACAGTGGAAGAAGAATAAGTCCCTGTCTTGATAAAGAAAGGAAAATTCCCTGTTTTACATTCCCTGTACTTGTAAAGTAATTTACCGTAATAGGATTAATTACCTGAGCACTTACCATGAGAAGGAAGATGCGAAGATATTGCTCTGCAAACTGGAAATATAATTCATTTCCGGAGCCAAAGATTCCTGTAATCTGTCGTGGGAACATCTGGAACGAGAAAAGAGCAACCAAACTTAAGCAAAGAGCAACGGTAATGGCCTTCTTGTAGGTTTCCTTTACTCTTCCGTAATTTTTAGCCCCCATATTAAATCCGAAGATAGGCTGGCAGCCGTGGGAGATGCCAACAGAAAATGCAGACAGTATGCTGTTGATTTTCGCAATAACACCGGATACAGCAAGAGGAATATCACTGCCGTAGATGGACTGGGCACCATATGTTTTTAAACTATTGTTCAATACGATATTTACGAACATCATAATAAACAGATTAAAGAAATTGGACATTCCGACTTTAATAATATCGATCAGATTGTTTATCTGTGGAACAAGCATAGAGAATCGAATCTTAAATGTCTTAAATCTGAAGTAATAAGAGATACATAACAGGAAGGATACAATCTGTCCGATTACTGTAGCAATCGCGGCTCCCTGAATCCCCCATTCAAAGACAAACATAAACAACCAGTCTAAAAATATATTTAAGACTGCACCGGTTACAGTACAAAACATAGAGTAAGATGGACTGCCGTCAGCACGAATGACATTGCTGCTGGAATTGGTAAAGAGAAGGAATGGAAGACCAATTGCTGTAATTCCCAAGTAAGATTTTGCCAGAGGAAATACCGTATCCGTTGCACCACATAAAATTAAAAGTGGTGATTTAAAGATCGTCACAATCAGGAACAATAAAGTACCGATGATGGCCATAAGAGCGATACCGGTTCCGATATACTCTTTGGCTTTTTCTTCTTCTTTTGCCCCCATGCGTAGATTAAAGTTTGCGGCTGTACCTACGCCGGCTAATTGAGCCAAAGCCGTTGTCAAAGTAACAAGAGGAAATGACACATTGGTTGCAGCATTTCCAAGCATTCCAATCACATGGCCAATAAAAATCTGGTCTGTGATGTTATAGGCGGAAGTAACTAAAAAGCTGATAACAGACGGAATGGCAAATTTGGCAATCAAACTTCCTATGGGCGCATAGCCAAGAGGATTGGCCTTTTTTACAGTAGTATTTGATTCCATAAAATAGCTCCTTTAGATATATGTATTTTAAAATGTTAAAAAGTCGACGATGTAAGTGTAACAAAAGAAGAATAGGAAGTCAACGAATGGAGCAGGTGTTATTTCTGATGAGAAAAAAATAGTATGTAAACGAAGGAATCTCTTGACCGGTATACCGATATACTGGTATTATAGAAGTAACAATTAGACCGTAAATAAGAAAGATGTATAGCACATTTTTCCAAAGAAAAGGAGTGATTACATGAGCAAAGTAGGATTTGTCGGACTTGGAATTATGGGAAAACCAATGGCGAAGAACATGCTTGCTGCAGGCGTGGATTTAATGGTTAATGACTTGAATCAGGATGCAGTAGAAGAGTTAAAAGCAGCCGGTGCAACAGCCGGAACTCTAGCAGAGATCGGTGCGGCTTGTGACATCATTTTTATGATTCTTCCAAGCGGAGAGATTTCCAAAGCAGTATTGTTAGGTGAGAACGGAATTGCATCTACCTTAACTGCAGGAAAGATTGTCTGTGACATGGCATCCGTAACTCCAATCGAATCCAAAGAATGTTATGATGCACTTGCCAAGATTGGCGTAGGTTTCATTGATTCCCCTGTGTCTGGCGGTGAACCTGGCGCAATCAAAGGAACACTTGCATTTATGGCAGGCGGCGACCAGAAGGATTTTGATGCCTTGATGCCTTATTATGATATTATGGGTTCTTCTGCAATCTTAGTAGGTGGAAGCGGAAGCGGTTCTGTAACAAAACTTGCGAATCAGATTATTGTAAACAATACCATTGCAATCGTATCGGAAGCCTTTGTTCTTGCATCCAAAGCAGGAGCTGATCCGGTGAAAGTATACAAGGCAATCCGAGGTGGTCTGGCAGGAAGTGCCGTATTAGACGCCAAGATTCCTTTAATCGTAGAACGTAACTTTGTACCGGGCGGCAAGATTTCCATCAATCATAAAGATATTAAGAACGTTGTAAATACAGCTCATTCTCTTGATGTACCAATTCCATATTCTGCTCAGCTTTATGAGATTTTACAGACTATGAAGATTCATGGACATATGAACGATGATCATGGCGGAATCGTACAGTACTTTGAAGCTTTGGCTGACTGTAAAGTTGAAAAAGTTGATTAGATAGAAAAGGTTCATTGTAGTAGTTAATAGTAAGGAGGCATACATATGGCATTAAAAACAGATGTATTAAATACTTACAAGAAAATTGACGAAGCTTACGTAGATGAGCTTCTTGCAAAAGAGATTGCAGCTAATAATAAAAAAATTGTTGTATTGGATGACGACCCAACAGGCGTACAGACCGTACATGACATCTCCGTATACACCAATTGGTCCAAAGATAGTATTATGAAAGGCTTCTTAGAAGAGAACAAACTTTTCTATGTTATGACCAATTCAAGAGGATTTACCGCAGAAGAAACAACCAAGGCTCACAAAGATATTGCGGCAGTTGTAGATGAAGTTTCAAAAGAAACCGGAATCGAATATGTATTTATCAGCCGTAGTGATTCTACTCTCCGCGGACATTATCCATTAGAGACAGTACTTCTTCGTGAGGCATATGAACAGAGCACAGGGAAACCAATTGACGGAGAGATTATGTGTCCATTTTTCAAAGAAGGCGGACGTTTCACAATCGATGATGTTCATTATGTAAAATATGGTGATGACTTAGTTCCTGCTGCTGAGACAGAATTTGCGAAAGACAAGACCTTTGGTTATACCAAATCCAACATCAGGGAATATGTAGAAGAGAAGACAAAAGGTGCATTTAAAGCAGAAGATGTGACTTCTATTTCTTTGGAAGATATTCATGATATGAACTTTGACAAGATTGAAGCACAGTTGATGGAGGTGAAAGATTTCAACAAAATTATTGTAAATTCCATCGATTATGTAGATATTAAAGTATTTTGTGTAGCTCTTTATAGAGCTATGGCAAAAGGCAAAGTATTTATGTTCCGTACTGCAGCCGGTATTGTGAAAGTTATGGGCGGCGTAACAGATCAGCCTCTTCTTACCAGAGACCAGATGGTAGTAAAAGAAACAACAAATGGTGGAATTATTGTAGTTGGTTCACATACTGACAAGACAACCAAACAGGTTGAGATGTTAAAAGAGAATAAGAACATTATGTTTGTTGAACTGGATGCTACTTTGGTAAAAGACGAAGAAGCATTTAAGAAAGAAGTAGACAGATGTCTCGCTTTAGAAGAAGAATATATTTCTGCAGGTAAGACTGTCTGTGTATATACCACAAGAGCACTGATCACTGCAGATACAGGAGATAAGGAAGATGATTTAAGACTTTCTGTAAAAATCTCTGATGCAGTACAGTCCTTAGTTGGAAGACTTTCTATTGTACCTAGCTTTGTTATTGCAAAAGGAGGTATCACATCTTCTGATGTTGGAACAAAAGCTTTGGCTGTTCAGAAAGCAAATGTATTAGGTCAGATCAAACCTGGAATTCCTGTATGGCAGACCGGAGATGAGAGTAAATTCCCATTAACACCATATGTTATCTTCCCTGGAAACGTAGGAGAAATCTCTACACTTAAGGAAGCGGCAGAAGTATTAATGGCATAGACATTTTATATTCGAATCATATTTTAGTGAAAATATATTTTAAGGAGGACAAATTTATGTTCATGTTTTTATCACACGTTTTAGATCCTGATGGATACGCATGGCCGGGAGAACCAGTTGTAACTACAAAACAGTGTACAGATGTTACAGAAGACTGTCCATTCTGCAGTTTCGTATCTACAGTACCAAATCATTGTGGAACACATATGGATGCACCTCGTCACTTTGTAAAAGACGGTCTTTCCATTGGTGAACTTGGAATGGAATATTTCGCTCATACAGAAGTAGCACTTCTTGATATTCCTAAGGGACCAGTAGAAGGTATCTACAAAGAAGATTTAGAACCATATGCAGATATTTTATCTAAAGTTTCCTGTGCATTAATCCGTACAGGTATGGAACAGTACAGAGATACAAATCAGGATATCTATCAGAATAACGGTGCTTTCGTGGCTCCATCTGCTGGACGTTATTTATCCGATAATTTCCCTAACTTAAAAGTAATCGGTATGGACTTCTTAGCAATAGGTTCCGCATCTCCAAATTGTCCGGAAGGAGAATTCCCACCAGATTGCCATAGAAATATTCTTGGCTACTACACAGGCAAATTCGTATGTGCAATCGAAGACATGCACCTTGCAGAGCTTCCTAAGGATGCTAAGATTGTTAGATTTACAAACGCTCCATTGTTAATCAAAGGTCTTGATTCCAGCCAGGTAATCTGTATTGCAGAAGTAGAATAAATACGAAATAGAAAAGCAGGAATCTCCTCGTAAAACTATAATTGTTACATGAAAAAGAAGCGCTGTCTTAAAGGTAAGGCGGCGCTTCTTTTTTTGTAAAAGCAGTTGTTTTTTAATCATTGTCTAAGATATTTAAGTTGATTTCCTGGGCAATGGCAAGATGATGATCCATAAGCTTTTCAAGTCCGTCAATATCCTGGGTTTCAATGAAAGTAAGGAGCTGTTCATGTTCTGTCATTGTGTCGTCCATTCGTCCTTCCTGAGAAAAGGAGGTGACATTGAGCCAGAAAATCCGGTACATAAAACGCCGGTAGATATCCAGCATGGATTCATTGCCTACATACTGCACGACACTTCTATGAAATTCATAGTCTTTGCGCCCATATTCTTCCGGACAGCGTGTTGTTGTGGCAATTTTTTTTTGTTGTGCAACTTTTAATGCCAGCTTATTAAAATATTCCTGGCCTCTTGGTGTAGAAAGATTCATGGAAAGCTGTTTAAAACAATAGAATTCAATGGCACTGCGGATCTGATAAGTTTCAATGATATCTCCTTTTGTCATCTTATGAAGGACAAATCCTTTGCTTGGAAGAATGTCCACATAACGTTCCTGTTCCAGCCGGAGGACTGCATCACGAAGAGGAGTGCGGGAAACACCGATTTCTTTTGCCATCTGGTTTAGAGAATATATGGTATTCGGACGCAGCGTTCCGTTTTTAATCTGATTGATCAAATGATCATAAGCCTGTGTTTGTAAAAAAAGTGGTTCTTTCATATATCTACCTCAAAAATGGGAAAATGTTACATTGATAATATTATAACGGGTTTTTGTAAGAAATACAATATCCGTTTATAAATGTAAAAATACACAACAAGAACACAAACATTTCAAACTTTATCAGGCTTTCTTCCTGTAATTTTCAGTATTCTTTCAGCATAAAGTGTTATCTTGTAGGAATGTTAGGCTATCCCTTTTATCAGGAAAACAGTTTAACAAAATCAGACTTGAGTGTATCCAAAAATAAAAAGAAATGGAGGAATAATATGATTTCAGCGAAACACCTGACAAAATATTACGGTGAACATCTTGCCGTAGATGATATTTCCTTTGAAATTACAGAAGGTCATGTGTATGGCTTTTTAGGGCCGAACGGCGCAGGAAAATCAACTACAATGAACATCATTACCGGTTGTTTGTCAGCGACAGAAGGCACGGTTCTGATTGACGGACATGACATTTTTGAAGAACCAAACGAAGCGAAAAGAGTAATCGGCTACCTTCCGGAACATCCGCCTCTTTATATGAATGAGTCTCCGGCAGAGTATTTAAAATTTGTTGGAGAAGCCAAAGGGCTTCGAGGCAGCAGATTACTGGAGCAGGTAAATGAAGTGATTGAAAAAACTGGTATTTCCAATGTGAAACACCGTCGTATCTCAGCTTTATCAAAAGGTTATAAGCAAAGAGTAGGAATTGCCCAGGCTCTTCTTGGCAATCCGAAAGTTATTATTCTGGATGAGCCGACCGTAGGCCTTGATCCGATTCAGATTATTGAAATCCGAGAATTGATTAAAGAACTTGGTAAGACCCATACAGTTATTTTCTCTTCCCATATCCTTTCAGAGGTTCAGACAATTTGTGATCAGATTATTATGATTGCTAACGGAAAACTGGTTGCATTTGAAGAACTGGATGAATTATTAAAGAACCAGCAGAAAGAAAATCTGGAAGATATTTTTATTGAACTTTCTATGAAGAAAGCGATGAAAGAAAAGGAAAAGGAGGATGAAGCATGATAGCAGTTTTCAAACATGAATTAAAAAGTTATTTTCATAGCCTGACCGCATATATATTTGGCGCCTTTCTTTTAATGTTCGTGGGACTTGGAGCTATGCTTTATAACCTCCAGGCTGCGGTAAGTAATTTTGAGTATGTATTAAGTTTCGGCAGTATGGTTTTTGTAGTGATTGTTCCGATTCTTACCATGCGTGTGATTGCGGAAGAACGAAAGCAGAAAACTGATCAGCTTTTATATTCCCTGCCTATATCTACAACAGAAGTTGTTATTGGTAAATATCTGGCACTTCTTATTGTATATCTGATTCCTCTTGTTGTCATTGGATTCTATCCGCTGATTTTCTCACAGTTTGGTGAAGTTTATCTTCCGACATCTTACGGCAGTCTGTTTGCCTTTTTTATCATGGGAGCAGCATTGATTGCCATGGGAATTTTCATTTCATCACTTACAGAGAATCAGGGCTTTGCTGCGGGAATCGGAATTGCGGTCATGCTTTTTAACTACTTTAGTGTAAGTCTCGCAGAGTATGTATCATCAACAGCCTTTGGATCTGCAGCTGCCATCTTTGTACTTGCAGCATTATTAGGATGGATTATTTATCATTTGACAAAAAATGAAACATTATCCTATGGTATCGCTTTACTTATTATGGCTTGTACGACAGTTACTGTTTTTGTCGATTCTTCAAAATTGGAAGGCATCCTGCCAAATCTTATGAAACAGCTGTCCTTGTTTGACCGATTCGATGTATTTGTAAATGGTGTCTTTGATTTGACAGCGATTATTTACTTTTTATCTTTTGCCGCCTTTTTCCTGCTTCTTGCTGTTCAGTCTCTTGAGAAAAGGAGGTATAACTAATGAAATTAAATCTGAAAATGTCAAAAAATCAGTTGGCACTAAAGGGAGGTACTTATTCTTTAGCAGTCACAGCCGTAGTACTTGCAATCTTAATTGTACTTAATATATTTGCTGCAAATCTGCCTGCTTCCCTTACAAAATATGATATCAGTTCCAGCAAATTGTATTCTATCACCAGCAATACAAAAGTTGTCGTGAATAACCTGAAACAGGATGTTACTATTTATTGGATCGTGCAGGCAGATCAGGAAGACGAGATTATTGAAAATCTTCTTGGTAAATATGAAAATCTTTCTGATCATATCGAAGTAGTTAAGAAAAATCCGGACGTATTTCCAACATTTACGGAGCAATATACATCAGAAACCGTGCCAAATAACAGTCTGATCGTGAAATCCGGTGAGAGAAGCCGTTACATCAGCTATGATGATATTTATTTAATGGAAGAAGATATCTATTCCTATACTTATACAACATCATTTGATGGAGAAGGTGCCGTTACTTCTGCAATCGATTATGTAATTACAGAAGAACTGCCTCAGTTATATGTGTTGGAAGGTCACGGGGAAGGGGAACTGCCTTCTACTTTTGCAGATTCTATTGAAAAAGCAAATATTGAAACCAATTCCTTATCTTTGTTAACAGCAAAAGAAGTGCCGGAAGATGCAGATGCAGTTCTTATTTATAGTCCACAGAGTGATCTTTCAGATGAAGAAGCAGATATTCTTTCAAACTATGCGGCTAATGGCGGAAAACTTATGGTCATTGCCGGTCCTGTAGAAGGAGCTGATTTTACAAATCTGAATCAGATTCTGGCAGATTACAATATTTCTGTAACAGAAGGATTGGTTGTAGAAGGAAACAGCAATTATTATGCATTTGGATATCCTTATGTATTAATGCCTGAGATTGGAAGTTCAGAGGTGACGGATTCCTTAATTGAAGAGAATTATTATGTGATTATGCCTGTCTCACAGGGCCTTAAGATTGGTGAATCCGGCAGCGGTACAGTTACGGAACTTTTAACAACATCCTATGATGCATTTAGTAAAATCAAAGGATTCGAAATTGATACTTATGAAAAAGAAGATGGAGATATCGATGGTCCGTTTACGCTTGGCGTTTCTATTGAAACAAGCGGTACAGGTCAGATTATCTGGTATTCTGCATCCGATTTCTTAAATGACATGTACAATGCTTATTCTTCCGGAGCCAATGTGAATCTTGCCATGAACTCCGTATCCTTCTTAATCGGAGAACGTGAAGCTATTGCCATCAGCAGTAAAAGCTTAAATTATAACTATCTGACAATTGCAGACTCTACCTCGTCTTTATTAAAAACATTGATGATTGGGGTATTTCCACTGACTTATCTGGGAGCAGGTATTGTAATAATTATGAGAAAGCGGAGGTTACAAAATGAAGCGGTCTAAAAAAATGATTATCTTAGTTGTGTCATTGGCAGTTCTCCTTGCAGCAACCTTTGCACTTACCATGTATGAAGAAAAACAGGAAGAAATCAAAACCAGTGATGCAGTTGTTTTAGAGATTCCGAAAGAGTCTGTCACTGCTGTTTCCTGGAAAATAGCAGATGGAGATTTGGCGTTCCATAAAGAAGAGAATGACTGGATATATGACAATGATGAAGGTTTTCCTGTAGATAAAGATAAAATCGAGAATATTTTATCTAATTTTGAGTCCTTTGGGGTAAGCTTTGTCATTGAGAATGTACAAGACTACAGCCAATATGGTTTGAAGAATCCGGAGGGAACCATTACTCTTACGACAGAGAAACAGACTTATGAATTAAAACTTGGTGATTTCAGCAAAATGGATGAGCAGCGCTATGTGGATATTGGAGACGGGAATGTTTATCTGGTAAGCGAAGATCCGGCAGATTACATGGAGACTGCTTTATCTAATATGATCTTACATGATGAGATACCAGATTATGAAAATGCAGCAGAGCTTCAATTTGCAGGGAAAGAAGAGTATAAGATTACTTATACAGAGGACACTTCCTATTCTTACAGCGAAGAAGATGTCTATTTTACTGAAAAAGATGGAAAAAAAGTACCACTTGATCCCGATACAGTAACGACCTATCTCGATACGATGAAATCGTTAAGTCTTTCTAATTTTGTAACTTATAATGCAACAGAGGATGATCTGAAAAGCTTCGGGTTAGAGGAACCGGAACTTTCTATTACTGTAAATTACACCTATACTGATGAGGAAGAACAGGAAATAAAAGATGCTTATGTTCTTCATATTGGTCAGAACCAGGAAGAGTTAGAAGAAGCGAAAAAGGCAGAAGAAAAAGAAGAAGAGGAAATTCCGGAAGTTACGAAATATGTACGTATTGGAGATTCTCAGATTGTATATGAATTAGACGATGCATCCTATGATATTCTGGCAGCTGCTTCTTATGATGATTTACGTCACAAGGAAGTTTTCTGGGCAGATTCTGATCTCATGACTCAGATTGACATTACCCTGGAAGGGGAAGAACATATTCTTACCTCCAAGTTAGAAAAAGACAAAGGGGATGAAGAAGATGGGAAAACACGCATCTGGTATTATAATGAGGAAGAAATCGAGATGGCAGATGTAAGAACAGATTTGAAAGCTTTGTTGGCGGACAGCTTTACAGACGAAAAAGATGACCAGAAGGAAGAAATCAGCCTGACTGTATATTTGGATCACGAAACATTTTCACAAGTGAAAATTGAACTTTACCGTTATGATGGGACTTTTTGTCTTGCAGTTGTAGACGGAGAAAGCGTTTCTCTCGTAGAACGATCCGCTGTCATGGAATTAGTAGAAGCGGTTCAGACCATTGTGTTAAATTAGTGTCTTTCATAACAAAAGAAAGCAGCCGCCACTATCTGCTGGTAGTGACGGCTGTTAAAGTATAGCTGCCATGTGGAGAG
Source organism: Lachnospiraceae bacterium (assembly GCA_015057665.1). GTDB lineage: Bacteria > Bacillota > Clostridia > Lachnospirales > Lachnospiraceae > SIG292. The sequence continues at coordinate 51,702 of SVDY01000002.1, read as the reverse complement.
TTAATCTTTGCGTTGGTCTTTATACATTTTTACGCAACTCAACAATAAAAGAATTCATTCCATTTTTACTTTCCGCCCATATCTTTCCCTTATGCCGGATTACAATATTTTCAGCAATGGATAAGCCAAGTCCAAAACTGCCGTCCCTGCTTCTTGATTCATCCATACGGTAAAACCGCTGGAAGATTTTTTTTAGGTCTTCTGCAGGGATAGGCTCACCTGGATTGGAGACTCTTAGCTGGCACTTATTGTAACTGGTGCTATGAAGAGATATTATGGTGTTCCCATGAGGATGGGAATATTTTCCGGCATTGTCTAATAGAATATCGATTACCTGCTGTAAAGCCGGTTCATTTCCGAAAACTGTAATATTTTCCTCAATATCTTCTTCTAATCCTAATTCTTTTTCGATAAAAATGCCTTCGAAAGAGAGAGCGGCATTGAAAACCAATCTGCTTAAGTCTACGCGATTTATAGAAAACGTAATGTCCTGATTGTCTGCTTTTGCAAGAAGCAGCATTTTTTCTATCAGCTGTTTCATCTGACCGGACATCATGGATATGCTTTGCAGAAAATGATAACGTTCTTTTTCAGTGAAATCTGCAGTTTGAAGCAATTCAGTATTGGTCATGATTACGGTGAGAGGCGTTTTCAGTTCATGGGAAGCATCTGCAATAAAACGTTTCTGCTGAGTCCATGCTTTCGCCACCGGCTTCACTGCCCATCCTGCCAGAAAAATGCTGATTCCAAGGAAGAGAAAGAAACTGAACAGTCCGATCAGAATAAAGGATTGAACCAGATGATGAAGGGTGTTTCTTTCGCTTGAGATATCTGAAAAAACTAAGATGGTGCCCATGGGTGTTGTCATTTTGTAATAGCGAAGATTATGTTCACTTATGATTCCCGTATCTTTCCTGTTTTGAAAAGATTCTTCAATCAGCTGATCTAAAAAGTGTGAATCGGAAAGATCGTAGTAGCCTCCGTTGGCTGAAATCATTTCTCCGTTTAGTCCCAGATGTAAGGTAAAGAAAGGAAGTTTTAATTCCCGGGATGGGTCGTTTGGACGTCCGGGCCGAAATGGATTGACTGCAATGGATTTCATCATGTTGACATTTTCTGTTTCCAGATTGTGCTTGGTGAAATTATAAATTAAACCAAAGATTACAATCAGCATGATTGTGACAATGGACATATTGATCATGACAAATTTTATCTTAAGTTTCTTTAACACGTTTCATCCACCTCCATCAGATATCCCATACGGCGGACTGCCTCGATACGGACATTGGAACCGATATGCCTTAATTTTTTCCTGAGAAGTCCCACATATACTTCCACATTGTTTTCCACTGCATTGGAATTAAAGCCCCAAACGCGGCAGAGAATCATTTCTTTTGGAAGAATCTGTCCCTGGGAAGACATTAAATAACGCATAACATCAAATTCTTTGGAGGATAAGCGTATGCTGTTTTCTCCACAGGATAGCTGGGAATTGGATAGATTTAATGCGGTGTTTCCCACAGTCAGTTCGTTGATCTGAGGTCCCTGTCTTCGCAAAAGCGCATTGATGCAGGCTAAAAGTTTTCTATTGTCAAAAGGCTTGGTCAGGTAATAGTCAGCACCGGCATTTAAACCTTCAATTTCATCCTCCACTTCAGATTTGGCGGTGAGCATAAGAATAGGAGTTCCCAATCGTTTTTCCCTGACCCTTCTTGATACTTCATAGCCATTCATCTTTGGAATCATCACATCCAGTATTAAAAGATCATAGATTTCCGTTTCTGCAAATGCAGCACCGTCTTCCCCATTATATACACATTCTACCTGAAATCCTTTCTTTTGAAGCAATGCTTTCAGAGAGTCCGCGAGCAGGATTTCATCTTCGATAATCAGTATTTTCATTGTCCTAAGCCTCCTTTTAACCCTGGTATCTTAGCATAAGAATATATCCAAAAGTTGAAATAAAGCTGAAAATTTTTAAATTCATATATATTTCACACTCTGAAAATAATCTTTTCAGCTTTTTTTCAGTTTCATTTGTTATCTTTGTAAAGGAACAAATTACCATATTCAAGTACCTATGAGTGTACTTAAATTTTAATTGAGAAAGGGGAATAACATGAGTTCAGTCAGACGCAAACTGCCATTAGATAAGAAAAATATGGTCAAAGCTGCACTTATGATAACAGCTGTTCTTGCAGCAATCCTGATTCTGATTACAGTACTTCGAAGTAAAGTAAGCAGCCGGTACGGACAGGAGGATGAGAGCGAGATACTTACAGCGAATGTAACCATGGGAAACATCAGTACGACTGTATCCGGTTCCGGTACCTTATCAAACGATGAAACAGAGAATATTACGATTCCTGGAACGGTAGAACTTACGGAAGTATATGTAAATGCGGGCGACACAGTAAAAAAAGGTGATATGCTGGCTTCTGTAAACAGTGCATCTGTTATCATTGCCATGAATGAAATTCAGGAACAGTTAAATGAACTGGATAAAGAGCTGGCAGATATATCTTCAGAAGAAGCAGAGGATAAAATTATGGCCGGTGTGTCAGGAAGAATCAAAAAAATCTATACGAAAAAAGAAAATACAGTTGCCGATGTAATGTATGAAAATCAGGCATTAATGCTGATTTCCGTAGATGGATACATGGCCGTTGATGTAGAGACAGATGCATTATCTGTAGGTTCTTCTGTTACTGTCAAAGACAGTGACGGCACTAAGTACACCGGAACAGTGGACTCTGTCTGGGGTGGAAAAGCGACAATTTTAATTACCGATAATGGAACTGTCTATGGAGATAAGGTTACGGTAAGCCTTGGGGATGATAAAACGGCAGAAGGCACGTTATATATCCACGAATGTGTTAAAGTGACAGGGTATGCAGGTACCGTATCCTCTGTAAATGTTTCAGAAAATCAAAAGATAAGCAAAGGCAAAACGTTGTTATATTTAGACGATGTATCAGGAACTGTAAATTATGCATCTGTACTTGAGGAAAAAGAAACTTATGAGAAACAGCTTCAGACCCTCATTAAAATTTATAAAGAAGGTGCAGTATATGCACAAAATGATGGTGTTGTTACATCTGTAACAGAGGTGAGTGGAACAACGGTCACCACAACAACAGCTTCCTCCGGAGGTTTTGGCGGAAACAACAATATGTCTACAGCCGTTACTACGTTAGAAGAGGATGAAACACAGGATACGGTAATTGGCATTGCACCATCAGATTACATGCTCATGTCCTTCAGTGTGGATGAATCCGATATTCTGTCTCTAACTGTTGGCCAGCAGGCATCTGTGTCCATAGAATCCTTAGGAGATGATACATTTTCCGGAAAAGTAACAAAAATCAACAAAGAGGGAACCAGTTCCAACGGTGTCACATCTTATTCAGCTTCCATTTTAGTAGAGAGGGGAGAGGGAATGTTATCCGGTATGTCTGCTTCTGCAGTGATTATGATTGAAGGAAAGGAAAATGCACTTCTGATTCCGGAAGAGGCAGTAAACAGAACAAGTTCTACAGCCTACGTTTATACTTCTTATGATGAAGAATCCAGGGAATTTGGAGATATGGTAGAAGTGACTATTGGCATTTCCAACGGAAACTATGTAGAGATTACAGGAGGCTTAGAAGAAGGCGATACGGTATATTATCAGGAGTCCCAGTCTGATGAGTTTGGTAATTTCGGCGGATTCGGCGGTGGAATGGCCATGCCTGGCGGATTTGGCGGTGACATGCCGGGTGGTTTTGGAAGCGATATGCCAAGCGGATTTGACGGCGGAGGAATGTCTATGCCAGGAGGAAACCCATCTGGAAACGGTAATTCACAAAGACCAGGCAATGGAAGATAGCAGGAGGCGAAGATATGATAGAAATGCATAACGTAATGAAAACATATCAAATCGGCTCCGAAGCAGTGCATGCCTTAAACCGTGCCAACATGCACATTAAACAGGGCGAATTCGTAAGCATTATCGGTCCGTCCGGAAGCGGAAAGTCCACATTGATGAATATAATAGGATGCCTTGATATTGCAGATTCGGGCACTTACAAATTAGACGGCATTCCCATTGAACAGTACAGCGAAAATGAACTTGCCAAAGTGAGAAATAAAAAAATCGGTTTTGTATTTCAGAGTTTTAATCTGATTCCAAAACTGACAGCAGAAGAAAATGTAGAACTTCCTCTCATTTATCAGGGGCTTAAGAAGACAGAAAGAATGGAGCGTGTGAGAAATGCATTGGAACGTGTAGGACTTACCAATCGTTCCTATCATTATCCGACGGAACTCTCCGGCGGGCAGCAGCAAAGAGTTGCAATTGCCAGAGCCATTGTAACAGAACCATCTCTGATTTTGGCCGATGAGCCGACGGGTAACTTAGATTCCAAGACATCTCTGGAAATTATGGAGATTTTTCATGAACTTCACAGACAGGGTAATACCATTGTTCTGATTACTCACGATGACTCTGTAGCCGATCAGGCCAGTAGAAAAATTCATATCCGAGATGGAGTAGTGACGGAGGTGAGCCGATGATTCAGTCTTTTAAAATGGCACTAAAATCCATTGCAGGTAATAAGCTCAGATCGGTTCTTACTATGCTTGGCATTATTATCGGTGTTATGGCTCTTGTAATTTTAGTCAGCCTTGTCAATGGGACAACCAAAAGTGTTACAGATGCGGTTAACAGCCTTGGTACCAATCTTCTTACAGTAACCATCTCTGATAATAAGAATCAGCCTATTAGGACCAGTGATTTATCTTTGTGGATGCAGGAAGAAACCATTGGACTAATCGCACCATCCAGTGAGAAACAGGCAACAGGAAAATATGATGGGAATACCGGCACCATTCAGGTATATGGAACCACACCTTCTTATTATGAAATTCAGGAATTGAACCTTTTGTTAGGCCGTTTTATTAAAACTACAGATTTAGATAATAATACAGCCATCTGTATTATCAATGAAGCAGCAGCACAGAATCTCATTGGCTATACGGATTGTATTGGTGTGGAACTTTCTTTAAATGGCATGAAGTACACAGTTGTTGGTGTTCTCGAAGATGATGAAGATTCCCTGACCAGTATGTTCGGAAGCGATTCCTATGTTGCTTATATTCCATACACTTCTCTTGTGCGCCTTAGCACAAGTGTGACAAATGAGATTACTTCTTTTTATGTAAGTGCTGCAGGGGCGTATACCGTTGATGATGCACAGGGTACCATTACCAACATACTTATGGAACGTTTTTTACAGGATGAAGATGCATTTACTGTAAGTTCCCAGGATGCACTGGAAGATACTATGAGCAGCATCACCTCTATTCTTACCATCCTTCTTGGCGGAATTGCAGGAATTTCTCTGATTGTAGGAGGTATCGGCATTATGAACATTATGCTTGTAACGGTTACAGAGAGAACGAGAGAGATCGGAATCCGAAAGGCAGTGGGTGCAAGCAGAAGTGCTATCCTTCAGCAGTTCTTAATTGAAGCAGTTGTGCTTTGCATGATGGGATGTATGATCGGTATTTTCCTGTCCTGGTGCGTATTAAAAGCAATCACGATCATTGTTTCTGATTTAAGCGTGAGTTTTACCATGAACGGATGGGTGGTCTTTGCTGCCGTTGTATTTTGTTTTTTCATTGGTGTTGTATTTGGTCTTTATCCTGCCAACAAAGCAGCCAAGATGAAACCAATTGATGCATTACATTATGGAGGTTGATTTGATGAAAAAAAAGAAAATAAAATATATTGTACTGCTCATCACTGCAACGGTAATTTTGATTGCAGACCTTGTAATACTTACAATGTCAGGAAGAGCAATGTCAGCTATGCCGGGAGGGAATAGGGAGTTTTCTCAAAATGGAGAAATGTTTGAGATGCCAGACGGCTTTGATCCAGAGAACATGCCGGAAAGCTTTGGCGGAGGCGAAATGCCGGAAGGGTTTGATCCAGAGAACATGCCGGAAGGTTTTGGTGGAGAAAAAATGCCTGGAAATAGAGGACAGAATCTTTCTTCCATCATCAGCAAAGTCCGTATTGCATGTATTGTGGTAGCGATTCTTTGTACTTTAACAGACATTTTCTGTGTCCTTAAACTTATAAGACTGAGAAAAGAAGAACGTAACAAAAAAGAACAGGAGCAAGGAGCGGACAGTCATGAAACAAAGACACCTGACTGTCCCATAGACCCTGTAGAAGAAAGATTAAAAAAACAAAAAAGAAAAAAAATAAAATGGATTATCATAGCTTCTATTCTTCTCATTCTGGTAATTCTGCTTCAAATTCTTTCCGGAGGAAAAGAAAATACATCCTCCAGTACAGTAAAAGAAGAAGTAATATCGTCCATGGTGGAGAATGGAACGATTGAACAGACAATTAAAGGAAGCGGTGTTTTAGAAACAGCATCCGACGTAAAAGTAACTGTTCCGGGAAAGATTTCAGTTACCGGCTATCTTGTTTCAAACGGCGATTTTGTAGAAGAGGGTGAACCTATCGCTGTTGTGGAAAAGAAATCTGTATTGGCGGCAATTTCTGATATCCAGGATGTCATAGATGAGGTGGACGATGCTATGGAAGATGCAAAAGAAGAATCCATTACCTCTATCATCAAGGCAGCTACAGACGGCACAGTAGTAGCTGTCTATGTAAAAAAAGGTGAGAAGGTGCTCGATATCATGTATGATAAAGAAGCATTGATTCTCCTTTCTCTTGATGATCTTCTTGCAATTGAGATTGAGAATCCCGGAAATGTAAATGTGGGTGATAAATTTACAATCAAAGATGCAGATGGCAATTCAGCCACAGGAAAAGTTGCACAGGTTGAAAAGGACACTATCATAGTGACGGTTTCCCTTAGTAAGTTTTCTTATCAGGAAGAAGTCACGGTAACTGATTCAGAGAATAAAGAACTTGGTTCTGGAAAACTTTACATTTACAGTCAGCAAAAAGTAACTGGCTTTTCTGGAACCATCAGCAGTGTGAAGGTATCAAAGGACGATACTGTAACTGCAGGTGAGACTCTTCTTACCCTCACAGACACAGATTATACGGCAGTCTATCAGAATCTGCTAAATAAAAGAATTGCATTAGAAGAACAATATAATAGATTAGTAGAAATCGGAAACAGCGGTTATGTATTTGCGGATGAAGCTGGAACCGTTTCTGGTATTGACGATACTCTGGTTGTAAGTGCAGAGATTGACTCAGTATCACAGGATGTTGCAGCGGCTGAGATATCAGACAATGTTACAGCCAGTACAGACACATCAGACAATGTTACAGCTATAGCAGATACCATGGCTGTCATGACTTCCCATCGTAGCAGTGGAACCGGTGGTTTTTTACTTGCTTCAACAACAAAAAACAATGGTTTTGTAATGGTTGCATCATCTAATCAGGGAACATCTGATAGTTTCACAAGCCAGCCTTCTACAGAAGACATGACGGAAAGTTCAACAGAAGATTTAGCAGAAGGAGAAACAGAAATAACTCTGGAAGAGACCATTTCAAAATCTGTAAATTTTGTTTGGTTAAATTCTGATGGCAGTATAATAACAGAGGGAATACCGGAAAAGGTAACAGTACAGCTTTGTAACGGAGAAAATGTACTTGATGAACAAATCATAAATGCAGAGAAAGAATGGAAATATACCTGGACCGGGATGTCCAAATACGGTACGGATGGACAGGAGATACCATACTCGATCAAAGTGAAAGAAACAGTAGAAGGGTATACCGTGACAACACAGACAATAGAATCTGTGACAGTACTAATATTTACTAAAGTATCCGATAAAACACCATCTTCAAATGATTCAAGCGAAGGACAGCAAGATTCAAATGAAGATCAGCAGGTACCAAATAACGGCCAGCAGGAAGAAATTCCAAATGGGGGACAGCAAGATTCAAATGGAAATCAGCAGGGAGAATTTCCAGGCGGCGGTCAGGCAGGTAACATGCCTTCCATGAATGGTGCCGGATCCATGAGCGGAACACCAAATAATTCTTTAGGTGGAAATAATTCATCTCAGCTCTTAATAGGAGATATAACTGAGGAAGCGGAAACGGACTATACCTTTGAAGAGACTGCAATCTGTTCTCTTTCCCCAAATGATATAGTTGAAATTCCTATTACTGTGGACGAACTGGATATTAATCAGGTAAAAGAAGGTCAAAAATGTACAGTGACTTTAGATGCCTTTGCAAGTCAGAGTTTTGAAGGTGTCATTGAAGATATCAATTATTCCGGAGAAAACTCAGGCGGTAATACCAAGTATACTGTTACCGTAAGTATGGAAAAAAATGCCGATATGCTTCTTGGAATGAACGCTTCTGTCACAATTGCAGTAAGTTCTGTCAGTGACATTTTGACAATCCCAGTAGAAGCACTTGTGGAACAGGACGGCGGGGTCTATGTCTATACAGAATATAATGAAAAGAAGGATGAACTTGGCGGACTTGTGGAAGTGACAACCGGAATCTCTGATGGACAGAATGCGCAGATTTTAAGCGGACTGGATGCAGAACAAGAATATTATTACAGATATGCAGATAGGATTACCTATACGTTTGTAAGATAATTTAAAAAGAGAGTCCAACAATGATTCTTACTGTCGTTGGAAAAGGATAAATATGAAGAATTATGAAAGAGGATAAACATATTTCTTTAAAGATGTGGGTATAAACCGAATTATATGTTATAATTCAGTTATAAAAAGATGTAATCACCAGAAACGATAGTAAATATGAGGGGTTATAAAAAGATATGAAAGAATACAGATGGGCCTCCCTTGGCTGTGGCGTTATTGCCAATCAGTTAGCAGAGGCAATGGAGAAGCAGGGGAGAAAACTATATGGCATAGCAAACCGTACTCATGAAAAGGCCGTTGCATTTGCAAAAAAATATGGTGTAGAAAAAGTATATAATAAGATAGAGGATGTGTTCGAAGACGAAAATGTTGATATTATCTATATTTCCACGCCGCATAATACTCATATAAACTATCTTCGAAAGGCATTGGCAGCAGGCAAGCACGTACTTTGTGAAAAATCTATTACCCTAAACAGTGAGGAACTTGATGAAGCCATTGCATTGGCAAAGGAAAATAATGTTATCCTTGCAGAGGCCATGACCATCTATCATATGCCGATCTATAAAGAATTAGCCAGGTTAAAAAAGAGCGGAAAACTTGGTGAACTTAAACTGATTCAGATGAATTTCGGAAGTTACAAAGAATACGATATGAACAATCGATTCTTTAACCGGAGTCTTGCGGGTGGTGCAATGTTAGATATCGGTGTCTATGCCCTTTCTTTTGTAAGATGGTTTATGACCTCTATACCGGATCAGGTCTTATCTCAGGTGAAATATGCACCTACCGGCGTGGATGAACAGGCAAGTCTTCTTCTTAAGAACAAAGAAGAAGAGATGGCAACTGTAATTTTGTCTCTTCATGCAAAACAGCCAAAGCGTGGGATGATTGCATTCAATAAAGCCTATGTGGAACTCTATGAATATCCACGTGGGGAAAAAGCAGTCATTACCTATACGGAAGATGGTCGTCAGGAAGTGATTGAAACAGGTGCCACGGAAGACGCACTTGTTTATGAGATTAGGGACATGGAAGCCGCCGTTTCCGCAATGGAAGAGTTAGATATGGAGAAAATAGAGGAATATATACATCTTACATTTACAAAAGATGTCATGGATCTTATGACTGGGATTCGGAAAGAATGGGGCATGAAGTATCCGGAAGAGGAATAGGAAGGAACAAAAGCTGCTTCATAAGTTAAATTCAATTTATAATTAGCTTATGGGCAGCTGTTTATTATTATATAAATGTAAAAATATAGAAATAAAGTTGAAAATATGAAGGTGGTGTTATATGATAGAAATAGATAGAAATAATGAGTATTGGAAAATTGATAATTTAATAAGGCTTTACACCAGTAACTTCTTTTTTGTATAATAAAAATACATTAACAGGAAAGGAGTATGTATATGGAGGATATTAGTAACGTGGGTGAAAATGCAAGTGAAATGATTAATAAACTTTCCCGACAGTTGGAACATGCAAGAGATTTAAATGATTTATTTGTTCGTTTTGTAAAGATTGATGAGTTAGATATTCCAGAAGAAGTAAAAGAATTAATTCGAGAAAAAATATTCGTGTGTGATGAGGACAAAAAGCAGTAACAATTAGTTGATTTGTTAAAAGGTGTAGAGTCTTATTAAATTATCAAGAATTCTACACCTTTTTAAAAATTCCATAAATTATTGTTTTATAATATATGAGAATAATAAACATACAAGGAGAGAATCTACATGAACAAAAATGAAGTATTTAAAAGACGAATGAAAAAGACCGGAATCTTAATCGGTTCCCTGTTAGTAATAGGAGTTCTTCTGTTTATCATTGCCAGTTCTGGTAATTTAACTACCGATGACCGGATTGGGCAGATGATCAGCGATTATGGAAAAGGACAGGAAAATGCCTGGAAAAATATTGAAAAGAACATTGCTAAAATAAAGGAAGAAGATCAGGAATTAGGTGCAGTCTGGGAAAATATCATGAATTTCTGGAGCTATGCCAACACAGAGATGGAAGTCCAGTTAGATAAAGTGCCTGAGAATCTGCCGGAAGATGATTCCTTTTGTGTTGTCATTTTAGGAAAGAAGTTAAATGATGACGGAACCATGACAGAGGAACTGATTGGAAGATTGGAATTAGGTCTTGCAATAGCGGAACAATATCCGAATTGTTATATTGCAGTAACAGGCGGCGGAACTGCCGACAAAAATCCGAATGTGACAGAGGGCGGCCTGATGGGACAGTGGCTGCTGGAACAGGGACTTAGTGAGAACCGCTTAATTGTAGAAGATAAGGCTCCTGATACAGTAGGTAATGCGGCGAATACATTTTCTATTTTAAAAGAAAAATATGAAAGTGTAGACTCTGTTGTAATCCTGACCAGCGACTATCATGTGGCCAGAGGAAGCATCTTGTTCCATTCCACATTTATGCTGGATGCATACAAGACAGGTACAGAGCCGATTGAGATTGCAGCCGGTGTTGGATATTATACAGGAGAAGAGAGCTATGAAAGCTTTGAACTTCAGGCAAAAGGAGTGCGTTCCGTGGCAGAGAATTGCGGCTATTTTAAAGCTGAAGGAGAAGGACTTTCTGAAGATGTGATGGTTGGAATTGTTGCTGCTGTTATAGGAACTGTTTCCGGTATCATTTTAATTACACTTAAAAAGAAAAAGAATCATTAATTAGACAAACGACATCTGGAATCATTGTGATATGCCGGATGTCGTTTTCTTGTATGAGGAAACTACATTTCCATAGAATAAAAATGCTTCGCAAGAATCACACTACTTGACGCAGTAATGAAAACGAGATAATATGTTTATAAATAACTTGTTTAACAGGAAATGGAGAGAATATGAAAAAGATAATCCTTATGGCCGAAACAGGTTCTGATATTAATGAAGAACTGGCAGCACAATATGATATTGAAATCGTGCCTATGCATGTAAATTTTGACAATGAAACATTAGATGATGGTACTTTCCCAGTGGAAAAAATCGTGGATTACTATGAAAGTACAGGAAAGCTTCCTAAAACCAGTGCCACCACACCGGTTGACTTTGAAGAAAGATTTGATGAACTTCATGGAAAATATCCGGAAGCCCATATTTTATATCTGGCTTATTCCGCTGTTACAACCTGTACTTATCAGAATGCTCTGATTGCAGCAGAAGGCAGAGATTATATTACAGCTATTGATACAAAGAAGGCATCTGCAGGACAGGGAGCAATTGTTATCTCTGTTGCACGCATCTTGCAGGAAAACCCGGATATCTCTCTCGAGGAATTAGTGAAGAAGGCAGAAGAGTTCATTGAACATGGAAAGATGTGTTTCCTTCCGGATAACTTAGATTTCCTTCATGCAGGCGGCCGTGTAAGCAACGCAGCCTATATGGGTGCTAAGATTTTAAGCATTCATCCATGTATTGAATTTGTAGATGGAAAACTGGTTGCAACAAAGAAATACCGTGGTAAGATGAAAAAACTGGCAGACAAGCTCATTCGGGAATACGCAGAATCCTATCAGTTGAAAAAAGACGAAATCTGGATGATCAAAACCGTTGGCTTGTCAGAAGAAGTAATGGAAACAGCAGAAGCAACTGCAAAAGAATGTGGTTTTGAACGGATTCAGTGGATTAAGGCGGGAGCTGTTATTACGACTCATGGCGGCCCTGGTGCATTTGGTATTGCAGGATTTAGTGAGTAAAATAAAAACTGGGAGTTGCAAAACACAACTATGAATAAGAAAAGTGCAGCAATTTGCACGAAATCCGCATCGTCACAATGCTTTGTGACCTAAGGATTTTGGCAAATTTGCTGCACTTTTCTTTTGGAACCTTATTATTCCAACGTCCCGTTTTTTATTTATTTTGCATTCCAGTGTTTTTCAGCGGCTGCTGCCAGTCTGTCATATATTCCTCTGTCACGCCATGCAAGGAAAGCATCACGGAAGATACCGAAGTATTCTTTGTAGATTTCATGGTTTGCCATATTTGGCTCTACGAAACCATCAGTATGTACCATGCTTGCAACAGCTTCTTCCACGCTGCCAAAAAGTCCAACAGCAGTTGCACCAAGGGCTGCAGAACCTACAAGACCGCAGTCGAAGATTTTAAGTTTCTCAACAGGAACACCGTATACGTCTGCCTGAATCTGGCGCCATAATGGAGATTTGGCACCGCCGCCGGAAAGTCTGATTACGTCGAATGGACGTCCAAGAACGCGCTGCATTGCATCAATACTCATGTTAAGTTCGTAAGCAACACCTTCTAATACGGCTCTTGCCATCTCCGGTTTGCCGTGAGCAGGAGTGATACCGACATAACCTGCACGGGCAGAATCACAGTAGTAAGGGGTGAGCTGACCCTGGAGGAATGGGAAGTAAAGTAATCCACGACTTCCTACTGCAGCTTTTGCTGCTTCTTCACAGATAATATCATAAACATCTTTGCCTGTTGCTTTTGCTACAGCTGCTTCTGTATCACAGAAGGTATCTCTGTACCATTTTAAGTTGGAAGCTGCCATAGTTACCTGGCCTTCCATATCCCATTTGCCTGGGTTTGCATGTCCTGAAAAATAAATTTCATGCTGAGGTTCCGGATATACCTTTATCTACAGCGGCTACAATAACGCCAGCTGTACCAATCGTAATCTCAGCCATGCCTTCTTTGATAATACCGGATCCAACGGCTGCACACTGCTGATCGCCGCCGCCCACACAGATAGGTGTGCCAACAGCAAATCCTGTCAGTTCGGAAGCTTTCTTAGATACGCCTCCTACCTGGCGAGCCGGCTGTTTTACCGGTGGTAATTTGGCACGGGAAACGTCGATTGCATCTAATAATTCATCAGACCAGTCAAGTTTTGCAACATCCATCATACCGTTCATTGCAAGAGAAGATGGGTCTGTAAAAACCTCTTCAGAACCTAACTGGTGAAGGAGCCATTCCTGACCGTTTACAAACAAATATGCTTTGTCATAAAGATCCGGACGGTTGTCTCTGACCCATTTGAACTTGGAATAAGAAAATCCAGGAGTCATGGCAGAAGCAGCTATGCCGTAATATTTATCAATACCAAAATGTTCACCGATCCACTGAGCTTCTTTGGTTGCTCTAACGTCACTCCATACGATGGAGTCTTCGATTGGATTCCAGTCTTTGTCGATGGCAAAGAATGTACCGCGCTGGCTGGAGATGGCGATGGAACCGATCTCACGAGGATCAATTCCGGACTTTGCAATCGCTTCTTTGGATGTTTCACATAATGCGTTCCATAAATCCCAAGGATTCTGCTCTACCCATCCAGCGTTAGGAAAAGTACAAGGGTAGCTTCTGTATGCATGAGCAACCGGATTGCCGTTCAGTTCAAAAATCATTGTTTTAAGACCGGTTGTACCTGCATCGATACCTACAACAAATTTAGCCATTTCATTTACCTCCTATTTAAAATTTACGATTTTTGTGATATCTTAATAGTAACATTATTTTTAGATTCTTTCCACAAAAACAGGAGGTAGAAGTATGTTTAGTTTGGAAGGTTTTATAAATGCGGTTAATGAAAAAAATCTTAATGTAGATGCAGTAATGGCAATAAAAGACGGTACCATTCTGGGCCTTCATCGTTTTACAGATACCATTATTCATAATGTGTTTTCCGTTGCAAAGAGCCATACAGCAACAGCTATTGGTTTTGCTATTGAAGAAGGAAAGTTAAGTCTTGAAGACAAACCGGTGGATATGTTTGCAGATCTGATTCCGGAAGATATTGATCCAAGATGGAAGAAAGTAACATTATATAATCTGCTTACCATGACATCCGGACATGGACAGCCTCATTTGATGGCTGTAGATAGAAGAAAGCTTCGTGGAGAGACAGATGAAAAACTGCCGAAGGAAATGATGGACGAATGGCTTTTATTTGCATTTTCCTGTCCGATGGTTTATGAGCCGGGAGAGAAATTCAGTTATGGCAACCTTGCTCCTTATGTGGCAGGACGAATGCTTGAAAAAGCAGTTGGTATGTCTATAAGAGATTATCTCTATGAGAAGTTCTGGGGACCGATTGGTATGGACAAACCACAGTGGGATGCAGATTTTAAGGGACATACCTTTGCGGCAAGTGACTTATATCTTGATATTGTAGATATGGTCAAACTTGGCGAACTCTATGCAGGCGGCGGTGTATATAGAGGAAAACGATTCCTGTCTGAAGAGTGGATTAAGACAGCAGGTTCCTGTCATGTGGCATCTTCTCATATTAATCCTGCAGGCAATGCCATTGATGAAGAAGAAGGATATGGCTTCTACTTCTGGATTAATCATGGAGCTGAAAATAGTTACAGATGCTATGGCCGTGAGGGACAGTTTGTCATTATCCTTCCAGAGAAGAATGCAGTAATTGGGGTACAGGCCATGAATTCTGATGTACAGCCTCTTATTGATACTGTGTGGGAAGAGATTCTGCCTCAGTTATAGAAATGGAATAAGCGGCAGACATTTTCTGGAACATGTATGCAATGATGAATACCTGCTGTTATATGATAGAAGGGTGAGTGGAGTAATTTAAATGAAGTATAAACTGCTCGGATTGGACATTGACGGTACCATTCGTAACCGTGACAACATTATATCGGACAAAGTAAGACAAGCCATTCTTGCTATCCAGAAGCAGGGTGTGAAAATCGCCATTTTATCCGGAAGACCTGTCTACGGAATGAAAGAGACAGCGAAAGAACTATGCTTAAATCTCTACGGCGGTTATATTATGGCTCATAATGGTGCGGTCATTGTGGATTGTGCCAGTGACGAAGTGATAAAAAGAGAACTTCTTCCTATGGGGCAGACTGGGAAATATTATGAGTTTGCCAAAGAACATGGGTGCAATATGCTTACTTATGATGACTCTTTTATGGTTACCAACGATGTAACGGACCCAATCATTATTCACGAAGCATTTGTCAACGGCATGACATTAAAAGAAACAAAAGATTTTAGAGAGTATGAGGATAAACCAATCAGCAAATGCATGATTGCAGGAAATCCGGAGGAACTTCTAAAAATGGAACCAATCAGTAAAAGTTTATTCGGTCCGAAAGTGGAAAGTTTCCGCTCCGAACCTTATTATCTGGAATTTGTGCCGAGAGGGATTCATAAGGGAAGTACACTGAAAAATCTGGCTGAATCTCTCGGATTCTGTCGGGAAGAAGTGGCAGCCTGCGGAGACGGCTATAATGACCTGACGATGATTCAGTATGCAGGTCTTGGAGCCGCCATGGGGAATGCACAAAAGGAAGTGAAAGAGGAAGCCGATTATGTGACAAAGTCTTGTGAGGAAGACGGTGTGGCTTGTCTGATAGAGTATATCATATGTGGGACGCCCCCGAACCAAGTCTGACAGAGGAGACTTGAATTTGTCATAAGTATTATAGGAAGAAAATCGACAAAAAGGAGGCAGAAATTGAATCAGATTATCATACATGTAGATATGGATGCTTTTTATGCCTCCGTTGAGATAAGAGATAATCCCTCTCTTCGTGGAAAGCCGCTCATTATTGGCTCCATGCCCTGGGAGAGAGGCGTCGTTGCTACCTGCAGCTATGAAGCGAGACAGTATGGGATTCATTCAGGGATGAATATTAAAGATGCATACCGTCTTTGCCCCAATGGAATCTATAAACATCCTGACTTTGACAAATATAAGAAAGTATCCAGACAGCTTCACGAAATCTGGGATACCTACGCAGGTGCAGACGAAGGAATTGCCCTTGACGAAGCTTATCTAGATGTAACAGAACAGGCAAAAGACTTAGAAGGGGCAAGAAGAATCGCACATCTTATTAAGGAGCGGACAAAGAACGAACTTGGACTTACCTGTTCTGTAGGGGTGGCCTATTCCAAGACAGCTGCCAAAACAGCAAGTGAAGAGAAAAAGCCGGATGGATATTTTGAGATTCCAACAGCAGAGGATTTTGTAAATCTTATTATTGACCGGGATGTAAGAGTCCTTTTTACGGTAGGAAAGGCAACAGCGGAAAAGCTCTATACCTGGGGGATTCATACGGTTCGTGATGTTCAGGAAAATAAAGATACAGTGATTCGTATTTTAGGAAAGCAGGGACAGTGGATTACAAGAATTGCTTTAGGCATCGACGACAGAAAAGTCATTCCGTATCGTCCGGAAGATGCCAAATCCATCAGCAGAGAAGTAACCTTTCAACAGGATGTTGACAATTATGAGTTATTAAAAGATGTGCTCTTATTACTTTCGCTCTGTGTAGAACACAGAGCGAAAAAGTATCATCTTCATGGGAACGGAGTGACGTTAAAACTCACATATGAAGATATGAAAGGAATCACAAGATCAAGGATTACCTCTGCCTGTGACTGTGCAGTTCCTATTTATGAAGAAGCAGTACGTCTGTTAGATTTAGTAGAACAGCGGCCGGTGCGTCTGGTTGGTGTGGGTATCTATAATCTGGCAGGAGAAGAAGGGCGCCAGATGACGCTTGAGGATTATTTTGGTGAAGTGAAAGACAGGCAGGAAGAGAAACTGAAAAGTCTTTTAGAAACTCTGAAAGAAAGGTATCATCTTGACTTTGCCGGAAATCTTGAAAAAATATATCAGGGAGAAGTTCTTCATAAAACAGTGGAATATATGCGCAGGCACTTCAGGGGATAAAAGCGCTTCCTGCTTAAGTGTGATGAAAGAAAAAGGACAGTTGAAACAGTACAATGAATGCAAAACAGGCAAATTCGTATGTGCAATCGAAGATATGCATCTTTCCGAACTTCCTAAAGATGCTAAGATCGTTCGTTTTACTAATGCTCCATTATTAATCAAAGGTCTTGATTCCAGCCAGGTAATCTGTATCGCAGAAGTAGAGTAAATACGAAATAGAAAAGCAGGAATCTCCTCTTAAAACTATAATTGTTACATGAAAAAGAAGCGCTGTCTTAATGGTAAGGCAGCGCTTCTTTTGTGTAAACGCAATTGTTATTTTTATTTATTTTCTAAAATATTTAAGTTGATTTTCTGAGCGATGGTAAGATGATGTTCCATCAGCTGTTTGAGACCTTCCATATTATGATTCTGAATTAATGTAAGAATCTGTTCGTGTTCCGCCATAGTATCATCCATTCGACCTTCCTGGGAGAAAATTGATTAGATAATCATATGCCTGTGTTTGTAAAAAAAGTGGTTCTTTCATAATTTCACCTCAAAAGCAGGGGGAATGTTGTATTGACAATATTATAACGGGTTTTAGAAGGAAATACAATGATGAGTTGTTTTATCTGAATGATGAAACTGACAGAGTGTCAGTGGAAAGAAAACTGTCAAAAAATAATTTGTTTTGTAGTGGAAACTACAAGACATACGAAGGAATAGGCTTTACAATATAATCAATCCGAGTCTAAAGTCTAAAGCATTGGGAAATGTCATGACTAAAAGACCAATGATGAAAGAAAACGATAGTACTGCCAAAGCTTTCATCTAAGAGTTTTTCTGGAAACGGGGAAGCTTTCCGTGTTTGAGAAGGAGAACAAATATATAAGAAGGACACAGCAGCTTATTTGATGAAGCTTGTTTGTTATGATAGTTAACCAGTCTTTTTACCTTGTTTTGCATAGTGTATGCAAAACAAACTCCTAGTTATGCAAAAGATATAGGTGCTGTGTCTTGATTCTAATATGGATTCCCCTGCTTAAACAGCAGGGGATTTTTTTTCTATAAGAAACTTTGTTTCGATAGAAAAAAATGCTATGTACTTTATGAGGATGAATAGGGGTGACGGAAACTTGAATTTGAAAAAGAATAAAATATCGTATTCCAACATAATAATAATCCTTTTTGTGGTGCTGATTCTATGTATCATCGGTTCTATTGTATTGGGCAGATATCCTATCGGCTTAGAGGATACGTTTTCTATCCTCTTACATCGATTCATGGGATGGTTAGAAAGCATTGGACTGCCTTACATGAGGGTAGAAATCTTTTGGAATAAAACCCAGGAAGCCCTTTTATTAAATCATCGTCTGCCGCGTATTCTTCTTGCCTGCCTGGTAGGCTGCTGCCTTTCAGCGGCAGGAGCATCCTATCAGGGTGTGTTTCAGAATCCTATGGCAGCACCGGATATCTTAGGTGCGTCTTCCGGAGCGGCATTTGGAGCTGCCCTTGCTATTTTACTTGATTTAAATGATACGATGATTATGGTTTTTGCTTTTGCCTCCAGTATGATTACTGTATGTCTTGTCATCTATGTGGGAAATCAGGCAAAAGGGAAAAGAGTTCTTGGTCTGATTCTGGCCGGCATTATGATTAGTTCTTTAGTTTCTTCCGGAACTTCTTTTATTAAATTGGTGGCTGATCCCAATGATCAACTGCCTGCGATTACTTATTGGCTTATGGGTAGTTTAAACGGTACAACACCGGAAGATGTATTATTTGTTATGTGGCCAATGTTGATTGGCCTGTTACCTCTTTTCCTTCTTCGTTGGAGAGTCAATATTTTGACTCTCGGCGACGAAGAGGCAAAGACTATGGGGGTGAACGCCAAACGTCTTCGCACTATCGTGATTCTCTGTGCTACCTTAATTACAGCAGCAAGTGTTTCTATCAGCGGGATGATTGGCTGGGTTGGTCTTGTAATCCCCCATCTGACAAGAAGAGTTGTGGGAAATAATTATAAATATCTAATGCCTGCATCCATGCTGTTCGGAGCGATTTTCCTCCTTCTGGTGGATGATATATCCCGCAATCTGCTTGCGACAGAGATTCCGATTGGAATCCTCACTTCCATGATTGGTGCTCCTTTCTTTATTTATCTTATGTCAAAGGATGGTGACCAGCTATGAGTATGAGAATTGAAGATTTGTGTTTTTCTTATGGAGAACACGAAGTATTAAAAAACATAAATTTTTCAACAGAATATGGAGAATTCTTATCTGTTCTTGGACCAAACGGTGTTGGAAAAAGTACGTTGTTTCGATGTATGCTTGGACTGCTTGTTCCGTCAAAAGGAATGACTGCCATCGATGGGAAGAATATTCAAAGTATGAGTGCAGAGGAACTTGCCAGAAAGATTGCTTATATTCCTCAATCCCATAGTCCGGTTTTCAACTTTTCCGTAGGAGATATGGTATTGATGGGCACAACAGCCCAGACCGGCCGTTTTGCTTCACCTGGTAAAAAAGAAATCAAATTGGCAGAAGATGCAATGGAAAGGCTGGAAATCAGTCATCTGCGTAACCGTGGTTATGGCAATATCAGCGGCGGAGAAAGACAGCTTGTGTTAATTGCCCGTGCAATTGCCCAGCAGGCGAAAGTTCTGGTCATGGACGAACCATCCGCCAATCTGGATTTTGGCAACAAGATTCGCGTCATGCAGACAGTGAAGAAACTGACTACAGATGGATATTCTGTGATTCAGTCAACTCATGATCCGGATCAGGCCTTCCTGTATTCCGACAAAATTCTTGCCTTACATGATGGAAAAGTATTGGCATGGGGAAGTCCGAAAGAAGTGATGACAAGTGAATTGATTTCCAAACTGTATCATGTAAAGGTAGAGATGTGCAGTCTGAAAGAAGATGAAATACGTGTCTGTATTCCAATGATAAAAGAATAGATCAATAGCGTCTGTAAATTGCCCGGGAATATTTCCAGGCGAATTGATGTATTACTTTATAAATAATAAAAAAGAAGGGAGATTATGATATGAAACGACTTTTATGTTTTATGTTATCCTTATTCATGATTTTTAATATGGCCGCCTGCAATGCAGAAGAAGGCGGACAGGAAGATACGTCAAATGATGTTTCTCAGGCGGAAAACCGTATTTTTACCGATTCCTGTGGCAGAGAAGTGGAACTTCCGGCTGAAATTACAGCCTATGTAACGTCCGGTCCATTGGCACAGATTATTCTTTATGCCATCGCTCCGGAAGAGATGGTAGGTCTTGCGACAAAGTGGTATGACAGTGCAGAGGGAATCATCAGTGAAGAAGCATTAGGGCTTCCTTATTTTGGACAGCTTTATGGTTCTGCCAATTTAAATGTGGAAGAGCTTGCCCTTGCGGCACCTCAGGTTCTCATTGATATGGGGGAAGTGAAAGATTCGGTTGCCAAAGATTTGGATAAGCTTCAGAACCAGACCAATATTCCTGCGGTATATGTAGAATCCAATATGGAGATGATGCCTGAGACATTCCGCATGCTGGGTGAACTTCTTGGCAAAGAAGAAAAGGCAGAAGAACTGACAGCATTTTGTGAAAAAGTATATAACCGTACCGTTTCCATTATGGAAAAGGTTGGAGATAACAAAATAAAAGGACTCTTTGTTGTTGGTGAAACCGGAACGAACGTACTGGCATATTCCTCCTATCAGGCAGAAACATTTGATATGTTGGCCGACAATCTTGCTGTTGTAGAAAGCCCAATCAGTAAAGGAACAGGTAATGAGGTTACCATGGAACAGATCGCACTATGGAATCCGGATTTTATCCTTTTTGGACCAAACAGTGTGTATGAAACATGCGTAGATGATTCTGCCTGGAGTGAGATAAAGGCAGTGAAGAACAGCAATTATATCGAGGTTCCGGAAGGACCTCATAACTGGATGGGAAGTCCTCCTGCTGTTCAGCAGTACCTGGGTTTAATCTGGCTGACGGCGCAGCTCTATCCGGAATACTGCGATTATGATGTGAAGGCGGAGATTATGGAATATTATCGATTATTCTATAGCTGTGAATTGACAGACGAGCAGTATGAAGAATTGACAAAGAATGCATTTCTTGATTAAAAGGAGAAAACATCATGAAGAAAACATTGATCATCAATGGTTCCCCACGCCTAAATGGAAATACGGTTGTATTGATAAATGAATTGAAAAAACATTTAGATGGAGAAATTATCGAATTGTCAGCATTCCGCTCTAAGATTGCGCCATGTGTGGATTGCAGAGGATGCTGGAAGACAGCAAAGTGTGTGGTGAAAGACGAGATGCAGGTAATCTATGATGATGCATTTGACAACATTGTGATTGCTTCTCCTGTTTACTATGGAACGCTTCCGGGACAGATGTTAAGTCTGATGAGCCGGCTTCAGCCGTGGCATGCAGCGACTTATTTCTTAAAAAAACCTTTGAATCAAAAGCCGAAAAGAGCGGCAGTGATTTTAACTGCAGGCGGTAAGGGAAATGAAGAACGAGAATATCATCATTTGAGAGCTTTTTTTCGCATGGTAAATGCTCATGATTTTGAGAATCATGTGGTCTGCTCCGGGAAGACGGACGAAATTTCGGCGTCGGAAGATGCCAAAGCGAAAGTAGGCGTGAGAGAATTGGCTTTATGGTTGAATTCTGGTGAAAACTTCTAAGAAAAGAAAGTGTTTTGTTGCCGTTTTGGACAAAATATACAATGATAGCCTGTTATACAGTTGTTACATTTGCATCAACTGTGGGGTGCACTTCTAGTGATAATAGAAAAACTTATATAAAATAAGATTGGATAGTTAAAAAATATTCAATCTTATTTTTTTATTGTACAAAAGGTTTTTGAACAAGGCTAACAAGAGGATCAGAAATGTTACCGTAGCAAAGACTGCGGTTCAATAAAAAACACATTTTAAAGGAGGACAAAGAAATGGTATTACCTCAATTTGAGTATCTTGCTCCAACAACATTAGAAGAAGCCAGCAAACTTCTTTTAGAACACGGCGACAGAGCGAAAGCGATGGCAGGGGCAACAGACTTAATTCCACCAATGAGAGACAAAGCTTTCACAGTTGATTATCTGGTGGACTTAAAGAAAATTCCTGGTCTTGATTACCTGGAATACGACGAAGAAGAAGGATTAAAGATCGGAGCCCTTACTACTCTTCGTGAAATCGAACATTCTCCTATCGTAAAAGAGAAGAACCCTGCGCTTGCATATTCTGCAAAAGTAGTTGCTTCCACACAGATCCGTGCAAAAGGAACTTTAGTTGGAAACATCTGTAACGCTTCTCCATCCTGTGACAATGGCCCTAACACATTATGCCAGAATGCAAAAATCTTAGTTTACGGACCAAACGGCGAACGTACTATTATGGCAGAAGATTTCTTCGTAGGTGTTAAAAAGACAGCTTTACAGCCTGGCGAAATCGTAACAGGTGTTGTATTCCCTCCACTTGCTGCAAATGAATCCGCTGCATACATCAAACATGCAGTTAGAAAAGCAATGGACCTTGCTATCATCGGCGTAGCAGTTAAGATCAAAGTGGAAGACGGCATTTGCAAGGACGCAAAAATCGCTCTTGGCGCTGTTGCTACAACTCCAATCCGTGCTCCTAAAGCAGAAGAAGCTTTAATCGGAACAGCTCTCACAGAAGAAGATATCGTAAAAGCTTCTGTAGAAGCAATGAACGCATGTAACCCTATTTCTGATATTCGTGCATCCAAAGAATACAGAAAAGATATGATCCGTGTATTTACAAAACGTGCGATCAAACAGGCTATGGAAAAATTATAGGAGGCGAGAATAATGGCACATAAAAGTATGATCAGTCTTATCATCAATGGCGACCCTGTTGATGCAATCGTAAAAGACAACTTAACTCTTTTAGACTTCCTTCGTGACCAGCTTTTCCTTACAGGAACAAAGAAAGGCTGTGAACAGGGAGAATGCGGCGCTTGTACAGTTATGATCGACGGAAAACCTGTAAATTCCTGCTGTACATTAGCAGTAGAATGCGACGGTCATGAAATCGTGACAATCGAAGGTATCGCAAAGAACGGCGAACTTCACCCAATTCAGAAACAGTTCATCGACAAATGGGCAATGCAGTGTGGATACTGTACACCTGGTATGATCATGTCTGCAAAAGCTCTTCTCGATGTAAATCCACATCCAACAGAGCTTGAAATCCGTGAAGCTATCGAAGGTAACTT
This sequence comes from Lachnospiraceae bacterium, assembly GCA_015057665.1. Lineage (GTDB taxonomy): Bacteria > Bacillota > Clostridia > Lachnospirales > Lachnospiraceae > SIG292. The sequence goes on along the minus strand of SVDY01000002.1, from coordinate 28,161 downwards.
ATGTCGTTGTACAGGATATGCAAAAATTGTAGAAGCTATCCAGGCTGCAGCAGCAGAAATGAACTGGGAGGAGGCGTAATTTATGCATAAAGATTGTGACAAGACCTATTTCAAAAAACCGGAATTTTATCGTCTTACAGGCGAAAACAATTACGTTCGTATTGATGCAGAAGATAAAGTAACAGGACATGGTCAGTATGTTGGCGATATCATGTTCCCGGATATGTTAACAGGTAAAATGCTTCGTGCACCATTTGCACCTGCAAGAATCGTATCCATCGATATCAGTGAAGCAGAAAAACTTCCTGGTGTAAAATGTATCCTTACTCCATTTAACTGTGAATGGAAGCACAAAGTAGGTAACGGTGAGTTCGCAAAAGAATTCGCTGATAAAGAAGTTCTCTGTACAGAAATCGTTCGTCAGGTAGGCGATGATGTTTGTGCAGTAGCAGCTATCGATGAAGAAACAGCCCAGATGGCAATCGACTTAATCAAAGTTGAATATGAAAAATTACCTGGCGTTTATGATCCGTTTGAAGCTATGGAAGAAGGCGCTCCTGAAGTAAACTGGGAAGGCAAAGGACTTAGAAACATCGGTATGCAGTCTCATATGTGTGCCGGTACAGATATCGACGAAGAATTCGGTAATGCTGCATATGTTCAGCACCGTGATTATTCTGCTCACCGTATGGTACATGCAGCTATGGAACCTCATGGTGCAGTAGCTACATACAGAAACGGTGAATATACAATCTGGATGTCCACACAGATGGCATACGTAGACCAGTTCTGGTATGCAAGATGTTTAGGTGTTCCTGAAAACCACGTTCGTGTTATTAAACCTTTAGTAGGCGGCGGTTTCGGTGGTAAACTTGACTCTTATTCCTTCGGTCTTTGTGCTGCAAGAATGGCTCAGATTACAGGACGCCCTGTACGTATGATCCTTACTCGTGAAGAAGTATTCCAGTCTACACGCAACCGTCATCCAATCTACATGCACATCGATACAGCATTTGCAGCTGACGGTGAAATGCTTGCGAAGAAATGTTACCATGTACTTGATGGTGGTCCTTATGGTGGTTCCGGTGTTGCAGCTTGTGCACAGGCTACACTTTGGGCTAACTTCCCTTACAAATTACGAAGCGTAGACTTTACAGCACGCCGTGTATATACAAATAACCCATCCGCTGGTGCGATGCGTGGTTACACAGCATGTCAGGTACACTTTGCTCATGACCTTAACATGCAGTATGCAGCTGACCAGATGGGCATTGACCCTGTAGAATTCCGTAAGAGAAGTGCTGCAGAACCAGGCTATGTAGCTCCAGCAGGACTTACAATTACATCCTGTGCTTACAAAGAAACTCTCGATACAGCAGCAAAAGAAATTGGCTGGTATGAGAAGAAAGACAACATGGCAGAAGGCGAAGGTATCGGTTTTGCAGGTACAGGTTTCGTATCCGGTACAGGTTTTGCCGTACTTGAAGCTCCAAACCAGAGTTCTGCATGTGTAACTGTACGCCTTAACAAACGTGGTATGGCTACTCTGTATATCGGTTCTCACGATATCGGACAGGGATCTGACACAGTTATGACAGCAATCGTAGCAGAAGAATTGGGTCTTCCTATGGATATGGTTAAGACATTCATGTCTGATACATACCTTACACCATGGGATTCCGGTTCTTACGGCAGCCGTGTAACATTCCTTGCAGGTAACGCAGCACGTCGTGCAGCAGTAGATGCAAAACGCCAGCTTTTCGAAGTAATCGCTCCTATGTGGGGTGTAATGCCTGAAACATTAGAATGCTTAGAAGGTAAAGTAATCTCCAAAGAAAAAGCAGAATTACAGATGCCTATCGGCGATGCAATGTTCAAATACATGACTGTTAAGGGTGGTGATGAATTAGTTGGTATCGGTTCTTACTACCACAGAACAGACAACTCCCAGTACAACGGTGAAAATACAACAAACTATGCTCCAGCATACTCCTTCTCTACAGGTGCTGCTCATGTACACGTAGATAAAGAAACAGGTGTTATCGATATCGATGAATTCGTATTCGCACATGACTGTGGACGTGCACTTAACAGACGTGCCGTAGAAGGTCAGTTAGAAGGTTCTATCGGTATGGGTCTCGGTTATGCGATTTATGAACACAATATCACAAAAGAAGGTAAGATTTTAAATCCAAACTTCCGTGACTACAGACTTCCTACAGCTCTTGATATGCCTAAGATGCGTACATTCTATGATTTCGCACCGGATGCAGAAGGACCTCTTGGTGCAAAAGAAGCCGGTGAAGGTTCTGCAGCTCCAGTAGCACCAGCTCTTGCGAATGCGGTTAACATGGCTACTGGTGTATACTTCACAGAACTTCCACTTGATCCGGAACATATCTGGAGAGCGTTAAATGGAATGAAGGACGATAGAAACAGCAAATAATAGGTGATTGATATGGGACGTGCATTAAGAACAATGACGATGTATGATGGGACTGTCGTAGAAGAGCGCGGATGCGATAAATATGTGTGTAAGTTTTGCGGCGGCAAGGCTGTTGCCTGCAATTATGTGGCGGATATGTGTCTTCAGGTGGCTGCAAGACATGAAAAGATCTGCGGAGCATTTGTAAATGACGAGAAGTATTGTGGTTATGTTACGGAATGTTCTACTTGCGTGCATTACGATGAGGAAAGTAATACATGTGAGTTGTAGGCAGTTCCCATAAAGTTAATAAAAATATTCTAGTTATGATAAAACAGCCAGGGCGGCAGGAACGATGTAATATCGGGCCTGCCGCCCTGGCTGTTTTTGCATTTCGAAGTTATTAAATTGGATATTATTTACAAAATGGAATTGACAAGAAAATCATATATGCTATAATTATTTTATCAAGACAACTGGGAAGGATAGTTGGGACCTATCCGTCCTGGGCAGTATAAATAATAATTTGCAATCGCTCTTTACTTACCCGGGTATAGAGCGATTACTTTTTGCTTGTATAGTTGAGAATAGTTACAATAAGTAAGGCAATGCTGACAATTAAACTCAATTCTTCATACGTACTCAAAACTATCACCCTCCTCTCAAGACCCAGAGACGGATGATATCACTCTCCCAGTTGTATGGAAAATATTGTAACATAAACCAAAGTCAAAATAAAGAGATAATTACAAAAAATGGATATTCAAGGAGCGCAGTTCAATGATAGAGGTCGAAATAAAAGTATGTATCAAAAACAAGAAAAGATTGGAACAAGGGATGGAGCAATTAGGCTTTATGAAAGGAAGCCTGTTGCGGGAAACAGATTGGTATTTCGATAACATGGAAGGGACTTTTCGCAAGTCTGACAAGGCTCTCCGCATCCGCCAATGCGAGAATCTTACATCAAAGGAGAACATCAGTTATATCACTTATAAAGGACCGAAACTTGACAACATTTCCATGACAAGAAAGGAACTGGAGATTCGAATCGATGATGCGAAGACAGGAAAAGAGATTCTTCAAAATCTCGGATTTTTACCGGTGTTTCCGGTAGTGAAACTTCGTCAATATTTCCATAAAGATGACATGACAGCTTGTCTTGATCAGGTAGAAAATCTGGGGGATTATTTAGAACTTGAGATTATTGTTGAGAATGAGGAGGGAAGAGAAGAAGCACTGAATCGAATCTTTCTGTTCCTTGAAAAACTGGGTTATGGGACGGATGATATTATAAAAACATCTTACCTTTCTATGCTTCAGCAAAAATATAATAATGATATAAAATAGAATTTGATTGAAAATGATAATGACAGATAAGGACGCGAATACAGAGATTCTCGCGTCCTTATTATATATAGATTCAGATTTTTACTAATTAATGATTAATAGATTCTCTCAAAACTGAGATATCTGGTTCCCTGGAAGGTAAGTCTTCCATAATCGCCTTCTACCAGCATTCCAAACTCAGAGCTGCTCACATGGAACTCCATGCGGTCACCACTGTCTACCTGAAATGTTACGTAATAGGTAGTGGAATGTGTTGTGTGATTATTGTGGTGATGGTGGCTGACATGGTCACGTTTTGTTACGATTGTGGCATCCACGGTCAATTTTGGAGAATGGTTATTCTTATTCCACTGGCTGATTCTTTTGATTATAGTGAAGATAAACATACCAAAGATTAGACAGAACATCAATGTAAATAGAATCTCAAACATACTAAAACCGGCATTAAAGCCTCCGAATCCAAAGAGTGGGTTTATCATATTTAGTCATCTCCATCTTTTTTTCCAGTGTATCATGAAGGCAGTAACTTGACAAGAAATGTCAAAAAATCGTAAGAAAAGGCAACAGGTAAAAACCAAAAATTTCCAAAAGAAATTGACATTTTGAATTTTATCGAATATAATAATAATACAAGACAAGGGAAATTGTCTGGGTGAGCTGACACCTTAATAATCTGACATTTTAGCCGTACAATGTAGGACGGACAGTTGGCAGACAACAGAAAAATCTGATATTTTAGCCGTACAATGTAGGACGGACAGTTGGCAGACAACAGAAAAATCAGCAATTATATTTTAGATAAGAAGGTTGTTCATTGTAACAACCTTTTTTACGTGAAGGGGGGATTTATTTATAAGAAATGCAAATGAAAAATAAACAAAAGATTGTAAATGATATTGTTTGGGCGGCCAACAGATATGAGGAAAACTTGAATAATTACCACTTTATGATTATCTTTCAAAAGAATAGTAGTCATCATGTGGTAGAGATTGGGTTCAGAGACATGCATTTTAAGCACTTGACCGGAGTCGTTAGCAGCATATCAGCACAAAGATTTTACCAACAATGTCTAGCAGGCAAATTGTCATTGAAGGATTTCGAAGTAAGCAGGGATGGAAAAACGGAACAAAAACTATCTGTGCTTCCTTATCTACATGAGTTACTGTATCATAATTGTATGATAGGTGCTTTCCTAAATTCGGGAATCAGGATTCGGGCGGATTATTTTGTTGGTGATACAAGAAAAGTTTTAAGTCTTGGTTTTCGGCGAGGATCAAACATCGATTATCCTGTTACTTTATACAAAGAGGATGTCAAAAGACTAAGCAGACCTGTATATAAGGTACTTGCAATTTTCAAAAAGAAATACAATCAACCTGAGTACACAGAATGTACTTTTCTATCAAAAAATCAGAAAATCAAATCTTTAAAAATTCCAAAACATATTAAAATAAATGAACAATTGATAAAAAATGAGGCATAAACCTTCAGAATAATTCCCAAAAGCCTATACCTCTAATTATAATCTTAGAATCAGTTTAACTAATTCAACGTATTAATCCCAGCCTTCATCATCTAATCTTTCCGCTTTACTTCCCGGATAATAGAAGTTGTATACTACTTTATAAAGCTCTGCGACTTCATGCTTGTCGCATACAATCTGTACCTGTTTCGGATACTCTTTATCTCTTAAATAATCCATGATGCATCTTTCGATAATATAGATGTTCTGGAAATTTTCAGAGTTCTTGTCTACGAATTTGATACATTCAAAGTTTACGATATCTGTCTTTGTTTCTGTTGCCTCTGTCATTTTTTCTTTATAAAAATCAGCTAATTGAAGGGCGGTTCCTTTCGGATTTTTGATGAAATCGATGGATTCCTGTTCTTTTCTTTCTATTACATTTAAACGGATCATGGTGAATAATCTCCTTTCCAGATAATATCTATTTGATAATATTTTATCGTTCTTGTATTTTTTTTCAAGTAGCTTGTACTACATTAGAAAGAGTGTGCAGATGTGCAACAGCAGTAACAAATGCTACTGAACAGAAAAGAAAACATCCATTATAATATTACTGGAAGATTGTCGTGTAAGATATGTGGTAAATGTAAAATATGAAGAATAATGATAAGAAAAAATTAACAACAGGAAATTTTATCGATGGATTTGCCCTTCCGGATTATCCGACCCGCATCTATGGGATGAAACAGGGATATGAATTGCTGATTGATAAAGGCGAGAAGATTCATTTAGAGGCGAACAAAGTATTTGTAGAGCCGGGAGATCAGATTCAGTATTGTTATATGGTTCTGAATGGAAGGGTTATCTCTATGGAATATACCATTGATGGTTCGGAGCGTATTTACAATATGTTCGAAAAAGGAAGTATCTTTTTGGAATCCAATCTGCTTATGTGTGCGCCATCAGCCATCTCTTTTAAGACGATGACAGAGACAGATCTGGTGCGCATCGAAAGAGAAAAATTAATTAAGTCTATGACGAACAATGTAAATATTATGTTGTTTATTATGGAGTCAACAACATACAAGTATTATTCTGCCATGGATCAGCTTCGAGAGAATTTTGATCACGATGCAGCCTGGAAGGTATACAATATGTTTCTGATTCTGGCCTCTAATTTCGGCGAGACGGATGGAAACTGGACGAAGATTCATTTAAAGCTCAATCAGCAGATGCTTGGCAATCTGCTTGGTATGAACCGAGTGACGGTGAGTAAGATTATCAAGGAGATGAAAGAGAACGGAATCATTCAGCAGGTGAATGAATATTATTGTGTGCGGAATAAATGATAGAATAAATAATAGGAGGAGCATGTGGAAGTCTCGGATGGAGAGATGTAGCATGCTCTTTTTTGACTGATTTATTCAAAAGGGCATGTTGATATATAGAATTCTATATTTCGACATGCTTTTGTTTTATTCGAATTTAAATACTAGCATGGCAAAAAGTACAAATGTTAGATGCAACATGATGGATTTCAGAGTTGACAGTTTCAATCAGCATGTTAAGACGTGAAATAACGCATAGAACATGCTCATATGATAAAGCAATGGGATGATAAAGCATGTTAGGAGTCTAAATTCTATTAATTACCATGCTACTTCTTAAATCTATGACTATGAGCAAGCAAGTTTGGCAAAGAAAATGAGTTGTTTACCATGCCTATACCGAGACAGGTTTTGGAAAACAGCATGGTAAAAAGGCAAAAAATAAGAATACCATGCTGGAACTCAGCCTTTCTTTACATAAACTACTCATCCTCTTCTGTAGCCTTGGCTACAATATGAAATTTGCTACAGGAGTAATCCAGCTTGCTGTGGAATAGAAAGCCCTCATGTTAAAATTAAAACAAATCAAAGTCTGACGGAAAGGCAGATTGTAAAATGCAGTCTGCAACAGACGAATGTCCCTGGCAAGGACAACTTTTGTAACTCTAAATTACAACAAAACAGGAGGGAAGAAATGAACGAACAGATCAAAACAATCTCTATCACAGTAAACGGCGTGGTACGTAAGTTCATCATTGGCGACTTCGAAGGCTGCGTGGCACCTTCCGAAGTCCTCTTAGATACCTTACGTGACAGACTCCATCTTACCGCTGCAAAAAGAAGCTGCGAACGCGGCGTGTGTGGATGCTGTACTGTAATTATGGATGGCGAAGCAGTAGCATCCTGTATGGTATTAACTGCTGACTGTGACGGCAAATCTATTATTACTTTGGAAGGTTTAAGCGATCCTATTACCGGTGAATTAAATCCACTTCAGAGAGCATTTGCGGATAATTCTGCATTCCAGTGTGGTTTCTGTACACCTGGTATCATCATGAGCACACAGGCACTTCTTTGGAAGAATCCAAATCCTACAGAAGCGGAACTTACAGAAGCTCTTTCCGGCAACTACTGCCGCTGCATCAGCCATTATCAGGTTATACGTACCGTAATGGGATTTGTAGAAGAAATCAATAAGGAGGCGTAAGACATGTTTGATAAGATGAAAGAACAGGTAAAAGTAAGTGAACATGAATACCGCTATATCGGTAAACATGCAAACCGTCCGGAAGCAGATGAATTAGTATCCGGTAAAAGACAGTTCCTTGATGATATCGTAAAACCTGGCATGTTAACAGTCAGAGTGCTTCGTTCTCCACATGCCAACGCAATCATCAAAGAAATCAACACAGAAAAAGCGAAAGCAGTTCCTGGTGTTGTCGGCGTATGTACATACAAGGAAGCTCCTAACTGGCAGTGCGGCCTTCCAAATCACAGAAAAGTATTAGATAACCATATGCGTTTCGTAGGCGACTCTGTAGCCTTAGTTGCAGCAGAAACTTTAGAAGCAGCAGACGAAGCATTAGATTTAATCGAAGTAGAATATGAAGTACTTCCTTTCGTATTAGACTGTGAAGAGGCTTTAGAGGAAGGTGCTCCTCAGTTATACGAACAGTATCCTGGCAATGAAATCCCTAAGACAACACCGTTCTCCGAAGTGCCATTTAACCAGATCTTTGTAGGTGATGTGGACAAAGCATTTAAAGAAAGTGCTTATGTAAAAGAAGGATACATGAAATATGAGAACATGGCTCATCCACTTCCACCGGAAAGTCCTGGATGTATTGCGGAATGGACCAATCCAAGTGCAGTTACTGTATGGTACAACGGCGGTGCTCCTCATTTACAGAAATTCAACACAGAAGCATCCATTCCTGGAGTAGCTGTTCGTGTTATCGCAACTCAGTCCGGCGGTTCCTACGGATCCAAACAGCTCATTCCACATATGATCTTACAGGCAATCTTAATGGCGAAGATTACAGGACGTGCATGTAAATTCATTATGGATAGAAATGAACATTTCTTAAGTTACGAATTACGTCAGGGCAGCCGTATCCGCGGTAAAGTTGGTATGACAGAAGATGGTATTATCAATGCGGTTGAAGGTATGTGGTACACAGACTCCGGTATGTCCTCCACTTATGCACAGGCCATGACAGCTGTAGGTCTTGGTGAATGTCAGGCATTCCTTGGAAAATGTGAAAACTGGGCATTAGATACCAAACTTGTTGCAACGAACCATTCTTCCCAGGCTCCAATCCGTGGTTTTGGTGGACAGGAATGTAAGTCTGTATTAGTACCTATGGTTTGTACTGCAATCCGTGCAGCAAACATGGATCCACTTGAAGTATTTAAGAAAAACTTCGTAAAAGACGGAGATAAATACATCTGGCGTGATCATCTCTGGTGGGATGTACACTCTGTTGATTATACAAAAGCATTCGAAGAGACAGCGAAAGCATTTGGCTGGTCTGAAAAATGGAAAGGCTGGGAAACTCCTACATGGGTAAGTGAAGACGGCCGTTATGCCATCGGTGTTGGTGTTGGTGTTCATGGAAATGCGGATATCGGTGAAGATCCAACAGAAGGTGAAGTGAAATTACATCCATTCGGTTCTGTAACAGTAGAAATCTGTATCGGTGAAACCGGTGGCGCGCAGAGACTTGCAGTTCAGAAGATGGTTGCAGAAATCATGAAATGTCCGTTAGACGGCGTTCAGTTAGTAGACGCAGATACTCATGGAACCCGTTATGACGCTGGTATGATTGGTTCCCGTGGTACTATCACAATGGGTACAACTGCAGTTAACGCAGCAAAAAATGCACGTCGTAAGCTTCTTGAAATGGCAGCAGTCAAATTACATGCAAACGTAGAAGATCTGGATACAGAAAACTTCTTAGTATTTAATAAAAACATGCCTGAAATGCGTCTTCCTTGGATTGCAATCACAGGTACACCAGAATGTACTGTAAATGGAACATATAGCTATAAGCAGAACTTCGACAAACCAAACTTTGCTCTCTATCTCGCAGAAGTATGTGTAAACTTAGAAACTGGTGAAGCAAAACTGATCCGTGCAATGGAAGGTTCCGACGTTGGTCAGATCATTGATCCTATCAATATCCGCATGCAGGCAGAAGGTTCCTTCGGTTCTGCCGGCGGTGACACAGGTCTCTTTGAAGAGATGGTTATGGATAAGAAACTTGGACGTTTCATGAACGGTAACATGATTGACTACAAATGGCGTACATTCAACAACTTCCCACAGTTTGACACCGTTTTATTAGAAAGCGAATGGGATACAGAATCCTTCCATGCAGTTGGTTTCGGTGAAATCACACCTTCCCCTGCTCCAGCCGCAATTCTTATGGCAGTAAGTAATGCCATTGGTGTGGAAATGACAGAATATCCATGTACACCACAGAAAATCTTAAAAGCAATGGGTAAAATTAAGTAAGGAGATAATCACATGAAAAAATTTGGTCATATTTCAGCAACAAGCTATGATGAAGCAAGTAAGATCGTGCGTGAAGGTAATGGAACCATTGACCCGATTGCAGGTGGTACCGACTTACTTGGCACATATAAAGACAGATTATTAGAAACTTATCCGGAAGCAGTAGTAAGTCTGAAAAACATTCCGGGAAGTGAATATATTGTAGAAGAAGACGATAGACTTTTAATTGGTGCAGGAACTACTTTAAAAGCGATTGCCTCCGATGAAACTGTAAAAAAATACTCTCAGGCTTTAGCAGAAGCAGCTTACTCTGTAGCATCTCCAATCATCCGTACAACAGCTACCATCGGCGGTAACGTGTGTCAGGATGTAAGATGCTGGTATTACCGCTATCCTGATAACATCGGCGGACGCTTAAATTGTAAGAGAAAAGGCGGCGATACCTGTTACGCAATCGCCGGCGAGAACAGATACCACTCCATTTTCGGCGGTATGAGTACAGGAAGCTGTTCTTCCTGCCAGCATGCCTGCCCTGCAGGAACCAACATTTCTGCATATATGGCGAAAATCCGTGCCAATGACTGGGAAGGTGCAGCAAAAGAATTCTTCAAATATAACCCAATGCCAATGATGACAAGCCGCATCTGTCCACACCTTTGTACAGATTCCTGTAACCAGAATACATATGGAGAACCTGTAAATATTCCTGCGGTAGAAAGAACTCTCGGCGATTACATTTTAGCAAACAAAGAAAAATTCTACGCAGCACCTGTTAACACAACCGGCAAGAAATGTGCCGTTATCGGTGCAGGTCCTGGAGGCTTGACAGCAGCATTCTATCTTCGTCAGGCCGGTCACGAAGTTACCATCTACGATGCTCATGAAAAAGCAGGCGGTGTTCTTCGTTATGGTATCCCTCATTACAGATTACCAAAAGCAATCGTGGATGAATTCTGTGACGCATTAGAAGACATCATGGGAATTAAATTCGTGATGAATACAAAAGTTGGTTCAGATATTACAGTAGAAGAAATCCGTACAAACAACGATGTTGTTTACTTTGGTACAGGTGCATGGTCTCAGCCGGTGCTCGGCCTTGACGGAGAAAACTTAACACAGTTCGGTCTTAACTTCTTAGAAGAAGTAAATACATACCTTCAGAAAGCCATTGGCGAAGAAGTATTAGTATGTGGCGGCGGTAACGTAGCCATGGACGTAGCTTTAACATCCAAACGTTTAGGCGCTAAGAAAGTAAAACTCGTATGTCTGGAACAGAGAGGTGAAATGCCTGCTGACGAAGCGGAAATCAAGATGGCAGAAGAAGAAGGCGTTGAAATCATGAACGGCTGGGGTCTTGGCAAAGTTATCACAGATACAGAAGGTAAAGTGACAGGATTAGAAGCGAAAAAATGTCTCGCAGTATGTGATGCAGATGGACGTTTCAACCCAACTTATGATGAAGCAGATACTATGGTAGTAGAATCTGATTTTATCATCCTTGCAACAGGCCAGAAAGTTGATGTTTCTTTCTTAGGAGAAGCATTGGGTGCCCAGCTTAAAACAGCACGCGGCTTAATCGATGCTGACATGGAATCCGGAAGAACAAAAGAAGAGGGATTCTACGCCGGCGGTGACGCTGTAACAGGTCCTGATCTTGCTATCCGCGCTATCCGTGCAGGACATGCGGCAGCAACATCCATGAATCGTGACTTAGGCATTGATCCTGTGGCAGTTTTAAATGCAGCATTTGGCGGTGTTGAGGCTGCAGAAGACAAATTTGTACATTTTGATGTTGACGGTGTAGAAGAAACAGCGCAGGCGAAATTATATGAAAAACCAGTGGAAGAACGTACGCTTGCTTCTGAAGACCGTGCATCTTTAGCAAAAGAAGAAGCATTAAAAGAAGCAAACCGCTGCTTAAACTGTGCATGTTACGCAGTAAACCCATCCGATATCACTCCTGTACTTGTTATGCTTGGTGCAGCCATCAAGACAACAGAAAGAACAATTTCTGCAAAAGACTTATTCACACAGAAATTAACCGTACAGCAGATATTAAATAAAGGCGAATTAGTAACTGAAATTCAGGTACCTAAGGCAGCAGGAGTTGCTCATTACGACAAACGCCGTGTCCGTGACGCTATCGATTTTGCTATCGTATCTTTAGCAGACAGATTCGTGGTAGAAGACGGTGTAGTAAAAGAAGCAAGTCTTGTATTTGGCGGTGTTGCTCCGGTTCCTTACGAATTACCGGAAGTAGAAGAATACCTGATTGGCAAGAAGCTTGACAAAGCAGTTGCCAAAGAAGCTTCTGAAATCGCACTCGCAAAAGCACTTCCTATGGGCAAGAATGAATACAAAGTATTCCTTGCGAAAGATGTGGTTTATGAAGCAGTATGCAGAGCTGCAGGAATTGAAAAAGTGGAGATTCCAGTGCTTTAATTAAGTGTATGTGATTTTTATTTAATATTCCGAAAGAAGTAAAAGAGTTGATTCGAGAAAAGATATTAGTTTGTGATGAGGATAAGAAACAGTAACTAGATAGTGGTTTAGAAAAAGGTGTAGAGTCTTGTTAAGTAATCAGGATGCTGCACCTTTTGATTTTTTTGTATTAAAGAGATAAGTTTGAATGTAGCCAGATTAACTGTTCGAACCGATTACCTAATGATACAATGAAGAAAATAATTGTTAGGAGTGATTTACATGAGAGTAGAAAGCTATTATGATAAAAGAGAACAATATCCTATGATGAAAGATTTTGACAGTGTCGGCAATGTCATTGATAGGGAAAAGAACAACGAACTGTTGGTTGCAGTGAAGATTCACAGAGAAGTTTATAGTGAACTTGGATACCACTGTAACGAAGAGGCTCCACAGTTGCTTCACGCCTGTGTTTGTGCCATGTTTGAACTTGTTTTTGAAATGCCAATTATCAAGACCGTTTTATTGACACCTGATATTATCTTAGAACTTCTGTGTGAAAAAGAGGAAGTAACCGAGGACATGAGACGGTATGCGGCAATGTCATTGTATGCGTTAAAAGAAGCATTTGCGGGATATCTTGCTGAACGGAATAAAGCAGAATAAGGTAAAGTATCGATAAGGGGCGAGTTATGAGAGTAACAAAAACGGTTTTGACCAATATGTGCATGATTTGCAATGGAGATTTTATTCTTGTGCAGGATAAAGTGAACTCCAGTTATACCGGGGTGACATTTCCGGGTGGTCATGTTGAACATGGGGAGACACTGGCGGATGCAATGATTCGTGAAGTGAAGGAAGAAACCGGCCTCACGATAAAAAATCCCAGATTATGCGGTGTGTATGACTGGATGGCAGAAGCGGATGTCAGGTATCTTGTCTTTATCTATAAAACGGAAGAATATGAAGGTGAGCTGTGTGCATCTGTGGAAGGTAATATACGCTGGATTTCGAAAGGGGATTTTCTGCAAGAAAAACTTGCCCATGGGATGGACAAGGTCTTTGAGATTGCCATGAATGGGGAATATACGGAGTGTTTTTGTAATCTTGAAAACAGGAATGAGACATTATTATAATAGTAAAACAATAAAACCGTCATTGTGAAAAAGATTTTTACAATGACGGTTTTCGACGTTATACTGTTTCGAATTCTAACAAATCCAATTTTTCTATAATCTCCTTATTCCGCTCATGAAACAGTAATTCCCGATTATGTTCAAAATACTTCTCACACCCAAACTGGCTGATAAACGCAGAAGTATATTCATTTACCGTAAGTTCTGTTACAAGCAGCAATATCTCCTGTCCGCCGGCATAGGTTATCTCATAAAACTCAAATAAATGTGTGAAATGTTCCTTAATTTGAGAGGCTTCAGATTTAAGAATCTTCAATTTGTCATTAAAATTCTCTTTTAATGTATCAAAACTATCCCCGGATTCGAGCATGGTTTGGTAGCATAAAAGAATGGAAGACAGTTCAGAATATATCTGAAAATCATTCTCAAACAGGGTTTTTGCCTGTCTGCCTGTCTGCAGCAGCTTATTAAAGCCGGAAATTCTTTTTTCAAGGATGGCGATACCACCTGTTTTTACTTCTTTTAAAATATCCAATAATTGTAGCAGCATTTTTTGCATATTCAAAAGCTCTTTTGTCTCCCTGGCCATTTTATCTAAGAAAAGACCCAGCAAGGCAACCTTTTCATCAAATCTGGCTTTTCCTGCCCGCGTTTTGATTTCATCGGAAATGTTGCCGGACAGAATCTCGTCAATCTGATAGTCGGATTGGTATTTGGAGAATAAGTCATAATAGGCGGCAAAATCTTTTGCAATTTTACCATCCTGCAGATACTGAGCGATGAGTTTTTCATCTACAGGAAGAGCGAGTTCTTCGAATAACTTAATCATCTGGGATAAATCTTCCCATCCCCTTGGCGTTACGAAACGTTTCCCATCGATGGAGGATTCCATATGATAGAAACAGTCTTTTTTGATATCCAGATAAGTCATAACGGCCGGATGGATATGCTGGTGATAGGCATATTCTTTCCAGACGGAATAATCCGGTTCTACGGTAATTTTTTTCAATCGGTCCATGGTAACTACGTCAAATTCGCGGACGGATTTGTTGTATTCCGGCGGATTGCCTGCAGTTACAATGGTCCAGCCGTCAGGAATCTTGTGACCGCCGAAGATCTTGTACTGGAGGAATAAAAGCATGGATGGGGCGAGGGTCTCGGACACACAGTTGATTTCGTCGAGGAAGAGAATCCCTTCTTTTACTCCTGCTTTCTCCATGAGTTCATAGATGGAGGAGATGATTTCGGACATGGTATATCTGGAGACTTCGAATTCTTCTTCCTGATATGTTTTTTTCAGGATTTTAGGAAGGCCTAAAGCGGATTGTCTTGTGTGGTGAGTCATAGAGTAGGAGACAAGGCCAACACCCAGTTCCTGGGCAATCTGTTCCATAATGGCAGTTTTGCCGATTCCCGGAGCACCAAGGAGGAAGATAGGACGCTGTTTTTTTAAAGGAATCTTATAGTTTCCATACTCGTTTTTTGAAAAATAGGCCATTAGGGCGTATTTGATTTGTTCTTTTGCTTCTTTTATGTTCATAAGTGTTCCTCTCTATCTTTATAATTCAAAACCTGATCATTCTTTTGTCATATTATAGTGGAATTTTATCAAACAGACTCCATAATGCTGGTTTCATCTAATAAAACTTTCATAGCCCAAATAGGCACCTTGACCGATGCATCCGCTTTTTGTGTAAAAAGAAATGCAGTGTGATAGTCTGCAGGCATTTCCGGATAGATGCCATCTCCGTCTGTAAAATAGAGAAGACCCTGTAAGTTCCTGAGGTCTCCTTGTTCCTGCCTGTCTTTTACATAGGCAAATACGGGGCGGAAGTCGGTGCCGCCAAAACCATGGAGAAGAGAGTCTGCATGTTCCAATCCGTAAATATAGTTTCGAAGTTGTTCCTGTTTTCGAATGACGGTTATATTCTGAATAGAAGTATCGCATTCAATGATGTGAAGTTCCGTCTGATTGAAAAAGACATCTTCCTGAGTCAGTATTTCGAATGTTTTCTGTAAAAAGGAGGTGACTAATTCTCCTTTTACGGAGGCGGAAGTGTCGATGGCGATAACAAATTCACGGATTTTCTTTACATCTTTATATTCTAAAGGTTCTATTAAAGGAATATCTTCGTACAGATCCAGGCCATAGGTATAATAAATATAGTCGAATTCCTCGTCATTGATTCGCATTTCTTCTCCCAACACAGCAAATTTGCGTAAGAATTCGTGGTAGTCTGTCTTTTCTCTGGTGCATTCTTTGATGTTTTGAAGGAGAGTGCCGGTTTTTTCGCCGTATTGTCTGGAAAGAGTTTCCAGGTCAGTTTGAATGCGTGATGCGATTTCTTGCCAGAGTTTTTCCTGTTCGTCTTTGGATGGGGAAGGAGAGGGGGAAGCATCTGCTTCGTTCTCTTCTTCCGAAAAGCCGGAGTCAGAACGTTTCGTCTGGGAATCGGATTTTTGATCTTCTCCATGACTGCCGTCATCGGAATCTTCTTTTGATTCCTGAGTTTCAGAATCAGAATCCTTGTCCGGATTCTGATTAGAAGTATTAGATTCATCGGATGCGCTGGACAACTGATACCACATATCATGTTCGTCTGCAAGAAAATAACTTCGAAGAGTTTCCATCTCTTCCGGCGGCATGCCGGAATCGTGAAAATGCCGGTACAGTTTTTCTGCCGTGAGTACAGGAACGTATTCTTTAAGTTCCGTTAGTATCTCCTGTTGTTTCATGCAGCGCGAACAGGAAAGTTCGGAAAGTTCCAGTTCGGACAGGGCTGCTTCCACTGCAATATCGCAGGCCAGGTTCCAGGCATAGGAATCTACCAGCGTTCCGATAAACGGATGATGGAAGATACAGTGAAAAACAGTATGCAGATAGTCTCTCATGAGAAGTTCGCGGCTGGTTCTGTATGTTTTTAATACGTGTATGAAGTTGTAGTAAAAGCAGAAGCCGTCGGTGGCCAGAGTAATCTGAGAATCTGTATCGAAAGGAAGCTGGCATAAGGCTGGTTCTAAGAAACGGAGCCGGATTAACAGCGTGTTTCTGGATAAATCTAAGATTTCTCTTGCTAATTGTTCTGCTCCTTGTTGTGAAGTAATTGGTTTCATTGTGCACCTGTAATTTGAAAAAATCTTGCTTTGAATTCCTTACGGATGTGAGAAGATACTCCTGATGGGGAGGTATCCGTTGGGAGAAACAAAACGGTAGCAATTTATAGTTCATGAAAATCGGCAAAGAGCGAATCAATTTCGTCTGATTTTGTCAGGCAAGTATGCTTATATTCTAATAAGGCGGCAGCGATATCCGTACATTCTGCCGCAACCGCCTGATGAAATAAGGAGTCGAAATTCTCTTCCGTAACAAATCGGCGTGCCATAAGATATTCATATAAAGCAAAGCTTTTATCAAACTGAGTTTTTCGCAGCAGTTGTTCTTTCATCGATGTTGTACGTCGTTCATATTCCTCTCGAATGGCGGGAGGATAATGCTTGTCCCGATTCAAATCACTAATATAGCCATTGATCGCGTATCTTTGCCAGCCGGATGGAATTTTGGAAAGAGGAATCTCCCAGGCAATGATGCGCTTCAGGTTATTACATCCGGTAAATGTTCTTTCCGGGTCAAATCCCTTTAGAAATTCCGGTTCTGTGGCCTTATCCCAGATAAAGTTGGTAAGTTTGCCTCGGATGGTAATCTGTTCTAATTTTGTACAGCCGGAAAAGATACCGTCGCCGGCACCAAGGGGCATGTTGTAATTGCAATATACGTTTGGGGTAAGAGAAATTTCTTTTAAAGACTTGCAGTCTTTGAATGCACTCATGCCCATGGTCCGAAGGCTGTTCGGCAGATAGGCAGACTCGATTCCGCTTCCTGCGTAGGCCCAGATATCGATATGTGTGACTCCTTCCGGAAGACGAAGTTCTCCAGGAGGAGTTCCTTTATAATTTCTCGGAGAACAAAGAGCTGCTTTTTTTAAAGCATTATGCCAATAGGGTGTTTCGTTGAAAGCATATTCATTGACAAAGGCACCTTCATTTTGCAGTTTCACAGAGGCAAGTTTTCCACAGCATTCAAAAGCACGGGAACCGATCATCTTAAGAGATTTTGGGAAAATGACTTCTGTCAGATTATTGCAGAACCAAAATGAACGATGGTGAATCTCTAAAAGTCCTTCTGCAAAATGGATTTCCCGCAAGCTTTGGCATCCATAGAAAGCTTCTGTTTTGATTGTTTTAACAGAAGAAGGAATGTGAACCACTTCCAATGTATCACATTTACAAAATGCAGCCTGATCAATGACATGAATGGTATCAGGAAGAAACAGTTCTTTTTCTTTTCCGGTATATTTTATTAAGGAAGTCTTTTCATTTTTTTGTTGGATTTTCATATCTGGCATGGGGATGTCCTCTTTATAAAAGTCAGGTTAGTTTTATTATGAAAGAAGTGAGATTTTTCTCAAGTAGTGTATGTAGCGAAAAGCCGGTATTATTTTTATTACATCCGATCCATATATAGCTTTTTTCTATATGGAAACACAGTTTCCTCGTAAAGTAAAAAAGCTCTGGCGGTGGTGCCCAGAGCTTTCTCTATTCTTATGAAATTAATGATTCTGTGGAGAATTTGCAGATTTTAATTCACCAAATACTTTTTTTGCAATGCCTACTGCAACCTTAGTTACAGGAATGGCTGCGATGAAACTGATGACAAACATAATTGGCCAGTCATGGAGGCAGCTCTGTAAGTAAACAGCACCTACACTAGGAATATGTCCGGCTGCAACGGCTGCTTCGATTTCTGCATTTCCGAAGATATTTACTGCTGCTAAAACAAGAGTTGCAGTTGTGTTAAAGAATAATGTTGCAACAAAGTTTTCTAACAGAATATGAGGCATTGTCTCAGGTTTTAAGCCGAATTTTCTTCCGAGTGCAAAAGAAATATCTGTCAATGGAATTAACATACCGGTAATTGTGATTGTGAGGAATGCAGTTCCCCAGTTTTTGATCCAGTCAACAACTACAAATGCACGTCCGCCTACAAAGATAGCGCAGGTAGCCATTAAAAGAGAAAGTACGAGTGCAATTACGGATGAAATAATCATACCAAAATGATTTTTGTAAAAGTTCATATGAATCCTCCTTAATATCAGGGAAGCAGATTCGTAAGGAATCGCTTCCCGTATTTTTAATTGAAAATGAGAGGATAGAAGTACCAGGTATCCATAAATTTATGGATGCACGATCATGACTGTGCCTGTCAGATCTCCTAAAGGAAGAATTAAGAAGGCACCATATTTTGCTTCTAAATCCTCAATTGCCTTGCGAATTCCACCGTATGCTGGATCTTCATAACCACACAGAACAATCACACCACCCTGGCTCATGCGTGGGAAAAAGTACTCCATTCCGGTGAAAGTCGGCTGATACAGACTTGCGTCCATATAAACAAGAGCAAATTTTTCATCTTCTATATCAAAGGCGGTTTCCGGGAACCAGCCTTTTTTTAACGTTACGTTTTCCGGATATGGAAGGCGCGCCATGAGATAATCTTCTTTGGCGAATATGTATTCATTAGGTTTTACTGTCGTAAATCCTTTTTCCAGTTCTACTGCTAAGTCTCTGTCATCAAAACCTTCCATTGTATCGAATAAGTAAAGTTTACGGTCAGGCATAAGGGCATTCAACTGCCAGGAGATGTCTCCGTTGTAGCAGCCAAGTTCAGCTACATTTCCTTCCACACCTAAGTCGTATAATCTTCTTGTTAGTCTGCGAAGAGCCGCGCCTTTTACGGTAATCTGCTGATATAAATCGCTGATAAAAAGCATGTCACCCATAAAGCCGGCACGGATTGCCATGTATTTTAAAGCGTTGCTTTTCTCCGGTGTAGCAGCGGCAACAACAATTAAGTCCGGTTCTAATGCGACAGCCAGGTCGATAGGCATAATAGGAAGTCCTTCGATTTCATCTTTTAATTCGCCGGTTTTAATATCCTTGAATACGTTCCAGGTATCCATGTTGGAATTGCCGATGCCGACTAATTTCAGCTCTTTTGGATTTAACATGTCGGACACAGAGAGACCAAGATTGTCAGCTTCTAAAATCACTACATTTTTCATAAGTGTTCTCCTTATATATAATAAAAATATGTATAGAAAAATGGTTAAAATTTTATCATAAATATGATAACATGAATAGAAAGAGGGGGGCTAGAAGTCCAGACTATGCAAGTAGCATGTGATACAGTAGTAAAAAAGTGACATAGCCTACACTACACATGTAACAAATGCTACTATGTGTCAACGAATTAACGATGTATAATTCAAAGAAGATGACAAAATAGATTCAATGGCAATAGAAGGAAACAGGCAATAACATAGGTAAATCAAGTGTTGTAAAGAGAAAAGAGTGATAGGATGGAAAAACAGGAAAAGAGAAATGTGCAGGTGCCAAAGGCGGAATTTGTCACAAGATTGTTAAGACTACCACGAGGAATTTCCCGTCTGGAAAAGTATGGACAAAAGAAAAAAGTGCCAAAAGATTATATGCTGGTGGAAGCGGGGGATATTCCGAAATACTGTTTTATTATTAAGACAGGACGAGCTATCTGCTATGAATATTCCATAAGCGGCGAAGAGAGAATTTACAATTTTAATGAGAATAACTCTCTTTTAATGGAGTCATATGTTTTATTTGATACGGTGGTGCCGGTTAATGTAAAGACCGTGCTGCCTTCTGAAATTATTTTTATTGATAAAGAAACATTGCTTCAGGCTATTTCCACAGATCCGGAGATCTGCAAGGACATTATGCAGTCTTTACATATGAAATTCCATACTTCGATGGAACAGATCCGACATGCGAACTTCCATAATGCAGGTTGGAAAATCTGTGATCTTCTTCTTATGTTTGCGGAGAAGTACGGTGTGGACTATGACGGTAAGATTTTGATTAAAGAAAAAATCAGCCAGCAGCTTTTATCCAATCTGCTTGGAATTAACCGTGTAACAGCGGTAAGGGCGATTAAGGAACTGAAAGATATGTCGCTGATTGAACAGGTGAATGGATATTACTGTATCAGAGATGTGGAGAAATTAAAGAGACATCAGGAACGATTGATTCGATAACAGAATAGATGATTGAAAAAGGATAATCCCGGAAGCTATTTGGTTTTTCCGGGCTTTTTCATTGCTAGGAAATTCCTTTCAGAATCCTATGTAATAAAAAATTACACCTGTAACATACACCACGTTACATTTTTTCGGTGCTTGATACAATATAATAAAAAACGGGCAGGTGATAATAATGAATAAAACGAAGGATGGAGTTCGGGATTTAGAAGCGGCAAGTCTTCCGGTTCTCCTAATGAAATACTGTATTCCTTCTTTGGCAAGCAGCTTGGTAACCTCAATCTATAATATTGTAGATCAGCTGTTTATCGGAATAAAACTTGGGATTAACGGAAATGCTGCGACGAATGTTATCTTTCCGGTGATCACTTTAATTACAGCACTTTCTCTTATGTGCGGGGTTGGTGCTTCTGCCAATATGAATGTGGCCCTTGGACAAGGCAAAGAAGAGGAAGCGAAAAAAGTCGTAGGAAATGCATTTTCATTGATGATTTTGTGTGGTGCTATTTTGAGTATCGTTGTGCTGTTCTTTTCCGTTCCGGTGCTGAATTTACTTGGATGTACGAATATCCTTTTGCCATATGCACTGTCCTATGCCAGAATTATAGCAGTGGGTTTTGTGTTCTCTCTGATTGGCGCAGCAGGACCGTTTTTGATTCGGGCAGATGGCAGTCCGATGTATGCGTTAGCTAGTATTGCAACTGGTGCCATTTTAAATATTATTTTGGATGCATTATTTGTGCTGGTGTTCCACTTAGGGATTCAGGGAGCGGCCTGGGCGACAGTAATCAGCCAGGCGGTTAGTGCATATATGGTACTTTTCTATTTGAAAAAATATAAAACTTTAAAATTAAGTTTGGTCGATTTTAGACCAATCCCTGCTGTTATGGGAGGAATTTCACTGTTGGGAGCAGGACCCGCTTTTAATTTTATGACGCAGGCTGTCTCTTTTGTTTTCTTAAATAATGTATTAAAAATCTACGGTGCCATGTCTGTCTATGGAAGTGAAATCACTTTGGCTGTATCAGGCGTGGCCAATAAAGTAAACACTTTTGCTTCTGCAATTGTGACCGGACTTACCAATGGTATGCAGCCAATTATCAGTTATAATTTTGGCAGAAAGAATTATAAGAGGGTGATTGAGACAGGCAAATCTGTAATCGGAACTGTTCTCGTGGCTGGCTTTCTTATTTTTCTTTGTTATCAGTTCCTTCCTGTTCAGATTGTTTCCTTATTTGGAGAAAGAAGCGAGTTGTATTTTGAATTTGCAAAGAAATATTTCCGTATCTATCTGATGTTTATTGCGTTAAATGGTCTCCAAAGTTCCGTGGCTGGTTTCTTTTCCGCACAGAAAAAACCGGCAAAGAGTATTATTATTGCGTTAACGAGACAGGTGATTTTCCTGATTCCGTTATTGATGATTTTGCCGAAGTTTTTTGGACTTAATGGAGTACTTTATGCCGGACCGGTTGCAGATTTGGCGATGGCCTTTGTATCATTCACACTGTTATATAAGGAAATGAAGAAATTGAACGAGATGAACATAAAGACAAAAAATATTGAAATGTAAGAATCAGTTCAATTGGGCATGAAAAAAGATGGTCTGGGTGGCAGACCATCTTTTTATATTTTCTCCGAAAACTCGGAATATATCATTTATATGACGAGGAGGGGTCATATATGAGTAAACAATATTTTTTTAAAATTGCTTCTTCAAATAATCGATAACCAAATCGGTAAGTTCATCGCGGTTCTCTTCATTGATGAAGAAGCATTTACAATTCGGATGATTTTTCACCTTGTCAAGAAAAGGAGTACTCTTTTCTTTAACTGCAGCGATAACAGGAACGTTACCATCCAAATGTTTTAATACAGTGGCTTTAAACTGTTCGGCATGGGATTCCATGAATCCAAGCTCATCCATGAGGATAACAGAGCCGGCAGCAGGTGTTTCCTGCAAGTTTTTTGCAAATTGTTCAAAGACTTCTGTATTCACGTCCGGCTTGCGGTCGTGGCAGTATCCTAACAGGTTGTCAGAAGTCTGAATGCGTGGACCGTGAGCAGGATAGATATAGATAGGATAGCCAAGTTCCGGGTTATATAATGCATCTTCTCTTTTAGTGGCAAAACCGCATACCGGTCTGTCTACAGCATCTAATACTTTTTGAATCAGGGTAGATTTACCTACCTGACGCGGACCTACGATTAATACGTGCATGTTGTTCCTCCTATCTGTTTGTTTTCTTTTCTGTTTATGATGAAGATACCCATTTCCTTTTTGTTTGGAAGGTAGTAAGGGTATTCCTGTTCACCTGTTTCTATTAATCTGTTCTTAAGGTTTTCTATTTTTTCTTCTTCGGTCATGCCAGGTGCACTGTAGGCATTCATAAATTCCATGGCATCGTCAAAGGTATGGAAAGGCTGTCCGTATTCTAAAGATTGTTCCAGATAAGTGTATTTCACGCCTAATTTTTCTAAATGTTCTTTGGTTTTAGGGACACCGAAGTTATGGGCTTTTCTGTGTTTTTCAGGACTGAAGGTACCGCATTTGCCAAGATGAGTAACGATAATCAACTGTTCCTTAGCAAGCGGATAGTAGTTGTCGAAAATATTTGGTCCGCCGTGGAAAAGGGCGATGACGGTATCAGAACTGTCGTTAAACATTGTACCATCCATACATACCGTGCGTATATTGGAAATGTTTTGTTCTTTTATAGATGCATCGACAGAAGAGATTGCTTCCTGAGAAATGTCGACGCAGGTTACCTGCTTGAACTGTTTGGCAAATTCGAAGTCGATGAGAGCTGCTCCGCATCCCATATCGCAGATGGTATTTCTGTGAGGAATGTATTCCATCAGAAAACTGGAAAGTCTGCGGTTGTAGCCAGTGTAAGCAGAGGCTTCTTTAAACCAGTTGATTGAGTTTTTATTCCATACGATTTTCATAGGTGAACATTCCTCCATAATAAGGGACAGTTGAATTAAAGTAAATGAATCTGCAAAAAAGATATTTCCATGAGCTGGATCTAGCTGTGCAGTAATGTATAGTCTTTTTTGTAGTTGCCTGCAGCTCTGGTGCGTTTGGCACGTTCGTGAATCATCTGCGCAGTAATGCTGACAGCGATTTCTGCAGGTGTTTCAGCCATGATGTCAAGACCGATAGGTGTTGTGATGCGGGCAAGGTCTTCTTCCGTGAATCCCATGTCCATCAGTTTGGCGTTAACAGAAGCAACTTTACGACGGCTGCCGATAACGCCGATATAACACGCAGGAGTCTTCATGGCGTAAGCTTCACAGATCATATCGTCTTTGTGTCCTCGTGTCATAATACAGATATAGTCTTCCGGTGTTACGGTAATGTAATCTTCGATGTGATTGTTGTCAATCAACATGGTTTCTTCTACACCTGGGAATAATTCAGGTTGGCAGAAATCTTCTCTGTCTTCCAAAATGACACAGCGGAAGTTTACTGCGGAAAGAGCAGGAACCAATGCCTGAGCAACATGTCCGCCTCCGAAGATATAGACACGGCCGGAGCGGATTAAAATCTCTGCATAGTAAAGACGTCCCTCTGCTTCAAACTGGGAAGGTTTGAATTTCAGATTGTCGATGACAGAGGAAGGAATCTCCGGACCGAAGATGCCACGTTTCACTCCGTAGAGGGAGAGACTGCCGGAACCATTTGCTGTGATATCTGTAATCAGGAAACACTGTTCTCCGGATTTGTAACAGTCTGCCACTTCTTTGCAAAGGGCGATGGTATCAGCATCTCCTTCAGGAATGTAATGGAAGTATACGGTTACATCGCCGCCACATACCATTCCTAAGTCTAAAACATCATTTTTTCTTAAAAGGAAGTTCTCCGTAAGAGAGCTTTTCTTTTCTAATACTTCCTGGGCTATCTGTTCGCTTTTATATTCTACTGCGCCGCCACCGATGGTGCCGTAGACACGGCCTTCTCTTGTGACAAGCATTCTTGCGCCGGCTCCTCTTGGGGTAGAACCGGAGCTTGCAACAACTGTGACCAAGACAGCGTCGCCGCCTTGTTCCAATGTGTTTTGTAATTTTTCAAATAAAGTTTTCATGGGAACCTCCTTCTCTGGTTCTGTATCTAAATTAAGTATGCCAAAATTTTAACGCGGAGTATAGTTGTGCAGGCTACATAATTGGATTTGAAATCGGAAAATAATCAAAAAAAATTGCAGGATTTTCGGATATGTGGTAAGGACTACTAGTCGAAAATGTTAAAAAAGAATACAATACAGATAATAGAAATAAGAAGAAGGCGGTGGATTTCATGAAAACAGGAGCATTGATTGTTGCAGCAGGAATGTCTACCCGTATGAAGCAGACAAAACAGATTATGAAATTGGGAGAATATCCGATGGTTGAGAGGATTGTCCGCTGTTTTTTGGAAGCCGGTGTGGATGAGATTGCAATTGTGGTTGGTTATAAAGCGGAAGAGATAAAAGAGACATTAAAGGATTATTCTGTTACTTTTCTTTATAATAAAGATTACGCCACGACGCAGATGTTCGACTCTGTAAAAATGGGGCTGGAATACTGGAAAGACCGGTGCGACAGAATTCTGTTCTGTCCGGTGGATGCGTCTGCTTTTTCTATGAAAACGCTGAATGAATTACTGACCCATGAAGAGGATTGGGTATATCCGTTTTGCAATGGAAAGATTGGGCATCCGATATTAATAGGGAATTCTTTGATAGCACGAATTCTTAAGCATACAGGAGGCGGTGGATTAAAAGGGGCATTAGATTCCCTTGGAATCAATCCTGTTGTAATGGAAGTGACGGATGCAGGTTCTGTTATGGATGCGGATACTCCGGAAGATTATAGACGGATGAATGAGTATCTTTTAAAAGGAAAGTAAGAATTTTGTAGGAGATGGGATTCATCAGGAAGAAAATGTTTTTAAGAAAGATGTCGCTCATCAGGGAGAGAAACAGATGAAGAAAGCATGTATTTTCGGGGCAGGTCAGGCAGGCATGATGGCTGTCAAATGGCTTCCTTCCAATTATAAAGTAGAATGTTTTATTGATAATAATCCGAAGAAACAGAATCAGAAGTTAGATGATATAGAGGTACTTTCTCTTGAACAGGCTCTTTTCACACATCCGGATCTGATATGGATTGCTGTTTTAAATAAAGAGGCAGCAGCAGTGATAAAAGAACAGATAAAAGAAGCCGGTTTTATGGGAGAGGTTTTGGATATTGCAGATTTTCGAGCCTATCAGGATGTCCGAGTTGCGTCTCTTCGCCTTGTTGCCAAGGAACTAAAAGAGAGAAATGTTTTAGGTGAGATGGCGGAACTTGGCGTTTTTCGAGGGGATTTTGCAGCGGTAATGAATAGATTATTCCAGGAGAAGGAATTATATCTGTTTGACACCTTTGAAGGTTTTGACGAGAAAGATCTTGTGATCGAAGAACAGTTTGGGACACCGGGAATAGGACATCGGGACTTTTCCAATACGAGTATGGAACTGGTAAGGGCTAAGATGACTTATCCGGAGAGGGTACATTTTTATAAAGGATGTTTTCCGGAGACATTTCCGGAAGATATGCCTCGTCTTGCTTTGGTAAGTCTGGATCCGGATCTTTATGAACCGGTCTATCAAGGCCTGAAGCGGTTCTATCCTCTGTTAAATCCCGGCGGTGTGATTCTTATTCATGATTATAACAGCATGCAGTTTCCGGGAGTGAAGAAGGCGGTAAGAAAGTTTGCCGAAGAAGAGGGAATCTTTGTCATTCCGCTTATGGATATGCATGGAACTGCAGTGATTCAGAAACCCTAGCTCTATCTTACAAGCATAAAATTTGAAAAAGTAGAAGGAATAAGAGAATGCGATACATATATTTAGTAAGGCATGGAAATCCCGGTCAGCCGGATGAACCATCCAGATGTCTTGGGGCCACAGATGTATCTTTATCCGAATACGGAAAGGAACAAATCTGTAAATCAAAAGAATACATACATAGTTTCCCGTGGACGAAAGTATACGTAAGTCCAATGCGCAGATGTCTGGAATCGGCACAATGTCTTGGGATTGATAGTGACAGGCTGACCATAAAAGAGAATCTCCATGAAATGCCGGCTGGAATATGGGAGAATCTCACATTTGATCAGATAAAGAAAGAGTATCCTAAACTTTATGAAGCCCGTGGAAAAGCAATCGGGACATTTGCGGTGGAGGGAGCAGAATCATTTAAAGAAGCAGGAGAAAGATTTGCCCAATGTATAGATGAAATCTGCGGTGAAACACAGGAGAATCTTCTTGTAATCTCACATGCGGGTGTTATACGTGGATTTCTCTGTAAATTGACGGGAAGAGACTATGACCAGGTTATGGATTATACAGTTCCGTATGGCTCTGTCACAGTTTT
Source organism: Lachnospiraceae bacterium (assembly GCA_015057665.1). Taxonomy (GTDB): domain Bacteria; phylum Bacillota; class Clostridia; order Lachnospirales; family Lachnospiraceae; genus SIG292. Next base: position 993 of record SVDY01000002.1, on the reverse strand, counting down.
AAAGGAAACAGGAGACGGATTGGAAGTTGTGGAATACGGACTTCGTTCCCTTAAACTGCTTGACATGGATGAGGTAAAACAAATTTATGAAAAGTGCGGGACACCAAAACCTGTTGTTTCACATATGAAAAAAGTGGCAGAAGTGACGCTTCAGATTATGGATGAAAAGATGGATCAATTCACAGAATATGAAAAAGAAATCGTTTATAAAGCTGCGTTACTTCATGATATAAAAAGAACAGAAAAGAATCATGACAAAAAGTCAGCAGATTATCTTAGAAAAGAAGGATATAAAGACATAGCAGAATTAGTGGCATTGCATCATAGCACCCTGATCAATGTGAAACCGGAAATAGAACTACACGAAATACTCTTTTATGCAGATAAGCTGGTTATGGAAGATAGAGTAGTGTTTATTGAAGATCGTTTTGCCAAAAGTTTTGAAAGATGTAAAGGGATAGAAGAAGCTGAGGCAAAGCATCAGGCCTTGTATGAGAAAGCAATTTGGATAAAAGAAAAAATTGGGGGCTGACAAAGTGGAATTGGGCACGATTTACTTTTTTGACAAGACTTTATACCAAAAGTAAACAACGCGTATAAGCTAAGAAGTGTTGTAAAAGAAGAAAAACGAATATAATAAAAATATCGTCAAAAGGCAGTTTAATTGCACTTTATAGTTTGGATAATAGTAAATCAGAGGGGTTAGAAACAAATATGAAAGAATACAGATGGATTTCCAGTAAGAAAAGAAGTAAGTATAATAAAATAGTGGATGTTGCAAATGATGGGGTGGCGCAGGCTGCCCCATTCTTTGTCTGGTTTCTGACGGCAAAGAAAAATAGTATATAAAATCAGGAAATTCAATAATGCTGAGACAACAAGATGTGGGACCTCAATTTACCCCCTCAATTTACTCCCTCAATTGAAAAATTAATTTCCAGTCAGTTGTTTTTTAAGCTTTTTGAAACAGAAATAAATATTGCAAACAGAAAG
>SVDY01000079.1 GCA_015057665.1 Lachnospiraceae bacterium | reverse complement strand
CAGCCTGTTGATTTATTAGAGATCAACGTATCCTGTCCTAACGTAAAAGAAGGCGGCATCGCTTTCGGTCAGGATCCAAAAGCATTATATGAAATTACAAAAGCTGTAAAAGCAGTTGCAAAACAGCCAATTATGATGAAATTAAGCCCTAACGTAACCAATATCGTAGAGATGGCAAAGGCAGCAGAGGCAGGCGGAAGTGATGCACTTTCCCTTATTAACACTCTTACCGGTATGAAGATTGATATCAACAAGAGAAAAATCCTTCTTGCCAACCAGACAGGCGGTATGTCCGGTCCAGCCATCAAACCGGTTGCCGTACGTATGGTACATCAGGTTGCTCATGCAGTGAACCTTCCAATTATCGGTATGGGCGGTATTGCAACAGCAGAAGATGCCATCGAATTTTTAATGGCAGGTGCAACAGCGGTAGCGGTAGGTACAGCCAACTTCCGTAATCCATTTGCAACTATGGAAGTAATTGAAGGTATTGAAGAATTTATGAGAAAGAACGGTATCAAAGATATTCACGAGATTATCGGTATTGTTTAATCGATAAAAAATGTAGTAAAGTGTGTAGCGGCTGAAACAGACCAAAATATATAAAGGGCTGTGAAGCCGGCATTTACAGGAGGTATTTAAATAATGGATGCATACAAGAGAGAGTTTATTGAATTCATGGTAGAAAGTAACGTATTAAAATTCGGCGATTTCACATTAAAGAGCGGCCGTAAATCCCCATTCTTCATGAATGCAGGTGCATATACAACAGGTTCTCAGCTTAAGAGACTTGGCGAATACTACGCAAAAGCAATCCACAACACATACGGCGATGATTTCGACGTATTATTTGGACCAGCTTACAAAGGTATCCCATTAGCAGTTGTAACAGCTATCGCATACAGCGAATTATACGGCAAAGAAGTACGTTACTGCTGTGACAGAAAAGAAGAAAAAGACCACGGCGCAGATAAGGGCAGCTTCCTCGGAAGTAAATTACAGGATGGCGACCGTGTTATCATGATCGAAGACGTAACAACATCCGGCAAATCCATGGAAGAAACAGTTCCAAAAGTAAAAGGCGCAGCAGACGTTACTATCGTAGGTCTTATGGTATCCTTAAACCGTATGGAAGTTGGTAAAGGCGGCGAAAAATGTGCTCTTGATGAAGTAAAAGATTTATACGGATTTGAGACAGCAGCGATTGTTGATATGGCAGAAGTTACAGAAGCTCTTTATAACAAAGAATGTCTCGGTAAAGTTCTTATCGATGACACATTAAAAGCAGCTATCGATGCATACTATGATATGTACGGAGTGAAATAAGCATGGAAGAAAAAATCTACAAAACAATGGGTAGAAGCGGCGCATGGAACATTGCAATCGGTGTAGTTGTTATCGTAATCGGCCTTGCCGCAGGCGTTGTCTCCATTTTAACTGGAGCAAAATTAATCAAAGACAGAGCAGGTCTCATGTTCTAAATGAAAAAGGAAAAGGTGCTGTTGTAAAACAGTAACATGAATAAGAAATGGACAGCAGTTTATGTGAAAATCGACTTGTTACAATGCCTTGTGACGGAGGTTTTGCATAAACTGCTGCCCATTTCTTTCATAACTACGTATGATAACAGCACCGTAAAGTTTTTGAGAGGTATTGAGTTTGGAATTAATCACAAGAAAACGGCTCAGCGGAGTCAGCGCCCTTGTATTTATCGTATATATTAGTTTGGTCATTTATTTTGTGTTTTTCAGTGACCATTATGGTAGAGTGACCGGGTTTACCGAGTTTCGGTATAATCTGACTCCTTTTGCGGAGATCAACAGATATTTGACTTATCAGGAATCGTTTACCTTTGAGAATCTGATTACCAATCTGGCAGGCAATATATTAGTTTTTGCCCCTATGGGAATTTTGATTCCGATTATCCGGAGAAAGAAAACAGGGTTTTTCTATGTTTTTTTTCTCACTTTGTTGTTCAGTCTTTTTATTGAGACAGTGCAGCTGTTTACCAAAGTCGGAGTGTTTGATGTAGATGATCTGATTATGAATACGGTTGGAGGAGTTCTTGGTTATATTGTATTTTTAATTGCAAGGGCTTACTACAGACATCGTGATCGAATTCGTTATGGACAAAAGGCGGCGGATGTTCCGATAAAAGTAAAAAACAGTGGATACACTCTGGGAAAAACAGGCGGCGTCAAACAGCCGACAGCAAAAACATTCAGACGATCTGCGTCAAAATATAAAGAAGTAAATGGCAGAAAGAGGTAGACATCTTATGCAGAGCAGAAGCACCATGAGCTTTACACAAAAAAGAATATCCATCAACGCGGTAATTGCCTTTGGAATAGGTGTTGCCCTGATAATTGCTCATATTGCCATGGCAGTTTTCTCTGTAACCCGGAAGGGAAATGTACCATTTTCCGGTGGAGTTGCAGAAAGTTATATTCTGTTGTTTGGCATTTTCGGTCTCTTTTGGGCTATTATGAGTTTAGATGATGAAAAAACCAATGGAAAATATAAACTCCCAGGAATTGTCTTAAACGGGATTTCTCTTGTCCTTTCCGTGGCAGTGATGGTCCTGGGCGTTTTGACTTATTAATGATTTGACACATGAATGAATAGAAAGGAAACATAGGTAAATGGAAGAAAGATACAGTCTGTCCCTTGGCAGAATCAGAGAACTGGCAGAGAATCCGGAGATTGCAGCTCCATATGATGATTATTTCCGCCAGATGGCATTATTTCTTTTGAAAATGGATGGCCTTTACCAGTGGGTAAAAGGAGGTCATATGAAAGAAGCATCCAGAGAAACGTTAGAAGGATGGAATGAAGATTTATACAAGGACATTATGCCTCTTCATTATGAATGCAGTTATGCTAATCCGGATTTTTCTGTGGCAATGCTGGGTGACCAGTTTGGCCGCATTTTAAGTTTGTTATATACAGAACTTCGTGGGGAAATTGTATATGCATATGAGCAGAGACTTTTTAATCTGGTCATTTTAAATGAACTTTTCTTAGAAGTGTATTCTATTATGAAAGATGAGAATCCTTCTTACCGCCAGGTAAAAGAAGCAATTTACTGGTTCTTTAGCGATTACAGTGAAGTGACCGTAAGAGAGCGCATCGGTGAGCAGTTCGATAAAGAGGGCAATTACGCAATCGAGATTATTATGAATGCGGATCTTACAGATCTTCGTTATCTTTATGCTTATGGGGAGTATATCAGTGAAAATGAAATTAAGATGGCAGAGTATATGAACAGCCTGTCAGAAGAACAGATTCATGACCTTGCATTTACTTACACAGATGGATACAGAGAAGGTTTCTCTGTGATGGGAATTGACATTTCCAAGAAGAGACTGGTAGAAATCCGTTATCAGATTGGTATGGAAAGAATGATTCGTGAGGCGATTAAGCAGTTTAAAGCCATCAATCTGGACACAGTAGTCTATCGAAATGCGGTATCTGCTATGCATAGAAATCCAAAAGGAAGAGTGGGATATGTATCCACAAGTCCGAACAGACAGTA